>NZ_QPJE01000010.1:0-25773 GCF_003337245.1 Halanaerobium sp. MA284_MarDTE_T2
GGAATATTTTCTGTTTGTCATTGGTGTTTCCCCCTTGTAATTAGAGTATATCACTTTCAAACTTTTTCTCCAATTCTATTAGGGGGCTATATAGCTATCTCTAAAAATATCAAATGACTGAACTAAAATAGCGGCCATCAAAGTCAGAACTATTAATAAGATTGTAAAGGTAATTAACACTTCAACTAAAGTAAACCCTCTATTATTTTTCATTTTAATCAGCACCCATCATTGTTTCGATTTCGTATGTCCCTTCCCCCTGCTCTTCCTCCCAAAAAATAGTTAATTTAATGTTATATAAATCTAAATCATCAGAAACTTCTGATTCAGAAATTTCTATTTCTGATTTTTCTAAATAATTAAATCTATTATTAGCTATATGATCATCAAAAATATCTGAAAGTTGTTGCTGTATTATAGAAGGCGAAACAGTATCTAAATCATCTTCTATAAAACTCCTTATATCACTTGAATAACTTCCACTAATTAGATCAACTCCATCTGAATTTATAATATTTTTCAGATTTTTAGAGTTAGCTAAATAATCAAGTATACTTGCAGACATTGAAGAAGCCAGATCTATATTTCTGGTAGTTCTTTCACTTCTAAATCCAACAAGAACAGCCCCAGCAAATGTTGTAATTAAGAGAATTATTATTGTAAAAGCTAATATAACTTCTACTAATGTAAATCCTTGATTATTTTTTAAAATCTTCATTTAGGCTTCTCCTCTCATTAAAAAATAAGTGATAAATACATAGCAAATAGTTCTTCTGAATAAAACCAAAGTATTAAAGAAGCCACAGCCAAAAATGGTCCAAAAGGTAATTTAGTTTTCATACCAGTTTTTCCAGAAATAACACCAGGTAGATGAGCAATCAAGGCAATTAAAGCACCTAAAAAAATTGCACTTATAGCAATTACTGGCCCTGTAAAACTACCAACCATTGCCATCATTTTGATATCTCCTCCACCCATACCACCTTTACTTAAAAAAGCTATTAAAAATAGTAAGCCACCAGATGCCAGAACTCCTATTAAAGAATAAATCACAGTTATATCAGATCTAAAAAAGCTAAATAATAATCCTACTACAAGTCCACCTAGAGTTAATTGATTAGGAAGTATTTGATGATCAACATCAATCATTGTCAGTACTATCATTAAAGAAGAAAATACTAAACCTGCAGCTAATATGATTAAATCAGATATATAAATATAATTTATAATAAATATAATTCCGGTTAACAATTCTATAATAGGATATCTGATTGAAATATCTGCTTTACAGTTTTTGCATTTCCCTCTTAAAAAAATATAACTTAAAACTGGAATTAGTTCCAGCATACTTAATTTATGACCACAATTAGGACAGTGAGAGGGTGGATAAATAATTGATTTCCCTGTCGGCAGTCTATAAATAACTACATTTAAAAAACTACCAATTACCAATCCTGTTATAAATAATAAAAATATCATATAAACCTTCCATTCATTTTATATATTTAAATAATTATTCTAAATTTAAATGACTGTTTAAACCTTCTTCTAAATCACCGTTAGATTTAATACCTACATATTCAGTTTCACTTTCACCTGGGAGTTTAACTGAAAAAACAAAACTATCACCATCACTGTTATAATGATATGGTTCATAACTTTCTATTCCTATTTCCTGAACTATACTATCTAATGCATTAAATTCATCTCTAAAATTAGTAATAAAAGTTGAAGTATTGGCAGCAGTAGGATATGTTCCTTCTTTAAATCTATATACTTCTATCTCTGTTAATAAGGTCCTGGTATTAAAAATTACAGCTTCTCGTCGAGCTTCTTCTCTAATCCCCATTAAATTAGGCATGGCTATTGAAGCTAAAACTCCTATTATAACTATTACGATTAATAATTCAATTAAAGTAAAACCACTATTACTAGTTATAACTTTAAACATAAATCAACCTCCAAATAATCTAATTTCCCTTTGCTAAAATCGTTAAAGAAATACCTAAACCTAATATAATCCAGAAAACAGGTGCTACAGATATAACACTGTCATTAAAAAATCCTGCAACTAAATAAGCACTAACTGCTCCCAGCAGTGCAATCCCCAATCTATTCTGCCAGCTGCTTAAATCACTATTATTATACAAAACAAATGACGAAAATATATAATTCCCCCATAAATACAATAAAACTAGTAGTGAAATAATTCCTGTATTAACAGCTATCTGTAAATATAAATTGTGGGGTTTATCCACTATAATTTCAGGATTACTAAAAAATTTAAGTTTTCCGATTACATCATCTTGGGGAAAATACATTGCATAAGTATCAGGGCCATGACCAATAAAGATTGTATCTTTTAGTAATGGTAAAGTGCGTGACCAGATATAGGCTCTGGATGAACCTAATCTCTCATAACCCTCAAAACCAATACTTTCTGCTTCTACTAAAGGATATAAATTATTATGCATTCCTGCCATTAAAATCTGTCCATCCTGATAGTAAAACTGGGCACTCTTAGCACCATAATTCCAGATTAGACAATTTTCCTGTTCATTTATCTGAAAGCTGTGATGAAGATATTGTTTACCCTTAAAAATAATTTCTTTAACTTCATTTTTGGAGTTATAAACATTGATCGGCTGTTTATTCAAAAATTCAATCTGATCTGAAGCCATTATTATCTCAAATTCTGCTTCAGTTGTTTTTAATTTCAATTTACCAGCTTCAGAACTCACTTCTGTTATTGGCGGCAAAATCTCCCCTTCTAGATATTTTTCCTGCTCAGTTTTGGGAAATAGAACATCACTAAAAATTTCATCTAAACTTCTGGCATTCATAATAATAAAAACTAAAGTAAAAGCAGTAAAAATAATAAAAATTCTCAACCAGTGCTTTTTTAAAAACTGCCGCTGCATATATAATATAATTACTGTTCCAGCAATAAAACCCATAAAACCAGCTCTGGAACGAGAACCAATTAAAAAAGCAAATAATAAAGTACTGAATATTCCTAATAGAAATGTTTTTTTCTTATCCTGCGAACTGCTGTATAAACCTAAAACTAAAATAACCAGCATTGAAGCATAACTTCCCACATAATTAGGATTATACATTGTAGAATAAATTACTCTTTTACCGACAAAACTCAAACGATCTACAAAAAAATCCAGTCCATCAGGTGTAATTAATTTTCTACCAAATTCAGTAGCCAGTAAATCATAGTTGTAAAACTGAAGTATGCCGTGAATAGATAAAATAAAAGCTGAAATGAATAAAGCCCTTAAAATCAGCTGAAATGATTTTTTATTGTCAACTATATTAACTGCCACTACCACCAGCAGTAAATATCCCAGTAAAACAAATATATTTTCATAGCGATCCGGAAAACCTTTAATCACTATTTCTTTATATTCTGCCTTAAATGATGATATTACAGCGAAAATACTGTAAACAGCTGCTGGAAGATAATAATTTGTCTTTTTGATTCCGTTTAAATCAACATATTTAAGAAAAGTAATTAAAAGAAAAAATGAGGCAGTTAAGAAAAATATCATCTTATAATATGAATAAAAATCAAGATTAATGAAACTGCCCCAAAATTGTGTTACTTTACCATCTAACATTACTAAATGACATCTTACTATATAAATAATTAAAGATGTAATAAATATAAAAAGAGCAAGATTAATAACTTTAATTGTATTTTTTAAACTCAATATTAATCGCCCTTTCCAATTAAGATTATAAAACTTAAAGAATCATTAATTTTATTATTCACCAGTAGTAATAGTTCCACCGGTTGTGATTTTACCTCCTGAACTTAGTGTATAGGAAAACCCATCCCCACCAGTCACATTTTCTTTTACTACAATTTTGTATCCATCGTATGTGCCATCACCCTCATTACTAACTAAAATACTATCCATATTATTTAACTCATTCCAAGCATTATAATTTGTTAAACTAAAATCATCATTATTTGCCCTATGGGATTCAATTTCAACAGCTAAAGTTCTTAAATTTGCTCTAACAGCCTCTTCATTAGCACTATCTCCCAATCCAGCTATATTCGGCACAGCTATTGCCGCCAGCACACCAATAATAGCAATAACAATTAACAACTCAATTAAAGTAAAACCTTCATTTCCACTAAAAATATCTCTTATTTTTTTCATTTTTTATTCCTCCTCATTTTGTTAAAAAATTAACTAAAATTTCAACTACAAGCTCTTCTTTTAAGTCCTTCACCTCCTTTTTTAGCTTAGAAATTACTGTAAATACTGAACAGCGGTAAAATAATTGAAGCTACAATTCCACCGACAATGACAGCTAAAATAATAATCATTACCGGCTCAATTAAAGAAATACTGCCTTCAATTGCATTTGCAACTTCCATGTCATAATAATCGGATATTTTATTCAACATATCCTCTATATTACCACTTTCTTCACCAACTTTTAGCATCTGGACTACCATTGGTGGAAACTCTCCGCTCTGACGAATTGGTTCCGAAAGTGTTGATCCCTCTCTAACTCTCATTCTGGTTTCTAATAAAATATCAGCAAAAACTTCATTATTTACAACTTCTTCAATAACAGGCAGTGCATTGATTATATTAACTCCACTTTTAATTAAAAGTGCCATAGTGCTGGCAAATCTTGCTATTACAACTTTTCTAATCAAATCTCCTATAACAGGAATTTTCAATAATAACTTATCCTTATTTAATTTACCTTTAGGAGTTTTAATATAAGTGCTCAGTAAAAATAACCCTGCTAATAAGACAATTAAGATTGCCCACCAGTAAGAAGAAATAATATTACTGACAAAAATTAATATTTTTGTTGGCAGAGGAATCTCCCCTCCAAAATTAACCAGCATCTTTAAAATATTTGGCAGAACAAAACCAATCAATATAAATACAGCTATAACAGCAACAATCACTATCACAATTGGATAATAAAGAGCAGATTTAACCTGCTTATTAGTTTTATCACGCTCACGATAATACTCTACTAATTCAGATAATACTTCATCTAAAACACCACCGGTTTCCCCGGCTTTTATTAAATGAATAAATAATTTAGGAAAATATTTAGGATGTTCTTTTAAAGCAGAAGATAATGTCTCTCCGGCTTCAACTCTGGATAAGAGTTTTTCTAACATATTTTTTTCATGTTTAGAATTTGACTGCTTTTTAATTATGGTAATGGATCTAACAATGGGTATCCCAGCTGTGATTAAAACAGAAAGCCTCTGCGCAAAATTTGCAAGCTCCGAAATCTTATAGCCACCACCAAAAATATTGAATTCAGATAAATTTATATCCCTTGTCAGCCTTGATTCTTTTCTTTCTCCACCACTTTCAACTGTTTTAATAGATACAGCATATAAATTTCTTTCTCTTAGCTGATTAGCGGCATCTTCTCTACTTGCTGCTTCTAAATTTCCATTTAAAACCTGTCCTGACTGTCCACGAGCCTTATAACTATAAAGTTGAGCCATTTTGCACCTCCTTTAACTTAGAAGATAAAACTACCGCAGGTTTTCATTAACATATTTAATATCATTACAGTGATGTAAAACTGATTCCCTTGATATTTTTCCCCGCTTATATAATTTTAGAAGAGAATTATCCATTGTAGTCATATTATAGCGACCTCCAGTTTGGATTGCCGAATAAATCTGATTAGTTTTCCCTTCACGAATAATATTTCTGATAGCCGATGTCGCCATCATTATTTCAAAAGCTGCAGCTCGGCCATTCTGATCCTTAGTAGGTATTAACTGCTGAGCAATAACCGCACTTAGTACTGAAGCCAGCTGGATTTTAATCTGACCCTGCTGAGCCGCTGGAAAAACATCTATTATTCGATCTATGGTTGCTGGAGCACTGTTGGTGTGCAGAGTAGCCAGTACTAAATGTCCCGTTTCTGCTGCTTCTAAAGCAATCTGAATTGTCTCTAAATCTCTCATTTCTCCTACTAAAATTACATCAGGATCCTGTCTAAGACAGGCTCTTAATCCTCTTTTAAAATTATTAGTATCACTGCCAATTTCTCGCTGATGAACAAGGCTTTTATTATGTTTATGAAGGTATTCTATTGGATCTTCTAATGTCATAATATGCAGCTGTCGATTATGATTTATTTCATTAATTATTGCTGCCTGGGTTGTAGATTTACCACTTCCAGTTGGACCGGTGCTCAAAACAAGCCCCATTCGCTGATAGGCAAGCTTTTTAAATACATCCGGAAGATTCATGCTGTCAATTGTAGGTACCTCATTGGGAATTATTCTTAAAGCAATTCCTACACTACCTCTTTGATGATAAGCATTAACTCTAAATCTAGATATACCAGGAATTCTATATGAAAAATCAATCTCTCCTTTTTCCTTAAATTCTTTGTACTGTTTATCACTCATCATTTCTTTAGCTAAATTTTCAGTATCTTCAACACTTAATTCTTTATTATACTTATCATAGGGTCTAAGCTTCCCATTTTTCCTAATATAAGGGGGAGAAAATACTGTTAAATGAAGATCAGAAATCTGATCTTCCTGAGATATTATTTTTAATAGCTCTTCAAATTCCAATCACATCACTCTCCAATCTATCGTTAATATATAATTCTTTCAACCTCAGAAACATCTGTTTCTCCTGCTTTAATTTTGGTAATTCCATCTTCTTTTAAAGTTATCATTCCATTGTTTTTTGCATATTCACTTATTTTTTCTTTAGAAATATTATCACTTATCATTTCTTTTACCCTATTATCTACCTCAAAAATTTCCTGAATTGCTAAACGTCCATTATAGCCAGTATTATTACACTTTTCACAACCGACTGCAAAATATGCTTCTTCAATTTCAGGATCTCCCAGGTATTTTAAATCAAGCTTATCCAATTTTCTTTTTTCTTTACAATAGGGACAGAGCCTTCTAACAAGCCTCTGAGCTACTACACCATTTAAAGAAGCAGCTACAAGATATGGTGCTAACCCAATATCAACCAATCTAGTAATTGAACTAACGGCATCGTTTGTATGGAGAGTACTAAAAACGAGATGCCCAGTTAAAGCAGATCGGACAGCTATTTCTGCAGTTTCTTCATCTCGCATTTCTCCAATCATTATTATATCTGGATCCTGTCTTAAAATTGACCTAAGTGTTTTAGCAAAAGTTAATCCTGCCTTTACCTTAGCCTGAACCTGATTAATACCAGAAATTTGATATTCAACTGGATCTTCAATTGTAACGATATTTATTTTAGGGCTATTAAGTTCATTTAAAGCTGCAAAAAGAGTTGTTGACTTTCCACTCCCAGTTGGTCCAGTTAATAATAGAATACCATTCGGTTTTTTAATTAAATTTCCAAATTTAACTCTATTATAATCTGATAAGCCTAAATTATCTAAATCTAGAAGATTCGTATTTCTTGCTAAAAGACGAATAACTACCTTTTCCCCTTTAATTGTTGGTAAAGTAGAAACACGCATATCCAGATTTTCTCCTTTAAAAATCATCTTTATTCGGCCATCCTGAGGTACTCGATGTTCGGTAATATCTAGATTAGCAATAATCTTAATTCTGGAAACTAAAGCTCTATGAGAAGATTTGGGTGCTGTCATTTCCTTTTTCAAAACACCATCAATTCTGAATCGAACTCTAATATTATCTTCTTCAGGCTCAATATGAATATCACTTGCACCTTTTTGATAGGCTTTAGAAATAATATAATTTGCCAATTTTATTATTGGTGCTTCATCAACCATCTCTCTGAGCTCTGCTTCTTCATATATCTCTTCATTCTGGTCGTCAGATACGTCTTCCACATCATTTAAGTTAAAATCTTCGAAAATATTGGAAATGTCTATATCTTCACTACCATACAGCCTATTTATAGCTGAACGAATTTGATTAGGAGCACCATAAAGTGGTTCAATAGTTAAATTGCTTAACATTTCTAAATCATCTATAGCTACCAGATCTGTTGGATCTGCCATTACAACTTTTAATTTGCTTTCCCCTTTTTTTTCAATAGGAACTGCTAAATATCTTCGTGCCATATTTTCGGGAATTAATTCTGATAGAGAAGGATCAAAAAAATATTTATCCAAATCTGCATGTGGAATTCCTCTTTGAAATTCCAAAACTTCTATTAAATCTTCTTCCCGAATATACCCCAATTCAACTAAAACTTCCCCAATTTTTTTGTCAGTGTTCTCCATCTTTTCTAAAGCTAAATCTAACTGTTCTCTATTTATATATTCATGGTCTAATAAAAGTTCTCCTATTTTTTTGCGGTTTCCGAAAGCCAAATTATCACCTCACAATAAAATTTTCGGTCAATTTTTGAAATAATTTGTAAATTATTTTGCTGTTATAACAAAATTCAACAGAATATTAATTTTCCCTGCACTTTTCTAATTTAATTTTAATCTTTTATAAACTATAGTTTATAAAATAAAAAAATTGCCATTAGCATAATCACTTCGGCAATTTCCCACCTGAGATAAACATAACTATCATAGGTTTCCCCTTAGACTTATGTTTTTGCGTCACAGCCTTTCAACTGTTTTGCTTTTATATTTATTTATAACTTCCCCATTTTAGTTTAATTATATTATATTTTACCACAAAAAGAAAGTATTTTTTTTACCTGAATCCGAACACCTTCTGCCTTGCCTTCTGTACCAGGTACAAAACCAGTCTTCTGTACCTGGTACCAAAAGGCCATTTTGTACCTGGTACCCAAATGGAGGTACCTAAAATTTTTTTGCTTCTAAAGCAGGTATTATTCCCTTAATCGCGAATAATTATTATTAATATAGCTTAATTTATTGAGCTATTTTTATTTAAACTATGTTTTAAGATAAAGGAAAAAAATTCTATTGAAATTTTGAAATTAAAATTATTACTGGGGGGAAGTATATGAAGGGAACAGTCGTTTCGACCTGGCTTAAAACTCTTACCAAAACTTATGGAGAGGAAGTAGTCAGCAGAGCAAAAAAGAAAGCGGGATTTAAAGAGGATTTGATTATCACACCAATGACAACAATTGAAGATCAAAAAACAAAGGATTTAATGAAATATATAGGACAGGAGGTAGGTAAAAAGCCTGGTGAAATCTGGCATGATATGGGGAAGAAAAATATTGAAACTTTTTCAAACTGGTTTCCATCATATTTCAGCAATCGTACTTTAAAAAACTTTTTAATGTTGATGGACACCGTACATCTGCAGTTAACAGAAATGATTCCAGGAGCCAATCCTCCTCGCCTGCGGGCAAAAGAATTAAATGGCCATAAAATAGAAATGACATATAAGTCTAAAAGAGGAATGTACGATTATTTTTTAGGGCTTTTAGAGGGCAGTTCTTCATTTTTTAAAACTCCTATTGAAGTTGAAGAAATTGATAGAGGAACCCTGGATGATGGACGAAATTTCTTAACTATACATATTAGCTTTGAAAAATCATTTAGAAATGAAAAAAAATACTTATTCTCTAAAATTCTGGGACTGGGCATATTTAAAAGTATTCCTGCTAAAATGGGGCTTACTGCCTTTGTTTTAAGCCTTGCCTTAACATCTCTACCACAGTTTTCAGCAGGTTGGACAATTAACCTGGGTGCAGCCGCCGGACTGGCTATTATTTTAGCCCTAATCAGCAGACTTTTAATGTCCCCGATTAAAGTAATTGATGATGAGTTAAGTAAAATAGAAGTATTAAATCTTGATGATGAAAATAGACTAAAAACCGCTGATGATTTTGAAAATTTATTTAATAAACTGCGTCAGATAAAAGCCAAATTAAGAGAAGATATTCTTTTCTTAAAAGGTGGAACAGATGATATGCATAACTTTACTAAAGATTTTGTTGAGCTGGCAGAAGATATGGAAGAAGTTTCTGACAGTATTTCAACTGTTGTAGATGAAGTTGCACAAGGAGCTCAGGCTCAGGCCCAGGAAACTGAAGAATCAGCTTATATCGTCAATCAAAATGTTGAAGAAATTGAAAATTTGGTTGAAGCCGGTCAGGAAAGCCGTGAAAACTTAGAAAATGCTGTTAAAAATATTCGTTCTTCCACTCAGGCTGTTGTTGATGTTAATCAGAGAATCAGTGGAGTTCGAGAAGCATTTGCCAATGTTAATCAGTTAGGAAAACAGCTTTCGGAAAAAATAGAGACAATCATGGAAATTGTAGATACAGTTGAAGATATTGCCGGTCAGACTAATTTACTTTCACTCAATGCTTCTATTGAAGCTGCCCGCTCTTCTGATAACGGCCGCGGTTTTACAGTAGTTGCAGAAGAAGTAAGGGAACTTGCCGAAGAATCTCAGCAGGCAGTAGAAACAATCAGAAAAAATCTGGGAGAGTTTACCGAACATGTTGAAACTCTTAGCTCCAGTATCAGTGAGCAGTTTACCAATCTTGAGGCAAGTAATCAAGCTCTAGAGGAAGTTGCTGAATCAAGTAATAGTGCTACTAATGATATTGAATCTGCTACTAATCAGGTTGTCAATATAGTAAGCAGCTTAAATACTGAGACAAAGAAAATTAGAGAAGTCATTGAAAACTTTAATAATCTGGCTGCAATTGCTCAGGAAAATTCAGCTTCCAGTGAAGAAATGAGTGCCAGTGTTAATAATTATTCTGAAAAAATTAAAGAAATGACAGGTTATATTGAACAGATGGAAGACTTAACAGAAAACTTCCGCAAAAACCTTAAAAGTTACAATGTCTAAAAAATTAAAATAGATAGAATGTAACAAAAAATAAATTTGATAAATAAAACAAATTAAACTGCTCTCAAGACTACAGGCTTTATCTAGCCTCTAATCTTTAAGAGCGGTTTTTATTTATTCTTCCAGATTATCTTTTATTACCTGTTCCCAGACATGCATATTATCTAAAAGCCACGCAGAGTACCTATATATTATCAACCTTAATTTTAATAGCCAAAATCAAAGCCAAATGAATCTACAAAACTTATTTTACATCACAGTCAAAATACTTCATACTGGTTTTCTTTAATTCTTCCGTCGAATATAAAATTTGATAATCTTCGATCTTATACTTTTCAACCAGCTGATTAACCTTCTTTTCCAGTTCTTCTTTATTTTTAGCGTGCATCATCGCATAAAAATTATAGGGCCAGTTTTGATAAGTCTGGCGCTGATAACAGTGGCTCACTGCTTCCAGTTCAGAAATTTCCTTTCCCAGCTCATCAATCTCCCGCTTACTAAAATGGCAGACAAACATTCCATTTGCCTGATAACCGGAGTCCCTGTGGTGTAAAATAGCAGAAATTCTTTTCAAAATTTTTCTGTCTTTAAGTTTCTGCAGTCTTGTTAATAGTTCAGCCCGATCAATGTTTAAATCTTCAGCAATTTTCTGATAGGGATTTAAGGTCAGCGGTATATCAGTTTCTAAAGCCTTAATAATCTTTTTATCTAGCTCATCCACGATTTCTCCAAATTTTTTATCAGAAATATTATTCATGATCATCACCGGCTTCCTCTTCCATTTTAAAAAATACATTTAACTTAAAAAATTTCTCTTTTGGCAGCTGATAGAGTTTTTTTACTCCTGGTAAAGCTTTAATTTGTGCCAGAAAATTCTCTCGCTCAAGTTCACTGGTAGTTGAGAGGGTAAACCAGAGATTTAATTGATGATCTCTGCGATAATTGTGAGTTACACCTGAGTGCTGATTGATAATTTCAGCTGCCTGATAAAAGTTTGCTTCCTCCACTTCTAAGGCTATAAGAGTACTTTTATAACCCAATCTTGAAGATCTAAAAACTCCTCCCAGGCGACGAATATAACCTTCTTTTTTAAGCTTTTTAATTCGCTGCAGCAGTTCCTCTGCCTCTATTCCCAATTCTGCTGCTATTTTTTGAAAAGGTGAGGCTTCTAATTTTAAACCGGTCTGCAGACTATCTAAAATTTTGTTGTCAATTTTTTCCATAAAAACAGCTCCTAAATAAAATAAGCTCAGCCTGTGATTTTATAAACTGAGCTCAATAATTATTAATTAAAATATTTAAAATGAATTTATAGATTATGCTTCATTAAAAAAGATATCATTATAATAATCATTTTCTATCTCTCTTGTATGAGTAAAGGCGGGGTTTAGATTTTCTATAAATACTTCCAGCCATTTCGAATAAAGCTGATACATTAACTCCAGCTCAATCCCGGTCTGCTGCCAGAATTCCTGATGCAGACGGCTCTGATGTTGCCAGATTATCTTTCCTTCTTCTTTAACTGCTCCTGATAAGCGATCACAGGGCATTCTTTCTACAAAATGTTCATTTATTATTTCAAAAGCATCATCTAAATTGAACTCATCTACATTATCTCTTATTTTAGCCTTTTCTGCAAGTTCTTCTGCCTGAGCAGCATAAATATCTAAAAGAAAATCTCGATCATCATATTTATCCATTAAAGCTGCTGCTTCTCTTTTTTCTACTATCTGAATCTGATTATATCACAGAACTACAGATCAGTATTTTCTATTGAGCAGAATGGATCTGCTTTCATGTAGTCACCACTGTAATAATAAGCTCTGGCTCTACATCCTCTACAGCTGCTGCCATATTTGCAGCTGCCGCATTTTCCTTCCCAGTCTAAAGTTCTCATCTCATTTAAAATTTTACTATTTTCCCAGATAGATTTAAAACTTTCTTCTTTAACATTTCCTACTTTTAAATCAAGATAGGCACAGGGCTGAACATCTCCTACAGGATTAACAATACAATAACTTACTCCTGCCAGACAGCCGTTTTTAAAGCGGGAGTTAATATTAAGCTGATCAGCTGTGGCAATAAATTGAGGAGCACAGACAGGTTTAACCTCAATCTCTACCTCTTCCGATTTTCTCATAATTCTCTCTACTGCCAGCTGATATTCTTTTTTAGAAATCGCACTCTCTTCTATATAAGCTGCTCTTCCTGTGGGAACCATAAAGAAAATATGAGCTGCTTTGGCTCCAATTTGAGCTGAATAATCTATTACAGATTCTAACTCGCCCAGATTCCAATCCATAACAGTCATGTGAATCTGAAAAGGAATACCTACTTTTTTAAGTTCCCGAAAGGCATTTTCCACCCTGACAAAAAGTCCTTCTGCTCCCCTGAATTGATCATGTTTTTCCGGATTTACACTATCTAAACTTATACCTGCTGCTAGAACACCAGCCTCTTTTAATTTAAGAGCAGCTGCAGCATCAATTAAGCCCCCACCTGTTCCCAGTACAGGTCGAAGTCCAATTTTTGAAGCATAAGCCATTAACTCAAAAATATCATTCCTTAAGAGTGGTTCACCACCAGAAAAAATCATCAGCTGAAAATTAGCTGCTTTAATCTGATCCAGCATTCTTTTTGCTTCAGCGGTATTTAATTCTTTCCCCATATCACTTCCTGCATCACGATAGCAGTGAGGACAGCTTAAATGACATTGATTTGTAGAATTCCAGGATATTATATTCATCTATATATCTCCTCCGATTTCTTTTTTACTTAAATAACAGCCGGGATCGGCTCCCCATAAATCATCAGCTGCAAAAGCCCGGGCTCTCAAATTACCATTACAGATTTCTAAAAACCTGCAGTCTGCACAGCGACCCTTAAGATGTTCTTTTCTGTTTCTCATTTTATTTAGAAATTCATTATTCTGATCCTGCCAGATCTCAGAAAATTTATTTTCTCTAATATTACCCAGTGTTCTAAAACGGCTAAATTGATCTGCAAAAACATCTCCCTTATGATCAATATTGGCAATTGCACTGCCGCTGCGGTTACCTCCACTTTTTAAAAGCTGGCTGTAGATATATTCAGCCCTCTCCGGGTCATTTTCCTTAGTTTTTAAATATAGGTAGGCCCCATCAGCATGATTATCAACTGTTAATATTTCTCTGGGATCTCCCTGATCTATAAAATACTGAGTCCAGTCAATAATTTTATCGATTGTCATCTTTTTGTCCAGGTTATTCAATTCAGCTTCTTTAATATTTTCTCCACGCCCTGAATAAACCAGATGATAAAAACAGATGCGGGGAATATTCTCCTTTTCAATCAGCTGAAAAAGCTCATCAATTTGCTGATAATTATCCTGATTAATGGTGAAACGAAGTCCAACTTTTTGCTCATGTTTCTGGCAGTTGCGAATTCCATCTAAAGCAGCGTTAAAGGCTCCGTTTTTGCCGCGAAATTGATCATTGACAGCTTCTAGACCATCAAGACTGATCCCGACATAGCTGACTCCCAGAGATTTTAATTCCTTAACCATCTTTTCTGTCAGCAGAGTTCCATTGGTAGAAATTACAACCCTTAAATTTCTGCTTTTAGCCTTTTTAATCAATTTAAATAAATCAGGTCTTAAAAGTGGTTCTCCGCCTGATAAAAGTAAAACTGGGACTTTAAAATCGGCCAGCTGATCGATTAAAGAAAAGGCCTCTTTTGTATTTAAAGTTTCATCCTTTTTGACTGCAGTAGAATTTGAATAACAGTGTTTGCAATTTAAATTACACTGTGAATTAATATTCCAGGCAGCAACAGGCCCCAGGCCAGGCCGGGTACCAATTGGGGATTTACTGCAGTCTTTATCATAGCGAAGCTGATCCCCATAAGTATTAAATTCTGTCAGCATTTTAGTTATATTAAACATGTTTCACCTCTAGATTAGTATCTACTAATTATTACTACTTATATATATTAAGCACCACTTTACAAGAAAACTAAATAAAAAATGCGGCTAATCTCCTTCTTTGATATAATATCTTTGATGAAAAATAAATACCCAAGAAAGGAAATCAGCCGCATAAATAGTATATCAAATAACTCACAAACTATCTACCATACTATTAAAAAAATTTTGTAAATATCTTTGACGGGTTTAGAAACATTATAGTTGATTAAAGCAAGCTCTTACTTAAAAATTTATATTTAATCACTTTTCTTTCTATAGCAATGATTTTAATAATGTTTTTTCTTTCTAATTCATACAAAATAGATTCAAGTATTTTTTCGGGATCTGTTACTTTATAGCTTATTCCTGAAAAAAAACCACCTTTTACTTCCAGGCCTTCAATAGCTGATTCTAGCTTTTTTCTTTCTACTTTATTATTATTCTTTAAAATAGCAATAATTTTATTTTTAACTAAATTTTTAAATTTATACTGCAATTTTTGTGAATTTCGCTGAGAGTTTACATATCCCCAGGCATATATAATAGCAGTAGCTATTGCGAATAATAATATTCCAAGTATTATTTTTATCACTTATAATCACCCCATTTGATTATTTGCCTGGATATAATTTTATTAGTCCATTATTTTTTAAAATTCTTATAAAGGTAATCAGTCTACTTTCAACCGGGGAAGATTTTTGAGGATATTCTTTTCTCAATTTTTTAGCAATTTGAGCAATTGTTTTATGACCATCACATTGTTTCCAGACAAAACTACCAAGAGCATCAAGTTCAAGAGTGGTTTGTTTAGGAGTATTAAAAATTTTTTGAAATAATCTATCTATCCACTTAGTTCTTTTTATAATTAAAGTTAGTTCATTATTATAATCTTTTTTCCATTCAATATTTTCTTTTTTTTGGGGAATCATTTCATATAAGTTGCCTTTTGCTTTTTTATTAAATAATTTAGCCATATTATAACCACCTCAGTCAGATATAAACTTTGATAAATATAGAATGAACTGTTAAGAATTAACAGAACATTTTATTATTTACTCATTAATAGAACTAGAATTATTTTTGCTTAAAATTGAATTATATATTAAAGTAATGACAAGACTGGCAAAGAAAATTAAACCCCAGATAGGTCCAAGAGGAGTTTCTCTAAATCCAAAACTGAGTTTAAAATAAGCAAATATAGCCAGGACAACTCCCATTACAGCATCACCTGCAATTAAACCAGAAGCATATAGTACTCCCTTTTCTCGCCTTCGTTCAAATGATTCCTGATTTTTATCTTTTTGTTTATTGAGAATACCTTTAATTAAACCACCTATGATAATTGGTGCTGAAAGGTGAATTGGTAGGTAAAGACCTACTGCAAATGGTAATGATCTTATTCCAAATAATTCAACAATAACTGCTGAAAAAGCTCCAATAAAAATAAATGTCCATGGTAATGTTCCCTTCATAACTCCCTCAACAACCATTGACATCAAAGTTGCCTGTGGTGCAGCAAGATCTTTTGAGCCGATAGTATATGCTTCATGTAAAAGCAGAAGAACAAAGCCAATAACTAAAGCTGAAATTAAAACGCCGAGCATTTCTCCCAGCTGTTGTTTTCGTGGAGTAGCACCAACAAGAAAACCCGTTTTTAAGTCCTGAGAAGTATCACCTGCTACTGCAATAGCAATACATACAATTGCTCCTACACTTAAGGCAGCAATCATACCACTTTCACCACTCCAGCCGAGAGCTTTAAAAAGAGCTGTGGTAAAAAGCAGTGTAGCAATTGTCATACCTGAAGCAGGGTTGGAAGAACTACCTACTATACCAACAATTCTAGATGATACAGTTACAAAAAAGAAACCAAAAATAAGTACAAAAATTGCTCCCCAGATACCTACCGGTATTTGTGGCATTACGGCAATTAATATAATTATAGCTACAGCAATAGATAGGACCCATTTAAGAGGTAAATCCTCACTTGTCCGGTTGCTTTTAATATCTACATTTTTAGTCAGACCAGATAGTGCTGCTTTAAATGAATCCCAGATAGTAGGTAGAGCTTTAATTAGACTAATAATACCACCTAAAGCAACAGCACCTGCACCTATATATCTTATATAATTATCCCAGATACCCCAATAACCCAATTCAGAAATAGGTACATTGGCTGGATAAATTGGAGTACCAGATTTACCGATCAAGGTCATTAGTGGAATGAAAACAAGCCAACCCATAACACCACCGGAAAACATAAGAGCAGAAATTCTGGGACCAATGATAAAACCCACACCAAGAAGAGCAGGTAATATATCCATACCTATAGCTGCACCTTCGATCCCTGGGATACCCCATTCTACTCTTGTTGGCCAGATATTAAATCCTT
Source organism: Halanaerobium sp. MA284_MarDTE_T2 (assembly GCF_003337245.1). Lineage (GTDB taxonomy): Bacteria > Bacillota > Halanaerobiia > Halanaerobiales > Halanaerobiaceae > QPJE01. The sequence goes on from NZ_QPJE01000010.1 coordinate 17,092, forward strand.
TTGCCTCACCCAGAATTTTATATAAAGCACCAACACCTAATCCAGTAAAAACTGTTTTAGCACCAACTCCACCCTTTTCACCAGCAACAAGAACTTCTGCACAAGCAGTTCCTTCTGGATAAGGTAGTCTACCATGTTCGCCTACAATTAAATGTTTGCGGAGTGGAATCATGAACAAAACTCCAACCAAACCTCCTAACAGAGCAAGGAGGAACATTTTAAATATACTTGGATCTACCCCCCAGATAATAAGTGCTGGTATAGTAAAAATAACACCAGCTGCTACTGATTCACCCGCTGAACTTATTGTCTGGACCATATTATTTTCAAGTATAGAATCTCTTTTGAGAATACCTCTAATGACACCCATCGAAATAACAGCTGCTGGAACAGAAGCACTGACAGTCATACCTACTTTTAGTCCGAGATAGGCATTTGCTGCACCGAATATTATAGTCATAATTATACCGAGGATAATCGAAGTAATAGTAAATTCCGGCATGACTGTTTCTGCAGCAACATAAGGTTGATATTCTTCACCAGGAATTTCTTCATATGCATTAGGATCTAACCCTTTAATATCATTATCTGACATACTTATCCTCCTTTTGTTATTTAAAAACAAATAATAGTATGTGAATTTTAATTTGCAGTCTTCTTTTTTCTCACCCCCTGTTTTAAACAGGATTCTCGGCTTAATTAACCTTTATATATAAGGGCTTTTACCCCTATTTTCTTTTCAAACTTTCGGGAACAGTACGTCCAATTTTAGAGTATATAAGACGTAAATAAAATAATCATATATTTTCAAAAAACAAAACAAAATGAAAAACTAATATTTTACCATTAAATTCTATTTTACTGTTTTTTTCTTTTAGCCGAGAATCCTCTAGATTCAAGGTTTTCAAAAAATGGAAAAGATAAAATAAATGTAGTTAAACTGCACCTAAATTAATATAATGCATTGTATATTATAATGCATTATATATTCCAAATTTCATTCTTTTAAATATATAATTTTTTATAAAAATATCTTTATTGGATAATCAGGTAATAATAGCTAATATTTATATTAAATTATTAAAAAAAATATATTGATTAAGATTAATCAGATTATTTAATCATGCAAAAATATTCATATATGCAAAAAAATGCATGCAAAAAATTGCATGCATTATGACAGAAGACATGACACCAATCCCATGTTATACGACTGTTGGGCTCTGCTCTTATCTTTATTAATTAAGAACATTAATAATAAGAACATTAATAATATAATTCTTTTAATAGAAAAAAGTACCTGCATAAATGTCATAAACATTATACATGCATATTGCATGCAATGATATTAAGTGATATAATATAAATAGAATAAAAGATTAATTATTAGATGAAAGGGGTTTTTATTATGCCATCTTTACAAGTGAGAGATTTACCAGAACATCTTTATCAAGAAATTGTCCAATTAGCTGAAGCCGACAGAAGGAGTATTACCCAGGAAACAATAGTTTTATTGGAAAAAGCTTTAAATATAGAAAAAGAAAACAAAAAACGTCGTCAACAACTTTTAAAAAAAATACAGGAAGAAACCAGTCAAGAACAGAAAGATGAAGAAATATTAGATCCTGTAAAATTAGTTAGAGAGGATCGTGAAAGATGAGAATTACAATTGATGTAAGTGCAGCTGTTGAAATAGTGATGGGTGGTAAAAGACAACAAGAAATCATAAATATATTAAATGAGGCAGACTGGGTAATTGCTCCTTCTCTTTTTATTTATGAAGCTAGTAATACATTGTGGAAATATCATGAATATCAAGATTATAGCAAAGAAGATATTATGAGAAAAATTGAATATCTTTATAAAATGGTAGATCAGTTTATTGATGCCAAAGACATTTTTGAAGAAGCTTTGCCACTTTCATGCAAGATAAGTCATCCTACTTATGACGCTGTGTATTTAGTTACAAGCAGGCGTAAAAATGCTGCTTTAGTAACTTTAGATAAAAGATTAGTTAGAGCAGCTAAAAGTATTGATGTTCCAGTAGCAGTAATTACTTAGCCCAATGCCGTATAACGTCCCTGGTGTTCCCCACATGCTCGTGCCGAAGGCCTGGCGTGACTTTTGCTTGTTTTTGCAAAAGCATGACAGAGAGCATGTCCCGAAGGGTAGCCGGTTTTTGGCGTAACAGGAATACTCTGTTAGCTGCTGTATTATGCGTTCTTAAACTTATAAACTTTATTTTGAACTCTTTAAAAATTTCTTCGCCGAAACTATTTCAGGTCTCTCAATTTCAACATCAAAAAAATCCTTGTCGCCTGTAACAAAACAATCAATATCTGATAAAATAGCAGATACTAATATCGGTAAGTCTTTTTCGTGTCTAATTTCAGGATAATTGTCTTTATTTATTTTTAATGGTGTATATACTAATTCATAACTTAAGCAAGACAAAAATCTCTCAAGATCTTTAATCTTATTATTAAATTTTCTATTAAAAACCTCATGAAGTTCTTCAATAATTTGAGAACATAGAACAAGATTATGTTTATATAATACATCTTCTACTAATCTAGCTGGTAATGAATTTGGAAATAAAATAGAAGAAATAAATATATTTGTATCAATCATCACTCTCATATTTATCCTCCAATTTCTCTTCTCTTATTTCTTCTACAAATTTGTTTACATCTTCCTCTGAATTAAATCCTTGTTTTTCTGCTTCGCCTTTCATGTTTTGTTGTATTTCTTTTAAAGCAACTAATGAAGCATTTAAAACAAAAATATTCTCGCCTTCCTCAACAAATAATACTTTATCTCCTTCTTTTAAATTCAATTTCTTTCTAATTTCAATTGGTATAGTAATCTGACCTTTTGAAGAGATTCTAGCAAGTTCCATATTTATTTCCCCCTTTTACTTTCTTTACATTCTTTACTTATTATTATAACACATTAAGTAAATTATGTGTATGATTTTAGTGAGAAATTTTGCATATAGCATGTATATTATTTATGTTTCAACCAACACAAAAGGCTATGAATCATAGTTGATATTAAAAACTAATCATAATATTTCAGATAACGTCTCTGGGTTTTGCGATGTACCTGTTTCCGCCAGGAACTGGCGTAAAGCTTGCTTTTTCATATCAGTTATTGGTTGGACTACAAGCTTTATGACAGAAGGCATGGCACCAATCCTATGTTATATGATGCCGTAGCTTTGTCTATTAATTTGTCAATTATTAACTTACTTCATGTAAAAGAAAAAAATTCCTGCATATATTCGCCAAATGTCTTTATATAAACAAAGACTTTAAAATTATTCTTCCTTTTATAACATATATGTGATATAATAAATTTAGAAATTAGAGTGAATAGATTATGTATAAGATTAAGTATTATGCAGAAAATAATAAATCTCCAGTAATTGAATTTATTAAAGAACAGTCAGCTAAAGAAAAAGCTAAAATTCTAAGAGAAATAGAACTTCTAGAAGAATTTGGTCTATTTCTTGGTATGCCACATCTTAAAAAGTTAAAGGGATATGATGATCTCTGGGAATTACGGATAAAGTATAGTTCTAATATATTTAGGGTCTTCTTCTTAAATTATAAGGATGGTATCTTTGTTCTTTTGCATATTTTTAAGAAAAAATCTAATAAAACTCCACAAAGAGAAATAGATATTGCTCTTAATAGATTTAACTCTATAAAGTGAGGTGAAACAAAATGGAATTTATAGATCACAAAGATCTTAAGAATGAACTTTTTGAATCTAAAGAAGTTAAAGAAGAATATGAAAAGCTGAATGTTATGTATGAAATAAAAAAACAAATAATTAGGTATAGAATAGAAAATAATTTAACTCAGAAAGAATTAGCAGATAGAATTGGAACTAAACAGTCTGCTATTTCCAGACTAGAAAATGATGATTATAATCCGAGTGTTGAATTTCTTGATAAAGTTGCTCACGCACTTGGTAAAAAACTTGAAATTAGATTTAATTAACAGTGCTGAAAGTTTTGCAGTACTGTTTTTTTTATGCAACAAGTTTTTAGTTATTTAAGCATTAGCTGCGGTTTCATATAACGTCCCTGGGATTTAAGAAGTTTATGAGGTCTAGGGTGACTTGCCCTTGCAGAATAAATTTGCATGGAGCGCAGCGGAACCTTTAATCCCATGTTATATGACGTACTTTTTATTTTAAGCGTTTCCATTTAGCACTTCTGCCTTTACCAAGAACTTCAATTATATTATCTTTTTTTAGCTGTCTTAATACTCTATCAATAGTTGAATCTGAAACATCAGGACAGGCATTTCTAATATCATCTTTGGAAAAAGTACCGATAATATTTTTTACAGCTTGTTCAACCCTATAGCTTTTATTACCTTTCTTTGATTTTACCATACCTACACGTTCTTCAAATTCTTTATAGGCTGCTAAAAGTGTTCCGAGAAAGTATTCTAACCAAAAAAATAAGTTGTGTTTTCCTTCATGCCAGCCTATGGAAGATTTATTTAATGTTTCATAATAACTCAATTTACTATCCTCTATAATTTTTTCTAAACTTATATATCTACCTACTTTATGATCATATTTATATAATAATAGTAATGTTAATAATCTTGATATTCTTCCGTTTCCATCATTAAAAGGGTGAATACAGAGAAAATCTAAGATAAAACTTCCAATTAGGATTAATGGTTCTATGTTCTCTTCCTGCATTTCGTTATTCAAAAAGTTACAAAGAGAATCCATAGCGGCAGCAGTATTTGATGCAGCAGCCGGTTTAAACCTAACAAATTTTTCACCATTAGGAAGGATTTCACCAATAATATTATCCTGACTTTTCCAACTTCCACCTTTTTCAGATATATATTTATACATATCTCGATGTAACTGTAAAATTATATTTGAAGTTACGGGTATTGCCTCATAAGAGGTATGAATAGTATTTAGAACATCTCTATAACCTGCTATTTCTCCTTCTGATCTTTCTCTAAGATTAGTATCATCTTTCATTATTTCTTTTAGTCTTTTATCAGTAATTACAATTCCTTCAATACTATTTGATGCTTTTGTACTTTTTATAACAGCAACTTCTTGAAGTTTGTCTAAAATTTGTGGGGATTGTTCTATATATAAGTCCTGTTTACCCTTATATTCATTTATTTTTCCAATTAATTTAACAATATTCATTGGTATATCTAACTTTTTTAATCTATCATTTTTAAATGACATCACAATATACTCATCCTTTCTTAAACATATTCATTAAACAACAAATGACTATGTTTATTATAGCATAAATATGTTCATATGTATATAAATATACTCAAATAATACTTAAATGAGTGTGTTTATGGGATTGGTGACTATATTAATAAAAACGTCCCTGGGATTTGCGCTCGTGCCTGATTTCGTTAGAAACTGGCGTAAAGCTTGCGTTTTCATACCCGTAATTGGTTAATCCGCAAGCTTTATGACAGAAGGCATGACGCCAATCCCATGTTATGTGATCGTTGAGTGATTATATTTTTAAAAAAGTCATTATAATAAAATTAAAGCTAAAGAAAATAACTCCTGTAAATTATTAATTTTTTATCAATTTATCATTATATTATGTATTTGTTATCATAATTATGATATAATATTGATATCAAAACAAGAAAGGTGATGATTTTATGCCAACTATTAGACCTGTTTCTGATTTAAGAAATAACTTTAAAGAAATATCTGAAGTATGTCATGAAAATGGTGAACCTGTTTTTTTAACGAAAAATGGTCGTGGAGATATGGTTGTTATGAGTATTGCTCAATTTGAAAAACAGCAGGCACTTTTAGAACTTTATAAAAAATTAGGAGAAGCTGAAAAAGAAAGTGAAAATAATGCTCCTACTACTTCCCATGATGATTTAATGAAACAAATGAGGAAGAAATTAAATGAGTAGTTCACAAAAATATGAAGTTATTTATCTTCCAGCTGCCAAAAAGGATCTTAATGAAATTATTTCATATATACAAATAGAAGCTCATGAGGCAGCATTAAATTTTTTGGACAAGATTGATGAAAATATATCACAGCTAAAAGATTTTCCTTACAAAGGGAAAAAGCCAGACGATGAAAATTTAAATTCTAAAAGATACCAGATACTCGTTATAGGAAGTTATCTTGTTTTTTATGTAGTTTTTGAAAAAGAAAAAATTGTTGAAATCAGAAGAATCATACATGGTAAACGAAAATATAAATTTTTATTATAAAATAATATTTTCAGTTAGCTCAATGTCACATAACGTTTCGAGGGTTCCCGACGTGCTCGTGTCCGTAGGACCTGGCACAAAGTTTGCCTTTATATTTCTTGCTGCTATTATTGCAAGCTTTGTGCCAGAAGGCATGTCCCGAAGGGTAGGCTTGTTCTTTAGCCTAACGGCAATCCCATGTTATGTGACGTATCATGGTTTTTATCTTAATAAATCAAGTAAATTATAGTAATAATATTTTCTATTTCTCATTTTATTATCTGAAAATATTACCTTCTCTTCCTCAAGAGTATTAAGATATCTTCTACAAGTTGTATCAGGTATCCCTGTTAAAGAACTAATTGTTTTCACATTAAATATAGGCTTTTGAAACATCGCTTTAATTAGATCTACTACATTAGTACTATTTATTAAATTCATTGCATTTTCTAAATCTCTTTCATATAGATTATCAATTTCTTCAATTAGATCAATATTTTTGAGTACTTGTTTGTTTACACTTTGCAGGAAGAATTTAATCCATTCATTCCAACCATTACCCTCTTTTCTTGTTCCATTCAGCAATCTATAGTATTTGTGCTTATCTTTTTCTAATACTTCACTGATAAATAAATTGGGAGAATTTATGAGATTTACATCATATAAATACAGCGGGATTAATATACGACCAATTCTACCATTACCATCTAAAAATGGATGAATGGTTTCAAATTGAGCATGTATTATTGCTATCCTGACTAAAGATTGTAAATTATCATTGGGATTATTAATATAATTTTCTAGGTTAGACATATAGGAATCGACTAATTGTGGCTGAGGTGGCACAAAAGTAGCTGTTTTTAAAGTACATCCTTCTGGGCCTATGAAATTTTGAATAGAACGATATTCTCCAGGAGCTCTATTTTGACCTCTAACACCATTACTCATTAAAATTTCATGTAATTTTTTGAATAGACGTGTTGATATAGGATATTTTTCTAAAGCATTCTCACCATAGTTTAATGCATCATAATAATTCAAAACTTCCTGAGCATTATTGTTTTTTTCATTTTTATCAATATCAAATTCTAAAACTTCATCAAAAGTTACTTGTGTACCTTCGATTTTGCTGGACTGTACAGCTTCCTGTAAACTAAAGGGAGTAATAAGAAAATACTCATTAACTTTAGATTTTTTTAACATAACCTGATATTTACCTACATTTGTGCTTGCATTAATTAGTTCATTATAAAATTCCATAGGATTTATTTGTTCTTCTATTGGTAATTCAAATGGTTTAAAAGGTTTCATTTAGATCATCCTCTCTTTTATTTTCATTTTATACATTTTATTATAATATAATTCGCTTTATATTGCAATTATTTTCAAATATATATTTTATGAAAATAAAAAAGAGTTTATTTGATTTATGATATGTCACATAACGTCCCTGGGATTTGCGCTCGTGCCTGTTTCCGCAGGAACTGGCGTAAAGTTTGCGTTTTCATATCCGTTATTGGTTAACCTGCAAGCTTTATGACAGAAGGCATGGCGCCAATCCCATGTTATATGAAGTCCCGGTTATAAAGTTGACCTCTATTACGTGTTATGATATAATTAATTACGTAAAGAGGTGATTTTAATGAAAAAGAAATTAACTTTAAGTATTAATGATGATCTTATTGAATTTGCTCATGATTTTTCAAAAGAAACTCATCAATCCATCTCACATATTGTTGAAGAATATCTTATTGAACTAAAAAAGAACAAGGAACAAGATTTTGAAGAACAAAAACTGCAAAAAAGAATAGAAAAACTTTATGGTACTTTTGAAAATAAACCTATTCCTGATAAAAAAGATTTAAGGAGAGTTTTTCATGAAAAAAATTACAATTGATATAAATGTTCTCCTTGATTTTCTAAACAAACGTAATAAGCATAAACAAGCTGCTCAAATAATTGAATTGTGTAATGCAAATAAGATTCAGGGATATTTATGTGCTCATGAAATTACAACTTTGGCTTATTTTTTAATGAAAAATTATAGTGATTCACAGAAAGTGAAATTTGTATTAAATGAGTTCTTAGACATGTTTAAATTAATTCCTATAACTGAAACTATACTAAGAAAATCTTTAAATTCAGAAATTAACGATTTTGAAGATGCTGTTATAGATGTTAGTTCTTATGAAAATGAAATCGATTATATAATAACCAGAAATCTCGATGATTTTAAAAAAGGTAATGTAAAATCTTTAAGTCCAACGGAATTTCTAGCTATTTTTTCAAAAAACAACTAGGGATTTCATGTAACGTTACTGTGATTTGCGTTCGTGCTTGGTTCCGCAGGCACTGGCGTAAAGCTTGCTTCAATATTTCTTGCTGCTATTATTGCAAGCTTTATGACAGAAGGAATGGCGCTAATCCCATGTTATCTGATCG
>NZ_QPJE01000010.1:25871-73243 GCF_003337245.1 Halanaerobium sp. MA284_MarDTE_T2
GCAGGCACTGGCGTAAAGCTTGCTTCAATATTTCTTGCTGCTATTATTGCAAGCTTTATGACAGAAGGAATGGCGCTAATCCCATGTTATCTGATCGTTGAGCGATTATATTTTTATTTTAAAAAAGTCATTATAATAAAATTAAAGCTAAAGAAAATAATCCCTGCAAATTATTATTTTTTTAGCTATTTATCATTATATTATGTATTTATTATCATAATTATGATATAATATTGATATAAAAACAAGAAAGGGGATGATTTTATGCCAACTATTAGACCTGTTTCTGACTTAAGAAATAACTTTAAAGAAATATCCGAAGTTTGTCATGAAAATGGAGAACCTGTTTTTTTAACGAAAAATGGTCGTGGTGATATGGTTGTTATGAGTATTGCTCAATTTGAAAAGCAACAGGCACTTTTAGAACTTTATAAAAAATTAGGAGAAGCTGAAAAAGAAAGTGAAAATAATGCTCCTACTACTTCCCATGATGATTTAATGAAGCAAATGAGGAAGAAATTAAATGAGTAGTTCACAAAAATATGAAGTTATCTATCTTCCAGCTGCCAAAAAGGATCTTAATGAAATTATTTCATATATACAAATAGAAGTTCCTGAGGCAGCATTAAACTTTTTAGACAAGATTGATGAAAATATATCACAGTTAAAAGATTTTCCTTACAAAGGTAAAAAGCCAGACGATGAAAATTTAATTTATAAAGGCTACCAGATACTTGTTATAGGAAGTTATCTTGTGTTTTATGTAGTATTTGAAAAAGATAAAATTGTTGAAATCAGAAGAATCATACATGGTAAACGAAAATATAAATTTTTATTATAGATAAGCATTATTGGTTAGCTCAATATCAGATAACGTCCCGAGTATTCCCGACGTGCCTGTGCCTCGGGCCTGTTACGATGTTTGTCTGATATTTGCTACCGGTTAAATTCATCAGTAACTCTCGCAAATACCGTAACAGAAGGCATGTCCTAAACGGGTGTGGCCCGTTCTGTGGGCGTCCACGGGAACACTGTGTTATACGACGTTAAATCCGACTTCACCCTATATTAGGTGAAATAATGATTTTCACCCTTTTAACGGTGAATTTTAATAATACACCTTATATACGGTGAAATAATTTAATTAAATAAATTTTTTAAAAATAATCCTCCTATTAAAGCAATAAATATACTGGATAAAGTACCCAGAAGATAATATTCGACAAAATGTTTTTTATCATCAAACTTTTTAAATCGTGCAATAGATTTTGCAGTAAAAATTATTCCAATAGATGAAGTCGAACCAAATGTAACTAACGTTAATATTAATGCTCTTTCAATAATTCCAATATATTTACCCATACTTATTCCTTCTGACTGGTTATCAATCTGTATATCTATTATATTTAATATTTTCTCTAACAAAACTGCGCCTGCAAATAAAACTATCAAATAAACGATTACTAATATTAATACTTCCTTTATGCTTGTATCAAAATTAAATAAATTCGAATCAAATGAATTTGACGCTGTGAAAACAGGTATCGTAAGATGATTTATAAAACGTTTCCAAACAAAAAATATGATAAGAAAATGTAACAATTGATCAGTAATAAAAGTGGCTAATTCTATTTTTGGAGAACATATAGATATTTTCCCTTTTATGTAATCTAAAACAATATGTGAAATACTTATAATCAAAGCAAATCTAAAGGCAATATTAATACCATAAAATAGTGTCAAACAAAAAGTAAAGGTAAATACTATAAGACTATGAATAAAATATCCTTTTATATTTTTATCTATCTTCAAGTTTACAACTTTATTTGACTGGAACATAAAATCGCTCATTAAATGAGAAATTATTCCTAATAAAAGTAAATTCATTTGTTAATCACCTTCTGACAGTATAAATTTTTTTATTATTTTATTAACACTTCTTTCAGCAAAATTAATTTCTTTCCATTTAGCAGCCCTACATCTTTTTTCTACATTTTGAAAAGCAATATTTAATTCCTGAGCAGCTTCTTTATATGTACCCTTTTCTTCATAATAATATATAGCTTCCCATTGGGAATCTGTCCAGTCTGATTGAAAAGTATCAATCAAATATAGTATGGTATTTATTGCTTCATCAATTTGGTTATTACTTTTAAATCTTGTCTTATATATATTATCTTTTTCAATGCTCTCCAAAGCTTCTCTTGCATAATAAAATGCAGGTCCATTCATACTCCAGGAACTTATTTCATCACTTTTTTCATCAATATTTCCAAATCCTATTCCAAAACGTATATCTAAATTTAATAATTTATATCTTATTTGCCTTATAAATTTAGGAAATGACATATGTCCTTTAAAAACAGCCTGAATTTCATCTCCTCTTGAGATTTTTAATGGAACAAGCGTGTTCTCTGGATATTTAATATTTTTGAGTCTTTCGTTTAGTATTTTATTTATATTATTATAATTTCTTGATTTGATTACATCACCAGTAATAACCGTATATTGGGACATTATTATAACCTCCGTTTTTTATATGATATTATAATAATAATAACACAAATTAAATTATGTTACCAAATAATATAAAACCAAGGACTTAATGTCGTATAACGTTACTGTGATTTGCGTTCGTGCTTGGTTCCACAGGCACTGGCGTAAAGCTTGCTTCAATATTTCTTGCTGCTATTATTGCAAGCTTTATGACAGAAGGAATGGCGCTAATCCCATGTTATCTGATCGTTTGCTTCTTTTGAACTTCTCTTTATATAATTATTTATTCTTTTTCTTTTACCTGCTTTCTTTTTAGTAATACAAATGTTATAATATAGTCGAGGTGATAAACTATGAAAACTATAAAATTAAGAAAAGTTGGTAACAGCTATGGCTTTACTATTCCTAAAGAGCTTAAAGAAAAATATAATCTTAAAGAAGGGGAAGAACTTCATATCATTGAAAATGAAGATGGTTTTACAGTAACCCCTTTTAATCCAGAATTTGAAGAATGGGCTAAAGCTTTTGATAAGACTAACCAAAAATATAAAAATACTCTTAAGGAATTAGCTAAATGAATGACATTAAATTTATACCTAAAGACATAATTCTTTTTTTCCATGAACAACTTGTTAAAATTTATGGTGGTAGTTTTGGTATTAGAGATGAAAATTTATTAGATTCAGCTCTTGAACAACCTAAAGCAACTTACCAGGGTGAATATTTGCACGATTCATTGTTAAAAATGGCAGCAGCTTATGGCTATCATCTTTGTAATAACCATCCATTTATTGATGGAAATAAAAGAATAGCTTTTGTAGCTATGGATACTTTTTTACAAAAAAATGGTCTAGAAATTACAGCTTCTGAGAAAGAAGCCTATAAAATGATGATCCAGGTATCTTCTGGTCAGTTATCAAAAAAAGAACTAACTTTATGGCTTGAAAATAATACAAATTCAATAGAATGATAAACCTTCTGAATTCATTAATCAGGAGGTTTTTTGTTTCGCAATCTACTAATCGGCAAATGTCAGATAACGTCCCTGGGATTTCCGACGTGCCTGTGCCTTTAGGCCTGGCGGAAAGCTTGCCTTTAAATTTCTTGCTGCCTGAGATTGCAAGCTTTGTGACAGAAGGCATGTCTCGAAGGGTAGGCTTGTTCTTTAGCCTAACGGCAATCCCATGTTATGCGCAGTTTCTATCTTTTTTTACTTTTTTAAAGTTCCAAATTACTCACGTTCTCTAATAATAAATTTAGTATCTTTTGTGTTCTCGTAATTACTTATATTACTTCTTCCGAATATATAAAATAGTAGTGTAATAATTATTAAAAGAATAATTTCTATAATAATAATGTCCCAAACTTTTGTTGTTAAAACAAATTTATGTTTTTTATAAATCTGATATGATGGTATAAATATTAGTACCAACCATGACAACGAAATAAAAAAACTTAATATCTGATTTATTTTTGATACAGACATTGGAAATTCACGTGTTGGTTTTAAAAAACTTATTTTATTTGAATAACGAACTGTTTTATACAATTTTCCTATAACTTCATCTTCTAAATAATCAACATGTCTTTCCCAATTATTTTGCCAAAATTTGCTTCCTTTGTTAACAAAATACCAACTATATGAGAAAACAAATCCCAGTATCCCCAAAATTAAAAGTGATGTATCTTTGCGCGTTATACTTTTACTAAGTATTGTAAAATATCCAGCAAAAGAGGCTGCAATAAATGCCCAAAAATATGTGGCTCTTTTCCAATATAATTCAATTTCAAATTTTCTTATATCAAGTGACTTTTCTAAGGCCTTCTTTTGTCTTTTTTTAAGATTTTTATTTTCGTCTTCATCCAAAAAAGTTTCATCTTTATTATTATCATTACTCTTTTCACCCAATGTTTTTTCAAAATACTCTTTTCTATTTTTAATAATGTTCTTTTTATCTGCTTTCATAATTAACCTCCTAAGAAATTGCGCATAACGTCCCGAGTATTCCCGACGTGCTCGTGCCCTAGGCCTGGCATGCCTTTTGCCACTCTTTGCAAAAGGCATGCCAGAGAGCATGTCCGAAGGATAGCCGGTCTTTGGCGTCACGGGAATACTCTGTTATCTGAAGTTGCACTTCTACCTTTCAGAAAACCAAACATTTACAAGTGTAGTTAAATATAAACCTAAAATAAACCATCCAAAAATTCCTTCAGTTACATATAATATCTTATAATCTAGAAAGAAAGAGGCTGGATAATCTCCTGAAGTGAAAAAGGCACTAACACTTGTTAAGAATGACTGACTTATACTGTTTAAATTAAAATAATAAACAAAAGAAAAAACAGTAATAATTAATATCCCAGCTCCAAATGCTCTAAAAGGTTTAATTCCATAACCAGTTAATAATTCTATTAAAAATTTTTTATATAAATAATCTATTAATCCATTATTGTTATGATTTGTTCCTGCTTGTTTTGATTTAAAAAAATATTTTCTTTCTTTATCGTAAACATTAGCTGCTTTAAATGCTTGCCGGATAGAATTATAAAAATCACTCAAAAATGAATAATTATACTCTGATTTCTTCGATCGTTTATGTGCAACAAAATATGTAACAGGTTCCTCAATATTTACTGTAGAATTAAATTTACAATCTGAAAACAAATTTTCTTCTGTAAAAAAATGTTTAAATTTTGTATTAGAAAAACTGCAGTTTATTAATTTACAGCCTTCAATAAAATCACAATTAATAAATTTACATTTTTCAAATTTTGCCCCTAACCATACATTATTATGAAAAATACAATTGTGAAAAGTAACTTTATGAAATTTGGCAAATTTAAAGGAACAACGAAAATATCCATTTTTAAATTCACTATGATAAAAATGTGAATAAGAAAAATCCATATTTTCAAAATTATCTTTTTTGGGGAAATCAATTTCTTCTCCAGTAATCGTTATCCCTCTTAAATCATACATATCATCTAAAAAGTCCTTTAATATCCCATATTCATATTCCTTTTGAAGAAAATCTTCGCCTGCACCATTTCTAATCTTTTCTAACACGAGTTTATAAGCTTCTTCGCCTCCATTTATTGGCTCCCATCTATCACTATATTTTATTCTTTCTTTAGTATTGTATAAATTTAATTGATGTATCGGAATAAACATTACTATCACCTCAAATTTTAAGTGCAATTTCAGATAACGTTACTGGGATTTGCGCTCGTGCCTGGTTCCGCAGGAACTGGCGTAAAGCTTGCGTTTTCGTATCCGTGATTAGTTTAAATGCAAGCTTTATGACAGAGGGCATGACGCCAATCACATGTTAGACGATGGAGCCCCTTTTTTTAAAAGTTGATCTATTATTCTAAATAACATTTTTTTGGATTCGCGGGAGTTGACCAATCGATATATTCGCCACTATATCCTATTATTTTTAGTAAAATTTTATCTAGCATATTTATCATAAAAAAATACTCTTCCGTTGGATCCGAAAATGGTGTACCTCCAAAATTGACTTGGCTATAAAATTTTCCTTGATGAACTAAGTGATTTCTGCTTTTTTTGAACAAATTTATTTCTTTATAATCAAAATCTAACTTTATATATTTAAATAGTTTTTTTATTAAGCTGATAAAAGATCTTCTATTTAATTGTTTCAATTTATTCTTACCGGTAAATGCTTGAATCTCATTAGAATTTAAATTCAAATCTTCTAATTTATTTTTGAAACAGATTTTTAATTCTTCCGCAATAGAATTATACATATCTTCTGATATAATATTATCTATTCCTTTATTATTATTTGAAAATGAATTAACTATCATTTCTAAAACAATAGCCACTTTTAAACCTCTTAACTCTAAAAAATCATGCATTGTTCTTGCGTCTAAATATGCATCAATTGTTCCTTTATCTAAATTAAACTCTTCACCTCTAATTAAATAATTATTATAGGTTTTATCTATAAATTCGGAAATTAGCATTGTACTATTTACATCAATAACTTCCAAAAATACATATGGTTTAGTAACATGATTAAAATGTTTAACTTTGCAAATATCCCCTTTTTTATTTATCTCTTTGCAATATACCCATTGGATTTTTGTACCACGAGCCAAAGATAATAAATAACATAAGTCATCTATTATTTTAGTAATATCATCAAAACCATTGTCATTGCTATTTTCTATCGCAATTTCAGCAGTAACATTAATTCCTTTAGATATTTTTAAATTATGAATAATATCACTGTAATTATTTTTCTTTTTAATATTTACATCTATTCCATCCTCAAGAGAAAATTTTTGTTCATGGTTAGATGTAATTCCAAATTTAAAATTAGTTATTCCAAATACATATTTATCTAATGTATATTTTTTTGTTTTAATTATTTCTATTTTTCTACTATGAAATAAATCACAATTGCCGAAAAAATCAGAGGGTATTTCTGGATTAAAAAAAACTGCATCAAATGGTGCTATAGCTTTTATGTCCCAATTCTCTTTAGTAGTTCCCAAAAATTTTTCAATTGATAGTTCTTTAGATGAATCATCAAAGTTTATATAATTATTTGAAAATGAAAAAGCTATAAGTGATTCTCCAGTTTCTAGTTGTGTAGCATAAAATTCAGCTTTGTGTTTTTTACCATCTTTAGTAAATAAGATTCCTTCACCTTCATATGAAAAATTTTTATTTCCATATGGGTCTACTTTATGACTTAAATTCATAATTCACCTCTAACTTATAAGATTTTATTGTTGGGGCTCTTTCGTCTAACGTTACTGGGATTTAAGAAGTTCATGAGGTTTAGGGCGACCGCCCTTACCAAATGAATTTGCAATGGAGCGTAGCGACATCTTTAATCCCATGTTATACGAAGTTGCTTTTTTTCAGCAAAGTATTAAAAATATAACTTTATTTTTTATATAACATATCAATCTTTTGTTCTATCGATTTATTTTTTTGGGTGCTAATTTTTTGAACTAACTTTTCTAATTCTAATAGTGGATTCATTTTATGATAAAAAATTTTTTTAGATCCTTTTTCCCATTTATGTTTATCAAATAATAACTTATCTTCATTTGCTAATGATTCTTTTGATAAAGTTTGTGCTGCTCTATTCATAAAACACTTATCCCAATTATTTCTATTGTATTTTTTATATTCAGAAATTCCCTCAGTATAATATTCCATTATATTTTCAGGTTTGTCAAAATAATCTATTGGATATTTTTTATAAGGATCATATGTATATTGTATTAAAATTTCTCTACCAAGCCTTTCTTGAATCAACTTTTTATTAGATAGATTTAAGATAACTATTGAATAACATATTATTCTAAATTCTCTTACCAAAAATTTTTCTTTTTTAAATAAATTTTCATTTTTAAAAGAATATTTTATGTCAATATTTATGAATTTTCCAAAAAGAAAACCTAAAAAAGAATTAATTTTAGTTTGTTTTCTTATTTTGGGTACTGTTTCGAATCCAAATTGTTTCCAAAGCCAATCAAAATATATATAAAAATCTGGTAAATATGATAACTGATTAAATCTATTAAAAAATTCATCTCTATTTCCGGATTTAGTATGAAATCGTCTCTCAAGAGCACTAGTAGAATTAAGTTCAAACTCCCTTATACTTAAATTTTCTAGAGATTCTTTTTCTTCTAAAGTGAATGTCTCCATTAATAATTTTTTATTTTTCTTAAATAAATCAGCTAAAATTTTTATTGATAGTATTTTAATATAATCAAACCAATAATTTTCAACATATTTTACCTTTTCCCAATCAAATTTTTTCTTAAAATTTTTTGTACAAATGTTGAATTCCTTTTTTATCCTATCAATATTTATTTCTATATTATAGTCGTTTTTTAAATAATTAGTTAAATTATGTTTAATACAATAATTAAGAATATTGAAAATTAAATATTGAATTGAATCAGACTGGTGCATTATTGCAAAAGAAGGTGGAACAAAACTTTTATATTGTTTAATATTAATCAAACAAGATCGATAAATATCATTGTAAAATCCCTTCAAAACAATGTTGCTTTTTACTGAACATTTAGGGCAATCAATATTTTCTTCATAAGGTATATAAAAAGACCCACAATTTTCACAAAAGTATTCTGTTTCTAGATGTAAAGTCAATTTTTTCCCTCCCATAAAAAAATACATTACGTCAAATCTAATAGTTTTTTAAAAGTATTAATATATTAAAAGCTATTTCGTATAACGTCCCTGGGATTTGCGCTCGTGACTGGTTCCGCAGGAACTGGCGTAAAGCTTGCGTTTTCATATCTTTGATTGGTTAATCTGCAAGCTTTATGACAGAAGGCATGACGCCAATCCCATGTTAGCCGAAGTTGTCAAGATGCAGTAGAAATAACATACAAAAATTTTATAATATCAAAATCATTTATAATTTGATATTATTATATTCTAATAATACATTTCCATAATCAATTATTGGCTTACTATTTTTATTTAATAAAGTTTGCATTATAGAAAATGAATTTAAAATATATTCTTTACCTTCTTCTGCATTTTTTAAAAGAATATTAGCTTGTTTATTAGAGTAATCACCTTCAGGTAAAATGACTCCATTTGACTTATAATTAATTACTTTTTTATTGTTTTTATTCTTTTTATCAAGGATAATGATTTTTAATTCAATTTCTTCTGGCAAATCATGATCAATATATGCACAAGTCACGAATTCTAATGTATTTAGTGAAGCTAATAATTCAATTTCATTATTATTTATCATTTTTTGTAATATTTTTGCTCTATAATCACCGTGCTTTTTATCTAATATATATAATTCTTCTAAAGCTTCTGTTTTTTTGTTTAATTTAATATATCCCCAAGCTAATTTTATTCTTGTCGAAATATCATCAGAATTATCTAAAAGATAAAGTTTTAAATCTGTTATTGTTTTATGGGTTAGTAATTTCTCTTGAGAAAAATTACTAATATATTCAAATTCACAATTTATTGAATTAATGTCATTTTCATTTAAATCTAAACGATATAAATATGAAGGGTCATCACTTGGTGAATAAGCCGGATTTTGTACTTTATTTTTTAAAGTTGGTCCTTCAAATTTTTCACATTCTTTTTTAAACTTCTTTAGAACTTCTTTATCTGGAAAAGGAAGTAGTTCATTAAATTGAGTGCTTCTTTGTATTTCATTATCAAATTTCGGTAAATTTCTGTCTTCTAAAACAGAATTAAAACGTTTAAGTTCAATCTTGATTTTATCTTGAACTATTGTATAAAGATAAACCGCAAAAGAAGAAAATTTTTCTGGAAATTCATATACTATCTCAATTTTTGGTCCGTTAATTCCAATATACTTCACATATAAATGTTTGAAATGATGCATATAAGAATAAGAACTAGGATTAAAAGTTGAAAATTTTCGTTCATCAGTTCTAATCATTGATATATCTAATTCATCACATATCAATAATAGTCCTAACAATAAATCACCTTTAATTTTTTTATTATTTACAATTAGTGGGTTTTGTTTTATTTTATTATAAACATCTTTGTAATTAGTAGAAGAATGACCAGAACATAAAGTCGATATAGCTTGTATATATCCTCTGTTTAAAGAATCAAGTCCTAATGAATATGACATTGATTTATCATCTGGAACTGGAAATTTTCTTTTTAATATTAATTCTTCTGTTTTTAATGCATGTTTCTTTCTAATTTTTTCATATTCATTATCCGTAAGATCTTCTATGCTAATTTCATCTACATTTAAATATTGCATTCCAATATCATGTAAATAAGCACTAGCTAAAAATATAAAAATTTCATCCTCATTTAAACTAAAATTATTATGCTTTGACAAATAAGAGATGATTTGATTTGCATTAGATATGATTTGCTCAGAATGTGATAACCCATGGTCTGTAAACCAAGGCAATAATGGATTTGACCATATTTTTTTAACTTTTCTTTCTATCTCGTTAATTTCATCTAAACAGCTATCATTTAATTGTTCTTTTAAGAATCCCATTTTTATAACACTTCCCTTATTCTAAGTTTAAAATATCCTTATAATTATTTTTACATGACAATTTCGGCTAACGTCCCGAGTGTTCCCGACGTGCCTGTGCCCCTCGGCCTGTTACGATGTTTGCTTAAAATTTGCTTCCGGTTTGTTTCATCAGTAACTTTTGCAAACATCGTAACAGAAGGCATGTCCCGACAGGGCTGGCTGGTTTTTAGCCAAAGCTGGAACACTCTGTTATGTGACGTTGGGTCCTCTAATTATTATCAATTAATTCTTTTACAAAATCTATATATTCATCACGGATTTTATAATTATCTTTCTCCCATGAATGATTTGGATAATCATAAGAGATAATTTGCCTTAGAAAATCATTTTTTTCCATTCCAATTTGATTTGAAATTAATGATACAAAATATCCTTTATTTTTTTCTGCATTTGGTTCATTATAATCTAAAAATGCTTGCTTTAATTCCTCTCTAGTAACCGTGCCTTTTTTTAGACATTCAGGTAAAAGGACATTTTTAATTCTTCGAGGTGTCTTTAGATCTTTTTTAAAATAATTTATTAATAATTCTTTTAATTCATCTTTATCGTAATTACCGGGTTCATCTGACATTGGAATAGTAAATTTTTTCTTTGTTCTTTGTTTCTCTACTTCTTCTGGTATAGTTGTGGTTTTACTTAATAATTCTGCTCCAGATTGAGTTTTTACATAGTGAAGAATTACCGCATTTATACTAACACTAAAATTATCTGAAAGCCACTCAATCATTCTATTTAAAGAATCTTCTATTTTAAAGCCGACAAGAAGAATCCTTTGAGTTTGGTTTATATTTAAATTTTCTAAAGTGATCTCTTCAAAAGTATCAGATAAAAAATCTTCCAAGTTCTTACCTATTTCTTCACTGAGCTGGTCTATATCCCATTCAGCAACTGCAGCCGCATAATCTATTGCTTGCGCTAATGCCTCTCTAGGAAGTTTATCTCTTTTAATTTCTATTATAACTGTATTACCGTTTTTATCTATGCCAAGTAAATCAAGAGGTCCAGAACGAGTATTAATTTGTCTTCCTATTATAGCAATTCCTTCACCAAGAATCTCGGAATTTGATAATATCCATTCTTCTAAGTCATATGACTCAGTACGCCCTTCGTCAGCTAAATTAGTATTAATTTCTTCCAGTTTTCCATTTATTATTTCCCAAGATGTAATTTTAGTAGCGATATAAGTCACCTCCAAGAATTTTATATTTGGCCCAATGTCACATAACGTTACTGGGATTTGCGCTCGTGACTGTTTCCGCAGGAACTGGCGTAAAGCTTGCTTTTCCATATCCGTGATTGGTTAGCCTGCAAGCTTTATGACAGAAGGCATGACGCCAATCCCATGTTATATGATGGAGTAGGCTGTTTTATTAATTATTTGTTATTGAGCAAAGTAATTTTGGCATATTTTCCTATATAATAAAAGTTTATCTTTTTTAAAATAAATTAAGATTAAGTATATTTCTTATCAGTTATATGAATTGAAACACTATTATTTTTTTCTCTTATTCCTACATCTAATCCGTTTTCTGTTTCACCTAAATACTTATAAGTATTTGATTTTAAACTTATTTTATCATTATCCCAATTAACAAATATTAAATTATCTATATAATGTTTTATTTTATTTATGGTATAATCATTGTCAAATAATTGAATCCTAACATTAGCTAAACTAAAATCTACAAAATCAATGTCCAATTCTCCAATTTGTGATTTACTTTCATTGAATTTAAAATATTTATTAGAAAAATTATCATACTTTTTTTCAAATGATTTATTACTAATTTTATTTAACATTTTTATTTCATCAGTTTCGGTAATATCTTTAAAACTGTTTCTTGGTAAATATGAAAATAAATCGTTCATTGAATTAATATTTTTAAATTCATTTATGAAAACATCAAGTATTTTATTAATAGTAATATTGTCATTTTTATTTTTTCTTAATTCACTTTTAAAATTTTTTGTTAAAGCATCTATATCGGTTGAATCAAATTTATTAACACTTTTTGTTTTATTCGAACTATATCCTAGCTTTTTAAAAATGAAATATACTATAGCATTTGCAAGAAAATGCCAAATAAATAATAAAAAGAATACAAACAATAGTAAAAAAGTTATACTAATAAAGTTAATCAAAATACCTGTTAAAATAAATTCGATCCAGAAAAGAACTTTTAATATACCACTTTTTTTCAAACTGCCATGTCCAATATTAATAATTCTACGAACTAAATCTACTATTAAAACTAAAAAAATAATAATTTCTGGTACAAAATTCATTTTTACCTCCCTATAGATTTGTATTAATAAAATATTTTATATTTTAAATAATAACCATAAATTAGCCTACTCTTTCATATAACTCTTTTCTTTACGTATAAAAATTCATAAATATATTTACTCTTTAAATCTTCACGACTGTTATTTCATTAAGATATCCATTCTATAAATTATCAAAAGGATTGGTGATTTCAATAAAATTCTTATTACTTACATGAGTATAAATTTCAGTTGTAGTAGAACTTTTATGACCCAGCAGGTTCTGTATATATCTCAAATCAACTCCCTGTTCCAGCAGATGGGTAGCAAAAGAATGTCTCAAAGAATGAATACCAACATCTTTATTTATTCCTGCTTTTTTACAGGCTCTCTTAAAAACTTTCTGTGCACTTCTTTTTGATAAATGCCTATCCTTATTCTGACCTGGGAAAAGCCATTTTTTATCATATTTATGTACCTGAAAAGCTTTTAGATAAAATTTCAACTTTACTAAAACGTTTTGAGATAATAATGTATACCTATCCTTATATCCCTTTGCAGAGCGGATATAAATCAGCATTCTATCTGTATCAATATCAGATATTTTTAATCTCACAACTTCACTTACTCTCAAACCCCCCGAATAGGTTAAAATTAAAATAAGCTGATGTTTTAAATTACCAACAGATGCAATAATCTCTTTAATCTCTTTTTTATTCAATACCTTGGGCAGCTTCTTTTTCTTTTTGGGTCGAAATAATTTTTTATTAATTCCATCCAGTTCTAAAATTAAATTATTGAACATTTTAAAAGCACTGATAAACTGGTTGGCAAAAGAATGAGTATTCTCTTTTTCTTCTATGAGGTATAAAATATAATCATTAAGATCATCCATTTTTATAGAAAATAAATTTTTCTGAATATAAATTATAAATCTTCTATTATGATTAATATAAGCTTTGATAGTACTTCTGGTATAACCTTTCAATTTTAGCTTTTTTTCAAATAAAAAAGGCAACAACTTAAATAAAAAAGTTATTGCCCATAGTTCAACTAAACGCGCACATTTATATATTGTCCGCGGTTAATACCAGCTGCCTGTTGAACAGCCTCTGTGTTTTCTTCCATTCCTTCTAACAGTTTGCTTACTACTGCTGCATCCTGACCCATTGCTTTCTGCATTGACATCATGCTCAATGCCTGCTGTACACTTGCAATCTGATCCTGCATAGCAGAATTGACATTCATTTGCTCAACTCCTTTTTTTACAATTATAATTTATTATAGCGTGAACCTCTTCTCCTAAATCACATATTTAGATGGAGTTTTCTTGGCTGATTTAGATATAGAAAACCACTGTTTAAAAAACCTTTACTGACAATTTCATCAGCTCTTATTATTATTGTCGTTTAAATAGCTATTTTATTAAACACCTTCAGCTTTGATTTAAGACAATAAAATTAAGAATAATCAAACTTAAACCTATTTACAAGTTTATACAACTATATTTCAAATTGATCTACAGCTATTTTAAGTTCTTCCGCATATTCTGCCAACTTTTCCGCAGAAAAAACAATCTCCTTTGTAGCTGCAATCTGTTCCTGACTGGCAGCGGCAACTTCCTCAGAGTTACTAGCTGAAGTTTCACTTACTGCTGCAATATCATTAACACCTCTTTCTACATAATCACTATTTTCTTTCATTTTATTAGAATCATCTGCTACTTGATTAATTAGAGTCAATAAGTCTTCAGCAGATCTTTCAATTTTACTGAATACTTCTCCAGTTTCTTTAACCATCTCAACATTTTCTTCTATATTTTTTTGCCCTTCTTCATTATTTTCTATTACATCAGCTACGCTATTTTGAATAGATTGAATCAGTTTGTTAATTTTTTCAGTTGCACCTGCTGATTCTTCTGCCAATTCTCTAATTTCATCTGCAACAACCGAAAATCCACGACCTGCTTCTCCTGCCCTAGCAGCTTCTATTGCAGCATTTAAGGCAAGTAAATTAGTTTGATCTGCAATTTGATTAATCAAATCAACAATTTCACCAATTTCTTTAGATTTTTCTCCCAATTCTCTAACATTAGCAGCTACCAGCTTGTTTGATTTTTCAACCTGATTGCTCTGCCTAATGGAAGAATTAATATATTCATTACCCTGTTCAATATTCTCTTTAACACTTTCTGCTTCTTCTATCATCTTGTCTGATTTGACTGCATTAGCAGTTATAACCTGGTTAAGATTTGTGATATTGCTTGAAATTTCTTCAATCTGAGCTGATTGTTCTTCAGCACCAGAAGCAACATTTTCAATTGAGCGACCAACATCTTCAGCATTTTTCTCAACCTGAGAACCATTGGCACTTAATTGCTCACTGGAAGTGGCAAGTTCCTGAGCAGTTGTTTTTACCTGATTAATTATCTGCTGTAAATTAATTACCATCGAATTAATAGACTTAAGCAGCTGGCCAAGTTCATCTTCTTTGTTAACCCTAAATTTTTCTAAATCAAGCCTTTGAGTTAAGTCTCCAGCAGCTACCTTATCAGCTACTTCAGCTGCACTCCTGATTGGATTAACAATTGAGCGAGTAATTAAATAGCTAACTAAAATACCAATTAAAATAGCTATTACTGCTGAAAAAATACTGCTGTTACGAATAATATCTAATGGAGAAAACATCTCTGCCTCTTTTGCTGTTAAAGCAACTGTCCAGTTAACAGACTCAACGGTTGCGTAAGCAAGATTCCACTTATTACCCGCTTCTATATAACTATTATAACCACTTTTATTTTTGAGAACAGTATTTATTGTTTGCCTAAATTCTTCTCCACTTTCTGCAATTAGATCTTGATTTCCTAAGTATTTGTCGTCCGGATGAGCAAGGATGTTTCCTGACTGATCTAAAATCATTCCATAACCACTACCATTAATATCCATATCAGCTATTAAATTTTGCAGGATATCAAGAGCTACAACAGCTCCTACAATTCCAACTAATTTCTGTTCTCTGAAAATTGGACTGGCAATAATAGTAATTGGTCTGCCGGTCTCAAAACTTTCTGTCGGTTCTGAAAAAACTTGCTCTCGATTTGCCATAACTTCTTGAAAATAACTCTGATGAGCTACACTAGTTTCAAACTGATTTGTGTCTTTCATTATTCCCTCAGGATCAACAATAAATAATGATTCAATCTGATGATCATCATCTGAAATAGGCTTTAAATCATTGTACTGCCGCTCCCAGTTCATACTTTTAATACTTTCTAAATAACTTAAGTTTTGAACTATCTTTCCTTTTTCCTCTGTCCAGAGACGGATAGTTTCTACTGATTTTTGAGCATTATTCTCTGCCTCAGACTGCAGAGTATTACTTAAGATATTTTCTGACTGCTGAAAAGCATAATATGAGCTGCCAGCAATTAATAAAAATAGCATTAGACTGATTAAAAAAATCATCTTTGTTTTAATACTTTTAAACATAGACTTCCCCTTTCCCAAAAAATCTAAAATTGTAATCTAAAAAAATTATATTATAAAAATTTAATAAAGGCAATTTAGTTCATAGCTAAATCTGCTCATCCAGAACATGCTCTTCTTTTTTATCTTCGGCATAAATAAAGCGATCACTACCTGAAGCTGTTATTTTAAGACTAACTTTACCTATTCCAAATTCTTCGTTAACCTGCTGCTGAATGGCAGACTGAATCTCTGTTAAATTATATTCTCCCGGATCAATTTTTACAGCTCTATTGCGGTCATTGTGGTTAATAAAGAAAATGTTATTGCTATCATTAATTCTTATTGGCCTTTTAACAGCATCCTGGACTGCAATATCTTCTAGGTTATAGGTAACTTTTTCTGGCTGCTGTGACTTGGTAAATCTGTCACTTTTTAGATCCTGATTGTTTTGTTCGCTGCTCTGCTTAGACTGATTTAGTTGATTCTGAATTACATTTTTGATTTGGGTTAGGACAGAATTATTTTTTTCTACAGCAGACATTTTTGGTCACCTCTTTTATTATTATTATTGAAATTTAACATAACTAGATATTAAAATTCATTTTCTTACTGTTTATGAAATCATTTATATAATCATTTTTGTTTCTCATTAATCCAATAATACCTTCAGAAATATTTGTGATGTTCTCTTCATATCCTAAATTGACAACACTTTTACCATCCAATTTTTCAGCAACTCTAACTTGATTTTCTGCCTGCAGCATTACCAACGCTGGAGTCTTAGTTACTGCTAATTCATAAAGAGTACTCCCACCAGAAGAAATAGCAATATCACTTTTCAACATTAATTTACTCATCTTTTTGACATTAAAGTTTAATGAAATATCCAAACTGCTTTTTTCAACTTCTGCTACTATCTGATCTACATTATCAAAAGAAGGACCTATTACAACATCAATATGCAAATTTTCATTATCAATATATTGATCATCTATTTCATCAAAATCAATAGAATTTAAAGCTTTAATAATCTTTGGTGTTAAATTCCTAGTATCATAACCACCAACAGTAACTAAAATATTTTGCACTTTATCTCTAACTTCTATTTCAGGCAAATTTCTGAACTCTTCTCTTAAAAGTAGGTAATCCGTTCCCAGTCGAAACTCAGTGTCTCCATATAAAGATTCATAATCTAAATCTTCAGCATAAGCATTTCCATTGATAACAACATGAGAAGGAAAGGCAAAAGGGGCATAATCATGGATAGTAACTAACTTATCAACTACTTTTCTCATTTCAATTAAATAGTTCTGATCTATTTTATAAGAATCAGTAATTAACTTATTAACTTTCTCTTTTTTTATGATTTCTTTAACTTTTTCTATTTCATCATCATAGCTTAAATTTTTATCTAAAGTTATAACTTCAAAATCATTTTCTTTTAATTTATTAACTCCAGATGGATAATTTATAGTAATATAGAAAACTCTTTCTACTTCTTTATCTTTTCTTAAGTCATTAGCTAAAGCCATTGAACGCATGATATGTCCCATGCCGATATCTTTACCACCATCTACTCTTAATGCTGCAACTGACATCCTATCACCTTAATCTTCTACTTTTCTTATTAATTCAAAAGCTTCGACATATTCTTTTCCTACTACTGTACCCCAGCGAGCAGCAATAGTCTTCAGAGCTTTTAATGATCTTGGATGAGGATAATCTCTTTTTTCAGAATCATAGCAATCCATTCCCTTTAATTTAGCCTCAATAGTTTCACTAATGTCTACAAATAAATTAGGCTTAAATGTATTATCTCCATACTGAAAGTTCCATTCAGTTGATGAAGGTGTCTCAAAAGCATATATTTCTTTTACTCCATACTCTCCTACCGGACGACAGGCAGTAATAACTGCTTCAAATGTTCTTTGATGATCAATATTTAGATCTCCATAATGATGAGTATAGATTATATCGGGTTGAACTTTCTTTATAATCTTTTCTATCTCTTTTATAATATCCAGCAAATCAACTGAATCAAAACGGTTATCAGGTAATTTAGAAAAGTATAGATTATCATATCCAATAAATTCAGCAGCCTGATAGGTATCAGAATATAATTCTTCTAAAGATTCTTTACTAACCTGTTCACGATCATTTCCACGTGAAGTTAATCCTTCGCCCAGGATTAAACAATCAGCTTTATCTCCATCATTTACTCTTTTGCGAATTGTTCCACCCAGACCTAATAATTCATCATCTGGATGAGCAGCAATTGTTAAAATTTTATTAGCCATCTAAATCATCCTCATTTAATCTCTTAATTTTAACATCAGCAACAATGCCATCAGCTGTTAACTTTGCTCTAGAAAACTCTAATTTTATATCTCCATATTCAATAAATGCATCTGGATAGCCTTCAGCATCAAGCATTCTTATATGATCATAAACTTTTGAAAGAGAAAAATCATTTTTTATTTCACTCTGATAGGGTTTCCTTCTTTTAAATTCAACTACTTCACCCTTTTGCTCTTTTGGTATAATTTCATTATTAATAATTTCCGGAATCATTTCATTAAAGATAAGACTAGAAGATCTTAAAAAAATTTCTTCTGCAGTTCCATTAAGATTTAAATCTTTTTTTAAATAAATAGGGCCGGTATCTAATCCTCCATCAACTTTTAATGCTGAGATTTTAGTATTTTCAATACCTCTTACAATAAGGTTCTGTAAAGGACTACCTCCTCTTCCATAAGGAAGATCAGTCATATGGAACACAACACAGTTAAAATTATTATATATATTATCAGGTATTATCCAGGACCAGTGAGGAAAAAATATATATTCCGGATTGAAACTATTTAATTTCTCATAGTTTAATTCATTTTTGTCAGTTATTAATTTAATCTGGTGTTTACTTTCTTTAATCATTTCTTCGGCTTTTTTTATATTCCATGATTTTATAGTAGCAATAACAAATTTCATTATTTAATCAAATCCCAGTTTAAAGGAGTTCCCTCTTCTATATCTTTTAAAGCTTTTTTATGCAGAACTTTCTCCCAGTTTTTTGGTTTAAGTCCATAGCCAGGACGTATAACTCTGATGTTCTCTTCAGTCAATTCTTCTCCTGCTTTGATATCTTCAACTGCAAAGATCGACCTTCTAAACAGTCTGCTATTTTTTTCCTTTTCAGAAATAGAATAGTCAATCTTACCGATTGCTTTTTCTGCAGCTCTTATATCATCAACCATTTTTTTAAATTCATCCGGTTCCATAGAAAAAGATGCATCAGGATTTTCAATTTCTCTGCTCATACAGAAATGTTTTTCTATTATCTTAGCTCCCATTGCTACAGAAGTTACAGCTGCAACAGAACCTAAAGAATGATCAGATAACCCAACAGGTACACCAAATGTTTCTTCTAAATTTTTTATGTTCTTCAAATTCATATCATCTGCAATAGATGGATAAGCACTGGAGCAATTTAAAAGTGCTAATTGATCATTTCCAGCTTCTCTGATAGTTCTAACAGCTTCATCGATTTCTGCTAGAGTCGCCATACCAGTTGACATGATTATGGGTTTGGCTTTTTGAGCGAGATACTTTAAAAAAGGAAGATTAGTTATACTAAAAGATGCAACCTTATAAAATTCAACTCCTAAATCTTCTAAAAAATCAACTGCTGTATTCTCATAAGGAGTAGAAAAGAAATCAATACCTATCTTTTCAGCTTCTTTTTTCAAATCTTCCTGCCATTCCCAGGGAGTATAAGCTTTCTGATAAAGATTATGTAAATTCTCACCTTTCCAGGTTCCTTTATCTATTTGAAACCACTTTTTCTCTGAATAAATTGTCATAGTATCAGGAGTATATGTTTGAACCTTAACACAATCAGCACCTGCTTTTTTAGCAGCATGAATGATTTCTAAAGCTCTATCTTTGCTGCCTGCATGATTAGCAGACATTTCAGCTATTATATAAGCTGGTTTGTTTTTCCCTATTGTTCTATCAGAAGTTAATTTAATTTGTTCATTCATATTATAACCCTCTTTTATTTTATAATAAAAAATATCATAATTTTTGTTTTCTTTTTTGATTTTATTAAAATCAGCTTTAATAAATACTTTTTTAGAAGCCATGTTTTTCTTTTTTACTTTTCCAATAAGCTTATATATATCAAAAGAATTATTATTTATTTTGTCGATTAATAATTCTAATAATACGGTTCCAAAACCATTACCTCGTTCACTCTTAGCAATACTAAAGTCGATCTCACCAACTTTATTATCAATATCTACTCTAATTTGACCTACATCCTTATTATTTTTAGTTAAAATATAAATTAAAGTGTTTTTATCTTCTAATCTACTTTTAAACCATTTTTTGTGTTCCTGATATTCTATTTTTTCTTGGTTAAAAGCATTATTCCTTACTGCAGAATCATTTGCCCATTTGAATATCAAATCCATATCTTCATAAGTTGCTTTTCTTAAAAAAATATTATTATACATTATTTAACCTCTTCCAGAAAATTATATATTTAATTTTATGATATTGTCCAACCGCCATCAATTTTAATGTTTTCACCATTTATATAACTTGAAGCTTCAGAACACAGCAATGCAACTGTACCTTTCATTTCATGATTTTTACCAATTCTATTTAATGTATTCTTTTTAGAAAGACTATTTATAAACTCAATATCATTAAGAACATCTCCATGCGGAAAAGGACCTGGACTTATTGCATTGGTTCTAATACCATATTGCGAAAGAAAACTCGCTAAATATTTTGTTAATTGAATAATACCAGCTTTGGCAGCACCGTAACTTGGAGGGTTGGTATAATCATTATTCTCATATAACTCAGGATCTGGAGCTATATGGCCATACATTGAAGCTACATTTAATATTACACCATGACTTTCTTTCAATAATGGCAAGCAATTTTTAATGACATTAAAAACTGAATTTAGACCAGTATCTAAATTATTATCCCAGTCTTCTTTTGATATGCTTTCTAAAGAATTTGTTTGACCAGAGTAAGCATTATTGACTAAAATATCTAAACCTCCATAATCTTTTTTTATATCTTCAACTAATTGAATTATAGATTCATCTTCTGAAATATCTAATCTATGAGAATATACTTCAACTTCATTATTAAAATCTTCAGTTATTTCACTGGCAACTAAATTACATTTTTTTAGATTTCTACTAGCTATTACTACTATTGCACCTAATTCAGCTAGAGCCTCAGTAATACTTCTTCCTAAGTAACCAGCTCCACCAGTAACTAATGCCACTTTACCATTTAAATCGAATAAGTCTTCTAATTTTTCCAATTAATACACCTACCTTAAACTACCATTTTCGTGGATCAATTATTGTTGAATCATCAGAGATATCTATGTTTTTTATTAAACCATCAAAATCATTTAAAATACTTTCATCTATCTCCTTTTTGAAATTTAAAATATTTTCCAGAAGTTGTTTTTTGTCATCAATTCCCATCAGAATATAATCTCCCAAATCATTATATTTAAACCAGGAAAATATTAAATTTGTTAGGCTAATATTATTCTCATTAATAAATTTATTAATAATATCCAAATATTTTTTTGCTTCTAGAAGATTTAAAGGTAATTTATTTTCATCCATGAAAAATAAACCCTGCAAAAATATAGATCTTATGAAAATATCTATATTATTTCTTTTTAATAATTCTAATTTACCCTGTTTTATCATTCTTCTATCGAAAATACTTAAAGGTAGTTGTACTGCTTCAAAATAGTCTTTTTCTATAATTAAATCAATTTCATTGGGTTCATAAACTGAAACACCCAGCTTCCCAATCAATCCCTTTTTCTTTAACTCAATTAAATCTTTAATAACTTTATTATTATTTATGTCCTTTAAATCATGCAAAAAATAATAATCTATATAATTCGTATTCAACCTTTGTCTAGATTCATTAAAAATTTCAAAGATATTTTTATTTTTTCTCATATCTTCAGAAGGTAATTTGCTGCATATTTTAAATTCATCAAGATTATCATATTCGCCTAATATTTTTTCGCTTTCGCCATATGCATATGCTGTATCTAAAATATTAAGATCCTCTTTTAAACAAATATCTAATATTTCTTTTGCTTTTTTTGTTTTGAATTTCTCTTCTTTATTATTTATACCATATTTTAAACCAAATTGAGCTGTTCCTAACACAAGTTTAGTCATAAATCAAACCCCATCTTTAACACTTTTTTGTTTTATATCTTCATTTATTTTTCTTATCTGAGGATTCTTTTTTAAAAAACTAATAATATCTTTAAAATAAAAGTTATGTTTTCCATTATATAAGTTATTATATATTTCTTTCATAAATTTATAATCTTCAATTGTATCTAATGTCCATCTGAAATCAGAATAATCATCAGCATTATGATATATATATATATCATTTCTAAAGTTTTCATAAATATAAGGGGTTACATGTTCTCTCTGATATTTCTCTGCTGCATTATTGTATGCTTCTTTTAAAACATTAAAACTAAAAATTTCTACATCTAATCCAATCGGAAAAGTTCTTTTTTCTTCACTGGAATTAGTAACTAAGGAATATTCCTTATCATTAAAACATCCAATTAAATTATCAACTATAAATGGATCAACTAAAGGATCGTCAGATGTTATTCTAACAATTGTATCTGTCTCATAATTATTAGCAGCTTCATAATACCTTTCTAAAACATCTTCTTCACTGCCTCGATAGGCTTTAACTCCCCATTCTTTAGCTTTTTCAAAGATTATTTTATCTCTCTCATGGGTTGTTGTAGCTATTATAATTTCATCAATATTCTCAGCCTGTTTTACTCTTTCAATTACATGCCATAAGACAGGCTTAGCTTTTAAATTTTTCATTACTTTACCAGGTAAACGGGTTGAACCCATTCTAGCCTGGATAATAGCTGCTGTTTTTTTAGATTTCATATCTATAAACACCTATTTCTGATATTTATTTATTATGCTTTTAATTCTTTTAATTACTTCATCAACCTGCTGATCATTCATTTTAGGGTATAACGGAATAGTTATTATTCTTTCATATAACTTCTCTACCTTAGGACAGATTCCTTTTTGATAGCCTAAACTTTGATAATATGGATGGAAATAAACAGGTATATAATGCACATTCACACCCAGATTCTTTTCTCTTAAAGCATTAAATATTTCTTTTCTATCTGCAGTTAGTTTTTCTAATTTCAGCTGTAAAACATAAATATGCCAGGCTGAATTAGTGTTTTCTAACTGTTCAGGAATTATTAGTCCTTCAATATCTTTAAATTCATTGTTATATCTATTAACTATCTCTATTCTTCTTGCTAAAAATTTATCTAATTTTTCAAGTTGAGTAATACCCAAAGCAGCCTGAATATCTGTGATACGATAATTATATCCCAGTTCCTGCTGTTCATGATACCAGGGTCCATCAGAGGAGTTTAGATATTCTGATTCATCTTTAGTTATTCCATGAGTTCTAAATTTCATTAATTTATTATATAGTTCTTTAGAATCAGTAGTTATCATTCCACCTTCACCTGTAGTCATGTTTTTAACAGGATGAAAACTAAAAGTAGTCAGATCTCCAATGCTACCAATTTTTTGATCTTTATAGGTAGCTCCAACTGCATGAGCTCCATCTTCAATGATAATTAAGTCATTTCTAGCTGCTATTTCTTTTATCTCGTCCATCTCACAAGGCTGACCTGTGTAGTGAACTGGTATAATAGCTTTTGTTTTATTAGTTATTTTTTCTTTAATAGATTCTGGATCAATATTATATGTTTTAGGATTAATATCTGCAAAAACAGGCGTAGCATTTTGATAAAGAACAGAATTAGCTGTAGCAGCAAAGGTAAGTGGTGTAGTTACTACTTCATCACCCTTTTTAATACCTGCCACATAAGCTGCGGCATGTAAAGCAGCTGTTCCATTTGCAACAGCAACAGCATATTTAGCATCAACATAATCTGCAAATTTATTTTCAAATTCTTTTATCTTAGGTCCTGTTGTCAGATAATCACTTTTTAGAGTTTCAACAACAGCCTCTATGTCATGTTTATCTATCCACTGACTCCCATAAGGTATAAATTCATTACTCATAAGTTTATCCCTCTCATTTTTATTACTTAAATACTATCAAAGTCATCCATAAATTTTGTAGCAATTATTGAATTTTCTTTTAATAAACATGGAACACCATCTATAATTGGATAAACTAATAAACCATTTTCTGCATAATAAGTATTTTTTTTCTTTTTTAAAAGTTCACCTGTTACAGGACAACTAAAAGGACTTTGTAAATTTTTATTTTCATCACTATCTTTTTTGATAATTAAAAGTCCTGTGGGATTCAAAGGATTAGAGTATATATCAAACAACTTATGTTCAATTATATTAAAACCTAAAGATAATGCGGTAGAATATAATTTTTTTATATAACCGTGTTTTTCCATCCTCTTTTTTGCCTCGCTACTTGCTAACTCATAATCTGGCTCTAATAAAATTAGATATTTTTTTGTTATTCTCATTAATTCCAATAAAGCTTCTTCTTCTCTACCTCCATTTGGCTCAATTGAATGCGATGTATAAACAATTTCAATTGAATCATCTGCTAAAGGTATATTGAAAATATTGCCAACAAAAATTTCTGCATTTTTAATATGATTATTTTCACAGTAGGAACGAGCATACCTTGCCCTTGACCATGATAAATCAAATCCAAAAATTTTTTCAGGATAATCTTTTAATTTTGGAATAAGATTTGCTAATGTAGTGGCCTCCCCTACTCCAGCTTCAAGTATACTATTAAAATCAGTGTCCAAACTATTAATAACTTTCGCAATTGCTTCAGTATATTTTTTATTAAATTTGGGATTTTCTTTAACAGACTGAATATAACTTCCACTTTGAAAATCGTAACTTATCTTAACCATTTCATCTGTATTTTTCATTATATTTTTTCTTTTTTTTAACAATTCGATTATATTATATCCTTCATCATAATATTTTTTAATTTTTTTAATTTCATTTTTTAACATAAATACACCTCTTATTAATCACTCTGAAACTATTACTATAATTATTAATTAAATTCATTTATTATTTTCCTCATTTCATCAATTGTTATCCAGTAGTCATTGTTGCCGCTGTTATATTCAAATTCTTTTCCCAACTTTTTACCTTCAGTATGATTGTTGTTTTCCCACCAGTCATAATCAGGCTCAATTACATAGTGATCTTCAAATTCTATTGTATGTCTGGAGGCTGCTCTAGGGATCATTACCTCATGTAATTTTTCTCCAGGTCTGATACCCACTATTTCCTGTTTGCATTCAGGAGCAATAGCTTCAGCAAGATCAGTTACCTTCATACTTGGAATTTTAGGTACAAAGATTTCTCCACCCTGCATTTTATCTAATGCTTTTAAAACAAGCTTAACAGCATCTTCTAAAGTAATCCAGAAACGAGTCATTCTGGGATCAGTGATTGGTAGAATCCCAGTTTCTTTCATTTTTTTAAAAAAAGGAATAACACTACCGCGGCTTCCCATTACATTACCATAGCGGACAACACCAAATTTTGTTTTTTTGCCACCTGCATAGGCATTACCTGCCGTAAAAAGCTTATCTGAACAGAGTTTAGTTGCCCCATAAAGATTAATTGGATTTGCAGCTTTATCTGTACTTAAAGCTACAACCTTTTCTACTCCTTTATCAATAGCAGCATCAATAACATTCTGTGCCCCATTTACGTTAGTTTTAATAGCTTCAAATGGATTGTATTCACATTCAGGTATTCTTTTTAAAGCAGCAGCGTGAATAACAATATCCACTCCATCAAAAGCACGATATATTCTGTCTTTATCCCGAACATTACCAATGAAAAATCTCAATTTAGGATGATTATCAAATTCAGCTTTCATTTCAGCCTGCTTTAATTCTCCACGACTAAATATGATTAATTTTTTAACATCATATTCATCTAAGATCATCTGAGTGAATTTCTTTCCAAACGATCCTGTTCCACCAGTTACTAATATGGTTTTATTATCTAAGATCATAACTTATCACTTTTTCCCTCTGTATTTAATATTAATATCTTATTAAACTCAATTAAATCTTCAACAATATCAACTATCTCATATTCAAGTATATCAGCCACAAGAACAAAATCCTCTTTATTATAGGCGATCATTAAATCTGAAAGAGTTTTATTGATATCATTTATCATATTTTGTCCTTTTTTATAATACTCCTCATTGTTCATTAACGAAGTAATCCGAGATAAAGTTTCAATATACCATTCTAAACCATTTAAAATCAATTGATAATTTTGTGCTGCCTTATCATCAGAATTTCTAAATAAGCTAGCAGTCTCTTTGATTCCTTTCTTTAATCTTGGTAAATATTCACTTGCCTCATTTAAGGTTTCATTAATTAAAGAACTAGTTTTTTGAGTAAAAAATTCTATCTTTTTTATTTCATCTTTATCAATAAGTGATTCTCTAAAATATTTTTCATTTACTTTTACTTCATTAATAAAAATTTGCATTAAAATTCTATCTTCTAAACTATTTTGTATTTTATTAAATATTTCAGGGAGATTCATATCATTAAATTTTTCTCCTATAGGCTTTTCATCTAAAAATATTTTCACTATACATCCTCCCAACAAATATTATTGATTATTTTCAATATAATCTTGATATGCTTTTTCAAAAAGTTTTTTGCTATTTTCTAATTCTCTTAAATACATAACCCGATAGCTGCGGTAATATTTCATCTTTTCTTTCAGTTTCTGTTTTTTATCTAAATAAAATTTAGAAGTAACTTCTTTATAGTGCATGGATTCCACTATTAAAATTCTTTCTATAAAGTAACTAATATAATCTAATTTATTCAATTCTTTTTCAAATGAAAGAACTTCCTTTTCTAATCTTTTTGTCTCACTTTCATTAATTGAATTGATTTTAGATAGTTTTTTTTCAATAGAAGCTATTAAAGATAATTGTTCTCCAGCAATTGAGATGGCTTTTTCCAGCTCTTCTAGAGTTTTTTTAAATTGATTAATAACTCTATTATTTATACTTTCATCTCTGGTATCAAGCTTTCCTCCAAAGTTATTCTCTAAAATTTTACGTACATTTATATTATTATTAACAAGATATGTATCAATAACTTCACTGAATTCCATCACCAAAGTATGATCAATTTTAGCGCCACCTTGAGTAGCATCAATATAAGTTCTACCCGGTCTTTTAGCAAAATAATTATTAAAATAACTGATCATGGATAAAAAAGACTTGTTAGTTAAAACTGTACCTCCATCAACAGCTTCAACTTCAACTAAATTTTCTTCACCTATTTTGTTATCTTCATAAGTAGTACCACTTGCATGAGTTCTATTTTTAGAAAATGCTAGATCTTGACCCATTAATATAATAGGATCTGCTCCAAATTTATAAGCAAGATCAACCATACTGTGAGCAACAGTTCCACCAGTATTGATAGGAATATATTCCCCTTTTATATTTTCTATCCAGCCACTAAAGTTTCTTTTCATAGTAAAGAAAGTTATTTTTGAATTCCATTTATCCTGAATCTCAAAATAATTACCCAGTTCGGCAAAAAGATAAGCATCTGGAATGATTTCAATATCTTTAAAATGTTCAAAGTTTACTTTATTACCATCCATTGAAACTACAATATCGGGATTAATATTATTTTTTAAAAGAGCTTTAAGAGCAGTCCCAACACACATTATTATTGCTTTACCTTCAGCATTTTTAATATCATTTATATTTTTATCTAATGAAGGTCCAGCAGATACACATATAGCTGGTATATCTTTAAATTCACCAAAAAAATCATCAGCTTTTGGACTTTTAAATATAAATGGTAAATTTGCAATAATATTATTTCTCCATTGTCTTGCTGATTTAATATTTGTAACAAGTTCAACTTGTTTATAATTAATTCCCTTTCTAATCTGCTGATAGATATCTTTATATTTATCTTCAAAAAGATTATGAGACGGATCATGCTCCAAAAATGCTAATTCTTTTTCCAGTGTTAAAGAAAAATATTTTCTTATTACATCAAATAAAGGGTCCATAGAACCAATGATATAAATTATTTTTTGACTTTTAAGTACTTTTCTCAAATCCACAAAATTTAAAGCTGTATAAAAAATAGACATAAAAGGCTCAATGATAATTATTCTATCATATTTGTTTCTATCAGCTAGTTCATTTAAATGATACCCTAATCCAAATCCTAAAGCAAAAACCTGTTTTTTATCTTTAGGCTTAAAATTTTTTATTTTACTTTTAGCCTCTCGGACTGGATCATATTTACTGTGAAAATAAATATCTTTATCATTATTTTCAACTCTAATAGTATAGTTATCGGTACGAGTTTTTTCTACATAAATTTTTATGTTATTTTTTTTATCTTTGATGATTTTTTCAACTTCACTACTATCTTCAATTAATAACTCATCAGAATTTTTATATTCTCTTATTTTTTTATATAAAGATTTATTATTAGATTTTAGTACTCTCATA
This sequence comes from Halanaerobium sp. MA284_MarDTE_T2, assembly GCF_003337245.1. Taxonomy (GTDB): domain Bacteria; phylum Bacillota; class Halanaerobiia; order Halanaerobiales; family Halanaerobiaceae; genus QPJE01. Next base: position 54,814 of record NZ_QPJE01000010.1, read on the forward strand.
TTCTTTTCAAATAACTTCATTAAATACACATCCTATACATTCTCAGATAAATTAAATGCTGATAAAATTTATGCATTATATTAATAATTCTTATTAATTACTATTTTAAATATTAATAGAGGAGACCAGTATTATTTTATCCACCTATCTCCTCAACTATAAATAATCCAGTATAATATTTTACACCATACTGTTTACATTAGATCCTCCCATATTCTGAAGCTGACTCATCATCCAGTTCTGCTGACTCTGCATTTCTGAGATAGCTTCTTCCATAGCAGCAAACTGCTCAACATAGCGCTGACGAGTCATTTCTACTCTTCTCTGTACATCTTCAATATCATCATTTAAACTATCTATTCGATTATCATAGAAGTCAAGTCTTCTGGGAATTAAACCGGTATTGGACTGCATCAATTGATCAAGGTAACTGTCCATACGAACTGCCATACCATCATATCCTTCGGATTCACTTTCAGCTTTAAAAAGATTGGCAACTTCTTCTGAAGAATTTTCCAGAGCTTCAGTAAACTTAGAACTATCAAAACTCATTACTCCATCCCTGTCGATTTCTATCCCAACCGAGGTTAAAGTTTTATAATCTCCACTATCTTTTACTTTAGAAGTTACAAGTTCTCTTAAACGCATCTGTAAGCGCATAGCAGTACTATCACCCTGTAAAACAGCACTTTTTTCTGTTTCTGCATCATAATCTGTTTTACCATCCAAAAAGCTCATTGCACTATTATACTGATCTACAAAAGCCTGAACTGCTTTAGCAGCTTTACCAGTATCTTTACTCACAGATACACTGGAAAAAGCAGTATCTGTTCCATCATTAGCAACAGCATCTGGATTAATATTGAATGTGACACCTTCTACAGCTTCAGAAAATGTATTGGTTGAACTTGTTATACCTGTAATACCATTAATATCTATTTCTGCATCAGAAGCGGACTGCACCTCAATAGCATCTGTTATTTCTCCACTAGTGCTGTCTAACAGACCAAGAGTCTTAAGTACGTCATTGGAATCAACAAAACTTCCTGCTTTAGTTGTATCTAAAGCATTTTCTACTCCTGTTTCATTTGTTTCTAAAACAAGATGATTATCTACTATAGAAGCATTTACCCCTGCATCAGCATCATTAATTTTATTACTAATATCTCTTAAGCTATCTGTATCACTAATTGTTATATCTGTATTATTAATGGTGATTGTACTTTCTGCTGTAATTCCAGCAATTGGAGCACTAGCATCATCAAATCTTATTCCAGCAAGCCGCTGAGCTTTAGCTGTACTTTTAACTGTAACAGAATAAGTAGCTTCATCAGCACTATTACTTGCAGCTGCTGTAACTACATCTTCATTGCTGCTATTAGCGGTTCTAGAATTATAGGTGGCAGAAAGTTTTAAATCTGTAATCTTATTCTCTAACTTATCAAGTCTGCTGTTTACATCTCTCCAGGCACCTTTAGTCTGTTCAAGCTCTGATATTTCCTGCTGATAATTTAATATTGGACGCTGCTCTATGGCAACTAATTGATCAATTATACCCTGCGTGTCCATACCGGTGGCCAAACCGCTTAAACTAAGATCAGCCATTTTAACACCTTCTTTCTAAACTTTCTCATCAATTAAAAGTCCTACCATCCTATGAATTCTTGCCTGTAAATCAAGCATTTCTTCGGGCGGCATTTCTTTGATAACTTCTTTAGTTTTTAAATCAACTATCTGCACCATAAGTTTATCAGTTTCATCATGTATTTTAAATGCTAAATCCTCTTTTACTTTTTTTACTATCTCATTGATATCACTTACTGATTCCTTGACATCTTCTTCAAGTTCCTTTTGATTATATTTTCTTTTTTCCTGAAGAGAGTCGGGTTTATTATTACTGCTATTATTACTACTTTTATTTGTTTGATCTTTCTGCATGCTGTTTACTTGTTTACTGGGTAGAGAATCTATCTTATCTACTTTCATAATAGCTTTTCACCCTTTCTTAATAATTAAGCCAGCCGGAAAACCGGCCGGCTTAATTGTTATTGTATATTTATCTCTTCAAGAAATTAACCGAGTAACTGCAGTACGCCCTGTGGCAGCTGGTTAGCCTGAGCTAACATTGCTGTACCAGCCTGACTTAAGATCTGATTCTTGGTAAAGCTCATCATTTCCTTAGCCATATCTACATCAGAGATTCTGGATTCAGCAGCTGTTAGATTTTCTTCAGCTGTGTTCAAGTTATTGATTGTGTGATCTAAACGGTTTTGAACTGCTCCTAGTTTCGAACGTTCAGCAGATACACTAGCAATAGCATCATCAAGAGCAGATATTGCATTATTAGCAGCTCCTTGGCTAGATACATTTATACCAGCTTTTTCTTCAAAACCAATAACTGTTCCACTACTATCGAGAATAGTAGTCAAAGCAGTAGCATCCGCTTTAGCAACTAAAGCAGTTCCGCCACTATCAGCCTCAACATCTCCTACTGAATACCAGCTACCGCCAACTTGAACAGCAATGTTATCTAAATTAGAGTCAGTTGCAACTGTTGTTCCAGATACTCCATCAATTGTTGCTGTACCTGATGTATTAATATCACCTAAATCAACTCCTAGAGCTTTAGATTGCATATTATTAATAGAGACTTCCATATTTTGATCTTTATTAGCTCCAATTTGGAATTTAATATCCGTTAAACTTCCATCCAATAACTTTTGAGTATTAAATTCAGTCGTCTCACCAATTCTGTTGATTTCTGTCGCTAACTGATCAACCTCTTTTTGAATTTCTGCTCTATCAGCATCTGTATTAGTATCATTAGCTGACTGAACAGCTAATTCTCTCATTCTCTGCAGGATTGAGTGAGTTTCTTTTAAAGCACCTTCAGCTGTTTGAATCATTGAAATACCGTCCTGGGCATTTCTCTGAGCCATAGCCAGACCTTTAGTCTGAGAATTCATCTTTTCACTGATTGCAAGACCGGCAGCATCATCAGCAGCACCATTAATTCTTTTACCTGAAGACAACCTCTGTAAAGACTTCTGTAAATTATTCTGGGTGTTGTTTAGCTGGTTGTATGAATTCAACGCAGCAACATTCGTATTAATTCTCATTATTTATTCCTCCTTGAAATTTTGTGTTTTTCCTGGCATCCTTGCCAGTTATTTTAATTCATTTTGGTTATATTAGCACCCTCCACAGCAGCACTTCGGCCGATAGTGCTGCCAGCAGCGGTGTTTTAGTAACCATTACAACTATGGGATTTTTAAACCATAGTTATAAAAGCCACTAAAAACTTATTTAATAAAATCTATTAAAGACTGCTGCATAATTCTTGATCCAGAGGCTAAAGAAGCTCTGTAAACTGTTTCTTCCATCTTTAAATTTGTTATAACTTCTGCTATGTCAACATCTTCATTATTGGACTTCAATTTCTTTACATGAACTTCATTTGCTTCCAGTCGGCTTTCTATATTTGCAGTCCTGTTTAGTTTGGCTCCAATCTCTGCTCTTAATTCAGTAAATTTATTGATAGCTTTATCCATATCAGACAGGTTTTTACCAATTGTTTCACCACTGTAGCCGTCATCACTTCCGTAAACTAAATCTTCTATACCTAAAATCCCATCAGGATCATTAGTTATTTCTATGCTGGAAGAAGCTCCAGCTTTATTGCTTTTTAAAACAATATTATTATTTTCGTTGAATTCTACTGTAACTCCATCTACTTCACCTTCTATAAAACTCTTGAAATCTTCAAAGCTTTCAAATGCATCTGCACCTGTATAATTTCCATCAAAGGTAACAACTTCTTCGGTTCCACCATCAACTTTTATGGAAAATGTTTTGTTTGTAGCTGTTGTATCTCCAAGCTCTGTATTTAAATCATTGACAGTGGGATAACTTTTAGTGCTCTGCAGTTCTGCCCTTGCTGCAGAGAGATCATTATATATTTTATTTAAAGCTTCAATCTCATCTTTAAATACTTTTTCTCCACTTAAATTAATTCCAAACTTAACATTATCATTCATTCTTCTGTTAATATCTTTATTATCACCATTATATTTTACATAATCTCCAATACCATTCTTTTCAACAGTAAATGGTTCTTTATCTGTTTTCTGGCCTGAGAAAATATAGCTGTCACCAAGTTTAGATTTAGAAATATCTATCAGTTCATCTCTCAATTCCTTAACCTCACTGGCTATCTTTTTTCGGTCATCTGCGGTCATTGAATCACTTGATGCATAAATGGTAAGTTCTCTTGCTCTCTGTATAACTTCAGTTCCACTTTTGAGAGCACTCTCAGTTGTATTAAGCCAGTTTTCTGCCTGACCTACATTTCTCTTAAATTGTTCATTTCTATTCAAAATAGAGTTGAAGTTCATACTGTCAGAAACTCTTATTGGAGCATCTGAAGGCATCTGAAACAATTTGCCAGAACTGAGCTGTCCATTTAATGTATTTAAATCACTAAAATTTGTTTTTAAATTGTCCAACATATTTTTAACCATCATCGAGTTGGTAACTCTCATTTGCTCCACTCCTATCTAACAATACTCATCAAGCTGTCTATTATTTCTTCAACTTTTGTAATATATTTTGCAGAAGCATTATATGCCTGCTGGTATTTAATAAGATTGGTCATTTCTTCATCAAGAGAAACACCGGAAACACTGCGCTCTAAATTATTGAGCTGTTTTAAAAGGACCTCTTCATTACCCCGCATCTCGCTTGCTCTCTGGGCTTCAGCTCCGATTGAAGTTATAATAGTTCTGTAATAACCATCTACAGAGGTACCTTCAACAACATCACTTTTATCAAAAATATCTGACAGATAGTTTGCATTATCTCCACTGCCGGCATTATTTTCCATACCGATGTTAACATTACCTGTATCCTGTGCTGTTAAAGTAAAGTCTATATCTGTATCTGTAAGATCTGTAATAAAGCTTCCAGTTTCTATATCAAAACCAATCTCTGTATCTTCTCCTACAGTAGTACTTGTAATTGCTTCTGTTTCACCTTTATTAAATATTTTTATTTGATAGTCACTGCCATTTTCACTAATTTCTATCTGAAAATCTCCGACAGCATCAGCATTAACTTTGTTTACTTTAAGCACTGCAGGTTCTTCACTGTAACTTCCTGCTGCTATTTTCTCCAGTCCATCTTCAGCTTCAATTTCTGGTGCAAGCTTCATCAGTGCTGCTGCACTCTGTTTTCGATCTTCTGGATCAGGTTCAATTGGTTCAAAAAAGTTCTGACCTGGCTCTCCATTTTTGTCATATCCTTCTTTGTGGCGTGTATTGAATTCATTTACAAATGTAGCTGCCAGTGTATCTAATTTTCCTCTATAAAAATCGATTTTGTCATCTCTAACAGCGATTGTCCCTGCGAGCTTACCATTTGTAGGCTCAATTTCTGTATCAGTCCTGCTGTAAAATATTTTATCCTTATATCTTTCACTTTCTTTTTCGCTCTCACGGGTTTCTAAATGATAACTGTCAGAGCCATTGACAAGCTGCATTCCACCTGTAGATACTATAAGATTACCCTGTTCGTCTTCTCTGCTCTGTACATTGATAAATTGATTTAATTCTTTAAACAGTGAATCGCGCTGGTCCAGCAGATCATTGGGATTCTGCCCACTTCCTTTAACAGACACAATCTGCTTATTTAAATTCGCTATTTTATCTGACAAAAGATTAATTCTATCAACATTTGTTGAAATATTTTCATTTAATGATGCCTTATAATCAACCAGCTGGCTGTCTATGCTTTTAAATGCATCCATCATTGTATAGGCTCTTTCTCTAACCATATTTCTTGCCGCTGTATCATTGGGATTGTTGCTTAGATCCTGAAGAGAGTTCCAGAAATCATTAAAAGCTGTGGCAAGACTTGATTCAGATGGTTCATTAAAAATATATTCGATCTTTTCTAATCCCCGGCTTACCTCTTCCCATAAAGCTGATGTCTGATTTTCTTTAAAAATCTGACCGGCTATAAACTGATCTTTCATTCTTTCTACAGTTTCTAACTCTACCCCTGTACCAAACTGCCCTGCCCCACCATGATTTGATAGTCCTGGAGGAGTATATGGGTAAGAAGCTTTATGTACTGCCCGCTGGCGGGAATAATCTTCATTATTTGCATTTGCTATATTATGGCCTGTAACATCAAGAGATTTTCTCTGAGTTTCGAGGGATTTTAAACCCACATAAAGGCCGCTAAAAATATTATTCATTAGGTTTACCACCTTTACCCCTGTTTATCTAACAATTTAGGCTGTTTTATTTTATCTTTAGAATATGTTATATCTTCATCCTGAATGCTGTTAAGAATAGTATCTATTGAAAGCTGATTAAATTCTAAAGCCTGTTTTAAAAGAGAATGATTTTCTAAGTTTATTTTCTGAAATTCATCTGTTATTTCAATTAATTCATCTCTTAATGGATCAAGATCTTTTCCCCAATCTTCAGGAAGATTTTTTATTAGTTCTGAATAGGATTTATTTTCATTATCGATATTGAACTGTTCAATTATTTCTGATACTATTTCATTTCTTTTTTCTTCTGCTGTTTCAATTTTATTGATTATATCTTTATCCTTTTCCACTGTCTGCATCAGCTTTTCTGTATTATTTTCAACTAAAGTTTCATTCTTTTCTTCAGCTATCTTCAGCAGCTTAAGATAAAGTTCTTTTTCTTCATTTAATATATTTAATAAACTATCTTTCAGTTTTTGATTCATTACTCTGCACCTGCTTAATCTGATTCAGCATCTTTTGAGCCAATTTTTTGCTGTCCACTTCATAGCTGCCGGCATTTATTTTTGCCTTTATCTCTGCAACTTTTTCTTCTCTAATTGCAGGCGATTTTTTTAGAGCCTTTTTGGCACTGGCAATTTCCTTTGCTCTATCAGAAATCTGCATTTTATCATTATCAGCTTTATCTTTATTTTCTGCCTGCTGTTGAACAATTTTGTAATATTGATTGATTCTCCCAGCTTTAAGGTCATTAATCTTCATAGCCTATACCTCCTGCATTATTATATCACTTTGACCTTCTGCTTTTAATATCGTCTATTATTATATAAATATTAAACCACAAAAAAGCTCATTTTAGGCAGCTATAGTTTATTAAATCCATTTATCTTGCTTAATCAAGCTTTTTTAACTTAATTTATCATTTTTTAAAATTTATTTTTTTATGCAAATCTCAAGAATTTTAAATATAAATAAGCCGCTCAAAAACCATTACTGCTTTTAAGCGGCCTTATAAAAATACTTAATTAGGAGGTGTTATTGTTATTTATACACCATAATAAGCTTTTTTGTAAATTTCTTTCATATCTTCAACATCAGGTTTTTTTGGATTGGTAAGAGTACATGGATCTTCAAGCGCATTTTGAGACATTCTTGCAAGTGCTTCTTCAAAATCTTCATCACTGTAATCAAGCCAGTCAATATCCTGAAACTTAGGCTTAATATCAAGTTCATTACTGAGCTTTCTTACTTCATCAGCCAGACTGTCAATTCCCATATATTCTTCTACAGTTTTAAACTGTTCTTCAGCAGCTTCATAATTGTATTCAATAACATGAGGAAGCAAAATAGCATTTGCAAGTCCATGAGTTACATGGAACTCTCCCCCAATCTTATGAGCCAGACTGTGGACAATACCTAAAGAAGAATTAGAAAACGCCATCCCGGCTAAAGTAGAAGCATTGTGCATCTTTTCTCTTGCTTCCATATCATCACCATCAGCAAACGCTCTGGGGAGATAGTTAAATACCAGTTCTATTGCTTTAAGGGCTAGTGGTGCAGAATAATCACTGGAATTGGTAGATGTAATTGATTCTACAGCATGTGCCATAACATCCATACCGGTATTGGCAGTGATATGTGGAGGCATAGTTGCCGGAATCTCCGGATCAACAACTGCAGCATCCGGAATAATTTCAGGAGAAACAATTGGATATTTTATCTTTCTTTCAGTATCAGTAATTACAGAAAAAGCTGTAATTTCAGAAGCAGTTCCACTTGTTGAAGGTACAGCAATAAACTTAGCTTTATTTCTCAATTCAGGAATAGAAGCAACCTCTATAATATCCTCAAATTTTAATTCTGGATGCTCATAAAAAACCCACATAATCTTGGCTGCATCTAATGCAGAACCACCACCAATAGCAATTACCCAGTCAGGCTTAAAATCAAGCATATCATCTCTACCTGCATAAACTGTTTTAACAGATGGGTTAGGCTCTACCCCATCGATGATCATAGTCTCCATACCAGCACCCTGCAGAAGTTCTTCTGCCCTATCAAGGAAACCAAACTTTTTCATAGAGCTGCCGCCGGTTACAAGAACAGCTTTTTCACCTTCAAGTGCAGATAAATATTCCAATGAATTTTCCCCAAACTGAATTTCTGGAGGTACTAAAAATGCATTCATAACTTCCATCTCCTTTTTAATTTTATCTTAACTTATTGAGACTTTGTTAATTATTTCACAACCATTATAACATGCAATTATTGTTTTGACAACCCCCAGAAAATAAGTTCAAATTTTGTGCAATAACTTGTTTTTAATAATATTCTGAAATATTTAGATAAATTAACATTCCCAGCTGTACTAAACAGTGATCGTTATTTCTTTCTTCTTTCAATCCTATCTTTTAAAAACATCTTTCCAGATTCATAATCCTTTTCTACATCTTCTTCCTCTTCTTCAGCATTTAGATCACTGATAACTTTATTTCTGCAGCTTGCACAGTATTCACCAGAATCAATCTCCTTACCACAGCGGCGGCAGTGTAATTTAAAATCAATTGTAAGCCCATGAGAAGCAAGCCTGTCTTCTTTCATGAATTTGATGATGGTTTCCCGGTCCACAGCAGTGCCCTCTACTACTTCATCAATTGTTGAATTGGGATTATCCCAGAGAAATTGTTTTACAAGTTGAAATTTCTTTTCCTCTTCTTCACTACAGGCTGGACAAACTTTTGAGCCGGAGGAAGCAAAAACTTTTCCGCATTTTTTACAGTTTATCAAATTCATCATTATCACCTCAGCAGTAGATTATTTGAATCAATTATATCATGTTAAAACTTTTTTTCAAAATAATGAATTGTTTTAAAAGGATTTCATCCTCTATCAGCGAATATTGAATATTGTACAAGAAAGAGAGATTGGAGGTAATGATTATGATTAAAATACTAATTTGTGATGATTCTGCCTTTATGCGGAAAATTTTTTCCGATACAATAGAAGCTGATCCTAAACTGACAGTTATTGACACAGCCTACAATGGAAGTGATGCACTGCGTAAGCTGGCCCGCTATGATGTGGATGTTCTTATGTTAGATATTGAAATGCCCGAACTCAACGGTCTTGAAACTCTGGAAATAGTTGCAGAAAGATATCCAGATTTACCGGTAATTATGGTAAGTGCACTTGATAATAGAGAAACAGTTTTTAGAGCCCTGGAAATGGGAGCTTTCGACTTTATTCCCAAACCCTCTGGATCAATATCGCTCAATATTGATTCTATTAAAGAAGAACTTGTTTTGAAGATCAAAGCTGCTGCAAAAGGCCAGAGCCCTACCCCAAAGATAAAAAAAGAAAAAAATAAAAAGTTTAAAGATGGCGGTAATTTTCCGGTCATTGCTGTTGGTGCATCTTCCGGTGGTCCCAAAGCCCTGAATAAGCTTTTTTCTGCCTTTCCAGAAAATTTTCCGGCTGCCTTTGTTATTGTACAGCACATGCCTGCCGGTTTTACAGAAACTTTGGCAGCAAGACTTGACAGTATTTCCGGCCTCAAAATAAGTGAAGCAAAACAAGGAGATAAACTGCAGCCGGGAAGAGCTCTTTTAGCACCAGGAGATTTTCATCTGAGAATTGATAATAAAGGTAGGGTAGTCTTAAGTCAGGAAGAAAGATATATGGGAGTAAGACCCTGTGTTGATTATATGATGGAAAGTACTGCCAAAATATATGGTGAACGCTTGATAGGTGTTGTTCTGACCGGTATGGGTAGAGATGGTGCTCGCGGTATGAAGAAAATAGTTGATAATGGCGGTTATGGTATTATAGAATCAAAAGAAACTGCTCTAGTTTATGGTATGCCGGGAGCAGCTGCAAAAATTGGCGGCTATCATGAAATAAAACCTTTATATGAAATAGGACCGAGAATAATAAATATTGTGGAGGGGAAGTAATAAATGGCAGTAAGTTTTGAAGAATTTAAAAACCAGGCAAAAAAAATTTTAGATATAGATTTAGACGGCTATAAGCTGGACAGAGTGGAAAGGCGGACAAAAAGCCTGATGCGCAGGCACAATGTAAAAGATTTTGATGAATGTCTCAATCTGCTCAAACATGATACTGAATTTAAAGATGCATATTTAAACCATTTTACTATCAATACCTCGGAATTTTTCCGCAATCCCGAAAACTTTGATTTTTTAAAAAATAATATATTTCCAGAAATGTTTGCCGAAAAAAGAAAGATTAAGATATGGAGTGCTCCCTGTTCTAATGGGTCAGAACCATATACACTGGCCATAATTTTAAATGAGCTAAATATTGATCCATCCCGCTATGAAATTCTGGCATCTGACCTGGACAGGTCAATTCTAGAAAAGGCCAAAAAAGGAGAGTACAGAGAAAATTCTCTCAAAAATGTTTCTGACAGATATCTCAAAAAATACTTTACAGCAATTGATGGGGAAAACAGTGCTTACCGACTAAATACAGATATAAAAAGTCAGGTCAAATTTGAACAAAAAGATCTCATAAATGCCCCCTACAGTGGCAGCTGGGATTTAATATTATGCCGCAACTTTTTTATCTATCTCACCAAAGATATGAAGAATTATCTGATAAACAAATTTACAAATGTGTTAAATACAGGTGGTTATTTATTTCTTGGAAATACTGAATATATCTTTTCACCTGATAAATATGGTCTGGAAAAAATCTTTCAATCTTTTTACAAATTTAACGGTTAAGCAGCAGTAAATTAATATGCTCTCATATTTTCTCTTAAAAAATCATATATCTTGCGGGCTGTTTTACCACTGATTCCATCCACCTTTTTAAGCTGCCATATCTCAGCTTCTCTAATTTTTGCTAGCGAACCAAAATGCTGCAGAAGTGAATTTCTTCTGGTCGGCCCCACACCCGGTATTTCATCAAGCATAGAATGAGTAAGTCTGCGGGAGCGGAGTTTGCGGTGATAACTGACAGCAAAACGGTGTGCCTCATCCCGCACACGCTGCAGAAGCTGCAGTGTTGGAGTATGATGGGGTAGTATAATCGGTTCACTCTCTCCAGGTTTAAAAATTTCTTCTTCTTTTTTAGCAAGTCCAATTATTGGCAGATTTTCTATCCCCAGAAGCTGCAGAATTTCATAAGCTGCCTTGAGCTGACCTTTTCCTCCATCAATAAGGATTAGATTTGGCAGCTCCCTATCTTCCCTCAGCAGTCTGGCATATCGTCTTTCTACTACCTCTTTCATACTGGAAAAATCATCAGGGCCTTCAACTGTTTTTATCTTAAATCTCCTGTAATCCTGTTTTGAAGGCCTTCCATTTTTAAATACAACCATTGAAGCGACAGAATCAGTTCCCTGAATATTTGATATATCAAATCCTTCTATATAAAGAGGTGGCTTTTCCATCTCTAAAATTTCTCCCAGCTTTTCCACCGCACCTGAAGTTCTCTCTTTTTCATATTTACTGCGGATCTCTTCTTTTTTTAAGTTCTGAAATGCATTTCTCTCTGCCATATCCAGCATCTTCTTTTTATCACCCTTCTGCGGATACTGAATACTAACCTTTTTACCTTTTATATCAGCCAGCCTTTCAGACAGCAGCTTTTCATAATTTATTTTAGTATTGAGAAGCAGTTCATCTGGAATTCCTGCAGCCTGTTCATAATACTGCTGCAGAAAAGACGCCATCATCTCTGCTTCTGCCTCATCATCTGTACCCTGAAGGATAAAATATTCCTGCCCGATAAGGCGGCCGTTTCTCACCAGTAAAAGCTGTGCACAGGCATTATCCTTTTCCCCCTGGACAAGTGCTACTACATCCTGATCAATATTTTTATCAGTCATAACTTTCTGGCTTTCACTCAGCTTTTTGAAAGCCTTAAGCGCATCACGGAAGTGGGCTGCTTTTTCGTAATTCCTCTCCTCAGCAGCATTTTTCATCATCTTTTCAACCTGAGTGCGGAGTTCTTCCTGACGGCCGGAAAGAAACAGGCAGACCTGATCGATCAGCTCATGATAATCCTCTTTACTGACCGCACCTATGCACGGCCCCAGACACTTATCAATATGATAGTTTAAACAGGGCCTATCTTCTGGTTCATCTGCCTTCAGCTCTTTTTTGCAGCTTCTCAGCTTAAAAATATCTTTTATAATATCAAGAGTCTTGTAAATAGCATCTACATCGGCAAATGGACCAAAATATTCTGCCCCATCATTTTTAACAATTCTAGTCTTAAATACCCTGGGAAAATCAACATTTTTAGTAACTTTTATATATGGATAAGTTTTATCATCTTTGAGACGGATATTAAATTTTGGCTGATATTTTTTTATAAGGTTTGCTTCCAGAATATATGCTTCCACTTCAGTATCTGTCATTATATAATCAAAATCATCTATATATTTAACCAGCATCCTGGTCTTATATGTTTGATCATTTTTACGAAAATATGACCTGACTCTGCTGTGCAGAGACTTAGCCTTTCCAACATAAATAATCATCCCAGTCTCATCTTTCATAAGATAAACCCCGGGCTGGCGGGGAAGCTCCTTCAGCTGTGCCTCAATATGTCCTTTTTTCTCTACCATGAATCATCAACACCTCTTTAGTCTTTAGTACCGAGTCTTTAGTACCGGGTACAAGCATACGTCATACGTACCGGGTACAAGTGAATATTTTAACTATTTCCATATGTACCGGGTACAAATGAGGGTTTTGGGTATCAGGTACTCAAAGTACTTCCTGCAGGAATTTACCTGTATATGAGCCTGCAGTTTTTGCTACTTCTTCTGGTGTCCCTACTGCAACTACTTGGCCACCCTTTTCTCCACCTTCAGGTCCCAGGTCTATTAAATAATCTGCTGATTTTATTACATCCAGGTTGTGTTCTATAACAATAACTGTATTTCCATTTTCGCGCAGTCGATGCAGTACTTTAAGCAGCTTTTTAATATCATCAAAGTGAAGGCCTGTTGTTGGTTCATCCAGAAGATAAAGTGTATCACCTGTGCTGATCTTTCCCAGCTCTTTAGCTATCTTTATCCGCTGAGCTTCGCCACCTGATAATGTTGTGGCAGGCTGGCCCAATCTTATATATCCAAGCCCTACATCATAAAGGGTCTGCAGTCGTCGTCTGATAGGTTCAATATTTTCGAAAAACTCCAGTGCTTCTTCTACATTCATATCAAGCACATCAGCAATTGTTTTACCTTTATATTTTATTTCCAATGTTTCACGATTATATCGCTTCCCTCCACATACTTCACAGGGGACATAAACATCAGGCAGAAAGTGCATCTCTATCTCTTCTATACCCTGTCCTTTACAGGCTTCACATCGTCCACCTTTGACATTGAAACTGAAGCGACCAATTTTGTAGCCCCTCTGCTTTGCCTCAGGTGTGCTTGCAAAGACATCACGAATATAATTGAACACTTTTGTATAAGTCACTGGGTTAGAACGAGGTGTTCTACCAATAGGAGACTGGTCAATATCTATCACCTTATCAATTTTTTCCTTACCTTCGATAGAATCATGTTTACCAGGATGAAGAGTCGAATCATAAATTTCTTTCATCATCTGTCTTTTTAAAGTATTGTTTATTAAAGTACTTTTACCAGAACCTGAAACTCCTGTTACACATGTAAAAGTACCCAGAGGAATATCCACATCTATATTTTTTAGATTGTGCTGCCTTGCTCCCTTTATTGTCAGCCATTCACCATTGGGACTGTAACGTTCCTCCGGTACAGGTATAACTTTTTTGCGGGAAAGATACTGACCTGTTAGAGAGCGCTCTTCTGCCAGGATATCATCCAGCGAACCTTCGGCTACAACTTCCCCCCCATGTTTACCTGCACCAGGGCCCATATCTATAATATAATCGGCTGCTCTTATAGTTTCCTCATCATGCTCTACAACAATTACTGTATTACCCAGATCTCTAATATGTTCAAGAGTATTAATCAAACGATTGTTATCCCGCTGATGAAGTCCTATACTCGGTTCATCCAGAATATATAATACCCCCATTAAACCAGAACCAATCTGTGTGGCCAGCCTGATCCGCTGTGCTTCTCCACCAGATAGAGTTCCCGCTGAACGATCAAGACTCAAATATTCGAGACCAACATCAAGCAGAAAACGTAACCTCTGTTTAATTTCTTTCAAAATTTCTCCCGCTATTTTTTTGCTGCGTTCGTCCAGCTCAATTTCCTGTAGAAAATCATATGCTTCTTTTATTGTAAACGAACTAAAATCTGCAATAGAAATACCTCCAACAGTTACTGCCAGCACTTCAGGCTTTAAACGCTGTCCGTGGCATACATGACATGGAATTTCATTCATATATCTTTCCATGCGTTTGTGAGTTCCTGGACTATCCGATTTTTCCATTCTCTCTTTTAAATATCCTGTTATTCCCTTAAAACGTGTTGTATGGTCTCTAGTTCGTCCATAGCGGTTTGTGTAGGGAAAAGTTATTTTTTTATCATCACCATAAATAAGTTTTTTCAGAATATCTTCATCCAGATTCTTAATTTTTGTTTTTAAGCTGAAATTATATTCATCTGCCATTGCCTTAAGCAGTGCAGGATAATAGCGGCTGGAAGAACTTTTCCAGGGAATAATCCCTCCTTCCTCAATCGACTTATCATATTCTAAAATGAGATCTGGATCAAATTCTTTTTTAATACCAAGACCACCACAATTTTCGCATGCACCATAGGGGGAATTAAAAGAAAACATGCGGGGTGACATTTCTTCTAAGCTAATATTGTGTTCAGGACAGGCAAATTTTTCGCTGTAAGTTGTAGTTTCTCCACCTATTACCTCAATCATCACCCGACCATCTGCATAATTAAGTGCTGTTTCAAGAGAGTCAGCCAGCCTTTCTCTAATCCCATCTTTAATAACAAGTCTATCTACAATTACTTCTATATCATGTTTAAAATTTTTATCAAGTTTTTCCGCTTCTTCCAGGAGTACTGTTTCTCCATCAACTCTTGCTCTAACAAAACCATCTCTCTGTGCCTGCATAAAAGTTCTCTCATGTTCTCCTTTGCGCCCACGAACGATAGGGGACAACACCTGAATTCTAGTCCTTTCTGGAAGTTCAAGCACCTGATCAACAATTTCATCAACTGTCTGTGATTTTATCTCTCTACCACAGATCGGACAATGAGGAGTCCCAGCTCTTGCATAAAGCAATCGCAGATAATCATGTATTTCAGTTACAGTTCCCACTGTTGAGCGAGGATTTCTACTGGTTGTCTTCTGATCAATAGAAATTGCAGGGGAAAGTCCTTCAATATATTCCACTTTCGGTTTTTCCATCTGACCTAAAAACTGTCTTGCATAGGCAGAAAGCGATTCGACATATCGTCTCTGTCCTTCAGCATATATTGTATCAAAAGCGAGTGATGATTTTCCCGAACCACTCAGCCCTGTTATAACTATCAATTTATCACGCGGTATATTCAGATCTATTTTTTTAAGATTATGCTCTTCAGCACCTTTTATAATTAAACGATCTAATCCCATCTTAAAATTTACACCTCTTTTTATTTTATATGTACCATTATATGTACCAGGCACAAGTGAAATTTTGAACTTGTACCTGGTACTATTTGCGATTTTTGTACCCGGTACCATTATAGTTTTGTTTCAATTTCTTCTATTTCATCTCGTATCTGAGCAGCTATTTCGAATTCCAGATTGTCTGCAGCTTCTTCCATCTCCATTTCCAGATCAAAGATAAGCTGCATCAGCTCTTTTCGGCTCATATTGTCAAAATCTAGCTTATTTTCTTCTTCATTATTATCATTGGTCTTATCATAATATTTTGCCTTATCCTCAGAAACAACCATTTCTACCGGCCTCAAAACATCTCTTACCGGTTTAATAATTGTTTTAGGAGTGATATTATTTTCTTTATTATATTTTATCTGAATTTTTCTTCTTCTATTTGTTTCATCAATAGCATTTTTCATAGAATCGGTCATTTTATCTGCATACATGATAACCTTACCATCAACATTCCTGGCGGCACGTCCTATTGTCTGTATCAGTGCACGCTCAGAACGCAAAAATCCTTCCTTATCTGCATCAAGTATCGCCACTCGGGAAACTTCTGGTAAATCAAGTCCCTCACGCAGAAGGTTAATTCCCACCAGCACATCAAATTCTCCCAGTCTGAGATCGCGAATAATTTCAGATCTTTCTATTGTATCAATATCAGAATGCAGGTATCTAACCTTAATACCAGCTTCCGCCATATATTCGGTCAAATCCTCTGCCATTCTTTTGGTAAGAGTGGTTACAAGCACCCTCTCATTATTTTTTACTACCCCCTGAATTTCTCCCAGCAGATCATCAATCTGTCCTTTAGTCGGCCTTACATCTATTTCCGGATCAACAAGTCCGGTCGGACGAATTATCTGTTCCACCACCTGCTGGCTGTGTTTTTCTTCATATGGCCCAGGAGTAGCAGAAACATAAACTGCCTGCGGAACAATCTTTTCAAATTCTTTAAAATTAAGCGGCCTATTGTCAAGTGCAGAAGGAAGGCGAAACCCATATTCAACCAGTTTTTCCTTTCTGGATCTATCTCCTGCAAACATACCACCTATCTGTGGAATTGTCATATGAGATTCATCAATAATCACCATAAAATCATCAGGAAAATAATCGATCAGAGTATTTGGCCTTGAACCTTTTTCTCTGCCGGCCAGATGACGGGCATAATTTTCTATCCCGGAACAAAAACCCATCTGTTCTAACATTTCCAGGTCATATCTTGTCCTCTGTTCAAGCCGCTGTGCCTCTACAAGGCGGTTTTCACTTCTCAGCTCTTCCACCCTTTCTTCCAGCTCATCTCGAATTTTCTGCACAGCACGCTGTACTTTATCTTCAGGTGTAACAAAGTGGCTGGCCGGGAATATTGTTATTTCATCCAGCTCGGCCTCAACTTCACCTGTCACCGTATTAATTCTAACCAGTCTGTCTATCTCATCTCCAAAAAGCTCAACTCTAACAGCAATATCTCTGTAAGCGGGAAAAATATCGATTACATCTCCCTTAACACGAAAATGCCCACGCGATGTATCCATATCATTGCGGCTGTACTGCATAAAAGTTAAACTCCTCGTTATCTCTTTTCTGTCCATTATCTTTCCCACTTCTAAATTGCAGGAAAGATCCAGGTAGTCCTCTGGTGAACCAAGACCATAAATACAGGAAACACTTGCTACAATCAAAACATCTCTTCTTTCAAAAAGAGAAGTAGTAGCTGAAAGTCTTAATTTTTCTACCTCTTCATTTATAGATGCATCTTTTTCAATATAGGTATCTGTTTGCGGAACATATGCTTCCGGCTGATAATAATCATAATAACTTACAAAATATTCAACTGCATTTTGCGGAAAAAATTCTTTAAACTCACTTGTAAGCTGTGCAGCCAGTGTTTTATTGTGGGCGATAACCAGTGTTGGCTTATTGACCTTTTCCACCAGTGCCGCCATTGTATATGTTTTTCCAGTACCGGTTGCACCAAGCAGTGTCTGATGGCGATATCCTTTATTAATACCCTGAACTAATTTTTTAATTGCTTCAGGCTGATCTCCTTCTGGCTTAAAAGGGGCTTCAAGTATAAATTTTCCTTCTTTCAAATTATCTCCCCCTCTGAATAATATAGTTTACATAGTTTTATTGAATAATAAACACATAGTTGTCAAATCCAATTTACCAATTTACAGCTCAAAGGTTCAAAAAACTAACTGTTTTGAAAAATTGAGCCGCAATTTAAAAGTGAATGTATGTTTACCTCTAATGTCTAATCTATTATAACAATAATGATTACTAATTTAAAGTTAAAACAATACAATTTAATAAAAAATAAATTGTATAATTAAATGCACGATTTGAATTAAAAAAATAGACACATACCTGTACCTTTTGTATAATGTTAATAATAACAAAAACATTAAGAGGTACAGAATATGTGTCAAGATAATTGTAACACAGAACGAAGCAAAGGTGAACACCTAAATTATCTGGACTTTCCCCATTTTTTATATACTGCTGCAAAAAGGGGAGATGCAGGAATATTGAAATTTTTAGTCAATGAATCTTAACGAAATGAAGG
>NZ_QPJE01000011.1 GCF_003337245.1 Halanaerobium sp. MA284_MarDTE_T2
AATACAAAAGGCAAGTTAGAGGATATACTGTTGGGCTAACAGGATTTTAAGCCTGTGGAGATGGTGGGTTACCACTTCTAAGAAGCAGGAATCCTCGTGGGCTTGCCCCGAGGAGGGTCAAAGATCAGTACAGTACAAAATTGGGTGATATCAAATCTATAGAAAAAAATGAAGATGGATATTTATTAATTTTTGAAAAAGGTAGTGTTCCCGCACGAATAGAAATAAATGAAGCCAATATGATTAGCAGCCTATGGTTTGGAAATTATAGTCTTGTTAATGATAGTTTATCAGATATTGTAGAAAAATTTAGAAATTTATCAGGTGATGTTTCAATTTCAGTAATAAAAAATAATTCTGAAAAAATAATTACTTATAATGATCAGCAGAAGATGGCAGTTGGCTCTGCTTTTAAACTTCATATATTAAAAGTACTGTATCAAGAAATTGCTAATACTGAAAAAAACTGGCATGATATAATAGAGCTTAATGAAAAAAACAGATCATTGCCTTTTGGAATTATACAGAATTGGCCGGAAGGGACACCGGTTACATTAAAAACTCTTAGTATTTTAATGATTTCTCAGAATGATAATACAGCGTCAGATCATCTGTTTGATTATCTGGGTCATAAAAAGTTAGAAGCTGAATTCTCTGAAGAAAACATTCCTTTTTTAAAAACAAGAGAATTATTTATTTTAAAATTTTCTGACAAAAAAGAGATAAGAGAGCAGTATCTGAATTCATCAGTGGAGGAGAAAAGAAAAATTTTAAAAGAAATCTCTTCCGAAAAACTGAAAAATGTTGAAATTGGAGATAAGCCTGTTTCAATTGATAAGCTGGAGTGGTTTTTAAGTACGGAAGAGCTTGCCAGAATTATTTTTGAATTAAAGGATGCAGAAGAAATAAAGATTAATTCCGGGCTTGTACAGAAAAAAATTACTATCTGGCAGGCTATAAAAATGGATTGGAACCAGGTGTTTTAAATTTTACTTATATTTTACAAAAAACGCCGGAAAGTGAGATTTATACAATTTCTGTAACTGTAAACAATAAAAATAGAAATATCAATAAAGAAAAAGTGGTCCAGCTAGTAAGCCAACTTATTGATTCAGTCGTAAAAAATCAATAGTTTTAATTTGGTCTAAAACTACTGGTAGAATTATTTGCAATAGCAAAATAATGCTTTATTTTTTAAAAAATAAAATTATATATAAATTTGGAAAAGGAGCTGGATTAATTATGAAAAAAATCAACAAAAATTTATTTATTATTTTTACTTTTATTTTAATTTCTTTTATAATAATATCGGCAGTTCAGGCTGAAAATGCTGATAGTGATCTATTTATTCCTGAAGTAGATTATAAATATTATAGTTTGGACAATGGATTAGAATTATTTGTATTTGAAGACCATAAAGTTCCGATTGTAAATTTTTCGATATATTATGATGTTGGTTCAATCGATGAGAAAAAAGGTTTAACCGGTATTTCACATCTGCTGGAACATCTTATGTTTTTAGGAACAGACACCTTAAACAAAGGCCAGATATCGGAAATGATAAAAGATGTTGGGGGTTCAGAAAATGCTTCAACTGCTCACTGGAGAACAAAATATTATGAAACACTTCCTTCATCCAACCTCGAATTGGCTGTTGCTATTGAAGCTGATAGAATGAGAAATCTTAATATTTCTGAAAAAGAATTTCAGCGGGAAAAAGAAGTTGTAATTCAGGAGAGAAGGATGTATATAGAAAATGATGCTTTTAGTTCAGCAGTCGAAGAAATTAATGCTGCTGCATTTAAAAATACTCCATTAGAACACGGAATAATCGGTTGGAAAGAAGATTTAGAACAGATTACACTGGATGATATATATAATTATTACGAAAATTATTATGTACCAAGCAATGCTGTTATATCTATAAGTGGTGATGTAACAGGAGAAAAAGCTTATCAGCTGGTAAAAAAATATTTTGGTGATTATGAGTCCAAAAAAGTTAAAAAAGCTAAATTTAAATTTCCAGAGCAAAAAGAGGAAAAAGTGGTTAAGATTAGGAAAGTAACAAGAGTACCCTATATAGTAATGTTTTATAAACTGCCGTCTGGCGATAATCCAGATATGGAAGCAGTAGATTTTCTGCATAATATATTGATCAACAATTCTACATCTAGAATAATAGAAGAACTTAAACAGAAGCAGAATATATTGCTTGACGCTAATGCTTATAGGACGTCATTATCTGTCCCGAATTTTTCTAGAATTGTTTTAATTCCTAATTCAGAAATAAATATAGAAAAGGTAGTACAGGGTTTTGAAAAAGAACTGCAGAAAATAATAGAAAATGGTGTTTCCGAAGAAGAGATAAAAATTATGAAAAAAGGAATGACTAAAAATCTTATTTTAGCACAGAAGAATATAAGTAATTTTTCGGATATGATTATTGGAGATTACATTAAATACGGCAGACCAGAATTTTACAGAGAAAAAATAGAGAGAATTAACAGTGTAACTGAAGCAGATATAATAGATGCCGCTAAAAAATATTTTAATAAAAGCAGTCGGACAATAGGTTATATTATGCCCAAAAAATAAAATCTGACAGCAGTTTAAGTTAAAAGTAAAAACTTGTATTTGAGATCAGCAGCTGATATTTATTCAAGATTATTTTTGTTAATAATTAAATTTTAATAAGGGTGATAAAAATGAGAAAAAAGCTGTTTGTAATTCTGATTATTACTTCTCTTTTAATAACTTTTACAATCCATACCTCTGCAGAAGTTGATTTTACACAGGAGCTTTACAGCAAATTATCGGAAAACACCAATCCTATTCCATATTTAGATATTCCTAATTATAATTCTGCTGTTTTCCATAATGGGCTTAAAATCTATCTTTTAGAAGACCACAGCCTGCCATATATTGATATCAAAGGTTATATAAAGGGTGGAAGAATTTTAGAGAATGAAGATAATGCAGGTATAACAGATTTTATGACTGCAGTAATGAATACAGGAACACAAAATTATGGAGAAAAAGAGCTGAACAGGTTTAAAGAATTAAATGCTGTTGATCTAAATTTGTCCAGTTCTGATCATTATATATCATTTAGCGGAAATGCATTAACTTCAGAAAAAAATAAATTAATATTTCTTTTAAAGGAGATTTTATTAAGGCCCAATTTTGCAGCAGAATACCGCAGCCGACTCTTAGCTGAAAGAGAGCGTAATATACAGCAGTCCAAAACCAGACAAAATAGCCTTTTAGAAATGTATTTTTTTAAAAATATTTACTTAGGACATCCATATTCTTATGCACATGATTTGGATCTGCTGCTTGATAATTTAGATTATTATACCCCAGAGAACTTAAAAAAATATTATGATAAAACAGTTAGACCTAATAAGACAATTATGATTTTATATGGTGATTTTGACAGCAAAAAAATGCTGAAAAAACTACATAAAGAATTTAGCAGCTGGAAAAACAGCAGTGAATTCTGGAAACAGCCTACAGTAACTGCAGAAGAGAGTAATTATGGAAAAGTTATTTTGATAAACAAAGAAGATGCAACACAGGCTAAAATCAAAATGGGATATAATCTTGATATTAGATATTTTAAAGACAGAATAGCTTTTACACTCGGAAATGAAATATTTGGAGGAGGAGATTTAACTTCCAGACTCTCCAAAAATTTGCGTGCGGAAAAAGGATTAGTTTACAATATTTATTCAAAATATGTAGATAAAAAAGCTGGCGGATATTATATTTTAAATACATCTGTAAAGCCAGAAAAAACCTATCTGGCCGTGGAATCCATAAATAAAGAAATAGAAAAGATTATTCAGGGAAAAGAGCAAATAACAGAAGATGATATTTTTGAGATAGTTAACAGAAGAAATGTTTTTTTTCCCAAAAGCTACCGCAGAAAAGAAGATTTGCTTCAGTCAGTGATTTTTAATATTGAATTTAAAGAAAGAGATAAAAATTATATAAATAAATTTATTCAGGCATATAATATTTTGTCTGCTGAAGACGTAAACAAATATTTTGAGAAATATATCTATCCAGGTAGATTTTTGACAGTTATTGTTGGGAAAAAGGAAGATATTCTGCCTCAATTTGAAGAAAATAGTATTTCTGTAGAGGTTATAGAAATTGATTAAATTAGAGGTCGCTCGGCCAGTGCTGTAGCAAAAATTAGAAAGTAGGTGTTATTTTAGCTGTGGAGAAAGATTTTAGATTCAATATAGAAGAGGCAGCAGGAGCAGTAGGTGATTTTGGTACTTTAATCCCTATTATTTTTGGTGTGGCAGCAGTTACTAAAATAAATATTGCGCCTGTACTGTTCTTTTTTGGTATAAGCTATATATTAACAGGCATATATTACAAGCTGCCGATGCCGGTAGAACCAATGAAGGCAATTGGAGCAATTGCAATAAGTGGAGCCCTAACTGCAGGTGAAATTGCTGGTGCAGGTATAATGACAGGTATTATTTTTTTAATAGTTGCTCTGACTGATGGTATGAAATTTATAAAAAGATATGTTCCACACTGGTTAATTAGAGGTATACAGTTTGGTCTGGCGCTGACACTCTCTAAAACCGCACTAAATTTTATTGCTGATGATTTATTAATTGGTCTAATTTCAGCTTTTATCATAATATTGTTCTACTTTCTACCAATATCTGATATATCTTCACTGATAGTTTTTGTCCTTGGTCTTGGAGTGGGCATATATAATTATGGTTTTCCGGAAACCACAGCATTTAATCTTCCTGTTTTAACATTGCCTGCTGGAGTAGAACTGTGGTCAGGGTTTATTAAAGGAACATTAGCTCAACTGCCTTTAACTCTAGGTAATGCAGTACTGGCAACATCTCTTCTGATAAAAGATTTGCTGGATAGAAATGTGTCTGAGAGAAAAATAGTGGGAAGTATTGGTCTGATGTCCTTAATTTCATCTGCTTTTGGTGGATTTCCAATGTGTCATGGGGCAGGTGGACTGGCTGCACAGTACCGTTTTGGGGCCAGAACTGGAGGATCAAATATTATATCAGGTGTTATTATATTAACTGCTGCTTTTTTCTTTGCTTCTCAAGAATTAGTTAATATCATTCCTTTTGGAGTTTTGGGTGCTCTTTTAGTTTTTTCAGCTTTGCAGCTTTTAAACAGTGCGGTTAAAACAGAAAGCAAATTGTATACAGGTATTACAGGTATAATAGCTTTTTTTGCTGGGATGACGGCTGCTTTTCTGATAATGATGACATTCAGCCTAATAAAAAAGTTTTTGATCAGCAGAGGATAATAAATACTTTCCTCTTTTTTGCAATCTTAAGGATAATTTTGGGGAAACTCCTCGAGAAAGATAACTTGACAGATGTGGTAAAATTAAATATAATAAATATAATGTAAATAAAATCTAACAACTATGATGGGGAGAAGTAAGTCTTTAAGCATTTTAAGAGAGCCGGGTAAGCTGGGAACTGGTAATTGCTGCTGACTGAAATACACCCTTGAGTTTCTGAATTGAAAACAGTAGATTCAGACGTGTTCCGACGTTATTTGGTGAGGAAGTTAACTGCTTCCAAAAGAGTGAATCTAATTTTATTAGGTTAATTCAGGTGGTACCGCGATATTATCGTCCTGTTAAAAGGGCGATTTTGTTTTTTTGGGGGTGATAAAAGTAGGAATCTGTTTGTAAATTCAGTTGCTTTGTTCCAAGTAGGCTAAAGTTTAATTTAATTAGAGCAAACAGCAGGATGGTAAAAAATAGTAATCAAGGAATATTTAATAAACTAAAAATATTAAAGGAGAGTGTAGTATGGTAGCTAACGGAAGTCAAAATCAAATTAAATTTTATTCTGAAGAAGATGTTCCTTTAGAAATGCATAAAGTCAGGATTGTACAGAAATTAAATCTCCCGCCAATCGAAAAAAGGCTGGAGGCAATTATAGAAGCAGGAAATAATACTTTTTTATTAAATAATAGAGATGTTTTTTTGGATATGCTCACAGATAGTGGAGTTAATGCCATGAGTGACAGACAGCAGGCAGCAATGATGATGGCAGATGACAGTTATGCAGGATCTGAAACATTTACCAGATTAGAAAAAACTTTAAATGGTATTTTTGGCAAAGAATTTTTTCTCCCCACACATCAGGGAAGAGCATGTGAAAATATTATATCTGTTACTATGGTAGAAGAAGGATCTGTTGTACCAATGAATTACCACTTTACTACCACTAAGGCACATATTGTAGCAAATGGTGGTAAGGTTGAAGAAGTTTACATAGATGAAGCGTTAAATATTGAAAGCAGCCATCCATTTAAAGGAAATATGGATCTGGAGAAATTAAAAAATTTGATTAAAGAGCATGGGTCGGAAAATATTCCTTTTGTACGTATAGAGGCAGGAACAAACCTTATCGGTGGTCAGCCAGTTTCTCTGTCAAACATGAGAGAGGTTAGAGAATTATGCAATCAGGAAAATATAAAAATTGTTTTTGATGCAAGTCTGCTGGCAGATAACCTCTACTTTATAAAAACAAGAGAAGAAAAATGTAGAGATATGAGTATAGCGGAAATAACACAAGAAATAGCAGATTTAATGGATATTATTTACTTTTCAGCTCGTAAGCTGGGCAATGCACGTGGTGGTGGAATATGTACCAGTGATAGGGATATCTTTCTTAAAATGAGAGAACTGCTGCCTCTTTATGAAGGCTTTTCAACCTATGGTGGCATGTCAGTAAGAGAGATGGAAGCAATTGCAGTTGGGTTGGAAGAGACAATGGATGAAAACATGGTTAATCAGGGACCACAATTTATAAAGTTTATGGCAGAAGAATTGAAAAAGAATGATGTGCCTGTAGTTACACCCCCTGGAGGACTGGGCTGTCATATAGATGCTATGCAGTTTGTTGACCATATACCTCAGACAGAATATCCGGCAGGAGCACTGGTAGCCGCTGTTTATCTCATTAGTGGGGTTAGAGGTATGGAGAGGGGTACAATGTCAGAGCAGAGAGATGAAGATGGTAATGAAACTTTATCCAATATGGAGCTGCTCCGTCTGGCTCTGCCCAGAAGAGTATTTACCCTCTCTCAGGTTAAATATGCTGCTGACAGAATAAGTTGGCTTTATAAAAACCGCAAATTGATAGGTGGATTAGAATTTACTGAAGAACCTGAAGTGCTGAGATTTTTCTTCGGCAAATTAAAGACCACTTCAAACTGGCAGCAAAAACTGGTGGGAAAATTTAGAGAAGATTTTGGAGATAGTCTTTAAAATTTAATATATTTATAGAGAGGGCAGTTTTAGTTTTTTGCCCTCTTTTTTTATCTGAATTTTATTTAAAATTAGGAAAATTTCTGCAACTCAAGAACAAACTCAAATAAAAAATAAATGTTATGATTTGAAATCAGAACGAAATCTGCCATTGGGAAATTTGAAATATTTCGGGAAACCAATTTTTTTGAAGCAGAAATCAAATTTATTGATCTAATCCTAAAAATTTTCAATTTAACCTGTTAATGCAATTTAAGTGATGATATAATAATTTAAAATGGTCATTTTAAATTATGTATCGATAATTGGAGGATTATTAATGCTTAAAAAGGAGAATGAAGCAGGGAAGAATTTTAACTGGAAAGTGCTGATAATTATTACACTGGCTACAATGACTGGTGGACTTTATAGAAATGGTATCATGACTCTTTTTCCATTTATTCAGGCAGAATATGGTCTGGGTAAAGCTCAATTAGGATTATATTCTACTTTTATCTACATAAGTTCGGTGTCAGTTTCGATTTTTTCTGGCTGGATAGCTGACAAATGGGGAACTAAAAAATCTATGATAGCAGGGCTCAGCTGTATGGGAGTTTTTATATTTTTGCATTCATATTCTATCAATTTTGTGATGATGCTCCTTCTGGCATCAGCAACAGGACTTGGATTGAGTATTATTCTGCCGACAGGAACAAAAGGTGTTGCAGAATGGATTTCAAAAGAAAACAGATCTACTGCAGTTGGAATTATAACTTTGGGACTTTCTTTAGGAGGAGTTATTGCCGCAAGCATTTTACCCTGGACTGCATCTGCAGCAGGATGGAAAGCAGCGGTTATTTTGCTGTCTTTTACTTATTTTGTTGTTTCACTAATCTTTTTCATTTTCTATAAAAATAAAAAATCAGCAGATTCTGAAGGGAAAGATGGTGAAAAAAAAGATAAAAATAAAAAACCGGCTATTTCTGTACAGCTTAAGATACTTTTTAAAGATAAATATCTGCTGGCTCTTTGTTTTTTGGGAATTATGTTCGGAGTCGCATCAGGAATAACTGCTACTCATTTTACTCTTTATCTTTACTCAGATTTTGGTTTTTCTGAAGTTGCTGCTGGATTTGGTTTTATGGTTTTTCAGCTGGGAAGTATGGCAGGTAGACCTGGCTGGGGAATATTAAATGACAGGTTTTTGGGAGGTAATGATAAGACTGGATTTAATCTGCTTGCAGTTTTAATAATTTTAACAGCAGCTGTACTATCATTTCTCAGCAAATTAGATCCTCATATCTCTATATTATTATTTATTGCTTTTGTTCTCGGAAGTGTAGGAAGAGGTTGGAATGGTCTGTATTTTTCTGCTGTGTCCAAACAGCTGGGAGACGAAAATACAGGTATAGGTGTGGGACTTTCACTACTTTTTGTACGTTTTGGAATAATAATTGGGCCACCGATTTTTGGTCTTATTGCAGATAAAACAGGTTCATACAGTTTAAGCTGGTTAATTATGGCTGTTTATACTGTTATAGCACTTTTTACAAGTAATATACTTCTATCTAAATCCGAAAAGTCAGCTGTAAAATACTAAACAGAAAATCATCAGTAATAATTAAATTAATATCAGATCAGTTTTTGTAGAAATAATAATTTCAATATTTTATGGTTTGAGGTAGCAATTTATAAACAAAAAAAGAAAGGATTCAAAATGTGGTCAGGGGGATTGGGAAGGACATTTTTGGACTTTTATAAATTTAAGCTCCCGGGAAATAAATAATTAAGCTGTCAAACAAGATTTCCAGGGAGCTTTTTAGTTAAAGTTTATTTTTTAACTTCCGAAATAATATTTATTTTTTTTCAGATAAAAGTTCTCCTCCAACACCAATATTCTCCAGGTTATTTTCTTTGATCATTACAACAAATGACTTTTTGGGAATATTTGTAACTTTGCTGGCAGTATCAGTGAAATTTTTTACAAGTTCTTTTTTCTGTTCTTTGCTGAGTTTAGGTCCGTCAAAAACAATATGTGGCATAAATGATCCCTCCTTATAATTTTATCTAAACTTATTATATCTCATAAAATATAAAAAATCAAAACTGAATATCTAAGGAGTTTCCCCAAAATTTATTTTCAAGCTGCAAAAAGGGGGCTTTAGTCATCAACGAAATTTTTAGATTTATCTAAAACTCAATTCGGGTGTGAAATAGGGCACACTAATCAATGAGTCCTCCTGACTCATGATTAGCTCACTCCATCCTGCAGTTCAACCCTATTTCTTCCTTCATTTCGTTAAGATTCATTGACTAAAAATTTCAATATTCCTGCATCTCCCCTTTTTGCAGCAGTATATAAAAAATGGGGAAAGTCTATTGAATATCTATACTATCAGAAGATTATCAGCCTAAAATTAATAAAAAAATTGAATACAGAAATAAATCACACCAGTTTATTGATTAATATTACTATTTAAAAGGAGTAGTTGAAATTGATGAAATTCAGGAATCTATCTATAAAAAATAAAATTTTATTTGGTATAGGGCTCAGCTTTTTAGCAGCAATGATTTTTTTAATGGCAGCAGTATTCTATCAATTTGAAAATCTATCCAGCAGTAATGAGGCAGTATTGGAAGAAAAACTATTGGAACAGCTCTATAATAAATATCAAAATCTTGTAAGAACAAGGGCAATTGTTTTTGCTGAAATTTATAAGAATAATGATAATTTAACAGATGAAGAAAAAGAGAATTTGATTGCAGATATAAACAGAAATGCCGATCTGGAAAACAATTATTTTTATATATACAGTCTGGAAGGAAAAACGATTTCTCTACCTCCAACACCGGAACTCGAAGGTCAGAACAGGATGGGGTATAGTATAAAAAACAGATATCTGATAAAAGAGATGTTAGAAGTAGTAAAAAAGGGTGGAGGTCAGGTAACATATCCTTATATAAATCCACAGACAGGTAATATAGAAACAAAATATGGTTATGTAGAGCCGATAGCTGGCACAGACCTTTTTGTTGGTTCAGGTGGTTATGAAACAGAATTCAATGAAATTGTTGGGAGTTCAATAAAAAAAATAAACGAAGTCAGAAATAAGACACTTTATCTTTCACTGGTAATTTTTGCAGCTGTAACACTGATTATGTTTTTTATAATTTTGGATATTTCCAGTTATTTCAACAAACAAGTTAACCGACTTATTTCTGCATTTAAAGAAGTGGAAAAAGGCAGGTTGGATTTAAATTTAACCTATGAGAGCAGGGATGAATTTGGCAGACTTACCAGAGGTTTTAACACTATGCTGAATAAAATAAATAATTTAACCTATAATGATCCTCTGACCGGACTGCCGAATATGAATTTTCTACAGATGAATCTACGTGATGCACTTGAAAACAATAAAAATTCCAGTAAAAACCTTTATTTATTCACTCTTATAACAGATAATTTAAATCTCATTAACAGCAATTATGGGTTTCAAAAAGGAAATAAGCTTTTAAAAGAAATATATCAGAGGCTTAATAAGGAACTGGACAATAAAACAATTATAGCCCGCAAAAATGATGAATTTATCTTTTATTTTACTTCTAGAAGCGGCAGAGAAAAAATGCTGTCTTTTGCTTCAGAAATTTTAAAAAATCTTTCTTTTCCATATGAAATAGATGAAGTACTTATATATATAAAACCTAAAATTGGAATAGCAAAAGCAGCTGTTCCAGATGAAAACTGCAGCAGCCTATTAAAAAAATCCAGAATTGCTGTCCATTTTG
Source organism: Halanaerobium sp. MA284_MarDTE_T2 (assembly GCF_003337245.1). GTDB lineage: Bacteria > Bacillota > Halanaerobiia > Halanaerobiales > Halanaerobiaceae > QPJE01. The sequence continues at coordinate 11,057 of NZ_QPJE01000011.1, forward strand.
CCGAGGATAAAAGTAAGATAGCTTTTTATAATAGAAAAATGGATGGGAAACTTTCCGGCAGAATGAATCTGGAAAATAAGCTTCGCTATGCAATCAAAGAAGAGCAGTTTGAACTTTACTATCAACCACAGGTTGACGGCAGAAAAAATAGAATTATTGGTGTAGAAGAACTTATTCGCTGGAAACATCCGGAAAGCGGACTCATCTCACCGGGGGATTTTATTCCATTAGCAGAAGATACAGGTATGATTTTGGAACTAGGAGATTGGATATTAAACGAATCTATCAAACAGCTTAAAATTTGGAATGAGAAAGGATATAATGATTTAAAGATGTCTGTAAATATTGCTCCTCAGCAGTTTCAGGAAGATGATTTTATAGAAAAAATAAAATCAATCTTAAATGATTATGATGTAAATCCAGCATTTCTGGAATTAGAAATTACTGAGAGAACAGCTATTAGAGATGTGGAATATACAATAGATGTTTTAAACAGGCTTAAAAAATTGGGAGTATCAATAGCTATAGATGATTTTGGTACAGGATATTCTTCACTGGAATATTTGAACCGCTTTGCAATAGATAAGTTAAAGATAGATAAATCTTTTCTGCATAAGAGAGATAACTTTAATATTGTAAAAACAATAATAATGATGGGCCAGACACTTGATCTGGAAGTTGTGGCAGAGGGGGTAGAAACAGAAGAAGAACTTGACTTTTTGGCGGCAAACGGATGTTATCTATATCAGGGTTATTATTTTGCCAGACCTGCACCAGCTGAAATGATTGAAAATAATTTTTTGAAGAACAGGAGCTTAAATAATGAACTTTAAGATAAAACATTTTAATCAACTTAATACAGATATTTTATACAGAATCCTGAAAGCGAGAATAGATGTATTTGTAGTAGAACAAAACTGTCCTTATGCAGAATGTGATAACAAAGATCAGCAGTCCTATCACCTCTATTATGAAGAGAATGAGGAGATAGCTGCTTATTTAAGAATATTACCGGCCGGACTTTCTTACAGTGAACCTTCAATCGGCAGGGTGCTTGTGGCAGAAAAATTTAGAAGGAAGAGGTATGCGGAAAAGATGATGAAAACTGCTGCAGCTTTTATTAAAGAAAAATTTGCAGCAGATTCGATCCGTATTTCGGCCCAGAAATATTTAAATGATTTTTATCAGAGTCTGGGTTATAAAAATGTTTCTGAAGTTTATCTGGAAGACGGTATACCCCATATTGAAATGCTGCTTGAATTTTAAATAATAATCTTAAAATAAAGAGGGAAGATTAGAAAGGAGAAAAAATGGCTGTTAAAGAAGTTTTAAAACTGGGTAATCCAATATTAAGGGAAGAATCTGAACCGATAAAAAAATTTGATAAAGATCTGGAAGAAATTGTTGAAGACTTAAAAGATACATTAATTAATCTGCAGCAGGAGAAGAAAACCGGCAGAGCACTTGCCGCTCCACAGATAGCTTATTTAAAAAAAGTAGTTTATGCCAGTGTGCCTGATGAAGAGATAATAATGATCAATCCAGAGATAAACTGGAAAAGCAGCGAAATGTTTTATGTCTGGGACAGCTGTTTCAGTATGGATATAGCTTTTTTTGTAAAGATTTTGCGGCATAAAAAAATTAGAGTAAATTATATAACTCCAGAAGGAGAAAATATAGAGCGAGAATTTACAGATGATATGGCTGAACTTTTTCAGCATGAGATAGATCATTTATATGGAATAATGGCAGCAGACCATCTTAAAGATAATAAAAATATCATAATGAGAAGTGAATACGAAAAAAAATACAGCAGTTAATAACTCTGCTGCATTTCCCCCAAAAGATACATGCCGGGGATTAATAAAAATGCCGCCAACTCCACGGGCAATGACATTGGCATAAGCAGCACCTGCAATACCATAAATAGGAGTTCCCCAAAAATTTATTTTCAAGCTGCAAAAAGGGGGCTTTAGTCATCAACGAAATTTTTAGATTTATCTAAAACTCAATTCGGGTGTGAAATAGGGCACACTAATCAATGAGTCCTCCTGACTCATGATTAGCTCACTCCATCCTGCAGTTCAACCCTATTTCTTCCTTCATTTCGTTAAGATTCATTGACTAAAAATTTCAATATTTCTGCATCTCCCCTTTTTGCAGCAGTATATAAAAAATGGGGAAAGTCTATACCATAAATTCTTGACATAGATCATTTAATATGGTAAAGTAATCAAAAATAGCATAATAATATCTTATCAAGAGAGGTGGAGGGAACTGGCCCTGAGAAACCCGGCAACCAGCAGTTTATTCTGCCCGGTGCTAAATCCAGCAGGATAAACCTGAAAGATAAGTTATCCTAGGCCATTTCTTTTTCAGGGAGTGGATTTTTTAATTAAACAACATTTATTGATGATAATATATTAAGGAGAGAAAAGGTTAAAATGAAAATTAAAGATATTTTTGCAGAAAAAAAAGTGGTATTCTCACTGGAAATTTTTCCACCTAAATATGATATGCATATTGAAACAATATATAAGGTGCTGGATAAATTTAAAAAAATTGAGCCTGATTATATGAGTGTTACTTATGGTGCAGGTGGAGGGGTAAACAACAATAAAACCTGTGAGATTTCATCTTTATTAAAAGAAAAATATGGAGTAGAGCCCCTGGCACATTTAACCTGTATCAATTCTACCCAGGAAAATATAGATGATATTTTGGAGAGATTGAAGGCTAATAAGATAGAAAATATTCTGGCCTTAAGAGGGGATAAACCACTTGACGGCAGTCAGACAGGAAATTATAATTATGCCTATCAGCTGATTGATTATATTAAGAAAAAAGGAGATTTTGGAGTGGCTGCTGCTTCCTATCCTGAAGGACATCTGGAAACAGAGAATCTGGCAGAAGATATTGAATATTTGAAACACAAGGTTGATTATGGTGTCGATTATTTGATAACTCAAATGTTTTTTGATAACCAGATTTTTTATAATTTTATCAGTCAAATAAGAAAAAAGGGGATTGATATACCTATTGAAGCAGGTATTATGCCTGTTATTAACAAAAAACAGGTGGGAAGAATAATTGAATTATCAGATGCATATTTTCCCGAAAAATTTAAAAAGATACTTGTTAAATATCAGGATAACCCTGAAGCACTGCGTGATGCTGGGATAGCATATGCTGTAGAACAGATTGTAGATTTAATATCCAGTGATGTTGATGGGATTCATCTTTATACGATGAATAATCCCTTTGTAGCGAGGAAAATCAAAGAAGCTATTGAATCATTATTAAAACATATAAATCATAAAAAGGTTGGATAAAGTGATGGAATTTAAAATAGACAGATCTGAAGTATTGATGTATCTGCAGACATCTAAAGATTTAAAAGATAAAAATATTATACAGTTAATCAGTCAAGCATCGGCAGAGGTAAAAGATTTAATTGATTTTCGCTATTTATATAAAAAATTCCCGATAGAAATTTCTCAAAAAGGAATAAAATTATTAAATACAACCCTTACATTAAAAGGTAAAAGCATTAAAAAACATTTAAAAAAGTCACCAGAAATATATTTAATGGCAGTTACTCTGGGTGTACAAATTGATAAAAAAATATCGCTTTATGATAAAACTTCTGTCACAAAAGCAGTAATCTTTGATGCTTGCGCAACAGCAGCAGTTGAAGAAGGCTGTGATAAAGTCGAAGCTGAAATAAAAAGAAAAGCATTTAATGATGGATATAAAGACATTACCTTTCGCTATAGTCCGGGCTATGGTGACCTAAGTATAGAAGTTCAGAAAGAGCTTTTAAGAATACTTAATGCTCCCAAAAAAATTGGTTTAACAGTTTCTAAATATAATATGCTTCAGCCAAATAAATCAGTCACTGCTGTAATCGGCATGTTGACAGAAAAAACAGAAAGTGATGGAGAATTTTCTTTTGAAAAAAGACACTGCAGACAGTGTAATTTATATAATGACTGTCAGTTGAGGAGAAAGGGGAACTACTGTGGAACTAAAAAATAGGCTGGGGAAAGAAATAATAATTTTTGATGGAGCAATGGGGACTGTACTACAGATGAGAGGACTGAAAGCAGGAGAACTGCCCGAAATATTGAACATAGAAAAAAGTAAAGAAATCGTTGATATACATAAAAGCTATTTAGAGGCTGGGGCAGAGATTTTAACCACCAATACTTTTGGAGCAAATACCTTAAAAATGGATGAAACTGATTATTCTGTGGAAGAAATTATTAGAGCAGCAGTCAGTAATGCCCGCAGAGCTGTAGATGAAAGTTCTGTAGATGCACTGGTTGCCCTGGATATTGGCCCTTTAGGAGAGCTTCTGGAGCCGATGGGAAGTTTAACTTTTGATGAAGCATATCAGCTTTTCAAACAACAGGTTAAAATAGGTGAAGAAGCAGGAGCAGACCTCATACATATAGAAACTATTGCAGATCTATATGAAGCAAAAGCTGCGGTTCTGGCTGCTGAGGAAAATTCTGACCTGCCTGTCTTCTGTACAATGACCTTTGAGGAAAACGGCAGGACTTTTACCGGGGGCAGTATCCGTTCTATGATTTCTGTACTTGAAGGTCTGGGTGTAGATGCATTAGGTTTAAACTGTTCCCTGGGGCCGGAAAAACTAAAACCACTGGCAGAAGAAGTGCTGAAATATTCAGAAATTCCGGTAATTATGCAGGCAAATGCTGGGCTTCCTGTTGTAGAAGATGGAGAAACGGTTTTTAAGATTTCACCAGAAGAATATTTTAAGCCTTTAGCAGAACTTTATCAAAAAGGGCTGGCTGTTGTTGGAGGCTGCTGTGGTACAGATAAAAACTTTATTTCTATTATTGCAGAGAATCTAAAAAATAAAAAAGTTAAGAGCAGAAGAATAATAAAAGAGAGCACAGTCTGTTCACCCTCACAATATGTTAATCTTGCCAGTATTAATGTGGTAGGAGAGAGAATTAATCCGACTGGAAAACCTGTTTTCAAAAATGCACTTAAAAATAGTGATTTAGATTATATATTTAAAGTTGCTGTAGAAGAAGTGGAAGCAGGAGCAGATATACTGGATGTCAATTTAGGGCTGCCGGATATAGATGAGAAAGAGATGATGATCAGAACAATTAAAGAACTGCAGGGGATTTTAGACATTCCTCTTCAGATTGATTCCAGTGATCCTGATGTTATAGCAGGTGCTTTGAGATATTATAATGGGACTGCAGTGGTTAATTCTGTTAATGGAGAGACTGCTGTACTTGATAAGATCTTACCTTCAGTAAAAAAATATGGGGCAGCTGTTATTGGCCTTACTATGGATGAAAGCGGTATACCTGACAGTTCAGAAGAAAGATTTAAAATTGCCGAAAAAATAGTTAATAAAGCGGATGAGTATGGAATAAAGAGAGGGAAAATTATAATTGACTGCCTTACTTTAACTGCTTCTGCCCAGCAGGAAGGTGTAAAAGAAACCCTTAAAGCAATAAAGAGAGTAAAGGAAGAATTGGGAGTTAATACTACTCTTGGGATTTCCAATGTTTCTTTTGGGCTGCCTGCACGTTCGGTTCTCAATAGAACTTTTTTGAGTATGGCTCTTTTCCAGGGCTTAAATCTGCCTATAATTGATCCCAATGATAGAGAAATGATGGCTTCAATTAAAGCTGCAGCAGTTTTAAATAATATTGATCAAGGTGCTGTTCAATATATAGAATACATGGCGAAAAACAAAGATAATGTTGCTCCAGAAAAAAAAGAAATTCTGGAATCAGAAGAATTGGGTGATAAAGTCGATGATTTGAAAATGGTCATTATAAAAGGTTTAAAAAATGCAGCCGGTCCTTTAACCGAAAAGATATTAAAAGAAAAAGAAGCGTTAGAAGTAGTAAATGAATATTTAATTCCTGCTCTGGATATTGTCGGTGATAGTTATGAACAGGGAGAAATTTTTCTACCTCAACTTGTACAGTCTGCAGAAACTGTAAAGGAAGCCTTTGCTGTTATTAAGCAGAAGATGGCACACAGTGGTGGCAGAAATATTGCAAAAGGGAAAATTGCCGTTGCGACTGTAAAAGGTGATGTACATGATATAGGGAAAAACATAGTAAAAATAGTACTGGAAAACTACGGCTATCAGATAATTGATCTGGGTCGAAATGTGCAGACTGAGGAGATTGTTAGAACAGTAAAAGAAAATGAAATTAAACTTATAGGTTTAAGTGCACTTATGACTACTACAGTAAAAAATATGGAAAAAACCATAAAAGCTGTCAGAAAAGAAACTCCTGACTGTCGGATAATGGTTGGAGGAGCTGTACTTACATCAGATTATGCAGATATGATAGAAGCTGATTTTTATGCAAAAGATGCTAAAGAAGCAGTTAAGATAGCGCAAAAAGTATTTGCTGAAATAAATTAAGGCTGCGAATAATAAAATTTAAAAATAGTGTTAATTGAGAAAGGAAAGTCATCTAATAATATTTTAAAAACAGGAAAAGTTTTAATTATCTCGAATCTTAATATAAGGGATAAGGGTCAAATAATTTAAATCTTTTCAGGAAAGGAGACAAGATGAATAATACAAATGAAGCTCTGCTGAATGGATATATAATTACTGAAGAAAAGATAGAAAAGATAAAAGACCTTAACCTTAATAATATAACAGAAAGAGATAGTCTGGGTGAAAAGGGATTTCTCTGGTATCATTTAAATGTGGGAACTGAAGAGACTAGGACCTGGCTTAAAAACAAAAGTGGATTATCAGAAATTGTAATTCAGGAACTGATCTCTGAGGAAACTAGACCCCGAATTCTAAAAGATGATGACGGTATTTTGATCAATTTGCGGGGACTAAATTTTAATGCTGATTCTGATGAAGAAGACATGGTTTCTCTTCATATGTGGATTGAGCCAGGTAGAATAATTACCAGCAGAAGTGAGCGAGTACTGACAATGGATGAGATAGATAAGAGCTATGACGCTGGTGCTGGCCCACTTTCTATAAATGATTTTTTGATACGAGTAATAGATGGTATTACAAATAAGATTAGTGAGTACATATATGATATGGAAGAACAGATAGATGATATGGAAGAAGAGGTTTTGACAGGAGAAACCGATAGACTTCGTTCCCAACTATCTGAGAAGAGAAGAAAAACTATTATTATCAGGCGCTATATAGTACCTCAGAGAGAACTTATGGCCAGGCTTTATAGAGAAAAAATTCCCTGGCTGACAGAGGCAAATAAAGAATATATTTATGAATTTTCCGACCGAACTATCAGACTGCTGGAAGAACTTGATAATATTCGTGATAGGGCGGCACTTATACATGAAGAGATTAACAATAGGATAAATGATCAGATGAATCGGACCATGTATATTTTGTCGATAGTAGGAAGTATCTTTCTTCCTCTTGGATTTTTAACAGGACTGTTTGGAATTAATATTGGCGGCATGCCGGGTGTAGATAATGATTCTGCTTTCTGGATATTTTCCTTTTCTATGGTTATACTAATAGTGATAGAATATATTTTGTTTAAAAAAAATAACTGGCTTTAATTTAACCGCTGGACTTTCCCCATTTTTTATATACTGCTGCAAAAAGGGGAGATGCAGGAAAATTTCGTTGATGACTAAAGCCCCCTTTTTGCAGCTTGAAAATAAATTTTGGGGAAACTCCTGTTTAACCGAAGTTGACAAGATGATTAAAATATGTTTTAATATAGAAAAAGAAAATATATCTGTTGTCCAATCTCATTTTATGAGAGCGGAGGACCCACCTTTTTGGGGCGAATCTAATTTAATTAGAGGAAGACCTTTACTTCCAGCCCGACAGCTAACTCCGTAGACTTATTAAAGGACAGGCTGCCAGTCAATGGTTATATTATATTTGACACTACAGTCTATCTGTAGTGCTTTTTTATTTTGTATTTATATGGGAATATTTGTTCTTAAATTGAATTTATGGTTTCACTGCGAAAAGTATTAAATAATAATTTTCGACTTATATAATCCCTATCTTAAAAAGCTTCTCAAATTGGTATAATACTAAAAATCGACTTTTCGCACTGCAATCATTTATGATTATAAAAAAATGATTAATATGGTTCTCTCACAAAAAGGTTATTTGCGTCTCTAACTCATTAAGATTGCACCACAGGCACTACGTATTTAAATAATTCGTACAGGCACTGTTTAATGTAGATTAACGAAAAATGCCGAATGTTCCGCAAACACCCTTTTTGTGGACACATCTTTAATATATGTTCGGATTTTTATAAAGTGATCTGAAAAAATTCAAAATACAAAGCTCATAAAGCATTAAACAGTGTTGATAAAATTTTTACAGCATAACTGAGTAAATTCCAGAATAGGAGAGAAGTTGGATGATAATAAAGAAAAAAAATTTAACACCAGCTCAATATTTAGTCAGGGGATATTTTGTAGTAATTTTGCTGGGGTCAATACTTCTTATGCTTCCTATAGCTACAAATGATGGACAGGGACTAGGTATTATTGATGCTGTTTTTACAGCTACTTCTGCTACCTGTGTAACCGGGCTTATAGTTGTCAATACAAAAGAAGCTTTTACAATTTTTGGATCAACCGTAATTATGCTGATGATACAGATAGGTGGACTGGGTATTATGTCCATGTCAACACTGTTTGCCTTTATTATTGGCAAAAAAATCAGTTTAAAAGAGCGCCTTATTATACAGGAAGATCTAAATCAGTATCAGATTTCTGGAATGGTAAGACTTGTACAGTATCTTTTAGGATTTACATTTGTAATTGAAGGAACAGGTGCGGCAGTACTCTTTTTGCGTTTAAGTCAGGACTATACTTTTTGGAAAGCAGTTTATTTATCTGTGTTTCATGCTGTGTCTGCTTTTAATAATGCCGGGTTTGATCTTTTTGGAAACAGCCTGGAAAGTTTTACCGGTGATATTACCATTAATTTTGTAATTATGATACTTATTATTCTTGGTGGAATTGGATTTGGGGTAATGCTGGAGACATACAAAAGAGTTAAATTTAAGAAAGCCACCCTGCAGACAAAAATTGTTGTTGTAATTACCCTTGCTCTTTTAGTATTTGGATTTATAGTAATGTTTGCCCTTGAATATAATAATACGATGAAGGGGCTGCCTTTACTGGACAAGGTTTTATCAGCCATGTTTTTATCGGTCACCCCAAGAACGGCCGGTTTTAATACAGTCCCTACAGGTGCATTAAGGCAGTCATCTCTATTTATAATAATTATTTTAATGTTTATTGGTGCTTCACCAGGTTCAACAGGTGGAGGAATTAAAACAACTACTTTTGGTGTAATGCTTGTAACTTTAAAGAGTATGATTACTGGGAAAGAAGATATGGAAGTTTACAACAGGCGTTTTGAACGACATATTGTATATAAAGCTTTTACTATAACTATGCTTGCCGGCACACTGGTCTTATTAGTTACAACTCTGATTTTAATAATAGAAGATTTTCAGTTTATAGATGTATTATTTGAAACAGTATCTGCGTTTGGAACTGTAGGACTTTCTACTGGAATTACAGGTCAGCTCTCCAAGCTGAGCAGAGTTTTGATAACAATAACAATGTTTGCCGGAAGAGTTGGACCACTCACACTTGCAGTAGCCTTTGGAGAAAAACAAATTAAGGGTATATATCATTATCCAACAGAAAAAATTATGGTCGGTTAAATTATAAATTTGATATTTATACAAATTTCCTGGAGGTTGTGTAGATGAAACAGTTTATTGTAATAGGACTCGGTCGTTTTGGTTCAAGTGTGGCGACAACATTATCTGAAAATGGTTATGATGTACTTGCCATTGATAGTAATCAGGATAAAGTTCAGGCTATTACTGATAAGGTTACCCATGCTGTAAGAGCGGATGCAACAGATGAAAATACCTTAAAGGCACTGGGGGTTGGTAATTTTGATGTGGCAGTTGTCAGCATAGGTGATAATATTTCTGCCAATGTTTTGTGTACACTGATTTTAAAAGAATTACTTGTCCCATATGTAATTGTCAAATCCCCCCACAGTCTGCACGGTAAAGTTCTTACAAAAGTAGGTGCTGATAGAGTCGTTTATCCAGAAAGAGATATGGGTTCCCGAATTGCCCATAATCTTATATCTTCTAATGTGCTTGATTATATAGAATTTGCTCCAGAATACGGTGTACTGGAGATAGTTCCGATCGAAAATATGGTGGGAAAAACACTAAAAGAAATAGGTTTTAGATCTAAATTTAATGTCAATGTAATGGCAATAAAAAGAGGGGAGGATCTGCTGGTATCTCCTGGAGCAGAAGATAAGATTAATGAAGGAGATAGGATTGTACTGATGGGAAAAAATAATAGTCTCGAAAAAATTAGAGATTATAATGGATAGATAATGACGTATATTCAGGAGGCTTATCATGCAAATAAAAACACTGAAAGGGAAAATGCTGCTCGGTTTTGCAGTTATGATAATTATTATTGCCGGGGTAACCGGCTGGAGTATTTATAATTTTAAAATTTTATCTAATGCCATCAATGATATTATGGTAGAAAATTATAGAAGCATTAAGGCCAGTGAGAGTATGGTTGAATCTATAGAGCGGCAGGATAGTGCTTTGCTTTTAATGCTCCGCTCTCCAGAAGAAAAGGGTCAGGAAATTTTCAGGAAAAATGAAAAGGAATTTTATACCTGGCTTGCAAGAGCCGAAGATAATATTACAATTAATGGTGAGGGTGAAATTTTAAATAAGATTAGTGATAATTATTACAAATTTATTTCAAATTTTGATAGATTTTATAATGCAGAAGAAGATGAACGGTGGAATGTATACAATCAGAAACTTCTGCCAATATTTACACAAATAAAGGATGATATAAGAGGGTTGAGAGAATTGAACAGGCAGGCAATGTTGGATGCACAGCAGGAGGCCAACAGCAGAGCAAATCAGGCTATTATATATACTCTCATTTTAGCTTTATCTGTTATTATCTTTTCTCTAATTTTTGCACTTTATTTAACCAAACAGATATTGAGACCAATTAAAGAACTGGAAAAAGGTATCAAAAAGGTAGCAGATCGAAATTTCCAGCAGAAAGTTCAAGTTGCTTCTGAAAATGAAATTGGAGTACTTGCTGATGAGTTTAATGAGATGATTTCTAAACTTCAGGAATATGAAAAAATAAATATTAAAAAACTTTTAATAGAAAAAGAAAAATCTGAAGCTGTAGTTAATAACCTTTCTGGCCCACTGATTGTTACTGATAAAGACAGCAAAATAGTGTTAATTAATCAGGCGGCTAAAGATCTATTTTCAATAGAAAAAGATGTGATTGATGAACATTTTTTGGAGGCTATACAGTCAGAAAAGCTATTTGAATATATTAAAGAGCCGGGAGAAAAAGAAGAAAATACTATCTTAGTAAAGAAAGATGGTCAGGAAAAACATTATAAAGTCTCAACCAATCAGGTTATTGATGAAGAAGAAGGGTATCAGTTTACTGTAACCCTGCTGGAGGATATTACACGTTTAAAAGAAATTGATAATATGAAATCAGAATTTGTATCCACAGTATCACATGAATTTAGAACACCATTAACTTCTATGAATATGGGGTTGAGTATGGTTATTAATGGCGACACAGGAGAATTAAACGAAGAACAGCAGGAACTTCTGGAGGCTGCTTATGAGGATGTAGAGCGGTTAACAGAACTGGTTAATGATCTGCTGGACCTGTCTAAAATAGAGTCTGGAAGAATAGAAATGGAGTTTGATAAAACAGATATCAATAATCTAATAGAAAAGACACTGGAACCATTTTATCGACAGGCGGAAGAGAAAGATATTGAACTCATATTTAATAAAGACGAAGAAAACATTTTTGCCTGGGCTGATCCGGGTAAAATCAGCTGGGTTATTTCCAACCTGGTTGGTAATGCACTGAGATATGCAGACGAAGGTATTATACAGATTGATACAGAAGTTAAGGGAAGAAGGGTTTTAATCTCTGTAGAAGATAATGGCCCTGGAATTCCGGCAGAATATCAGAAAAAAATATTTGATAAGTTTGTCAGGGCCGGTAATGATAAAGACGAAAAAAGTGGTACAGGGCTGGGTCTGGCAATAGCAAAAGAAATAATAACAGCCCATAATGGAAGAATCTGGGTAGAAAGTGAAGAGGGAGAAGGTTCTAAATTCTACTTTTACATCCCAAGATTTGGTTATCAGGAGGAAGAAAAATGAAGAAAATACTGCTGGTAGATGATGAAAAAAATATAAGGCTTGTAGTTGGTAAAAGCCTTGAAAAAGCTGGATATGATGTAATATATGCAGTAGATGGAGTTGATGCAGTAGAAAAAGCAAATGAAGCAAATCCTGACCTGGTTCTGCTGGATCTGAGGCTTCCTAAAATGAACGGATTTCTTGTTCTGGAAGCTTTAAAAAGTGATGCTGCAACCGAAGAGATTCCTGTTGTAATAGTTTCGGCACTTTCGGAAGAAGATGATATACAGAAAACCATCTCACTTGGTGCTGAAGATTTTCTGGTAAAACCAATAAATCAAAGTGATTTATTGAGTGCTGTGGAAAAGAATATAAGGGAGGAAAAAGAAAATGAATAAAAAGATTTTAATAGTTGATGATGAAAAAAATATAAGATTAACTTTGAAGACAGCTCTAAAAAATGCCGGTTATGAAGTTGAAACTGCAGTTAATGGAGAAGATGGACTGGCACAGGTAAAGGAAGATGAATTCCCTGTAATTCTGCTGGATATGAAGATGCCCGGTATTGATGGTATTCAATTTTTGCAAGAACTAAATAATAAAGAAATTGAAACAAAAGTTATAATGATAACAGGATATGGAAGTGTTGAAACTGCTGTTGAAACTCTTAAACTCGGAGCGATAGATTATCTGCGCAAACCCTTTAAACCAGAAGAGATTATTGAGATAGTTGAAGATGTATTTAAGAGATATGAGCTTGAAAATATCGAAAAAGAAGTTGAAAGCTTTGAGGATTATATAATTTTAGCTAAAAATGCAATTAATAAAAGAAATTTTTCTAAGGCGAAGGAAATGCTGCAGAAGGCTACTTCAGAGAATTCAGAAAAACCGGAACCATTTAATCTGCTGGGTATCATATATGAGATGCAGCACAAACAGCCCGAAGCTATGAAAATGTATAGAGCAGCACTGGCCCTTGATCCATCATATAAGCCTGCGAATGATAATATTGAAAGAGCGGGCGAAAATATGGGTACTGTAGATATAGACAGTATGAATCTTGGAGACGAGGAGAAGGAGGAATAAATGTTTATTGTTATAATTGGATCCGGACGGACAGGTTCTCTTCTTGCCGGAAATCTGTCCAGATCTGGCCATGAAATTGTAGTTGTTGAAAAAAGAACTGCTTCTTTTACGCTTCTGCCGGTGGATTTCTCCGGATTTCAGATTAAAGGAGACGCTATGGAAAATGATGTTTTAAAAGAGGCAGGAATAAAATCCGCTGATCTTGCTATAGTAACTACTGGAAATGATCAGGTGAACTATCTTGTAACTCAAATGGCAAAAGAAAATTTTGATGTTCCCAGAATACTGGTTAGGACAATTGATCCTGCGGTAGAGGATATGTATAAAAATGAAGATAGAGTGGAAATATTTTCTCAAATCTCTCTTTTAGCTGAAAATATTATAAGCAAAATTGATAGGGAAGGAATGAAATTAGAGTGAATATCATCTTAGTTGGTGGTGGTAAATTAATTTACCATCTTGCCAAAAAATTAATCTCAAAAGGTCATTTCATTACAATTATAAATAAAGATCAAGAACTTGCTGCTGATCTATCTAAAGATATAAATGGAACCATAGTTTTTGGCGATGCATCAGAAAAAATGGTTCTGGAAGATGCTGGCGCATATAAAGCTGATGTTTTAGTTTCATTGACTCAAAAAGATCATAATAATTTATTTATCTGTAAAATGGCTAAAAAATATTTTGGAGTTAAAAGAACTACTGCTCTTGTAAATAATCCGGAAAACGAAAATTTATTTACTAAACTTGGCATCAACAGTATTTTTAATATAACCGATCTTATTAGTTCTCTAATAGAACAGAGTATTTCCTCTGATAATATTAACAATTTAACCATGATAGAAGATGGGAAGTTGAGCATATTTGAAGTAGAGGTTGAAGAAAATTCTGCAGCTGCCGGAAAAGAAATTAAAGAGATGGATCTGCCTCTTACCATTATTTTAGGAGGAATAATCAGAAATGGAGAAATACAGATACCAAGGGGTGGTTCTAAAATTGAAGTTGGAGATAAAATAGTTATTATCTCTCTGCCTGAAGAACAGGCTGAGGCAATTAAAGTTTTTGGTGGTGAATAAATGTGAACTACAAAGATCTGCTTGTTTCAAGATATTTTTTAATTTTTAAATATACAGGTATGATAATAATGTTTGCCGGTGCGGCAATTTTATCACCACTTTTTGTTCTGTTTGCCTATCCTGAAGAAGCAAATTATAGTTTTTATTTTATTTCAGCCGGTGGTCTTGCTGTTTTAACCGGTCTGTTACTTTATATTTATGGTATAAAAAATAAAAAAGAAGATGTGGAACTATCTTTAAATGAAGGTAGTATTATTGTAATATTTTCCTGGCTGGGTGCAATTGTTTTTTCAGCAGTCCCCTTTGTCAGTGGACTGAATATGAGCTGGAGTCATGCTGTTTTTGAAGTGGTAAGTGGATGGACAACAACCGGTCTTTCCCTTGTTGATGTTACAGAAGCTCCCCGAATATTTCTTCTCTGGAGAAGTATTATGCAGTTTTTTGGTGGTGCTGGTCTGGCAGTAATAGCACTTTCCTATCTTTTGCCGGTTCATGGAATGGGATTATATATGGCGGAAGCCAGAAGTGATAAACTTCTTCCCCATGTAAAGAGATCGACTTTAATGATTATGCGGATTTATACTTTTTATACTTTAGTAGGTGTTTTTTTATATTATATTTCTGGAATGGGTTTATTTGATTCTATCAACCATTCGATGGCTGCTATTTCAACCGGTGGATTTTCTACTCAGGCTGACAGTATAGGTCATTATAACAGCCTTTCAATTGAGATTGTTACAATTATACTTATGTTTCTCGGCACAATAAATTTTGCCACACATTATACTCTTTTAAAAGGTAAAGTAAAAACTTTTTTTAAAAATGCAGAAATACGCTTTATGATAACTTCACTTCTGCTTTTAACTCCAGTAATAATGTTTTTTTCTTTAGATATAATCTATCCTTATCTGGGAGAAAATTTAAGGCAGTCATTTTTTCAGCTGGTAACTGCACTTTCGACAACTGGTTTTTCTACAATTTCATTTACTGGCTGGCCTGCTTTCGCTAATTTTATAATCATTCTGCTAATGCTTGTTGGTGGTGGAACTGGTTCTACTGCTGGTGGTATTAAACAGTACAGAGTTTATTTGATAATTAAATCTATTTATTGGGAGATCAAAGAACAGTTTTTACCAAGAAGGCATGTAAGCAGTAATTATCTCTGGAGGGGAGAAAGTAAATTTTACGTAAAAAGTGAGCATGTACAGAGGGTAGCAAATTATATTATACTGTATCTTTTAACATTTTTTGTTGGAGTTGGTATTTTTACTGCCCATGGATATACTCTGCTCGAAAGCATGTTTGAATTTGGTTCTGCTCTTGGGACGGTCGGGCTGTCAATCGGAATTACAGGTTTAGATACTCCATTAATGGTAATATGGACTGAAATTATAGGAATGTTCCTGGGAAGGCTGGAATTTTTGATTATTCTTTATGCAGCTATTAAATTGTTTAAAGATGGAATTTATATAAGCCGCCACAAAAATTAGTTAATTAATTTTTGTTTAAGTAATTTTAAAACAGAATATTTTAATTTGATTATTTCAGCAGGTATTTAAGAAAAAAATAGGGGTGGTGTTAAATGGATATTGGTAATATTATTTTAGCATTGGTAACAATTTTTGTTTTTGGATATCTAACCTATGTATTATTTTTTCCCACAAAGTTCTAAAAGGAAGGTGAAAAAATGCTGAATATAATAGCTCTGCTTGTCTTTTTTTTACTATTATTTACTTTAATTTATTTATTTGGAGAATATATAGCCTGGATTTATAAAGATGAAACGAAAAGCAAAAGTAATTTGCCGAATAAACTGAAATTTATTAAAAAATTGGATAGGCCATTTAAGTTTGTAGAAGATAGGATATTTTCATTTTTGAATATTGATCAGAATAAAGAGATGAACTGGAAACAGTATTTATTTTCTTTACTGATCTTTAATGGAGTTTTATTTATATTTTTATTTCTGGTCTTTAAATTTCAGAACATTCTGCCTCTAAATCCGCTTAATTTAGAGGGTATGAGCTGGGATCAGGCTTTTCATACAGCCAGTACTTTTATTAGTAATACAAATCAGCAGCATTATGGTGGGGAAATATTATCATATTTTTCTCAGCTTTTTGCTGTTGGGCTGGCAATGTTTTTATCAGCAGGAACAGGTCTGGCACTTGCACCGGCTTTTACACGAGGAATTCAGAATGAAGAAGAGAGTAAACTTGGTAATTTCTATGTAAATTTAATAAAAGGTTTAATTAGATTTTTACTGCCGGTTTCTTTTGTAGTTGCTCTACTTTTAATTTCTCAGGGTTCACCCCAGTGGTTTGGTGGTGAGATTATAGTAAATACTATTGAGGGAGTAAAACAGGCGATCAGAGTTGGACCTGTAGCTGGAATAGAAGCAATTAAGACCCTGGGTACAAATGGTGGTGGTTTTTTTGCAGCAAATGCTGCTCATCCATTTGAAAATCCAACAATTCTATCAAATATAGTGCTCAATTTAATCATGCTGGCCAGCCCGATGGCAATAATTTATGCCTTTGGTATCTGGATAGGAAAGAGGAGACATGGGGTAATTTTAATTGGAGCGTTATTTGTAATTTTTCTTGGCTTATTCTGGGTTACAGCAGCTGGAGAAATGCAGCCAAATAGAGCTGTAACAATGGTAAAAGGAGATGTACACATAGATCAGAGTCTGGGTAATATGGAGGGAAAAGAAACACGCTTTGGCAGTCTTTTAAGTTCACTCTGGGCTATTTCCACAACTTCAACTACTAATGGAGCAGTTAACAGTATGCATAATAGTTATAATCCCCAGGGAAGTGTTGGTCCATTTCTGGCAATGGCAATGAACTGCTTATATAATGGAGTTGGAGTTGGTCTGCTTAACTTAATGACCTATATATTTATATGTGTATTTATAGCCGGTTTGATGATTGGCCGGGCTCCTCAGTACTTAGGGAAGCAAATTGAATGGCGTGAAGTTAAAATTGCAGCATTAATTATTCTTTTGCTTCCTGTTCTGGTTTTATTTCCAACTTCTATTGCAGTGATTACTAAAGTAGGAAAAGAAGCCATTCATAACCCGGGTTTTACTGGCTTCTCAGAAGTATTATATGAGATGTTTTCAGCTGCTGCCAATAATGGTAGTGGTTTTGAAGGCTTAATGGATAATTCGGTATTTTATAACTTACTTAATGGTGGTGCAATTTTAATGGGGAGATATCTTCCCATTTTTGGTCAGCTTTTAATAGCAGGATATTTATCACAGAAAAAAATCAGACCAGAAACTGAAGGAACACTTAAAGTAGAAAATTTATCATTTTTAGTTCTATTTGTTGGTGTAATGATTATTATAGGCGGCCTAATCTTTATGCCTGCATTAGCAGTGGGACCAATTGCAGAAATGCTAAGTGGGGGGATGTAAAGATGTTTGATATAGATTGGGAACAGCAGTGGACAGCAATTAAACAGTCGTTTATCAAACTCGATCCTGGATATTTAATCAAAAACCCGGTTATGTTTGTAGTAGAACTCTGTACTATACTGACAATAATTTTGACTATTTATCCACCTCTTTTTAATGGTCAGGAACCTACCTGGTATTATCTAACAATCACATTAATTTTAGTCTTTACGCTTTTGTTTGCTAATTATGCTGAATCTCTGGCAGAACTGCAGGGTGAAGCCCATGCTGATAGTCTAAAGGCCCTACAGGTAGAGAGTGAAGGAAAAAGACTAAAAAATAAGGATATTGAATTAGATGAGATAACTGAAGCTGATTATGAGGTAGTTGCCGGAGAAGAGATAGAAAAAGGAGATTATGTCTTTGCCGAAAAAGGTGATATTATTCCTCGTGATGGAGAAGTTGTAGAAGGTAGTGCCTCTATTGACGAATCAGCAATTACAGGAGAATCAGAGCCTGTAATTAGAGAAAGTGGTGGTGACAGAAACTCTGTTACAGAGGGAACTGAAGTTTTAAGTGATGTGCTTAAAATTGAGGTTACTGCTGCTGTAGGAGAGTCATTTTTAGACAGAATGATCGATCTGGTAGAAACAGCCTCCAGACAGAAAACTCCTAATGAAATTTCAATGACTCTGATTCTAGCCAGTTTTACTTTTGTTTATCTGACAGCAGTTGTTACTATGCGTTTTTTTGGCATGTATGTGGATATGAATGTTGATGTTGCTAATTTAATTGCTCTTTTAATTGGTTTAATGCCGACAACTATTGGAGCTTTACTGGCCTCGATCAGAATTGCCGGGATGACCAGGGTAACTAGAGAAAATATTATTGCTAAATCAGGCAAGGCAGTTGAGTCAGCTGGTGATCTTGATGCCCTGATTTTAGATAAAACAGGAACAATTACAACTGGAGAAAGAATAGCAGAAAAATTTATAGCAGTCGGAAGTGAGAAAAATGAGTTATATAAAGCCTGTCTGCAGTCCTCATATTTTGATGAAACTCCAGAAGGGCGTTCAGTAGTTAATCTGGCTCATGACCTGGATGTCGAGGTAGATGAAAGTGAACTAAAAAAAGAAAAATTCGTTGAATTTTCTGCTAAAACCAGAATGAGTGGAATTGATCTACCAGATGGAACTGAAATCAGAAAAGGTTCTGTAGAAGCAGTTAAGGAATATGCTGATAAGATTCCTGATGGTTTAACAGATAAAGCCCATGAAATTGCAGATAGTGGAGGTACTCCTCTTGCCGTAGCAGTTGATAAAAAGATTCTTGGTTTAATTGAGCTGCAGGATGAATTAAAAATTGGTATTAAAGCCAGAATTCAGGAACTGCAGGAAATGGGAGTTAAATGTATTATGGCTACCGGTGATAACGAGAGAACTGCTCGCTATGTAGCAGAACAGGCCGGAATAGAAGAATATTATTCTGAATTTAAGCCAGAAGAAAAAATTGCTCTGGTTGAAAAAATTCAGAAATCAGGAAAGTTAATTGGCATGACCGGTGATGGGACCAATGATGCTCCTGCTTTAGCAAAAGCCGATGTGGGACTGGCCATGCAGGCCGGTACTAATGCTGCTAAAGAAGCTGGTAATATGGTTGACCTTGATTCTGATCCAACTAAATTAATTGAGGTAGTTGCGATTGGTAAACAGCTGTTAATGACCAGAGGTTCGCTAACAACTTTCAGTATTGCCAATGATATTTCCAGATATTTTGCTCTGATACCTGCAATTTTTAGTGCCGGGATACCTGCTTTACAGCAGATTAACTTTATGAACCTGTATTCACCACAGAGTGTAGTAATTGCATCTTTAATTTATAACTCACTGATCATCCCTTTCTTAATTCCACTGGCAATGAAGGGTGTGGATTATAAAGCGGAGAGCTCATCCAAATTACTGCGCAAGAATCTGGTTATATATGGTGGAGCCGGTCTAATTGCACCATTTATTTCTATTAAACTAATCGATATGCTATTAGTTATGCTGGGGGTGTTTTAAATGAGTGTTAAAAAGAATGTAGTAACTGCAGTCAAGTTAATAGTTCTCTCACTTTTGATTTTTTCAATTATTTATCCACTATTACTGGGTGGAGTTGGACAGTTATTTGCTGATAAAGCATCAGGCAGTATAATTTATCAAAATGGAAAAGCTGTAGGCTCCAGATTAATTGGACAAAATTTTGTCAGTGACAGCTATTTTATCTCAAGACCATCTTCAATTAATTATGATGCTTCAACTTCTGGAAGTGATAATCTGGCTGCTTCAAATCCTAAATTACAGCAGAGAATTGCAGCTGACTCAATGAAAATTAAAGTTAAATATCAGCCTGGTAATAGGGATGTACCAGTAGATTTAATTACTGAATCTGGTTCTGCTTTAGATCCACATATCTCGCCTGAGGCAGCTTATTTTCAGGTTAGTTATCTAGTAGAACAGACAGGAATTTCTGAGTCAACCCTGAATTCATTGATAGAAGAACATACAGAATCAAAACTGCTGGGATTATTTGGGGAAAGCAGAGTTAATGTACTGGAATTAAATCTTGCTTTAGAGGAGGTATTAGATTAATGAATGATAAATTACAAGAAAGCTGGCCCGGATATAAGAAGATTCTACTTCCTTTAGGTCATAAAGCAGATATTAATAATTTAACAGATCTAGCTTCCTTTATTATTGAGCGAAAAAAAGGAGAGGTTAAATTTATCCATGTGATGCGTGAGGGAAGTTATATAGATCTACCTCGTGAATGGAGAGAGGGTGCTAAAAGGGTTACAGAAAGTCACCATAAGATGATGAAGTATGGGATTCACAGTAACCGTGAAATTGTAACTTCTAAAACTATAGAAAGGGGTATTTTAGAGACTGCCTTTGATATGGATGCAGAAGCGATCATCCTGGGCTGGGGCCCTAAGCCGGGGACTAAAATTTCTAAAATGGCCTCACATATCATGGATAATTTTCATGGTGATGTGATTATCTATAAAAATAGGATTGATATTGATCAGACAAAAAAGATAATGTATCCTGTAGCTAAAGCTCCTTCTAAAAGCCGATTGAATCTAATTAAACATATTGTTCAGGAAACTGGCGCTACTTTAACTCTGACTCATTATGTTGATAAAAGAGACGGCAGCCGTCAAAAAGGCAAAAAAGTACTGGAACAGGCAAAAGAAAAAGCGCTTGAATTTGGTCTTGATGTCGAAACCATGATGCTGGAGGGCGATTCTCTGACAGCCAGCATTAAAGAAGCCACAGAGGATTTTGATCTGCTAGTTATTGGACCATCTGGAGACTGGTGGGTTTATCAGACTGTATTTGGTCGCAAAACAGATAAAATTGCAGAGGCAGCAAAATGTTCAGTCTTACTTCATAAGTATGGAGAAGAAGAATAGTATTTAAAATATCCTCATCTTATCAAAAATATTTAAAGAAAATTTTATTTAACATTTAAATCTATGATTTGACGGGGAAATTAACTAGTAAAAAATAAAAGATTCTTCGCTATTTATCATTTGTAATAAGCTTTGAAAATTTATTAAATATGTTATATAATGAATGCATAATAAAAAATGATTATTAAGGTGCCTATTTGGGAGAATAGGGAATCAAGTTTGAATCTTGAACGATCCCATCACTGTATTCAGCTTAAAAACTTTTTATAAACCACCTATTTAATTAGGGAAGGGAAAAAGAACTTGCTGTAAGTCAGGAGACCTGCCTTAATAATTAAATTATTTGTGGATGATGGAAAAGTTCACGATCTCTTTGGGGATCGTGAACTTTTTTAATTTAAAAAATATAGAAGGGGGAATTAAAATGCAAAAATTAGAAAAAACTATTAGCCAAATTGGAATACCTAATATTAAAAAAATGACAGAAGCTCAAAACAGATTAGATCAATTAACAAAACCTAAAGGAAGTCTGGGGAAATTAGAAAAAATGGCGGTCAAATTGGCGGGGATTTGTTCAGAACTTTATCCCAGTTTTGACAAGAAAACTCATATTGTAATGGCAGGAGATCATGGAGTTGTAGAAGAAGGAGTTAGTGCTTTTCCTCAAAAAGTAACAACTCAAATGGTAAATAATTTTTTAAATAATGGGGCTGCTATAAATGTTTTAGCAGCTGAAGTTGGTGTAGACTTAAAAATTGTAGATATGGGAATGATAGATAATATTAATAATCAAAAATTAATAATAAAAAAAGTAAAAAATGGTACTGATAATATGGCAAAAATGGAAGCAATGTCTAAAAAAGAGGCTGTGGACTCTTTAGCAGCTGGAATTGAGATTGCAGAAAAATCTATAAAATCAGGTTCTAAAGTAATTGGTATTGGGGAAATGGGGATTGGAAATACAACAGCTAGTTCTGCAATAATCGCAGTTATAACAAAGGCGCCACTGAAGGAGATAGTAGGTTTTGGAACCGGTTTAAATCCAAAAGGATTAAAAAATAAAATAAAAGTAATAAAAAGAGCCATAAAAATCAACAATCCTGATCCAGAAGATGCAATTGATATCCTTGCAAAAATTGGAGGTTTAGAAATAGCAGGTATGGCTGGTGTTATAATTGGAGGAGCTGCAAATAATGTGCCCGTTATTATGGATGGCTTAATTACTGGTGCTGCAGCCCTAATTGCCCAAAAACTAAAACCTGAAGTAGTTAATTATCTTATTCCTTCTCATAAATCAGTTGAGCCAGGGCATAAAAATGTTTATAAACAACTTGGACTTAGTCCTTTTCTTGACTTAAATATGCGTTTAGGAGAAGGTACAGGGGCTGTATTGGCTATGCCATTTTTAGATAGTTCTATTAATCTAATGAAAAGTATGGCTACCTTTTCTGAAGCTGCCGTCGATAATGCATCTGCATAGTTTTTTTAATATAGTACCGGGTACAAGTGAAATAAATCACTTGTGCCCGGTACCATCTTCATGATAATATACATTTTATAGGAGGTGCCTTATGCTGCTAAATATTGAAGATATGCTCAAATTATTTAATGGGGATTTGAAAGTAATAGCTGGAAAGAATGGATTAAGTAGAGAAGTAAGTACAGTTACTGTAATTGATGCACCGGATTTTTATAAATGGATTAATGGAAAAGAATTTATAATTTCTACTGCTTATGTTATTAGAGATGATATTGATTATTTATTGGAACTGCTTGATATAATGAATCAGAAAAATGCAGCTGGTCTTGGAATTAAAATAGACAGATATATTAAAAAAATTCCAGAAGATATTAAAAATAAAGCTGATAGATTGAATTTTCCTATAATCTACATTCCCGATGAATTTGCATTTGCAGATATAATTAATCCTGTTTTATCAGAGGTTGTCAATCGGCAGGCTAAGAAACTAAGATATTCTGAAAAAGTTCATGAGTCTTTTACAAAATTGGTTTTGGAAGATGAGGATTTTCCAGTAATTCTTGATAATTTAGAAAAATTGATAAAAACAAAAACTGTTTTTTATGATAAATTTTCGGAACAGCTTTTTAATTCCAGAGAACTGATAAATAATACAAAAGGTATAAGTGATTTGATAGAAGAAAACTTTACTTACAAATTGATATATAAAAATAAGACATATGGTTACATTATCTTAATTGATAAGGAAGCCGATTTTGTTTTAAAAGAATATGATAAAATTGCAGTTGAACATGCTGCTACTGTTTTGCGGTTAAAGATTCAGCGGGAAATTTCTAATTACCAGGTGGAATTAAGATTTAGAAATGAGTTCATCCAGGATCTGATTTTTAATAACTTCAGTTCAAAAGATGAAATAAAAGAACAGCTAAATAAATATGACTGGAAATATAATAATGATATTTTTTGTTTAATAACTAAACTGGATAAACACTGCAGTATAACTAAAGCCAGAGATCTTGAAAGAAAATTTAAAAAAGAGTTCGGTGGCTCTGTTTTCACTCAGATTGGAAATCGATTTATTTATTTAATTGAATCAGATGGAAGCAGCGAATATATGGACCGGACTGTTAAAGACAAAATAAAGAAAATATTTTCTGATGCTTCTAATGGAAGTTTTTTTTATACAGGTATTGGAAATGCAAGAGATAATATAGCTGATATTAATTTAAGCTATGAAGAAGCAAAAAATGCTCTAAATTTAGGTATGAATATAAAATCTGAGGAAAAAATTTATTTTTTTAATGAACTCGGCATATACAGGCTGCTGGATATTGTAATAAAAGAAGACATAGCAGAGGAATTTCTGGAAGATAATCTGGGCAAACTGATAAGATATGATAACAGTGCAAATGATAATTTGCTTGAAACATTAGAAACAATAATAGAAAATGACTGGAATTTAAAAAAGAGTTCACAGGATTTATTTATTCATTATAATACAGCAAAATACAGGTTCAGCAAGATATGTAAAATTTTAGATTTAGATCCCGATGACTGGAATCAAAAGTTAAATCTAGCCATTTCGGTAAAATTATTAAAAATGAATATTTAAATCTTATACGAACCGTACAATCTGAGGGAACTTTTATTGTACGGTTAGAATATATTAAATATTCAGTAAATTTGATATAATCAATATATGATTGAAATATGATTCAAAAAAGGAGGTGAGTTAAACTGAATATCAATCTTAAAAGATTAAAAAATTCACTGGAAAAAATCAATTCATTTAACAGTACTCCAGAAAAAGGAATCAGCAGACTCAGCTTCAGCAGTGAATACGAACAGTCTCTAAAATATCTAATTAGTGAAATGGAAAAATTGGATATGGGGATTTATTTTGATGAAATCGGCAATTTATTTGGTAAATATTCTAAAAATACTGAAAAAGAAGAGTCTGTAATGGTTGGTTCCCATATTGACAGTGTAAAAAATGGGGGAAGATTTGATGGAGTTGTAGGAGTAATGGGAGCACTGGAAGTAATCAGGACTATTGATAAAAATAATATTGCTCTTAAACATCCTATTGAACTTGTTGCTTTTGTAGAAGAAGAAGGTACAACTTTTGGTTCAACTCTTCTTGGAAGCAAATTTTTTATTGATGAAATTAAGGATTTCAGCAGGTATACTGATGATGATGGTGTTTTTATTCTGGAAAAGGCTGAGGAATTTACTATAAAAAAAGATTACAAAAAAAGAGGAAATACTCCTATAAAAGCAGTTTTAGAGATGCATGTTGAACAGGGTAATGTACTCTATTCAGAAAATATAACGATTGGAGTTGTTACCAATATTGCTGGTGTGAACTGGCTCAGTATTGTACTAAAAGGACAATCCAATCATGCAGGATCAACACCCATGCATCTCAGAAAAGACCCTTTTCCAACTGCCGGTTTAATTATTAATGAAGTAGAAAAAATTGCAAAAAACTGTCCGTTTTCTGATACTTTAGTAGGAACAGCCGGTTCAATTAAAGTTACTCCAAATGTAACAAATGTAATCCCTTCAGAAGTAGAAATTAATGTTGATGTTAGAGATATTTCTCAGAAAGGTATGGATTATCTTGTTACTAATCTTAAGGAATTTGCAGAAAAATTAATAGAAGACAGTGAAATAGAATTATTTATTGATGTAGAGGAAACTGCACCTCCAATTAAACTTTCTGATAAGATTATGAATATTATTTCTGAAAAAGCTGAGAAAAGAAGTTTTGATTTTAAACATATGCACAGTGGGGCAGTACACGATTCTTCTCTTCTGGCAAAAAAATATGATGTAGGAATGATTTTTGTTCCCAGTATTGATGGTATTAGTCATGCACCAGAAGAGGCGACTGAATATGAAGATATTGAAAAAGGTGCTAATGTACTGCTGGATACTGTTTTAGAATTAAGTACTTAAAAGGAGGAAAATAATGGATCAAGTATTAAAAGTAGCCAATGAATGGGGAGTTTGGCTTGCGGCAGCTCCAGTTGTTATTATTGCTTTAGTTCAGGCTTTATTATATTATCGTCAGTCTATGAAGGTTGGTCAGGAGATAGGTTTAACTAAGCCGGAACTTCATAAGGCTTTTAAAACAGGTGTGGTAACATCTATCGGTCCTGTAATCGCTGTATTTATTGTCATGGTGGGTTTAATGTCAGTAATTGGTGGTCCAATGGCATGGATGAGATTATCTGTTATCGGTGCAGCTCCAACTGAATTGACTGCTGCCAGACTGGGTGCAGATGCAGCAGGGGTTGAATTTGGTGGAGATGGATATAATTTAGAAGTAATGGCAGTATCGTGGTGGAATATGATTATTAACGGTGTCGGTTGGCTCTTATTTGTAGGACTTTTTGCACATAAATTAGAAGATGTTCGGGAAAAAGTTGCCAATGGAGATTCAAGATGGCTGGGTGTGCTAAGTGGTGCAGCTATGCTTGGTGTATTTGGTTATTTGAATGCTGATTATGTACTTTCACTGGGTGGTCCACTTGTAGCAGTTGTTGTTGGTGCATTATCAATGGTTGCTCTTCTCAAAATATCGGAAAGCTTCAGGCCAATAAAGGAATATTCACTTGGTATTGCAATGCTGTTAGGTATGTTTTTTGCTACATTATTAGGGTAATTAGAATTAGTACAATTTAATCAGAAAGATATAATATTCTACTCGATAAAAACAATAGGAAATTATTAAAATCAATGATATAGAATTATAAAAATATTAAATGGTTACAGCAAATAAAAGGGGGAAAAACAATTGACTGACAAGCAGTGGCACGAAGACTGGTATTTACCTGTAAAGAAAGTTGGGATGACAACACTTTTACTGGCAGCTGTATTTTCATTTCTTCCACTTGTATATTTATATTTTGCTAAAGGAATTTTACCCAATTTTACAACCTCGATTAGAGCCTGGGGTCTGGTGGCAGCTTCTTTTGGAGCTTTTTATGTAGTTGAACCGGTTTCCTATTATGCGATACTTGGACTGGCAGGGACATATTTATCATTTCTGACCGGTAATATTTCCAATCTAAGACTTCCCTGTTCTGCGATGGCTCAGGAAGTGCTGGAAGTTAAAGAAGGAACTAAGGAAGCAGAAATCGTCGGAACTCTTGGTATTACTGGTTCTGTTGTAACAAATCTTTTAGGTGTAACACTGGCAGCATTTATAGGAATGTCTATTATTGAAGTACTGCCAGATGTGGTAATACATGCATTTAGAAATTATACTGCTCCAGCTATTTTTGGAGCTGTATTTGGGCAGTTTTCTATGAAATATCCACAGCTTGCTCCGGTTGGTATCGGACTTTCTATCATATTAATTGGATTTTTTGGAGCACCAGCCTGGATAAGTATTCTGGCAGCCGTTTTTGGATCGATTTTTGTAGGTAAAGTATTATTTGATAAAGGTATTATTGACTGATTATATAGTTTAAAAAGAGATAAATATCAGACGATTTTTTGGAATAGGAGTGATAAATTATGAATTTTAAAAAGATGGCTTTAGATATTGAAGATCAGATAATTAAGTGGAGAAGAGATCTGCATCAGATTCCAGAAACACAGCTTGATCTTCCCAAAACAAATGAGTATATTAGAAATGAACTGGATAAAATGGGTATAGAATATAAATCAGGTCTGGCTAAAAGTGGTATAGTGGCTACAATCTGGGCCGGAGAAGGAGATTCTAAAACATTTGCTGTAAGAACTGATATGGATGCACTTGATATTAATGAAGAAACTGGACTGGATTTTGCCTCAACACATGAAGGGAAAATGCATGCCTGTGGTCACGATTCTCACATGGCTATGGCCTTAGGTGTTGCAAAGCTTGCCAGTGAAAACAAAGATAAGCTGGCCGGAAATGTAAAAATAATTTTCCAGCCTGCAGAGGAAGGACCTGGTGGAGCAAAACCTATGATAGAAGAAGGTGCCTTAGAAGATCCAGCAGTAGATGCTATAGTAGGTCTGCATATAGGTACTATCTTTAAAGAAGTAAAACCGGGACAGATTGGTGTTTCTAAAGGTGCAACAATGGCATGTCTGGACAGTTTTCAGATAGAAGTTGAAGGAAAAGGCGGCCATGGTGCCATGCCAAATACCACTGTTGATCCGGTTGCTGTAAGTTCATCAATAGTACAGGAGCTGCAGACACTGATCAGTAGAGAGATAAATCCTGTTAGACCGGGAGTAATAAGTGTCTGTAAGATTCATGGAGGCAGTGCCTATAATGTAATACCTGGAAAAGTAAATATGGAAGGAACAGCCCGCTTTATCCATGAAGAACAGAGGCAGCAGATTTCCAAAAGAATGGAAGAAGTGGTTAAAAAAGTAGCTGATGCCAGAAGAGCAAAGGTTAAGTTTGATTACCACTATGGATATCCACCAGTATTTAATCCAGAAGAGTTTACTGATTACTTTAAAGGAGTAGCAGAAACAGTTATGGATGACGAAAATATTATAGAAATAAAAGAACCAGTTATGGGTGGAGAAGATATGGCATATTTCTTAAAGGAAGTGCCGGGAACATTCTTCTTTTTAGGTGGAGGCAAAGAGATTGAAGGTGAAGTGCATTCCCATCACAACTCTAAATTTGATGTTGAAGAATCAGTATTCCATCTGGGGACAGCATTAATGGCAAAAACCGCCTTTGACTGGCTTGAGAAAAATAAGTAGAGACAGCAGATAGAAAAATAAAATAGCAATATTATTAAATAGTACTGGGTACAAATGAAATTTTTCACTTGTGCCCGGTACTATTTCCTTTTTATGTATTCGGTACATATCTTTTTTTATACTTTTTTTAGAGGAATCCAATAAATTTAGCTGAATAAATTAAATATGTTCTATTCTGCTGGGTATTTTAAAATTTTGTCAGGATTAATTATTAATTAAAGGGGGAAGAAGATGGCTATAGTCACTTTAGATGATATAAAAAATGCAAAACAAAATTTAGAAGGTATTGCAAAAAAACCGAGCTGGACTGGTCAAGAACATTCAGCAAAATGAGTGGGAATGAGGTCTTTTTAAAGCTGGAAAATCTGCAGAGAACTGGATCATTTAAAATTCGCGGTGCATATAATAAAATGTGTAACCTGACTGAAGAGGGAAAGAAAAATGGAGTGGTGGCTGCTTCTGCAGGAAATCATGCTCAGGTTCAGGTCACATTAGAAACAAAAAATGAAGATCATGTGAAGGATATTCTTACCACTTTAGAGAATAATAACTATAGAGTAAAAAGGACAAGATAAGGTTAGAATCATAATATCATTTTTACCCAATCTTATTTACATTTAAAAGAGAAATATTTTAAACAAAATCAATTAGGAGGAATTTTAAAATGACAAAAGAAATTATTAAAACTGATAAGGCACCAGAAGCAGTGGGAGCATATTCACAGGCAGTAAAAGCAGGAGATACAGTTTATTTATCCGGACAGATTGCTATTGATCCGGAAACTCAAGAAATTATTGATGGTGGAGTAGAAGAACAGGCAAAAAGAGTTTTAGAAAATCTTAAGGCTGTTTTAGCAGCAGCAGATTGTACTTTTCAGGATGTTGTCAAAGCAGAAATTTTTCTTGATGATATAAATGATTTTGGCGCAGTAAATGATATTTATGCAGAGTATTTTAAAGAAAATCCTCCTGCAAGAGCCTGTATGGAAGTAAGCAATTTGCCCAAAGGTGTTTCAGTAGAAATAGCACTTACTGCAGTAAAGTAGATTAGTTTTTTTATTTTTTAGACCCCCTGTGGCTTTTTTGGCACAAGGGGTATATTTATGGTTTTTTCTTGTCCATATAATGCTGCTCACTACAAAAGACAAAGATAGTGAAATATCTTAATGTAGCGGCCAGAGAAGAAACACTAGGAATTTATTTGATTGTAAATACTTATCTTTACTCTTTTTGAGGTGGCATATCAATTTAACCCTGGATATTTCCCTGTTTTCCCGGGATTTTTTTCTATTTATATTTAAAAAAGATAAATTTGTGATAGAATATAGTTAAGAAAATAGATTCTGAGTTTCAAAAATTTAGTTTCTCAACTGCAAAATATATATGATTTTTGTCTGATTTGCTGCACTTTAAATTTCAGGAGGTAAAAACAGTGAAAAAAGATGAACGGATATCTTTTTATTCTCACTTAGTTGGTTTTTTTCTGGCTTTGATTGGTATGATTATTTTATTGATAAAAGCTTTTGACAGTCTCGATAAACTCATAATAGCTGCTGTCTATGGTCTGTCTGTGGTTTTTCTTTTCCTGGCTAGTTCACTTTACCATGCTCACAAAAAAGTCGATGACGAAAATTCTATCTGGAGGAAACTGGATCATTTTGCTATTTTTGTTATGATTGCAGGTTCTTACACACCTGTAGCCTATTTATATCTTGAAGGATGGCTGAAGTGGACAATAATTGCAGTACAGTGGGGACTTGTCCTGGGCGGTTTTTTTCTGAAGTTTATGTATTTTAAAACTCCAAGAATTCTTTACACTGTAATTTATCTTTTAATGGGCTGGGTGGGTATTTTTGCTTTCCATCAGCTGTTTATGACAATGCCTACTTTAAATTTAATTCTTATGTTTGCCGGAGGTTTGTCTTTTACAGCCGGAGCAGTATTTTATATTATAAAAAAACCGGACATTACACCTAATTTTGGATTTCATGAGATTTTCCATTTTTTCATACTGGCAGGTGGAATACTTCATTATTTGATGGTTTTCATTGCATTAGGATAACCTGCTCTACAGTTATATTACAGAATCAGATTAAATAGGGAGGCGGTATTATGGATGCATTTAAAGCTTATGATATAAGAGGAGTTTACAATAGTGATTTTGATAAAGAAGATGTATATAAAATTGGATATTTTTTACCCAAACTGCTGGAAACTGACAGAGTACTGGTCGGCTATGATGATAGAGAATCGACACCAGAAATTTTTACAGCACTGGCGGATGGTATTACTGACAGAGGAGCAGATGTATATAAAATAGGTTATGCGACTACACCTATGGTTTATTATGGTACAGCCAAACACGGCTACAAAGCTTCGGTTATGATTACTGCTTCACATAATCCTCCTGAGTATAATGGGCTCAAAATTTCTCGCGAAAATGCACTTCCTGTTGGATATTACTCCGGCCTAAAAGAATTAGAAGAAATGATGGAAAATGAAGATGTAAAACCTGTAGGGAAGAATAAAAAGGGCCATATTTTAGAACACAACTTAAAGGATGAATATATAGAATTTCAAAAAATATATCTGCCTGATCTGTCAGACCTAAACTTATCCATAGATATTTCCAATGGGATGGTGGCTATTTTAACTGACGCAATTTTTGGTGATTATCCTCATTATCTATACAATGAACTTGATGGGACTTTTCCCAACCATGAAGCTAATCCACTGCTGAAAGAGAACAGAGAAGACCTAAAAAAATTATTGCTGGAAAAAGGGTCTGATCTGGGGGTGATATTTGATGGTGATGGAGACAGGGTGATGTTTTTGGATGAAAAAGGAAATTTTATCTCTCCTGATTTAATTATTGCCCTGCTGGCAGAGTATTATCTTGATCAGGGTAAAGGAAAAAATATTCTATATGATATCCGTACTTCCTGGTCTGTAAAAGAACATATAGAAAAACTTGGTGGTCAAACTCATATGTGGAAAGTAGGTCATGCTTATGCCAAGCTAAAACTCAGAGAAATAGATGGTGTGTGTGGTGGTGAACTGGCCGGCCATTATTATTATAAAGACTTTTTTTACTGTGATTCCGGTATGCTGACAGCTTTGGTGGTGCTAAATGTTGTTTCAAGGCTTAAAAAAGAAGGTAAAACTATTTCGGAATATATTTCTGAACTGGATAAATACGCTTCTTCTGGAGAAATAAATTTTAAAATTGAAAATAAAGCAAAAGTAATGGAGAAGGTAAAGGATTATTTTGTTAATAAAAAAGAACCTGTTAATTTCTATGATTTTGATGGTTACCGTCTGGAATATAAGGACTGGTGGTTTAATATAAGACCTTCTAATACAGAACCCTATCTTAGATTGGTTGTTGAAGCTAAAAACAAAGAACTTTTAGGTGAAAAAGTAGAAGAGATAAAAAAAGTGATGAATGTTGAGTAGAAAAAGATAAAATTGAGAAGAAAAGGAGCTGATTTTATGCAGATTCCTGTAAAACGTTGGTATGAAGCTGCTGAAAAACGATATTCTCGTAAAAAATATCAAAAAAAAGAAATCTCTAAGTTCACTTTAAGATCTTATGAAAAATTTCTTGAGGAATTAAATCAGATATTTCCTGAAGTTCGGATCAAGCTTTTTAAAGAAGACATCTCTAAACTGCTGCCGGCTCTTGAAGGCAAATATGGAAGTATTACAGGTGCACCTTATTTTATAGCTATTATTGTAGAAAAAGAAGGTGACTACTGCTGGGAAAAGGCGGGCTATGCAGGAGAAGCAGCACTTTTAGAGGCAACAGATCTGGGTCTGGCAACCTGCTGGACTGCCGGCCGTTATAAAGAGGAAAAATCAAAAGTAGATTTAGAATTAGAGCCTGATGAAAGGCTGGCCGCTGTTTCTCCACTTGGGTTTTCTTCTGAAAATTATCTTTTCAGCCAAAACTTTATATCCAAATTATTTCCCCGACATGACAGAAAATCACTTGATGATCTGTGTGAAGGTGGTTTTGATTCTGACTGGCCTGGGTGGATGAAAAATGCGCTTAAGATAGCAAGAATTGCTCCTTCCAGATTAAACAGACAGCCTTGGCGTTTTAAAGTTGAATCTGACAGGATTATAGTGGAATGTAAAGGAACACCAACTGCATATAGGAGGCTGGAATGTGGGATTGCCCTCCTGCATTTAGAAATTGGAGCTAAAGATGGTGGTGTAAACGGCAAAGTAGAATTTGGCGGAGAAGGGATAGGAAGTTTTAAGAAGGAACACTGATTATATATTTTAGGCCCTGGAGTTCAGTAATTTTTGGGCTTCCAGGGTTTTGATTTATACTAATAGATCTTCTGAAAGATGTAGACATCTTCCTTTGTGGTGGACACATCTTCTATTAAGAGTATAACAATAATCTCAATATTTTGACAAGATTAGCAATAGATTCTGATATATTAGAAAAAGTTCATAATAAGATCTTATTTGAATAGTTTATATAACAATAGATGTGGTATAATACGTAAAGGGAGGTATTGTTTTATAGTGAAAAAAGTAAAATTAGTTTATAATCCATATGCTGGGGATCGATCTTTTCCCAGATATTTAGATAGTTTTATAGAAAAATTTCAGAAAGCCGGTTATAAAGTAGATATATTCCGCAGTATGGAGCCAGGAGATTTTGGTAGAGGTCTTAAAAATATAGATGAAAACTTCAGCTTTATTGCTGTCGCAGGTGGTGATGGATCTGCTAATCAGATGTTAAATGTAATGAAAAAGAAAAAGATAGATCTTCCCCTTGCGATTATTCCTGCAGGTACAGTCAATGATTTTGCTTCTTATTTGGGAATGACACAGAACATCGAAAAAAGCTTTGATAAAATATTAGAACACAATATAAAAGAAATAGATATTGGCTGTGTAAATAAACAGTATTTTTTAAATGTATGTGTGGGTGGAGTTATATCCAATATATCTCATGGGACAGATACTGAACTTAAAAACAGGCTCGGTAAAGTAGCATATTATCTGCATGGAGTCACCGAACTGCCGAAGGTAAAACCGATGCCTTTAAAAATTACAACTTCTAAAAAAGTACTTGAGGGTGATTTTTTAGTATATTTTATTTTCAACAGTAAAGGAGCGGGTGGATTTAAAAATGTGGCTCAAAAAGCGGCCATAGATGATGGAGTATTTGATTTTATTGGAGTTAAAGTAGGCAACTTGATAAAATTAACATCTGCAGCAGCCCGGCTGTTTCAGGGAGAAAAAGTTGAGAGTGAAAATCTCATTTATCTTCAGGATAATTACTTTAAGATAGAATGTCTAAAAGAGGACTGTAATACAGAATTTTGTGATGTTGATGGAGAAAAAGGTCCTTCTATACCACTGGAAATAAATATTTTTCCTAAAAGTCTTAAGGTTTTTATAGGTTGAATTTACGATATCAAAGCAAAAATCAGCGAAGTATTTTATACAGTTGAAATAATCAGTTTACAAATCAAATTTTGATAATTATTATCAGTTAGATTTGAGGTAACGTAGAATTATTAGGTGGGAAATTTATGAAAAAAATATTATTTATTTTAATTATAATAATAACTGTTTTTTCTGCTGGCAAAACTTTATCTGCTGAAAAAACAGAAATAGAGTTCTGGACTATTAATTTAAGTCCTAGATTTGATGAGTATTTTGAAAATTTAATTGAAAATTATGAAAGAGAAAATCCCGATATAAATATTATATGGGAAGATAATAGTTTTTCTGCTGTTAAACAGAAGCTGCTTTACAGAATGGCAGAAGATAGGAGTCCGGATGTTGTTAATCTTTCTCCTGAACTAATGACTTCACTGGTAAAAGAAGATCTGTTATATCCTGTGAGTAATTTTGATAAGGATTTTTATCAGGATTATTATCAGGGTCTTTGGGAGGTCGGAGTATTTAATGGGAAAAGTTATGCTTTTCCCTGGTATTTAAGTACACAGATAATGATGTATAATAAAGAAATTTTTATGTTTGCTGGAATTGAAGAAAATGACTATCCTAAAAATATTGACGAATTAAAATTAACTGCTGAAAAAATAAAAGAAAATACAGGAATATATGGATTTATGCCTCAGATAAAGATACATCATGAATTTATAAAGGCTGGTATAGAACTTTATACAGAAAAAAATGGCAGAATTATGCCTGCTTTTAATACTAAAAAAGCTGTTGAGATATTAAGGTGGTATCAGAATTTAATGCAGAAAGATTTAATTCCGGCAGATACTCTTACGGGAGGATATAATCTGGCATTAGAAAGATATATTAATGGAGAGCTGGGAATACTGATTACGGGACCACAGTTTATAGATAAAATCAAAGAAGAATCCCCATATATTTATGATGTTACAGCTGCTGCCCCACTGGTTCTTCGAGAAGGAGAAAAAATTAGTGCTGCACTTATGAATGTTGTAATTCCTAAAAAATCAAAAAATCCTGAAAAAGCAGCTGAATTTGCGCATTATCTAACTGGAGCTGAAGCTCAGCAAGAATTTGCAGAAAAAGCAAATGTTCTTTCATCTGCAAAAAATGCAGGTGGAGAAGATTTAAAAAACAAGAATGGCGATTTACTTAAATCAGCAGTAAGAGAAATTTCTAAAAAGCAGCTCAAAAAAGCGGTTGATATGACATTGAAGCTGCCTCAGGCGGATGAACTCATTAGAGTAATGGATATAGAATTTGGCCGGGCAGTCAAGTCAAAAAATACTGCAGAAGAAGCGGTTAACAGGATGGAAAAAGGCTGGCTGGATATTTTAAATAAAGGGAATGAAACAGAATGATGAAAAATAAAACTAAATTAATTATAATATTTACTATAATTTTTCTGGTAGTAAATAGCATTCCAACAGCAGCAGTCTTTAAGCCAGAGCAAATGAGACAGGTTTTGATGAAAATAAGGGAAGCCGAAAGGGAAATCAGCAGAGCAGAAAGAGAGATAAATAAAGCTGAATTAGAATTTAAACTCTATAATGAAGAACAGGCAGAATATTTTTTATCTGAATCAAAACAATATCTGCAGAAAGCAGTGGAATTGTACGAAAATAACAGAGATGCTGAAGTTGAAGCTGCTGCTGTAAGGGCAGTAGAAATGGCAGATAGGGCAAAATTGCAGACATTAGAATCCTATCCTGTGCAGTTTCGGGCTTTCTGGCTTGATAATGGTACTATAGCAGCTGCTGGAGGTAGAGAAGGGATTGCAGAACTTCTGAATATGGCAGAAATGGCAAATTTTAATGCTGTCCTTCCGGAAGTGTTTTTTAAAGGAAAAACTATAATTCCTGATAATGAACTTTTTATACAGGATGAAAGATTTAAAAACTGGACTGAAGACCCTCTAAAAATAATAATTGAAGAAGCTAAAAAAAGGAATATGGAGGTTCATGCCTGGGTCTGGGTTTTCAACGAAAATACCCATGGTAAGCCGGGAATAATACTACAAGAACATCCTAGCTGGGCTACCAGAGATAAAAGTGGAAATATAGTAACATATCACAACAGCAGCTGGTTAAGTCCTTCCAGAAAAGATGTAAGGACATTTTTGATTAAGCGGTATGCCTACCTGGCAGAAAACTATGATCTGGCCGGTATAAATTTGGATTATATAAGATTTCCAGAAGAATACAGGGCCAGCTATGGATTTGATGAGAATACAGCAGCTTTGTTTGAAGAAACAACCGGTATTAATCCTTTTGAAATAAAAAGTGGCAGCAGTCAGTCAGCAGAGTGGAATAAATTTAGAGAAAGTTTAATTACACAGATGGTAAAAAAAACTTCAGCAGTGCTGAAAAATATCAAGCCCGGGCTTATAATTTCTGCTGATGTAATTCCGGGAAGAGAAGAAGCGAGGTATAGGGCGCTGCAGGACTGGTCACTCTGGCTTAAGGAAGGTTATCTGGATTTTGTTTTACCCATGACATATACTGAGAATTTATTTTCAGAACTAAGTCAATGGATTCAAGAAGATACAAAAGAACTTGATTACCCCATATATCCAGGGATTTCGGTATTTAAATTGTCACCATATCAGGTGATAGAACAGGTTGATGAAATTAATAATCTGAACAGAACAGGCTTATCACTATTTGCAGCTGCCCATCTTACGAAAGAACACTATTATATGTTAGGAGAAGGTCCTTTCAGGAAAAAAGCTCTGCTTCCATATAGGAATAGTTCTGAGGCAGAAAAAATGATTTTTGCCGTGATTAAAGAGCGTATAAAGCTTATACTAAAAGAAAGCGGAGCTGAAAATGAAAGTGATCTGCTGGATAATTTATCAGGTAATTTAGATACTGAAAAAGATTTTTTAAATTATCTTGAAAAATTAAATATATCTAAAGATATAGAAAAACTTAAAACTGATTACAGATATCTGCAGGAGCTGCGGCATGATAATTAATAAATTAAGGAAATTTGGGTGATGAAATTGAAAGACCGGAACTTAAAAACTACTATTCTCGCCGTAACACAGTTTGTTTTTAAAAAAATTACAGATAAAGTTGAGCTGGCAGGAGTTGTTGATATTATAAATTTTTTGGGGAGGGAAATATAGTGAAAAATTCCTTAACAATTGGAGAATTATTTGGTATACCTGTTAAAATTCATATTAGTCTGCTTATAATACTCCCGTTTTTTGCCTGGGCTTTTGGAAATAATATTATTTATCTCAGTGAAAATACAGAAATTGCTCGCAGTGCACTTGTTTTAAATCCATACCTGCTGGGATTAATTATGGCGGTAATATTGTTTATAAGTATTCTTTTTCATGAGCTTGCTCATTCGCTTGTGGCCAGAAGTAAGGATATTAAAATAAATGATATAACTTTAATGCTTTTTGGTGGAGTAGCTAATATTGATGATATTTCTAAAGATCCAAAAGTAGAGATACAGATAGCTGCAAGTGGTCCGCTGACCAGTTTAGTATTAGGTATTTTACTGATTGGATTTTCACTGATTTTTCCCGGCTTTTTTATAGAAGATATCAGGCTTGTTACACTTTATTCCGGACAGCTAAATATTTTTCTGGCTCTTTTTAATCTTTTACCTGCTTTTCCTTCTGATGGGGGACGTATCTTAAGGGCTTTTCTGGCCCAGAGGACTTCTTCTTTGAAAGCTACAGAACTTGCTTCAAAGATAGGGAAAGGATTTGCTTTCTTTTTCGGCCTGGTGGGTTTTATGACAGGCAATTTTTTGCTTGTCTTTATCGGTTTTTTTGTTTATATCGGAGCTTCACAGGAATATCAATTTAGCACTATAAAAAATGCATTATCCGATCTGAAAGTTGCGGATTTAATGACTACTGAGGTGAAAACTGTGCCTGCAAATATAAGTGTACAGCAGCTTATAGAAAATATGTTTAATTATAAACATTCCGGTTTCCCCGTTGTTAGAGATGGAAAGGTCGTAGGAATGGTTACAATGGAAGATGCACAAAAGATACCTCAGGATGAGTACAGAAATACATCAGTTCAGAGTATAATGTCAAAAGAAATTCATTCTGTAAGTGCAGAAGATGAGCTTTATGAAGCATTTAAACTGTTATTTCAAAAAGACATAGGTCGGCTTTTAATTTTAGAAGATGATGAGTTAAAAGGTATAATTACCCGTTCTGATATTTTAACCGGTATTAGAATCAGGCAGCTGGAAAATTATCACTCTTCGAATTAGAATTTAACAAATTGAAAAAAGAAAAAAAGAAAAGAGTGCTGAAGCTGCTGAGAAGTATAAAATGAAAAAATTAATGCAAAAAAAATTAAATTATTTTCTCAAATTCATAATTCCTTCAAATTTAACTCCTATAATGAATTCAGAAAGTAAAATAAAACTTTAAATTAAAGGGGTTGAAAATAATGAGAAAAATTTTAGTAGGAATTTTAATTGTTAGTCTGGCACTGTTTGGAGTGGGTAGTTCTGTTATGGCATATGGTGGTTATGGTATGAACAGGGGTACAGCTGCTCCACAGGTGGGTACTGGATATCAGTCTGTAGAATTAACTGAAAATCAAATCGACAGGATTTCTGAATTGAGAGAAGAGTATTATAATGAAACAGATGAGTTGAGAGATCAGCTCAGAAATTTAAGATGGAATTTGAGAGATCTATATCTAAAAGGTGCAAGTAATGAAGAAATAGGAGCAATTGAGAACGAAATAGAAGTAATAGTTGAAAAGCTGGCGAAAATGCGTGGAAAACATCAGCAGGATATAGAAGCACTGCTGACAGAAGAACAGCTGCAAGAAATTGAGAACAATAGAAATAATTTTGGTCAGAGATTTGAGGCAAGAGATTACGGAAGATTTGATGCACACTATGGTCCCCACGGCAGTTATGGTCCTGGTATACGAGGCAGAAACTTTTTTGGACGGGGAAATTATAATAACTTTGGACATTGGATGGGAAGAGGATTTAACGATTTTAACAGATATCCTGGTTATGGACATTATGGAATGGGTCCTGGATTCTGCTATTAATTTTGTTTAACCAGGCTGAAGTCAAACAGCAGGAATATTGTAAATAAAAGATTAGAATAATCCGGTATATATACCGGGTTATTCTTTTTTGTGTTTAACTGTAGTATTTTTTGATTACTAAAGATTAAAAATATGGTGATAATTTTGTATAAATTGATAATTTAATTGAACAATGCAGTATATCAGGTTTTATCGATTACTGAGGCTGTTTAATATATTTTTATAGTGCTTATCATAAAGTATTTTGTTATTAATATCAGTATTTTATTAAATATCAATAAGCTCTTTACAAGTACTTTTAACCCCTGTATAATTGCTGATGATAAAACTCAGATAAGGAAATAATAAAAATAATTAGAGGTGTTAAAAGTGAATGATAATGAAAAGGGCATAGCTTATATGCTTTTGTCCTCACTGTTTTTTGCACTTATGGCAGGAACAGTAAAGTTTTTGGGTGAGATCCCGCTGGCAGAAAAGATATTTTTTAGAAATTTGATCGGAATGTTTATTGCGGCTTATATGATTCGGAAAAATGGAAGCAGCATAAAAGCAAATAATATTAAAATGGTGCTGTTTAGAAGTTTATTCGGGGTATTAAGTATTGCAGCTTACTTTTATGGAATTTCTCAGCTTAAGATGGCTGATGCAGTTATTCTAAATAAGATTTCCCCGTTTTTTATAATTGTACTGGCAGCTGTTTTTCTTAAAGAAGAAATTGGAAAACCACAGATGGCTGCTCTGGCATTTGCAGTAGTTGGTGCAGTTTTTGTAATAAAGCCTAGATTTGATGCATCTATAGTACCCGCCCTTGTAACACTTAGTTCCGGGATTTTAGCTGGTACAGCCTATACAATTTTAAGATATTTGCGGAAAAGTGATTCGGCTGACACAATAGTATTTTATTTTTGTGGATTTTCTACTTTGGTGTCCATTCCTTTTATGATTTTGGGCAAATTTGTGGTTCCTACCGCAAATGAAATGCTGGCTCTATTTGCTGTTGGTGTATTTGGAGTAATTGCTCAGTTTTTTGTTACTAATGCTTACAGACTTGTACCGGCAGGGGAAGTATCGATTTATGCTTATTCTAATATAATATTTTCTGCATTAATAGGTATTTTTCTTTTCAGTGAGATTCCAGATATATTGAGTATTTTTGGTGGATCTGTTATTATACTGGCTGGATTTATTAATTTTCAGGCCGGGAGGAAGAAAAAGAAAAAAGCTGGGCTGGAAAGGAAAAAAAGACTCAGTTCTCAGGCTTCATAGAATATGTTTTAATATTAAATATTTGCTTTAAGGTAAATTATATAATACAAGTACGATCACGGTCAGCTGTTTAAAGCTGACCTTACTTTTTTAAAAGCAGAGCGGCCATGCATATTCTTTGTAATAATAAAAAATATAAGGTTTAAGAAGGAAATTAAATGCTATTATAGAAATATATAATAATCATTATTAATAATAATTTTAAATTCATAAGAAGGAGTGAAATTATGATCTGGCGTGATGATTATAAAATAGGAGTAGAACTTGTTGATAAACAGCATGAGGAACTTTTTAAAAGGCTTGGTAATTTTATTAAAACTGTGAGGAGTGATAGTGAAAAAGATGTAAAAAAAGAAGAAGTAGAAAAAACACTCGATTTTATGGGAGAATATGTAGTTACACATTTTGATTCTGAAGAAGCTCTTCAGAAAAAATATAATTATCCAGGTTATGAAGAACATCATGAAATACATGAAAATTTCAAACAGGAAGTAATTGATTTTCAAAAAGAATATAAAAATAATGACTATAATGAAGATTTTGTTATGGAATTCAGCGGGCGGCTGCTCACCTGGCTGATAAATCATGTAGCCTCAACCGATCAAAAGATTGGTGATTATATAAATTCTATTGAGGAGGGAAAATAATAATGAATGCAGATTATTTAAATCCGATAATTGCAGCAACTGATTCTGTTTTTCAGACAATGCTTCAGCTTGAGCCAAGAAAAGGAAAAGTTTTTGTACAGGAAGGGCTTGTAAGCAGAAAAGAAGCAAATGTGATAATTGGAGTTACTGGAGATATTAAAGGCTCCATTATATATAGTTTTTCTAAAGATATGGCACTTAAAGTTGTAGAAGCGATGTCAGGGATGGAAATGAAAGAGCTGGATAAATTTGTGACTTCTGCTATGGGAGAACTGGGCAATATAATTAGCGGAAAGGCAACAACTAGTCTGGCAGAAAAAAATTTCACCTGTGATATTGCACCACCACAGATTGTTACTGGAAAAGAGGTAAAGATAGTTACAGATGCAAAAAATGTACTTTCAGTTACATTTGATACTAATCTTGGTAGTTTTGATGTCAGTTTTTCTATAAATTAATCAGCTATTGCCCCAATAGATGGGGCTTTTTTGTTGATAAATTTATTTAATAATGATATTGTTGTATTAATATATCAAACTAGTATATGAAGGAGCAATTATTATGGAAGATATATATGAATACAGCAAAATTAAATTTTTAGAGAAAATGTATACTCCCGTAGGAATAATAATTGCAGGATTTTTAGTTGATTTTTTCTATCCAGTTACAGGGAGATATCAGCAAATCTTAATCTGGATTGTTTATTTTTCAGGAATAATTCTCTTTAGTTTTGAGTCATTACCATTGATAGTAAAAACTTTTGAAACCTGGAATGAAAAAATTATTCTTACAAACAGGAGTATTATAATTAAAGGAAATAAAGATTTTGAGATGAAAATAATAAATAGAAAAGATATAAAAGAGGTTAAATTTACTGCTTTAAGAGTCGAAGGTTTTACTATTCCTCACAGAAGAAAATTAAAAAAAATAGATAAGAGTATTTATAAACTTCCTGGGAGAGAATTTATAATTGAATCTGAATCTGAAACTATAGGTGGACCGGTTGTTTTATATTTAGAACTTTTACCAGAACAATTTGTTGAAGATTTTATTAGGTGGTATCAGGCAGATGTGGCTTTAAAAAATTAAAAAAGGATAGATGCAAAAATGAGTAAAAATGAAATCGATTTTTCGCAGATAGAAGAGGCTCCAGAAAATGTAGAGTTTGAAGTTGGAGATGAAGTGGATATATTTATAGATCATTTTACTGATCTGGGAGTTAGAGTTGTTATTAACAATAAATATTTTGGTTTAGTTTATGAGGATGATATATACAAACACCTGGGTACAGGTATGAGAACAAAAGGGTATATAAAGAAAATAAGGGATGATAATAAGATAGATATAAGCTTAAGAAAAATTGGTTATGGTAAAGTTGAAGATGCAAAGCAAAAAATAATGGATAAGCTAAAGGCTAAAAATGGATATTTAACTCTAAATGATAATAGTTCTCCTGAAAAAATAAAAAAAGAACTGCAGATGAGCAAAAATACTTTCAAAAAGGCTATTGGTGGATTATATAAAGATAAAGTTATAGATATTACAGCTAAAGGAATAAAGGTAAAATAGATTATTCTATAAGACTGGGAGTTTTTGAAGATTAATATGTTAAAAATAACTAAAAATATGCGGGAATATGGTAATAGTAGAATTATTAAAAAATAAATTTAGATAATAGTTGACAGAAACATATAAGAATGCTATACTGTTGGAGATGGAGAAAAAAAATAAGTAAGATTTCCATCGTTAAAAAATAGGAGGAATTTATTTAATGATTTACACAGGAACAGTAAAGTGGTTTGATGGGAAAAAAGGATTTGGATTTATTGAAAGAGAAGATGGAGACGACGTGTTCGCACACTTCTCAGCAATTGAAGAGGAAGGTTTCAAAAATCTTGACGAAGGTCAGGAAGTAGAATTTGAAATCGTGGAAGGCGATCGCGGCCCACAAGCTGCTAATATCGTTAAATTATAAAGCAAGTTAAAGTTTTATAATATAGAAACAGAAACCCTGATTGCGTAATGTAATCAGGGTTTTTTGTTGATAGAAAAAGTTTTTTAGAAGATTAATATTCAAAATTCAGCAGTGTTAAACTGCCGGATCAGTTCAAAATTTCTTTGAGTTTAAAATTTAGAATAGATAAAAATTCGGCTTTATATAGAAAGGTTTTAATATGAATAAAAAAGAGATAATTAATTTAGCTGTAATTGCACATGTTGATGCAGGTAAATCAACTCTGGTGGATGCCTTTTTGAATCAGAGTGGAGTCTTTAGGGAAAATGAAGAAGTTGTTGACTGTGTAATGGATAGTAATGATTTAGAGAGAGAAAGAGGAATTACCATTTATTCTAAAAATTGTGCCATAGAATATAATGGTGTAAAAATAAATATAGTTGATACTCCAGGCCATGCTGATTTTTCTTCTGAAGTGGAACGAGTTATTAAAGCAGTTGATTCTGCTATTTTGATTGTGGATGCTTCTGAAGGGCCAATGCCTCAGACAAGATTTGTTCTAAAAAAATCCTTGGAAAAGGGTATTAAACCGATTGTATTTATTAATAAAATAGATAAAAATAATGAGCGAGCAGAAGAAGTTAAAGATGAAATACTTGATCTGTTTATTGATTTAGCTGCAGATGATGAGCAGTTAGAATTTCCAGTTATATATGGTATTGCAGTTGAAGGAAAAGCATTTTACAATCTTGAAAAAGAAAGTGAGGATCTGACTCCTCTTTTTGAAACTATTATTGATAATATAAATATCTATCCGGATTATGATGATAAACCACTGCAGATGCAGGTTTATGATCTTGCTTATGATAATTATCTTGGCAGAATAGGAATTGGTAGGATATATCAGGGCAGGATTGAAGATGGACAGCAGGTTGATATTTTTAAAAGAGACGGAACTATAAAAAGAGGTAAAATAACAAAGCTTTCTGTATATGAGGGACTTAAACAGAATTCCGTTGAAACAGCATATAGTGGAGATATTGTATCAGTAGCAGGTATCCCGGATATATCGATAGGTGAGACGATCTGTGAGATTAATAATGTTATTCCTATGCCGATGATAGAAATTGCAGAACCCACACTTGCTATGTATTTTCTGGTTAATGATTCTCCATTCGCCGGTCAGGAAGGGGAATATCTTACTACCCGTCATTTAAAGGCTAGACTAGAAAGAGAACTTGAAGTAAATGTTGGGCTCAGGGTTAAAAAAGCAGAAAGTGCAGAAGCTTTTAAAGTTTCTGGTAGAGGAGAACTTCACCTTTCGATACTGCTGGAAAACATGAGGAGAGAAGGGTATGAAGTTTCTGTCTCCAAACCTGAGGTTTTGATGAAAACAATAGATGGACGAAAAAATGAACCAATAGAGAAAGTTATTTTGGAGGTGCCTGAAAAATATTCAGGAACAGTAATTAATAAGCTTAACCAGAGAAAAGGCTTAATGCAGTCAATGCTGCCGGAAAATGATTATATTCGTTTAGAATATATGGTGCCTACAAGAGGTTTAATTGGTTTTCGAAGTGAATTTATAAACGATACTCGAGGTGAAGGAACTTTAATTAGATCTTTTGCCAGATATGAACCTTACAAAGGGAAAGTACCACAACGTCAGAACGGTGTTTTAATTTCCAATCAAGCTGGGACAGCAATGAGTTATGCCCTTTCCAATCTTGAAGAAAGAGGAGAAATTTTTGTTGAACCAGGTACTAAAGTTTATGAAG
Source organism: Halanaerobium sp. MA284_MarDTE_T2 (assembly GCF_003337245.1). GTDB lineage: Bacteria > Bacillota > Halanaerobiia > Halanaerobiales > Halanaerobiaceae > QPJE01. The sequence goes on from NZ_QPJE01000011.1 coordinate 55,680, forward strand.
GTATGATTATAGGTCTTCACAATAGAGATAATGATCTAACAGTAAATCCATGTAAAAACAAGAAACAAACCAATATGCGGGCTTCTGGTTCTGATGATAATATCAGCCTTGCACCGGCTAAAAAGTTTACACTGGAGACTGCTCTAGAATTTATTGATGATGATGAATTAGTTGAAATTACTCCGGAAGCAATAAGGCTGAGAAAAAAGATACTCAATGAAAAGATGCGTTTAAGAGATAACAAATAGTTTTTAAAATAGGAGATAGAAAGAAAAATTATAATTAAATAAATTATTTGATAAAGATAATACAGGTAGTTTAAAACTGCCTGTATTTTTCGTCCAGACTATAGACAAAAGAAAGAATTTCAGCTATTACGCGGTATAGATCTTCAGGAATTTCTTCACCAATATCAAGTTTGGCCAGTACTTCGACAATATCTGAGTCATTTTTGATAGGGATATTTTCTTCTCGTGCTTTTTTTAAAATTTTTTCTGCTATACTGCCTTTGCCACTTGCAATTACTTTTGGAGCACTATCTTTATTTTTATTATATTTTAGGGCAACGGATTTTTTATCTTTTATGCTGTTTTTAGCTGTATCATTATCTTGATTTATATTTGAATTATTTGCAGAAGACATATTTTTAGCTCCTTTAATCTAAATAATAGATTTTTGCATAAATCAGAACAGGTGTTTCAATAAATATTTTTGCATTTTAAGAAATAAAAATTAGCTGAAGTCAGATTTTAACATCAATATGTGTATATTTATTTGCTTCAAATTGAATGTTATTTAATTCATTGAGTACAAGCTCATTATAAAATTTATTTCCATCAATATTTTTATCCGCATCTTCTAAAACATCTATACTTAAACTTTCCAGGTGATAATTAATTTTATTTAAGCTGGTTTTTAAAAGCTCTATATTGGCATCTATTATTTCAGCGGCAGTTTCAGATTCTGCAAAAAATTCTCCACTTATTGTACTTCCTTCAATACTTATATTACTCTGAATAAAACCCAAATTTTTCAGCTCTATAATAAAAGTTATTTTAAAAGCGCTTTTAGAATCCATTTCAGTTTTATTTCTGTTTGAATCTTCTATTTTTAAATAAAAAGGTTTAAGGTTTTTGTTATCTGCTATCTGTACAGGTATTTCTAAAGCTAGAAGAGCAGGATTGAGTTCCTGATTTTTTTCTAGATTAATTATTTTTTCTCCCAGTATTATTTCAGCTGCAGTTTTTTCTTCTCCATGTTCAGCAATTCTATTTAAAAGAGAAAAAATCTCTCCTTTTTTTTCCGATATAAGTTCCAGCTGTTCAGCTATTTGGGCTGGTGTATTATTTAATTTAATACTGAGATCATTTTTGCTGATTGGATTTTTTAGATTTTCATTTGAGGTACTCAGTATTTCATCTTTAATGTCTGTATTTTCTGCTAAAAAGTAAGTTTTATGCTGTGAAAATTTATCCATAATGATTTTTGTTAAATTTTCTGTAAGCGGGATATTATTTTTTTTCATAAATAAAAGTGATTTGATAGTAAGTAGTTTTTCATTACTGCTAAAATTATTATTATTTAAAAAGTCACTGAGAAAGTTAACTGTTCTGCTTTTAAAATCACTACTTATCTTATCCCAGCTGGAAAGAACTATATTTTTTGTTTCTGTTTCCAGTCTGCTGATTGAATCTGCTAATTTGGGATTTGTGTTTTCCATATTTTTGAGTAAGCTCTCTATCTGATCGGAATTATAATTTTTTTCTGAAAAAGTATTTCCATTTTGAATCGAATTCTGGCCCGAAATTTCTGTATTAACATTTTCAAAAACAGATAAAAGTTTTTGTGAATCCAACTGAGAAAGTAGATTTTTTGTGTTTTCACTGTTTAATAAAGATGGTCTGTTTACAATGTTGTTCAAAAGGCTGCTCAAATTGTTCTGATGAGAAAAAATTGTCTTTAAGGCATTAATTATTTTATCTGAATATGGAAGAGTGCTCTTTTCTAAAAAAGCAAAAGCTTTAATAACAGAAAGTTTTTCTCCTTCACTATCTGCAGGATTTTGGGCGAGATAACTCAAGAGATTCTGCACAGTCTCTTCACCTAATGGCATTTCTAGTTTGGCCCAGCTGCTTAAAAGCATATTCTGACTTTCATCTTCCAGCGAAGCCAGCAGACGAAAGATTTCAGGCAGAAGTTGGGTTTCTGCAGTTTCTGTTTTACCTTCATCTGTTGTAATGTTATCTGTGTTTAGTGCCTGTTTTAATATACCTATATCCACTTTTCTAATTGGCTGTAGAGACCCTAAATCCATAATTTTCACCCTATAATAAAATATTATAAAAATAAACTTCTACTTTAAACTTTCGCGATATTTTGTTGAAATCCTTTTTCAATGTTGTATACTAATAGAGAAAGAAGATAAATTAAGCAGGAGGTAATAATATTGCGGTGAATAGTGCATTTGTATACAGGTAGTGGTAAAGGAAAGACTACTCCAGCAATAGGTCTGGCATTTAGGATAGAAAATATTGATATAGAACAGTATGGTCTTGACTGTTTTATTGTCAATGAACCTGAAGAAAAAGACAGTAAAGCTGCTCCTCGGGGCTTAAAAGAAGTTAGGCTAGCCGTATATTGAAAAGTGGAGATTAAACATTTTTATCAGCAGGGTATTAAAGCTTGTGAAGGTATAGAAAAGTAGTGGAGATAAATTTAATTTTAAAAAAGGGGGTAAAATATATGGGAAAGTGCTGTGGAAACTGTTCATGTGGACATAATGATAAACAAGTTGTGGATTATATGGTACAGTATAAATTAAATTATTCAGAAACTAAACTCAGCAGAGATGAATTGGAAAAGAAATTACTTAGTATTGATGCTGTAGATCAATTTGAACTTGCTAAAGAACAGCTGGTTATATATTTTGATGATAAGCTCATTTCTCCAGAAGAAATTAAAAATATTTTGATTTAATTTATAAAATAATCCTTATTAGATAAATTTTGATATAGATAGAGAAATATGCTATATTATGTTATAGAAGTTAGGCACTAGAAATCCTGACGGAATTGCCCTCACGGATGAATAGTGCCTAATTTTGAAGTAATTAAATATTACTTTAAAATTATTCTTTTTCCTGGTTCTCATACTTATTAAGTACCATCTTCATACCTTCTTCCATTAAATCATTAGCATTGCAATCTTTTTTTAGAGCTAATATTCTAATTTTCTTATATAATTCTTCATTTAAAGTAGTGTTGACTGATTTTCTTGGCATACTGAACACCTCCTACAATTATTATACTATATAGTTGACAATATATCAATACAATAGTATAATATAGTTAACTTATTTACTTTTTAAATATATAACAGTAATTTTGGACTTTAAACTATTAGATTTGACGGAACTATAAATATAAAAGGAGGTACAGATTATGCTGACATTAAAAGATGTTAAAGAAAATAAAGATTTTAAACATATGATAAAACAGGCTAACAGCTATCTTTCGGAAAAAGGTTATACTGAACATGGATTTCGTCATGTAAATTATGTTTCAAAATATACTGAATTTATTCTCAGAGAGCTGGATTATGATGATAGATTGGTAGAGCTGGGAGCAATTACTGGTTATTTACATGATATTGGTAATATGTTCAACAGAAAACACCACGGAATATCTGGAGCCAATATTGTTTATACAGAACTAAGAAATATAGGGGTACCTTTAGAAGAAATAACTGCAGTTACTACTGCAATTGCGAATCATGATGTAGATATCGGGAAAGCAGTTAGCCCAATTACAGCAGCACTTATTCTGGCTGATAAAAGTGATGCACATAGAACTAGGGTAAATAAAAAAGACTCTACTTTTATTCATGATAGAGTTAATCTTGCTATTCAAAACTCAGAAATAGAAGTTGATTCTGAAGATAAAACAATAACTCTAAAAATTGATTATGATTCTTCCATAAGTCAGGTTATGGACTATTTTGAAATCTATCTTTACAGAATGGAGATGTGTAAGGAAGCTGCTTCATATTTAGGATGTCGTTTTAGACTGCTGATAAATGATTTAGAATTATTGGGTCATGTAAATTACCAGGAGTAGTTTTAGCAGCGGTTTTAAAGACTGGGAAAATATATTTTAAATTTACTGTATGTTTTTGGTAGAAAAATATTATGATGAGTTTTTGCAGAAATTTTTTATTGACAAATCAAATTATTTTTGTTATTGTTATTAAAAATATTAATAAACTGATAAATGTTGAACAGGAAAAGTAATTATGCAATTTTCTTTTACAGAGAAGCAGGTAAGCTGAGAGCTGCTGAAGAAAGTATAATGAAAACTCACCTGAGAGTTCCAAAGCTGAAGGCTGATAAAAGCTGCTAGGGTTTGGCGTTATTGCTGATCGTTAATTCGGCAGTCTGTCTCAGCAGAAGGCAGGCTTAAGCCATCAAAGATGGTATCCCTTTTTTCTTTGAAAAAGGGTTTTTTATTTTATATAGTAAATTATACTTTTACAGGAATGTAGATAAAATTTCTGGATTCATAATTTCCGACATCAATAAAATTTAACTTTACTGTAATAAAGAAGTCAGAAGGTAATTTTGTTTTATTTAGGGGGTGATAAGCAGAATTGGCAAATTTAATTAATAATTTATTTATTAAGAAAATGAGTAAAGTAGTATTTAGAAAATTAGAAAATAATTATTTAAAGTAAAGAGTATGTCAAGAACAAAATTTGTCAGATTAAAAAAATTAAAATAATTTTATCAGAAGAAGAGAGAAGGAGAGAATAAAATGTGTAATTTTAAGAAAATTTCTATCTTTATTATTTTTGTAATTATGATGGCTGCTTTTAGCAGTGGAGTGTTTGCAAAAACTGTTACTATTGCAACTTCCAATGATGCACTGACACTTGATGCATATATGCTTAGTGAAACACCGACAAACTCTGTAAATCATATGATATCTGAACCGCTTACATTTTTCGATAAAGAGATGAACGTTATACCAGGACTGGCAGAATCATGGGAAGCTGTAGATGATACCACCTGGATATTTAATCTGCGTAAAGGTGTAAAGTTTCATAATGGAGAAGAATTTACAGCCGAAGACGTTAAGTTTTCTATTGAAAGGGCCCAAAATCATCCCAAGTCACAGATGAAATCTTATGTAGCAGATATAGAAGAAGTAAATATAATAGATGAATATACAATAGAATTCAAAACACTTTATCCGACACCTATTCTGGCAAGAAAGCTGCAGTCAGTAGTTATGTATTCTAAAGATTATACAGAAGCAAACACTGATTCCCACATGCAGAATAATCCAGTTGGGACAGGACCATATATGGTTGAATCCTGGGAAAAAGATGAAGAAATGGTGCTGACATTTTTTGAAGATTACTGGAGGGAAAAACCTGAAGTAGATAGGGTTATACTGCGTCCGATTACAAATCCAGCGACAAGAGTTGCAGCACTGCTGAGCGGAGAAGTAGATATATTGATTGATTTACCAGTACAGGATGTTGAAAATATAAAGGAAAATGGAGGTGTTGAAGTAATTACACTTCCTGATCTGCGACTTATCTTCCTTGGTATGGAAACAACTGAAGGTCCTCTGGCTGATGTTAGAGTTAGAAAAGCAATTTATCATGCGATTAATGAAGATGCCATAGTTGAACATGTAATGAATGGGCACGCATATCCAGCATCACAGTTTTTTCCAGAGTTTGTTTTTGGATATAATCCTAATATAGAAAGGCTGGAATATGATCCAGAAAAAGCCAAGGAACTTCTGGCTGAAGCAGGATATCCAGATGGTTTTACCATACAGCTTGATTCTTCCAATGACCGTTATATAAATGACGGACAGACAGCACAGGCAGTTGCTATTCAGCTGGCAAGAGTAGGGATAAATGTGGAGCTTAATGTACAGACAAAATCTGCCCATTTTGATAAAGTGCTTTCTCGAAACACAGAGTTTTATCTTTTGGGATGGTCAACAAATGGTGATGGAGCAAGTGCTCTAGAAGCCCTGCTGCACACACCCGAAGGCAAATATGGACGGTTTAATCTTGGAGACTATAGCAATAAGGAGTTTGACAGATTAACAGAAGAAGCTGCTCAGACACTGGATCCAGAAAAAAGACTTAAACTTATGCAGCAGGCTGTTAAGATTGCAATGGATGATGTTGCACAGATTCCTCTGCATTTTCAGCAGCAGATATATGCTGTACAGAATTATATAGACTGGACACCAAGACCAAATAAATATTTGAAACCGTATGAAATAGGATTTAAGTAATATTTATTTTAAAAATTAATGTAATACAATTGTTTTTCCAGGGGTTTAAAAAACCCCTGGTTTTTTGATTTTAACTGGACTTTCCCCATTTTTTATATACTGCTGCAAAAAGGGGAGATGCAGGAATATTGAAATTTTTAGTCAATGAATCTTAACGAAATGAAGGAAGAAATAGGGTTGAACTGCAGGATGGAGTGAGCTAATCATGAGTCAGGAGGACTCATTGATTAGTGTGCCCTATTTCACACCCGAATTGAGTTTTAGATAAATCTAAAAATTTCGTTGATGACTAAAGCCCCCTTTTTGCAGCTTGAAAATAAATTTTGGGGAAACTCCTGTTGATTTTAATTCTTGACTTTATATAATATCTTTGTTATTATATATAAAATCAAATATTATTTAAAGCGTTGAATCAGGAAGAGTAATTATAAGTTTACTTTTATAAGAGAGCCGGATCAGCTGAAAACCGGTAAAGTAATTTATAATGAAAATCACCTGACAGCCGTAGAACTGAAATCATATGTACAAATATAATTTTAGTAAGTTCTAACGAATTTGCTGCGCGTTAAAGCAGCTGGCTCTCTGATTTATCAGGCAGCAAAAATCTGTAACACAAGGATGGTATCCCTTTTTCCTTAATGGAAAGGGATTTTTTATTTTACAGAGTTTTTAACCGTAATGGGAGCAGATAAGCAGATACAAGAAAGGAGGACAGAAATTACTATATAGTTTTAAAATTGAGATAAGATTTTGAAATTTATTGTTTGAAATGTAGTTTAAAATAATTAGAGTATAGAGAAGGAGAGAATATAATTATGAATTATAAACTGTTTTTGGTTCTTTTATTGACATTTCTACTGATTTTTAGTGCTTTATCAGTTTCTGCCAGAACACTTACTGTAGCTACTTCTAATGACGCTCTGACCCTTGATCCGTATATGTTGAGTGAAACTCCAACAAACTCTGTAAACTTTAATATATTTGAAGGACTTGTATTTTTTGACTCAGATTTAAATATTCTGCCTGGACTTGCAAAATTATGGGAAACAGAAGATGATACCACCTGGGTATTTCACCTCAGAGAAGGAGTTAAGTTTCATAATGGTGAAGAAATGACTGCAGAGGATGTAAAGTTTTCTTTTGAAAGAGCAAAAAATCATCCTAAATCTCAGCAGAAAAGTTCAGCCGCTGATGTGGAATCTGTATCTGTCCGGGACAAATATACTGTGGAATTAAAAACCACCTATCCTGCACCTGTATTAACAAGAAAGATACAATCTGTCGTTATTTATAATAAAGATTATGTTGAGTCAAACAGTGATCAGCATCTGCAGAATAATCCTGTTGGCACAGGACCATATATGGTCGAATCCTGGAATAAAGATGAAGAAATGGTATTAACCTTTTTTGAAGATTACTGGAGAGAAAAACCGGAAGTAGATAGAGCGGTTTTAAGGCCTATTTCCAATCCGGCTACGAGAGTGGCTGTACTTCTGAGTGGAGAAGTTGATGTTTTAATTGATCTACCTGTACAGGATATGGAAAAAGTAGAAAAGGCAGAAGGAGTCAATGTTATAAGCATACCTGATACAAGATTAATCTTTTTGGGCATGAATTATCAGGAAGGACCATTTGCAGACAAGAGAGTCAGACAGGCTGTTTATCATGCTATCAACGAAGATGCCATAGTTGAACATGTAATGAATGGCCATGCATATCCAGCTTCACAGCTTTCGCCAGATTTTGTTTTTGGTCATGATTCGAATTTAGAAAGATTAAAATATGATCCAGAAAAATCTAAGCAACTTCTGGCTGAAGCCGGATATCCAGATGGGTTTACAGTTCAGTTTGATTCTTCCAATGATCGCTACGTTAATGATGGTCAGATTGCACAGGCCGTTGCCATACAGCTGGCTCGTGTCGGTATAAATGTTGAACTAAATGTACAGACTAAATCTGCTCATTTTGATAAAATACTGGCCAGAAATACTGATTTTTATCTGCTGGGCCTTTCTTCCAGTGGTGATGGAGGTAGTGCTCTTGAGCTTCTTGTGCACACTCCTGATGATAAATATGGAAGATTTAATCTGGGCAATTACAGTAACGAAGAAATTGATAGTGTGATTGAAGAAGCAGCCAAGACAATAGATGAAGAAAAACGTTTAAAACTTTTGCAGAAAGCTGCCAGAATGGCAATGGAGGATGTGGTATTAATACCTCTGCATTTTCAGGAGCAGCTTTATGCAGTTAAAGAAAATGTAGACTGGACTCCAAGACCTGATAAATATTTAAAACTTTACAATATAGGGTTTAAATAAAATCAGCTGGATTTTAAGTATAAAAAAATATAATGGGGTAAAAGAGACCGTCCTAATGTCAGACACTTTTTATTTTATCTCTGAAAAATATTTTTTAATTATCTGAATAAAAAAATATTGACAAAGAGATCATAATTTGTTATTGTTATTTAAAATCTAATAAATAATTAGTTATTTTAAAGTGTTTGACCGGGAAAATTAATTATAATCAATCTTTTACAGAGAGCCAGATAGGCTGAGAACTGGTATTGAAATTGTAATTAAACTCACCCGTTAGCTGTAAAGCCGAACATTAGGCATAAGTAGGTTTTGCCGGGCCTGTTTTCCGTTATCCAAAACAGTTTATCTAAATAGATTTTGTATTTAGGTGGTACTAGGTTTTGCAAGGATGGTCTCCCCTTTTTTTCCTTACAGGAAAAGGGGATTTTTTGGTTTTTTTATAGTACAAAACAATACAATAGGAGGTGTTTAAGTAAAAATATCAGAATGTAGACTGGACACAAGGCCTGATAAATATTTAAAAATTTACAGTATGGGATTTTAAAAATAAGTATTATCCAGGGGAGAAATTTCTCTCCCGGAATAAATAATTGAGTAGTTGAGGAGGGATAAATCCATGCTAGAATATATTGGGAAACGAATATGGCAGACTTTAATTGTTCTGTTTTTGGTCAGTATTATTGTTTTTGTTATGGTAAATGTAAATGGAGACCCTGTTCAATCACTGCTTCCACCTGATGCAGAGCCGTGGGCAGTGGAAGAATTAAGGACATCTCTTGGTCTTGATAAACCACTGTATGTACAGTATTTTATGTTTGTAAAAAATGCTCTGCAGGGTGATATGGGAATTTCATATTATCAGCAGACACCGGCATTAAATCTTGTACTGGATAGACTTCCTAAGACAGTAGAACTGGCACTTGCTGCAATTTTGATTTCCATTATTATTGCGATTCCGGCCGGTGCATATGCTGCGGTAAAACCTGAAAGCCCGTTTTCTAAATTTATAATGTTTGGTTCACTGGCAGGGATTTCACTGCCGACGTTTTTATCCGGTATTTTGCTTATACTTATTTTTGCAGTTACTTTTTCCTGGCTCCCTTCGTCTGGAAGAGGCGATGCAGCTCAGTTTTTGGGTATGAAGTCGAGTCTGTTTACACTTGATGGCTGGAAACACATAATAATGCCGGCGGCTACTTTGGGTTTATATATGGTTGCAATGCTGATAAGACTTGTTAGGGCAGGTATGATGGAAGTTCTAAAACAGGATTATATTTCATTTGCTAAAGCAAAAGGTATGCCCGGCAGAATAATATATATTAGACATGCATTAAAAAATACTATGATTCCAGTTATAACAGTTATTGGACTTCAGCTGGGAAGGTTGATAGGATTTTCTATGATTACAGAGACTATATTTGCCTGGCCCGGAATGGGAAAATTGATTTTAGATTCTATTAATAGATTAGACAGACCCGTAATTATGTCATATATACTTGTTGTTGCAGTTATTTTTGCATTTATAAATCTAACAGTGGATCTGCTTTATTATTTCTTTGATCCAAGAATAGAGCTAAATTAGGAGGGGTAAAGAATGAGAGAGAAATTGAGAAAAGCCTTAAATTCAGATCTATTCTACAGCTACAAAAATAATAAGCTGGTTATACTGGCCAGCATTGTGCTTTTGTTGATAGTTTTTAGCAGTGTGTTTGCAGCTTTTATAGCTCCACATGATCCTTATAATCTTGCTTCTGTTTCACTAATGGACAGCATGAGGCCCCCATCCTGGATGGAAGGTGGAGTAGGGAAATTTGTATTTGGATCTGATCTTCAGGGAAGAGGAGTATTGAGTACAATTCTTTATGGTACAAGAATTTCTATAATGGTGGGACTTGCTGCAGTAGCTTTAGGTGGAACTGTAGGTGTTACACTGGGAATGATATCAGGATATTTTGGTGGTAAGGTAGATAGTGTAATTATGAGAATGGCAGATGTACAGCTTTCTTTTCCTACTACTATGATTGCAATTACAGTTATGGCCTTCTGGGGTCGGGGAATTTTAAAACTGATTATTGTTATAGGACTGGCTACCTGGGTAACATATGCCAGAACTGCCAGAGGTTCTACTTTATCTTTAAAAAATAGTGAGTTTATAGAAGCAGCAAAATTGATAGGAGTAAGTAAAACAAAAATAATTATGAGGCATGTACTGCCAAATATTTTGACACCCATTATAGTTATTGCCACAGTACAGATTGCACAGGTTATTATGCTGGAAGCAACATTAAGTTTTCTTGGTATGGGTGTTCCTCTAACTGAACCTTCTTTAGGATTGATGATTTCTGATGGGTATAAGAGGCTTTTAAGCGGCAGCTGGTGGCTTGTCATATTTCCCGGTGCTGTTCTTGTTATGATAGTACTGTCTATTAATGTTATTGGAGACTGGCTGCGGGATACTCTAAATCCAAAATTGAAATAATTTTTCTGCTGAGAAGCTAGAATAGGAGGAATAATAATGCAGAAAGAAAAAATTCTTGAAGTTAATAATCTAAAAACATATTTTTACACTCGAGAAGGGGTAGTAAAGTCGGTAAATGGAGTAAGTTTTGAAGTTAATAAAGGTGAGATACTGGGAATTGTTGGTGAGTCTGGTGCCGGAAAATCTGTAACTGGATTTTCTCTGCTGAGGCTTATTGAAGAACCTGGAGAAATAGTTTCAGGTGAGGTTAAATTTAAAGGTCAGGACCTGCTTAAAATGAGCGAAAAAGAAATGAATAAAATACGCGGCAATAAAATTTCCATGATTTTTCAGGATCCGATGACCTCTCTTAATCCTGTGCTGACAGTAGGACGTCAGATTACTGAAGTGCTTATATTTCATCAAAATTACAGCAGAAAAGATGCTCGAAGAAGAGCAGTTGAACTGCTGGAGATGGTAGGTATCTCATCTCCAGAAAAAAGAATAGATCATTATCCATCACAGTTGAGTGGAGGAATGAGGCAGAGGGTTGTAATTGCTATAGCATTGGCCAGTAATCCAGAAATTTTGATTGCAGATGAACCTACAACAGCTCTTGATGTAACTATTCAGGCACAGATTATAGGTCTGATGAAAAACTTAATCGATAAGTTTAATACTTCAATGATAATAATAAGCCATGATCTGGCACTTATCTCGGAAATTGCAGATAAAATTATGGTTATGTATGCAGGAGATATAATTGAATATGGGGATAAGGGTAAACTGATCAGTGAACCTGCCCATCCATATACACAGGGTTTGATTGACTCACTACCGGTGCTGGAAAGAGATCAGAAGCGCTTAAATCAGATAAAAGGTTTAATGCCAAGTCCGCTTGATCTCCCGGAAGGATGTAAATTTAAACCAAGATGTGATTATGCCGGTGATGACTGTCCAGAAGGCACAGAACTATTTGAAGTGAGCAAAGCTCATTTTGCCACCTGCAGAAAAGCTCAGTTTTTTTCTAAAAAACTGATGCGGGGAGTTGGTTAGAATGAGTCTGCTGAAAGTAGATAATCTAAAAAAATATTTTGCAGTAAGCAGCGGGTTTTTAGCCAGACTGAGAAAAAAAGAAAGTTATGTACATGCAGTAAATGGTGTTTCTTTTGATATTAAAAAAGGAGAGACACTAAGTCTTGTTGGAGAAAGCGGTTGTGGAAAATCAACAATTGGTAGAACAGTACTTGGGTTATATGAACCAACTGCTGGAGATATATATTATGACGGCCGTAGAGTGAATGATATGTCGGAAAAAGAAAAGTTCAAATTAAAAGAAAAGATGCAGATGATTTTTCAGGATCCTTATTCTTCCTTAAATCCCAGGCAGAAAGTCAAGGAAATAATTAGTGAGCCAATTAGAACACACAATATTGTTTCTAATGAGGAAATGGATGACTATATATTAAAACTTCTGGATAAAGTTGGTATTGATGAATCATACTTAAATAGGTATCCACATCAGTTCAGTGGGGGACAAAGGCAGAGAATTGGTATTGCCAGGAGTTTGGCTGTGGAGCCGGAGTTTATTGTTGCTGATGAACCTATATCTGCTCTTGATGTATCTATCCAGGCTCAGATATTGAATTTAATGATGGATCTGCAGGAAGAATTTCATTTAACTTATCTCTTTATTGCACATGATCTTAGTGTTGTCAAACACATCAGTGATCGAGTTGCTATTATGTATCTCGGCAAGGTGTTTGAGATAGGGGATAAAAAAGAGATTTTTGATCATCCTGTACATCCATATACTGAGGCACTTTTTGTATCCATTCCGAAACTTACAGAAAAAACAAAGGAAAATTTTGTATCACTGGAAGGCGATGTGCCTGATCCAATTTACTTACCCTCAGGCTGTTATTTTCACTCCAGATGTAAATATGCCAGCAATATATGCAGAGAAGTAGAACCAGAACTTAAAGAAATAGATGGAAGGCAAGTAGCCTGTCATTTATATGACTGAGAGGAGAGATAGGTAATGGAAATGATCTATAAAATGATTGATAAAAAAGAAGAAGCTATGATTAATGCAGTTGAAGAACTTGTTAATATTGACAGTGGTTCATATACAAAAGAAGGAATAGATAAAGTAATTTCTATAAATAAAGATGTTTTTGGAGATATGGGTTTTGAAATAGAAATTGATAGAAAGGAAAAGAGAGGAAATAATATGACGGCAAGAAAAAAAGGAGAATTAGATGGTAATTTCCTTTTTCTCTGCCATGTTGATACTGTTTTTAAAGAAGGAACCGCTGCGGAAAGACCATTTACTGCTGATCGAGAGAGTGACAGAGCTTTTGGACCTGGAGTATGTGATATGAAATCAGGAGTTGTAGTTTTGAGAACAGCTCTGGAGGCACTTTTTTCATCAAAACAGAAGCTGCCGGATATAACAGTTATATTAAATGGTGATGAAGAAATCGGTTCACCTTCGTCCAGGCCATTAATAGAGGCGGCTGCTGAAGAAGCTACCCACTGTTTTGTTATGGAGCCGGGCAGATCTGGAGATGATGTCGTTGTTTCCCGCAAAGGTGTAGGGATTTTTGCAATGGATATTGAAGGGAAACCTACACATGCAGGTTCAAATCATGCTGAAGGAGCAAGTGCTGTTGAAGAACTTGCTCGTAAAGTCCTTGATATTCACAGTTTGACAGATTATGAACGGGGAATTACTTTAAATGTGGGTGTTGTTGAAGGGGGAGAAAGACCAAATATTGTGGCAGAAAAAGCCCATGCAGAGATTGACTTGAGATTTGTAAAAAAATATCAGGGAACTGAAATGGAAGCAGAATTGAATAAAATTGCAGCAGAAACATATATTGATGGTACGAAAATAGAATTAAGTGGTGGAATAAATCGTCCACCTATGGAAAAAAATAAAGAAGTTGAGAATATGTATCAGGCATATAAAAAAGCTGGTGAAGAACTCGGACTTGACATAGGAGCTGTTTCTACTGGAGGAGCTTCTGATGGGAATTTTGTTAGTGATATGGGAGTGCCGACACTTGATGCATTAGGTGCAGTTGGTGGAAATGCTCATAATGATAAAGAATATATTGTTCTTTCATCTCTTAAAGAAAGAGCCAAGGTGCTGGCAGGTGGACTTATAAATTTAATTGAAGATATTAATGGTAATGGCTGAGTTTAGGATTGTGCATAATAATTTTTTGAATATGTTAAGATTCAGCATAATAGAAAATTTCTATAAATGGACATAAGTAAATAAAAGTAATTTTTTAAAAAAAGAGCAGAAGAGAAGGAGAGATAATTTTGAGAGCTTATAAAAATTTTAAGATGGTTGATGTTAAAGCAGGAAAAGTTGTGGAGAACTGTGTAATTTTAGTTGAAGGTGAATATTTTAAAGAAGTTGGAGCAGATGTTGATATACCAGAGGGAGTGGAAACTGTAGACCTCGTTGGGAAAACAGTACTGCCCGGCATAATCGATGCACATATACATTCACTTTCTGATGGTTCAGCTGATCCCCATAAAGTTCGTGAAGAAGAAAATGATGCATTTACAATTGTTAAAGCTGTCAGAAATATGGAAAAAACTCTTCAGTCTGGTGTTACTCATATAAGAGGGATGGGTGCATCCAATTTTTATGATCTCGGGCTTAGAGATGCAGAAAAGGCAGGTTTTTTATCAGGTCCAAGAATGCAGGTTTCTGGTAGATGTATTACAATGACAGGTGGGCATGGATACAAAGAAGGAAGAGAAGCTGATGGTACAGCTGAGGTTAGAAAAGCAGCCAGAGAACAGCTGAAAGCAGGTGTTGATGTAGTTAAAATAATGGCTACAGGTGGGGTTATGACACGAGGTGTAGAACCTGGTTCACCACAGCTGACTGAAGAAGAAATAAGAGCAGCAGTAGAAGAAGCACATAAAGCAGGCCGTAAAACTGCAACACATGCACAGGGAACTGAAGGAATTAAAAATGCCGTAAGAGCAGGAATTGATTCGGTTGAACATGGAATTTTTTTAGACAAAGAAGTGGTAGAAATGATGGCAGAAAGGGGAACATTCCTTGTGGCAACACTGGTGGCTCCATACTGGATTGTAGAATATGGAGTGGAAAATGGAGTTCCAGAATTTGCTGTTGAAAAATCCAAGAAATTAATTGATGATCATATGAACAGTTTCCGTATGGCAAAAGAAGCCGGTGTAAAAATAGCCATGGGTACAGATGCTGGAACACCATTTAATAAACATGGTAAAAATACATATGAATTAAAGAAAATGGTTGAAGCAGGTATGACTCCTCTTGAGGCAGTACAGGCTGCAACTCTCGGTGGGGCAGAGCTGCTGGAAGTTGAAGATGTTTTAGGTTCAATTGAAGCAGGCAAATATGCAGATATGGTAGTAGTAGATGGGAACCCACTGGATAATGTAGAAGATGTATTCAATGTAGAGGCAGTATACAAAGCTGGATCTCTGGTTGCAGGCACCTGTTAATAAAATTAAAAATTTGTAAAACTTTAATATTTAAATAATTATCTTCAGAAAAAGAGCTCTGCCTAAAATCAGAGTTCTTTTTTTTGAAAAATTTTTTATTCGGATAATAAAGGTATTAAGCGGTATTTAAAGAAATAAGTATAGAGATAAATAAATTTGGTATCAAATTTATGTTTAGTTTTAAAATTTTGCAGATGGGAAAAAATCAGATTGGATGTTAAATACCTGTATATGGTAAAAAAATTTTCTTAAAAATAAAATTGAAATTGGTAAATAGTAAAGTTTACCAGTAAACCTTGTGGACTTGCACCAGGGGAGGATCAATTAATTGTTTTTTAAACTACTGATGTTATTTGTAACAGTTCCACTAATAGAATTAATGCTTCTTATTAAAGTGGGAGAAATTATAGGGATTTTTAATACAGTACTGCTAATTATTTTTACAGGAATAACAGGAGGGAGTATTGCCCGCAGTCAGGGATATCAGGTTGTACGTAAAATAAGAAGTGATCTCAACAGCGGCAATCTGCCGGCAGATGAGATGGTAGGAGCCCTGCTGATATTGGCTGGAGGAATAATGCTGTTAACTCCGGGTATACTGACCGATGTCTCTGGCTTCGCTTTAATTTTACCATCTTCACGCAAAATTATTGCTAAATATGTAAAAGAAAGATTTGTTAAATATCTAAAAAGTGATAAGGTAAATGTCTATTATAATGGGAGCAGGTATAATAATAGTGCGGAAGATACCGATAGAAGTAATTTTTCTGGTGATGATTTTATTGATGTAAATTATGAAGATGTTGAAGAAGAGGAAGATGATAATAAAAAATAGAGAACTATTAAATCCGCCCACTATCGGGCGGATTTAATAGTTTATAATATGTTTTTTCTGTATTTTAAGCATTTTCTAAGACAAGTTTTCTTTCAACATTAAATGCTTTTGGTACTGCAAAGCTGCTGGCAAGTTCCATTTCATAGATTAATTTGTTTGTCATTAATATACATACTTTAAATGCAGAGTTTAAATCATTTTCAAAGCTCTGTTTATTTTTCAGAAACTTTTGATGTTCATTTTCGATAAATTTTTCCAAAGACATATCGTAAATAAATCCATTTTCAAAACTGTTTTCAAAAAAGTCATCCTCTAATTTGTGTGCAGCCCGATTTAAACGCCACTCACATAAAATATGCTTAACAGATCTTTCTATAAAATAGCTGTCATTATGTGCTCTTGTAAAAAAATCTGCAATATAATGATATAATTCACCCAGCTTAACAGAAAAGCTGAATTTGTTTTCATATGGATTGATATTTTTCATTGAGTCAAAATTCTCAAAAAATATCGCAATAGACTCATCTTTGAAATGGCTGATTTCATCTTTTACAAAATCGGGTTTAACACTACCAACTGCCAAGCCAAGTTTAGAAATTTCTATATCCCTTCTGGTGAAATAATTGTAAGCTTTATAAGCCAGAAGTTTATGTGTTCTTGCGTCCAGTTTGAATACCTCCTAAATATTTTTAATCGCTTTTTTTATAATAACATAAATTCGGCAAATAAACAAATAGAAATTTGTAGCAAAAATTTATCTGCTCTTTCTTGCTGCTATGATAATCTAGTCAACTTGCCTCAGACCCTGTTTTATGGTATAATATAGCAAAAACAGGAGCTATAGAATAAATAAAAGGATAAATAAATCATCGGTTTGAATTATTTCTGTGGCAACTAAGTCTGGTAAATTGACAAGTAGTGTTGTGGTAAAATTATTATGCATTTGCTAGACTCCTTTATGGATTTTTTGCTTATTCAAATGATTAATTCAACGGAGTTTGGCAAATGTATTTTTTGATTGTAACACAAAAACATTAAGCATATTCAATCTAAACTAAGCTTTTAAATCTAAAAATTAGTTCTCAACAACAAAAAAATTGAATATCACAG
>NZ_QPJE01000012.1 GCF_003337245.1 Halanaerobium sp. MA284_MarDTE_T2
TTATTAGCTAAACATAATAATTGAAATTCAAAACCGTCTGCTATTTTCTCGGGGCAAGCCCACGAGGTTTGCTAGCAGACTATAACTTCTATCACTATAAAAACCTAAATAATTTATTTACCTATTTTTAAAGATTCTCTATTTAATTTTATTTTTCTAAAACTATCATCTTAACAAACTACAAAATAAAATATATCGGCGGTAAAACTATTAAAGCAAAATACAGATATATTTATATAAATCAGTTATGATTATTACTTTTTTTAAACTTAATTTTTACTTATAAATTTAGGTTTAAAGATATTTAACAACAGCGGCAGTATTGTTAAAGAAGCAATTGACGAAGTAAACATAGTAACCGCTATTAGAAAGCCAAGATATACAAGTGGATAAAAATTGGAAAAAAGCAGAACTAGAAAACCAGCTGCAACAGAAATTGCATTAAAGATAATGGCTTTTCCGGTTGAACTGAGTGTTTTTTTCGTCACTGTATACAAATCATCTTCTCCTCTTCGTTCTGCATAATATGTGTGAAGAAAATGTATAGTATAATCAACCCCAATACCAATAGCAATTGAGGCAACCATTGCTGTTCCAACATCTAATTTAATTCCCAGATGCCCCATTAAACCAAAGTTAATTATAAGAGAAAAAGCAAGTGGAATTATACCATAAATTCCGGCAATTAAAGATTTAAATGAAACTGAAACAATCAAAAACACAATAATAAATGAAATAATTATACTTCTTGTCTGACTGCTGACAATCAAATTATTTGCTTCAAGTGCCATAGCAGCATTACCTGTTACAGTAGTCTGATATTTTTTAGGAAAATTTTCTTCAGCATATTTAAGTACTTCTTTTCTTACATCTCTAGCTATTAGATTGCTGGGATCATTTAGCTGCAGCAGAATCTGCGCTTTATCCGGCTCTATCTGATCATTTATTAAATCATCTACATTGCCCGAATACAGAAGAAGATATTGAGAAATTAGATTCTGCAGATTTTTCTGGCTTTCCGCATTATATTTTTCCAAATCTGACGGAATCTCATAATATACTGCTGCTTTATAATTAAGCTCTTCCTTTATTAAATCCACCAATTCTACAGCATTTAAATTAGATTTTTCAGCTCTGATGAGAGCAGAATTTAAAATCATTATCATATCATATTCAGACATATTTTTTTCTCTATTAGGGCCAGCCATAACCTGCGGCTGTTTAGTTTTTACACCCTCTCTATCAGCCTGACTTTCAGTATCTTCTTTTTCTTCATTATAGAAACTCGAAGCAGTATCTTCTCCAGATTCATCATAAAAGCTCGTAGCAGTTTCTTCCTCATCGGTAGAATTATAAAAACTTGAAGTAGTTTCTTTCTCTTTATAAAAATTAGAAGTGGTTTCTTCACTTATTTCAGCATCAGATATACTTTCTTCTGTTCTGTCTTTTTCTTCTTCCGGATAGTGCATAACCTGATTCATTCTTTTTATGTAATCTACAATAGAAGTAGTTTTCCCAACCTCTGTAAAATTATCAGTAATATAGTTCTGCATTCTGTCTATTTCTGTCAATATTTTCGGATGGTTGAGATCACCTATTTCCTCTCCCTCAACCATCACCTTCATTATGTTAGTTCCAGAAAAATTTTCATTTATAAAATTATCTGCTCTTCTGATTTCTGTATCTTCTCTAAACATTTCTATTAGTGGTGTATCCACTATAATTTTGTTAAAACCCATAAACGATACAGCAGTTATGATCAAAACAGTCAGCATTATTGAAATTCTCTTTTCTGCATAAAAATCATGCAGACTTCTTATGACAGAAGAAAAATGTTCTCTACCTTTAAATTCTCCATTATTAATATTATCTCTGTACTGATAGGTTAAAATTAAAAGTGATGGAATCAAGAACAGCGCAACTAAAAATGCAGCCGCAATACCAACAGCAGTAAAAATTCCAAAAGTTTTGATAGGCACGATGTCACTGGATGCCAGTGATCCAAAACCTACAGCTGTTGTTAAAGCCGCCAGAAAAACAGCTTTCTCCATCTGATTAACAGTTTTTAAAACTATTTTTTTCTGTTCTTCTGTACTCAGCTCACCGTTATGATCATTAATATAATCATAATAATGGCTTAAAATATGAATTCCATATGCACTTCCCACTGCAATTAAAAGTACAGGTATAACTGTAGAAACAAGTGTCATATTAATCCCCAAAAACGCCATCAGTCCAATCGACCAGATACTGCTAATTGATACAGTCAACATTATTAAAAAAACTGCAAAAATTTTATCGAAAAATAAATAGAGAGTAATAATCAATACGGCAATTATAAATGGAATTAAATATTTAATATCCTGTACCATATTATCGCCCATCAGTACATTGATGGCTGTAGATCCAGAAATATAACTTTCAATTCCGCTCTGTTTATATTTGTCTGCTGTCTCTTTAATCTGATAATAAGCCTGTCTTTCTTCATTATTATTTAAATCTTCATCAAGAGAAATTAAAATCTGGGTAGCCTTAAAATCTTCAGAATAAAGGTTATTTTTATATAGATCCCAGCTTAATATTTTTTCTTTAATATTTCTTATATCTTCTTTTCCTTCTGGCAGTTCTTCAACCAGTTCTTCAACAATCATACCTTCAGAACTTCCTTCTATAAAATCAACATTTGTAATAGATGTCACTTCATCTACAAATTTTATTTTTTCAAACTCTGAAGACATATTATCAATAATACTGAGATTGTTTCTATCAAAAATACTGCCTCTTGTAACTTTAACAGCTGCCACTATACTGTCACTTTCTCCAAAAATATCTTTCATTCTATCATTTTGAACCTTTGTAAAATGATCATCAGGCAGGAAAACTTCAATATCATTGTTAATCTCTACTTTAGGAATCTGAAAAGCAAAAAATATCGTTATCAATAAAATTACTATTACTATTATTTTATTATATTTTAAAATTTGATTCATAGTTCCTACCTCCATCAGCTTATTAGCTATTTTGAACCATTTGATACATCTTTTTTAGAGTTTTAATTACAACTTCTGCATCTTCTTCCGGTATTTCACGTAAAAATATCTTAAACCACTGCTGATAAATATGTTCTATTTCTTCTCTTTTTTCTTCTGCTTTTTTACTTAAATATATTAAATTAGCTCTTCCATCAGAGGGGGATTTATTCCTTCTTAGATATTTTTTCCTCAGCAGTGTCTTTATAGAACGAGATACTGTTGCTTTATCAACCCCAAGACATTCTTCCAAAGCTTTTTGATTAATACCATCTCCATCTTTGTATAAATGTATCAATATATTGCCTTCACTGTGATTTAAATTATGTTTTTCAAGTAATTCATCCACAAACTGGTCATGATCTTTATATAATCTGGCTATCCATTTTCCA
Source organism: Halanaerobium sp. MA284_MarDTE_T2 (assembly GCF_003337245.1). Lineage (GTDB taxonomy): Bacteria > Bacillota > Halanaerobiia > Halanaerobiales > Halanaerobiaceae > QPJE01. Next base: position 3,422 of record NZ_QPJE01000012.1, read on the forward strand.
ATAGGAGCACTTATATACATATAATTCACCTCTAATTCTGTTGCATATGCAACTATCTCAATCAAAGAATAACATATTTTAGTTGCAGCTGCAACTAAAAATTTAAAATATATTACCAGTTATAAAAACTAAAAGCCCCCTTTTATATGAGGGGGCTAAATGTTCATTAAAAAATTTTACTGTTACTATTATTCTACTGTGTTATTTCATTTTCTGCCTGGCTTAATTCTGAAGCAAAATGTACAACACTGAATACTACAACAGCTGTTACAGTGTTTATAACTGCTGCCGGCAGAACCACTGTGGAAAACAATACGGTAAATGGTCCTGGAAGACCTACTATAAAAGCTGCTGTTCCGAGAAATACAGCTCCACTTACCAGTGTTCCCATAAAAGTAATTATAGCAGTTGACAGCTTAACTGAAGGAAGTTTTAAAATTAACGGTATCAGAGGATAAATAATTAAAAAAGTGACTAGTTTATCCACCATATTGGCCAGCTGACCTCCCGGAAAACCGGTTGTTAAAGCAGTAAAAATACCTGTCGATACTGCTACCAAAAATCCAAGTTTAAAATCCTGCTTGATAATCAACAAAATAAACATCATAGCCAGAGCAAAATCCGGCTTCATCCCCAGTACAATTGGTGGAAAAAGTGCGTGTAAAATAAAACCAATCGCCACCAAAAGTGCTGCCTGTGCTAAGTCTTTAGTTTTCATCTCAACTCATCTCTCCTCATTTTTTTTTGAAAAACTAATCTAATCTCGTCTCTTCTCTAAAACTAAAATCAGCTAGAACATTAATTACTAATATTATATATTATTTAAAAATAAATGTCAAAATATTTTATGTTTATGTACCGGGTACGAAAAGGCCTTTTCGTACCCGGTACAAATGAAAATATTCACATATTTATTCTGATCTCAGCTGAACTACAAGTTTTCTATTTAAGTCTGCCAGTAGACCCTGCTTCCCTGCCATAAGGCTGTATTCTTTATATAGCATATCTGTAAATACATCTTCCGCATACCCACCATCAATAAGTTTTTCATCGGAAAGCGTATTTCTCATTGCTGAAAACATTTTTTCGATAAATATAGATGTGAATTCTGCAGCAGTTTCTTCAAGCTTTTGACCATTTTTAACTGCATTTTTTAGCTCAGCTGACTTTCTCGTTTCCATCTGCTGCAGAGCTGAATATCTGGCACTGCTGTCTAAATTATTTATCTGCATAGCTTAAACCTCCAGCATTTTATATTATTTCCAATTTAGCATGTAGTGCACCGGCTGCCTTTATCTTCTGTATTATTGAAATTATATCTCTTGGTGTAGCACCTATTGCATTTAATGCAGTTACTAAATCTTCAATTGTTGTCTGCTGCCCTACTACCATCATATTACCTTCTTCACCCTCTTTAACTTCTATCTGCACATCTTCTGTTACTTCTGTTTCACCTGCACTTAATGGAGGTGGCTGGGAAACTTCTGTATCTGTTGTAATCTTAACAGATAGATTTCCGTGTGCAACAGCAACTGTAGAAATCCTCACATTATGGCTGAAGACAACCGTACCGGTCCTTTCATCTATAACAACTTTTGCTTCCAGTCCAGGTCTAACCTTAAGATTATTTACCTCTGCAATAAATTCTACAACTTTATTTGAATAGTTTGCTGGTATTTCTATATTTACAGTAGATGAATCCTGAGCTCTGGCTATATCTGGTGATGAAAATTTGCTGTTTATCATTTCTGCAATTTGACCTGCAGTTTCAAAGTTTGGATTATCCAGTACATAGGTAAGACTGTTTCCGTGTAAATTAACCGAAAGTTCTTTTTCTATCATAGCCCCACCAGGGATCCTCCCCACGGTCGGATGATTTTCTCTCTGGGTATTTCCACCACCGCTGACATTATAGCCTCCAATAGAGATAGCTCCCTGTGCAGAGGCAAAAACTTCTCCATTTGGAGCTTTTAGTGGAGTCATAAGAAGTGTTCCTCCCTGAAGGCTTTCAGCATCACCAATGGAACTGACAGTTACATCTATCTGATCTCCGCTGTGGACAACTGGAGGCAGTTTGCCGGTAACCATTACAGCAGCTATATTTTGGCTTGCAACCTGTCCAGAATCAACATATATACCAAAATTCCGCAGCATATTCGCCACACTCTGTACTGTTGACTGACTTCTATTGGAATCACCACTATCATTTAGACCAACAACTATACCATAACCTATCAGCTGATTTTCGCGCATTCCTTTAATTCTGGTTATATTTCCTATTTCAACAGATGGTTCTGCTGCTGTGGTAGAAAACTGAAAAGTAAAAAGAACCATTATTAATAAAGCCACCACTTTTATTTTAATCTTTAAAGTAAATTTCAACAATATATCCCTTCTTCCATTAAAAGATGAAGTTAAACAGTCTGCCCAGCAGTCCCGGCTGCTGTTTGTCCCCCACAGGACCTTCACCTTCATATTCAATCTCTGCCTGAGCAATATTTTTTGAAGAAACATTGTTCTCAAAATCAACATCCTCAGGGCGAACTACACCTGACAGTTTAATAATCTGTGTTTCTCCATTGATCTTAACAACCTTTCTTCCCTCTATCTTCAGATTTCCATTTTTGGTAATTTCAACAATTTCTGTTGTGATATCAGCTGTCAGGGTACCGCTTCTCTGTGTCTGTCCATCGGCAGAATCAGAATCAGAATAACCGAAACCAAATGAATCAAGAAAATCTAAAAAACCTGTTCCAGCAGATCCATCAACACTGTTTGACTGACTTGTATCAGTGTTGGCAGTCTGGATCGCACTTGCATCTTCTTCTATCACAACTGTTATTATATCTCCAGAGCTGTAATCTGGATAATCATTATAAAATCCAGAACCATCTTCACTCCAGAGAGATTTACCACAAACTGCTGAAGTAAATATTATTAGAAAAAGAAGCAGAATAATAACCACCTTATTTTGTATTAACATTTTTCCACCTCATTTTTGCGAAAACTAAACAAATTTATTCATTTTTTCACCAGACAAAACAAATTTTTATTTGGACATAAATCTGACTTCAGAAGCTGAAATTACCTCTGCCTGAAAGCGAAACCCTGTCTGTGGATTTTCAACTTCTATTATATCTCCCAGTTTGCCTCGCCCACGGGCAGTGACAAAAGCAGTTACAGATATATTATTTATCTCTACAACTGCTTTAACTCTGTCTCCCCACCTGACCAAAACAGGATCTTTAAAATCATCATAGGAAAGATAGCTCCCAGCAGGAAGCGACCTTCTAAATACTTTTCCATTGATTTTTTTATTATTCCATTCAGAAACAAGATTGTTTTTGTCAGAATAAACTTCATCTTCCACTTTCTCAAAATCTTCTCTATTAATTTTTTCTCCATGATTAAATCTTCTTTTTGCTTTAAATACTGTCATTTTGACCCCCAGCTTTAAAGGCACATATATTTTTTTATACTGACTGCCATTCTGATATATTTCTAACACTACAGTATTTTGGCCCAGTTTTAAATTATAATTATCATTTATAATAATCTCATATTCTCCAGCTGGTATCATTATTGGGTCAGGCTGACTGTTAATTTTTATCAGTATCTTATCTTTATCAATATTTGCCTTCTTTTTCAGCTGTTTTTTCACTACTTCTGCTATTTGTTCAGCTGTAATTTGGCTGCTGTTTCTCTTCACAACTATATCTGAAGGCATAGTTAATTTAAAATCATTATTATTATATCCGAGATTTTTTATGGAAATTTCTACAAGAGCCTGACTGAGTGTTTTTTCATATCCAGGCAGTGGTGCCCTCCCAAAATCCAATTTCTTTAACTTTTTTAGCTCTGCTGCAGAAAGATCTCCTGCCTCTATTATCGATATCTCTTCTAAAGTAATCCTGTCCGAATTAATAGAAATTTCCGGTGGTATTGAAATATCAAAGGCCTGAACATTAAAACTAAAAATCAGCAGCAGAACCAGCAGCAGTATTTTTTTTAGCATTATATTATATTCACCCTTTTTAATACTATCTCCTCAGCTGATTGGCAGTCTGAAGCATCTCATCTGCTGCAGTTATCGCCTTTGAATTAACTTCATAAGCTCTCTGTGCAGCTATCATATTTACCATTTCTTCCACTACTTTTACATTTGACATTTCCAGAAAGCCCTGGCTTATTGTTCCATATCCCTCTTCTCCAGGCACACCTGCTCTTGGATCACCAGAAGCACTTGAAATAGAAAACTGATTTCTTCCTTCACTGATGAGTCCGGCAGGATTTGCAAATCTGTAGAGTTCAATTTCTCCAATCTGCTGTACTGTACCATCCGGATTTTTTACATTAACAGCACCATCAGAAGTAACCGATATACTTGTAGATTCTTCCGGGATAACTATTTGTGGAGAAAGAATGTATCCATCTGCTGTAACCACCTGACCTGTGCTGTCTCGTTTAAATGAACCATCTCTAGTATAGACATAACTTCCATCAGGCCGCATTACTCTAAAAAACCCGTCTCCTTCTATAAGAAAATCCAGTGGATTATCTGTATTCTGAACATTACCAGGAGTAAACATTTTTTGAGTGCTGTTTACTTTTGTCCCATGTCCTACTTCTATTCCGACCGGAATTTGGGCTCCACTAGTATTAGGAGTTCCCGGCTGTTTTATCTCAGAATACATTAAATCTGCAAAATTTACCCTTGTCTTCTTAAATCCACTTGTGTTTACATTGGAAAGATTATTTGAAATAACATCTATATTGGTCTGCTGAGAATTCATTCCTGTTGCAGCAGTCCAGAGTGCACTAATCATATTTCCACCTCATTTTAATTGTAATTTAACACCATATCTATCAGTCAACGGTGTCTGTTTCAGCTTCCTCTTTGAGGTCCAGCTGAATTTGATTCTTTATGCTTTACCAACTTCATTAATAGCTTTACCCAGACTGTCATCTATACTTGAGATGACTTTCTGACCTGCTTCATAATGGCGGGTCGTTTTAATCATATTGACCATTTCTTTTACAATTTCAACATTTGAGTTTTCCAGATATCCCTGCAGAATAACAGCATCGGTTGCTGCCGGCATTTGTGCTTCATCTGCTGGAACATAAAGATTGTCACCTTCCTGAATTAAGCTTTCCTCTTCCGGAAAATTAACAACTGCAATTTCTGCTCCTTGAAGTCCACCAGAAAACGAAAGCTGGCCCTGTCCATCAATAAAAAATTCGCGTTCTGGAATTGTCTGTACCGGCTCACCATTTATGTCAAGCAGCTGATAACCAGACTGTGTAACTATTTCTGAATTTCTATTAAGTGTAAAATTACCATTACGCGTATAGCGTATTCCGCCAGGTGTTTGGACAGCAAAAAATCCTTCTCCCTGAATAAAAAGATCCAGCTTATTTCCTGTTTTCCGCAGATCACCCTGACTCATATCTTTAAATTTTCTTTCAGTATAAACTCCAGAAGAAATAGACCCAATTTCGCGGTTTTTTTCTCCTGCTTCAATTTTCTTAAGCAGCATTTCTGGGAAAGACCTTTTAAGACTGCCTGCCCTTTTAAAACCAACTGTACCTGCATTTGCAAGATTATTAGCAGTAATACTGCTCTGTTTTTCAGCAGCTAACATTGCTGCCCCAGCTGTATAAAGTCCTTTTATCAAAATTTTTCACCCCCTTTATAAAGTTTTTTGTCTTAATTCTCCATTTACCTCTGTAAAACACGATTCTGCAGTTTTATTTTGAATTATCAGCTTATCCTTACTGCTTAAAAGATGAACTCCGGGAAAAACTAATTCATTAATTTTTATCTCTCCTTTTACATTATTAGATAGCTGCAGCTCCAGATCTTCTATTTCCTCTTTTAGATTCTTTTCTTTCTTTTTCAGCTCTTTTTCGGTTTCCAAAAATTTATTAAACATCACTATTTTATCTTTGGTCAGCTTTATACCCTTGTTTTTCAACTGTTTCAACATTCTAATTCCTTTCATCACTTTATCTAAGTTTTTTTTAAGTGACTCCATCTCATCTTTTTTTTCTTTATATTTAGCATGAATTCCCGGATCCAGTCCTACCTCCAATATGGTTTTTGTTGCAAGGCTTGAACCAACAATATTAGCTTCAATTAAACTGTGTGCTGATGCTTTTCCACCTACAATTAAACCCTTTCCACCTTTGACGACAATTCTATCTTTTGCCTTCAGCTCACTGTGCATAGATGCATCATGAATCATAATTTTTTCAGCTGTAATACTTCCGTTTTCAACAAAACGAACCCTTACTTCACCTTCAGCTTCAATTTTTCCTTTACCTCTGCCCAAAAAACCTTTTTTGATACTCACATTTTGGCTGCTTTTAATTTCTGCAGCTCCAACATTACCCTGTATATCTATATCTCCAGCTGCTTTAACAATAAAACCTTCTCTAACATCACCACTTATTTTAACACTTCCCAAAAAATCAATATTACCTGTAGTTAGGTCTACATCACCTTTTATATTCAGCACAGGTCTTACATGAACCTTATCTTTTTCTTTTATTACCTGGCCGTCAATAGCTGCATAAACACACAAATCTTTTTTTACAGTGTTTTTCCCTCTGGGAAGTTTTTTATCTTTTACAGGCTGAGGTTTAACTTCATCTCCTTTAACATTTCTGCCCGGTTTACCTTTCTGGGCCGGAATTTTTGTCAGAAGCTTTTCTCCCTTTTTAACATTTGTTATCAAATTTCTGTTGTGAAAATCCATTGTTCCATCCTGACGCAGAGTTCCAACATTTTTTTCTTTTTGTTCAAAATGATAGATCAATTCTGAATCTTTACCTGCTTCAGGTTTTTTCCCTTCAGCTATTAATGTTTCATTAACGGGAATTCGATTTTCAATTATCTTCTTGATCTGGTCTTCTTTTAAACCAAAACAAATATCTTTTTCTTCCAGCAGTATTTTTACATCTTCATAATGAATAATACTGCTCCCATTACCTGGATCAAAGCTCATAAATGCTTTCATTCTGTCATCAGAAATCTTTAAACTAATTTTGTCGTCTTCATCTAAATCTTTAATTCTTGGAGCAATTGTAAACCAATCTTCATATCTATCCTGAAATCTTTCCTCAAGCAGCTCAGAATCTACTTCTACAATATTTTTTTCCTGCAAAGAATCCTTTATATCAGACAGTGAAATATCACTATCATAATTTATCTTAATTTTTACATCACTATCAGTAAATTTAAGAAGATATTCTTTTCCGTTAAATTGATTTTTGTTTTTATTCAATTTGATTCACCTGCTTTTCATTAGAAAAAATATTCTTTACTTCTGCTCAACATTCCTCTGAGTCGGCGGACAATCTGTTTATGTAGCTGAGATACTCGGGCCGGACTAATATCCATTATTTCTGCTATCTCTAACTGTGTCAGTTCTTCATAGTAATACAGCTGGACAAGAAGTTTTTCTCTTTCTTTGAGGCTATCAATTTTTTCAGCCAGCAGTTCTACTGCATCTTCTTCTTCCATTTTAGAAACTGGCTTATCTGCACCTGAATCTATAAGCTGTATCAATTCTGAGCCATCATACTCATAAGACAGCGATATCCAGTCAGATAGATATTTGCGGTAAAGTATGTCTTCAATTTTTTCTATATCCATATTCATTATTTCTGCTAATTCACTGTTTGAAGGGTCACGGCCCTGATCATTTTTAAAATCTAATTTTCTTTCCTCTATTAATTTAATCTGTCTCCTCATGCTGCTGGGAAGCCAATCCTGACTTCTTAAATGATCAAAAATTTCTCCTTTTATACGCGGCAGTGCAAAGGTGGAAAAATTAATATTTCTGCTCCAGTCAAAATTTTCTACAGCTTCTATCAGACCAATGATTCCATAGCTTTCCAGATCATCTCTATCTATATGATCAGGCAGTATAACACTTATTCTGCCTGCAGCATATCTAACAAGATTAATATGTTCTAAAATAAGAGCTTCTCTGGCCTGCATATCATCCTGTTCTTTATACTTCTGCCATAGTTTTTCATTATTAGGCATAATAATCTTCCTTTTTTTGATTATTAATCTTCCCTCTGAGTATATTCTATTTCAGGAGGATTAATTGGTGAAAACCCATCATCTTCCGCATTTCCTTCGTCAGATTCTTTAGTATCTGATTGATTTTTATCTTTACTTTCATTACTTAAATCAGAACTATTTTTACTACTGCGGTCTTTCAAAATTGAAGTTAAAAGAAATATAAGATTAAATATCAGCACAAAAATAATAGTTCTATTGATACTTTTAAAAAAGACTGTTTTTAGTTCCATTTTATTTATTAAATAATATATTGTATTTAAAACATAAAATATAAAGCCAAATAAAATTGATTTAAAAAGCATTTAACTTAATCCTTTTTTTCTGTTTTCTCGCTGATATGCAAATATCCACTGAATAATCTCTTCTCTTAAATTCTCTTCAATATCTTCAAATTTAATTCCAAGTTCCCAGCTTTTGTGATCTTTTTTATGTGATCTCACAACAGAAGCACTGATCAGCTCTTTTTCCTTTAAAATATTTTTGAGCTCAACCTTAATTTTCTGACCTTTATCAAAATGTTCATCTACTTCTATTTTAATTCCTCCCCCACTGATATCAAGCAGTCTTGCTTCCATAAGCTTCTCTTCTTCCTGACTGTATATAGTTATTTGTCCACTGACTTCAAGGCGGAAATAGTCTCTGCGCTGAATTCTGATTATGTTTTCCGGTTTTTCTATATAGAGAAGTGGAAATGGTTCTTTTAATCTCTTTTTTACTCTGCTCTTAAACTTATATGCTGCCCTCTCTGTTGTAAAATAGACTTCAATATCCTGGTTGATCCTAACCGGCAAAGACGCTCCTTCCCGATACAGGCCAGTAATAAGAATTCCGCCCTTTTTTATATCAGCAACTTTGCTTAAATATTTACCCTTGTAAAGTCCAGTCAAAATTTCTATTTCTAATTTTTGATTAATTTCTGGTAATTTCATCATCTTCAACTCCAGTGATTATTTCCTGCTGCTGTTAAAAAATCCTATCATTTTGTAAAAATAGCTTTTAACACCTTTGCTCTGCTTTTCTCCTTCTTCTCCACTAATTTTTTTAGCTAACTTTTCAAAATCTTCTGCTGCAGATCTTCCAGCATATATTTCAGAAAAAGGCCTCTGCTTTTTTACAGCAGTGCTGATATTTCTGTCGTGAGATATCTGGCCGACTAAATCCAGCTCAATGTTTAGATATTTTTTAACTGTCTTTTTCATTCTTTCGGCAGTTTTTTGGGCATCTTTTTTTCTATCGACCTGATTTAATACAAGTTTAACTGATTTATCAAAATTATATTTTGCCAGTATTTTTATAAGGCTGTAGCTGTCCATTACAGATGTTGGTTCTGTAGTAAGAACCAAAAGAAGCTCCTCTGCAGAAAGAATTGTACTGACTATATTTTTACCTGCTCCTGCACCTAAATCAATCAGCAGATAATCATAATCTTTTTCCATTTCTCCAGCTATATTAATTATTTTGTTCATCATATCTGTATTAAGATCTATAAAAGTGTCATCTCCAGTAATTCCGCTGAGAATACTAATTCCACTTGGATCTTTGACAATTGCTTCCTGAAGGGTACATTCTCCCCTCAAAAGATGCCCCATATCATAAATTGGACTGATATCGAGCATAATATCCAGATTTGCCATTCCAATATCACTGTCAATTATCAGCACTTTTTTTTTCAGCCTGGCTAAATTATAAGCCAGATTAACGGTAAGGGTTGATTTACCAACACCACCTTTGCCGCTGGCAATAGCTATTGTCCTAGCTCTACTCTTATGCCTAATGGAATTATTATCACCACTGTTTTCCAGCATCTTTTCTTTTTTCTTTTGAACTATTTCTTTTAATTTTGCAGCCTGACTAAACATGATAATCACCAAATAAATATTTAAATAATATTTCCGGGCAGGCCGGATTAATGTCTTCTGGAACATCCTGTCCAAAAGTTAGATAAGAAAATGGAAGATTATATCTTTCTTTAATATTAATTAAGTCGCCATAGCTGCCTGTCTCATCAAGCTTTGTCAGCAGTATTTTATCCGGATTCATTTTTTCGAAGCGCTCAATAATATTATACATGTCCCTGCTCTTAATATTCAAGCTGACAAGAAGGTGAACTTCATCTATTATCTCGTTTTCAGTGTAATCCTTAAGTCTACCCAGCTGAAGCTGATCTTTCCAGCTGCTGCCAGGAGTATCAATAAATATTAGATCACAGTTTTTAAACTTACCCTCTATCATAGATTTAAGTTTACCACTGCTGTAGCATACTTTAAAGGGAATATCTATTATATTGCTGTATGTCTGCAGCTGTTCTACAGCAGCTATTCTGTAGGTGTCTGCCGTTATTAAACCGACTTTTTTGTTTTTATCTACTGCAAAATAAGCTGCTATTTTGGCAATTGTTGTAGTTTTACCAACTCCTGTAGGACCAATAAATGAAACAACCTTTCTCTTTTTATCTATTTTTATAGGTGAACAGTCGGCAAAATATTTGCGGCTGAATGATTCTATTTTTTCGCTGTAATTATCATTAAGTGGAAAACCTGCACCTTTATTCAGCTTATTAATAAAAGAATTTAAACAATCTTCTTCTACTCCCTGATGGAAAAGATGATTATATATTTTAGTATTTTTGTAGCTTTCCTTGATTTCTTTTTCGACACTAATCTCTGCTTTATGATCTTCTTCTATCTTCTCATCTTTTTTTCTTTCAGCTGAAAAATCAGCTCTTTCTTTATTTTTATCCTCTATATTTTTAGATTCTATTTTTTCTGCTTTAGGTGCTTCTGTTTCACTTTTTAATAATTCTTCCGGTCTGTCAGGCAGCTTTTCTTTAACTAATTCTTCTTTTTTTCTGCTGACCCTGCTGTCAACCGGCTGATAATGGGGCCGGCTTTTTTCTTCAAGTGCTGCCAGTACTTCAACAACTGTTTTTCCAAAAAATCCAAAAATACCGCCTTTTTGAAATTTTCTTTTTTCTATAATAATTGCTTCTGGACCCAGATCAGCTTTTACTTTGAATATTACATCCTGTATTGTTTCTCCAGTATATTTCTTTATTTTCATCTATTTAACAACCCCCTGTACTTGAAGATCAACATCAGGTTCAAGTTCATTAAATGACAGAACAATTAAATCTTCAAATGTTCTGTGTACCAGTTCTTTAATTGGACGCCTGATCATAGGTGATGTCAGTAAAATTGGATCATTACCTTTTTCTAAAAGTTCTTTTGCCTGTTCTACGATTTGATTGATAATATTCTGTGCCTGGGCGGGCTGTAGAGATAGATAATTGCCCTGATCAGACTGCTCCAGTGCATTGACCAGCTGTTCTTCTTTTGCTGGATCTATGGTAAATACATAAAGGGTATTGTCTGGCCCTGTAAATTGACTGCTTATCTGACGTGATAGTGCCTGTCTTACATATTCTGTCAAAACAGTTATATCATTTGTTCTTCCTGCATGATCAGCAAGTGTTTCCAGTATTAAAACAAGATTTTTAATCGGTATATTCTCCCAAAGAAGATTCTGCAGTATTTTCTGTATTCCACCCAAATTCATCTTATCCGGTATAAGTTCATCTATAACTGCTTTCTGATCATCCTTAATATTATCTATAAGTTTTTTTACTTCCTGTCTTCCCAGCAGTTCGTGGGAATGTTTTTTTATAACTTCTGTCAGGTGGGTAGCCAACACTGAGCTGGGGTCTACCACTGTATAATTTGCCATTTCTGCTCTTTCTCTATCTTCTTCCTCAATCCAGATCGCAGGTGTACCAAAGGCAGGTTCTTCTGTTTCAATTCCTTCGATTTCTTCTAGAGTATGACCTGGATCCATGGCCAGATATTTATCTGCATAAAGTCTATATCTGCTTATTTCTACCCCCTGCAGCTTAATACAGTATATATTTGGCTCAAGCTGAAGATTGTCAACTATACGTACAGGTGGTAAAATAATACCAAGTTCAGCTGCAATCTGCTTTCTAATAACTGAAACTCTTTCCAGAAAATCTCCACCCTGTTCTGGCAGAACAAGTGAAATTAGATTATATCCTACTTCTATTTCCAGCTTATCTACTTTAATTAGCTGTTTTAACTCCTCCTGTCTTGCTTCCTGTTTTTGGGCTTCACTTATCTGTGTTTGTTCTGGAGATTTTTCAACAGCTTTTTCCTCTACAGATGCATTTAACATTAAATATCCCATCACAGCTATAAATACTGCTAGAAAAATAAAAGGAAGTGTCGGCAGCCCAGGTACAAATCCTAAAACAGTGAGAACTGCAGCAGCTATAAATAAGGCTTTGGGCTGTTTGAGAAGCTGATCTGTCATCTCCTGACCCATATTATTTTCAGAAGCTGATCTTGTAACAACCATACCTGTGGCAGTAGAAATAAGCAGAGCAGGTATCTGTGATACCAGTCCATCTCCTACTGTCAGCAGAGTATATGTCTGTGCTGCTTCTGCAAAACCCATATTCTGCTGAATCATACCAATTATTAAACCACCGATAATATTTATAAAAGTTATAATTATACCGGCAATTGCATCTCCTTTAACAAATTTACTGGCACCATCCATAGCTCCATAAAAATCTGCTTCTTTCCTTATTTTAGCTCTTTCATATTTAGCTTCCTTCTCATCTATAATACCAGCATTAAGATCAGCATCTATGCTCATCTGTTTACCCGGCATTGCATCAAGTGTAAAACGAGCAGCAACCTCAGCAACTCTTTCTGCACCTTTGGTAATTACTATAAACTGAATTACAATCAAAATTAAGAATATTATAAGTCCAACAACATAGTTGCCTCCGACAACAAAATTACCAAAACTCATGATAATCTCACCAGCATATCCCTGTCCAAGTATCAGCCTTGTTGTCGATACATTTAATCCCAGCCTAAATAGGGTTGCAAATAGGAGCAGTGATGGGAAAACAGAGATATCAAGAGGCTCTATTGTATAAATACTGACCAGAATTATAACCATGGAAAATGTAATGTTTGCTGCCAGCAGTATATCCATCAGCACTGTGGGCATAGGTATAATGAACATGACAATTATACCTACTACCATGAGAGCAAATATAATATCACTATTTTTTGTTATCTTTGCGTATACTAAACTATTATCCACTGCTGAGATTAACCTCCATTAATACGATTATTTTCCTTAAATACATGTGCCAGCACTTCAGCCACAGCCTGATAAAGCTCAACTGGAACCTGATCACCAATCTCTGTCATTGAATTTAAAGAGCGGGCCAGCGGCTTGTTCTCCACAATCTCTATTTCAAGTTCTTTTGCTTTTTCCTTAATCTTTTCAGCAACAAAACCTTCACCTTTGGCAGCAACTATCGGTGCATCCATTTCATCAAGATCATACTGAAGAGCTACTGCAATATGGGTTGGATTTGTAATAACAACATCTGCATCTTTTACTGCATTCATCATCCTATTTAAGCTAAACTGCCTCTGCTTTTCTCTTCTTTTCTGGAGGATAACAGGATCTCCCTCCATTTCTTTTCTCTCCTGTTTGACCTCATATTTTGACATTTTGAGATCTTTATTGTGCTGCCATCGCTGATATAATAGGTCAAAAATGCCCAGCAAAACCATGGCAGCAATTATAGTAAATCCCATTTTGCTGATCAGCAATGCTATTTCTGCAAGTGCAAGATTTAGACTCTGATCTAGAGATCTTCTGAAAATAATAATATTATTTTTTAGAAAACTTTGAGCTATAAATGTTATTATTCCCAGTTTTAAAAGTGATTTTAAAAATTCCACAAATCCTCGAAGTGAAAAGATATTTTTTAACCCTTTTATAGGATTCAATTTTTTAATATCTGGCGCAAGATTTTTTGTTGTAAATAGTGGTCCTATCTGTAAAAAGTTTATAAAAAAACCAACTACAGCAGTAACTATAAGCACCGGATAAATAGTTTGAACTGTATAAATCATTGCATCCTGCAGCAGTCTGCCGGCTGTATCCACTGAAAGTGGATCTACAATAAGAGCTGAAAAATATCTTTCAATACCTGCCATTACATTGAACATTATCTCCTGCATAAAAAAGTAAAGAAACAAAAAACTGGCCAGTAGGGTAAATGCCTGACTAATCTCTTTACTTTTAGCAACATTACCTTTTTCCCTTGCCTCACGTTTCCGCTTCGGCGTTGGCTCCTCTGTTTTTTCTCCAGTTCCATTATCAGGCATTTAAATCTCCTCTATTCTGGTGCAAGCAGTTTAAATAAATCACCAATTTCATAAATTATATCCATAATAATTTGACTGTAAAAATGAGTTAAAACACCTAAAAGCAAAAACAGCACTACCAGACCAGCCATTATTTTTACCGGCAGTCCAATAATAAAAAGATTCATCTGTGGTACAGCTCTGGCCAAAAAAGCAAGTATAATATCTATCACGAAAACAGCTCCCACAATTGGAAGAGCCATTTTTACCGCCAGCACAAACATATCTGCACTTCTGCGGAAAAAATACTGCCAGATTTGCTCACCAAAATTTATCCGTCCCGGGGGTATTATTTCAAATGAAGAAAAAAGCTGCCTTATTAAAAATAAATGCCCATTTACTGACAGAAATATAAGTGTTATCAATATATTTTTAAACTGACCAATCACCGGTGAATTGGCCCCTGTAAAAGGGTCAACAACATTTGCGATCCTGAAACCCATCTGCATATCAATAAACTGACCCGCCATCTGTACAGCTGAAAATACTAAAAAAACAGCAAATCCCATAAAAAGTCCAATACTAATTTCACTCATAATATTTATAAGCAGCTGAATAGGTTTTAAGTTAAATTCTATTTGATACATCTGCTGCAGAATTGGATATGTAAAAACCGCCAGAGCTACAGCAAGAATGATTTTAACTCTATTTATTATTACCTGACTGCCAAAGATAGGTGTAATCAGCATCATGCCAATATAGCGGATCATAATCAGTACAAAAAGATATATAGAATTATTGCCTAAAAATTCTGCTCCCATCTATCATCAGCCCCCCACATACAGGGGTATATTCCGCAGCAGTTCCTGCACAAATTCCACAACAGTTCTCATAATCCAGGGTCCAAAAAACCCGATTGCAGCCAGAACTGCAAATATTTTTGGTACAAAAGCAAGTGTCTGCTCCTGAATCTGAGTTGTTGCCTGTATTACAGCAACTATCAGACCGGTAATTAGACCTGCACCAAGAACAGGCAGTATAACTTTTAGCACAATATAAACAGCCTGGCGGCCTATGTCAACCACAAGAGCTTCATTCAAAATACTGCCTCCTTACTAATTAAAAGTCTGTACAAGTGAACCAATTAGTAAATGCCAGCCATCTGCCAGTACAAATAGAAGAATTTTAAAAGGTAAAGATATTATAACAGGTGGAAGCATCATCATTCCCATTGACATCAGAATACTGGCAACTATCATATCTATCATTAAAAATGGTATGTAGATTAAAAAACCTATTTGAAAAGCAATTTTTATTTCATTAACCAGAAAGGCAGGAATAAGAACATAAGTGGGAATATCATCCCGAGTTTCAGGTCTCTCCATTTTCGCCATATCAGTAAAAAGTGCCATTGACCTCTCATCAACCTGATCAAACATAAAATTTCTAACCGGAGTTAATGTGTTTTCATAAGCAGTTTCCAGAGAAATTTCTTCATTGAGATAGGGCTGAAGTGCATCCTGATTTATTCCCTGCCAAACAGGTGCCATAATAAATATAGTTAAGAATATTGCAATCCCAATTAAAACCTGATTTGGCGGCATATTATTTAATGCCAGAGCCCGCTTCAAAATTGAAAACACAATTATTATTCTGGTAAATGAAGTAAATAATATAATAACAGCAGGAGCAAGAGAAAGAACTGTCAGCAGAAGTAGTATTCTCAGTGACAGAACAAGATCATCTGCTTCATTACCACCACTGTTCATTTCAAAACTAAATTCAGGAAGATTAAAATTCTGTGCAATAACTGAACTATTAAAAATAAAAAATAAAAAAACTAAAAACAGAACTAAAGTGAGCCTTTTATTCATCATTATCACGACTTTTTTGTTTTTTTTCGCTGTAATTTGTTCTATTTAAAGCCTGCATAAATTTATCTTTAAAAATATCTTTCTTAAATTTACCAGATTTATTATTATCATCTATTTTATCAAGCTCCAGTTTAATTTCACTTTTTTTCCAGCTTTCAATTTTGGTAGACCCCTGTTTACCGGAAACAATCATAATTATCTTATCAAAACTATCTACCAGATAAATAATTTCACCACTGCCGAGGCGCATAATATCTATCACCTTCATATGTTTGGAGCTGTTTGTAAAATTCAGCCTATCCCTCAGCAGATAATAAAGAAGAAAAATTAATATAATTACAATTCCAAGTGAAAAAATTATTTTTGCTGTTTCCCAGATATAACTCATTTCTGCTCCCTATCCTAAAGCTGTGTAAGGCGTTCAGCAGGACTTATAATATCTTTTACCCTGAAGCCAAAGTTTTCATCAATTACAACCACTTCACCTTTAGCAACCAGCTTTCCATTTACAAGCAAATCCACAGGTTCACCGGCCAGTTTATCGAGTTCAATTATTGAACCATCACCAAGCTCTAAAATTTCCCTTATCTTCATGCTGGTTTTGCCGAGTCTTACCGTTACCTCAAGAGGAACATCTTTAATTAATTCCATATTATTTGGCAGAGGCTGAGATATCTGCTCATCAAATTCCGGAAATTGTGCTGTCTGTACAGCAACAGTTTCTTCTTTTTTAACATTTCTATTTTTGGTCTGTTTTCTCGAAGATGCTGCTGACCTCTGCTGATCAGTAGGAGAGCTTTCTGCAGCTGATGATGTTTCCCCTAATGAATTCTGCAGCTCCCTTTTAGCAGACATATCCACCTCTTCTTTTGCTTCTTCAGCCAGTTTTTCTTCATCAATAGTTTTGTCGATCAGACCTTCACCTTCATGTAAAAGAGAATCAGCCAGTTCCTTTACAAAAGCTAGAGATGATATCTGTTTAAAGGTACTGTCAATAAGATCTCCAACTTTTAGGTTAAAGGAAGTTACCACAACTTCTTCATCTGCCTTAAACCAGTCCTCATCACTTTTTAGTACATCATTAAGTTCTATATATTCTGCTGCCGGTGGAGAAATATTTACAATTTCATCCAGTATATTTGACATAGCGGTAGATGCTGACCCCATCATCTGATTCATCGCTTCACCTACAGCACTTATATATATATCATTGAGTGAATCTTCATCTACACCACTGATTCCATCCCCCCCCATCATGAGGTCTGCAATAATAGCAGCATCTTCAGTATTTATTACAAGAAGATTTACTCCTTCAAGCCCTTTAATATATTTAACCCGGACCAGAACACAGGGGCGGTCATATTCATCTATTACTTCCTGAAATTTAATTACTTTGACTTCAGGAGCTGTAATTTCCACCTTTTTATCCAATAGGGTAGAGAGTGCAGTTGCAGAAGAACCCATAGAAATATTTCCTATTTCTCCTATTACATCTATTTCTTCTGAGGTTAAGATTTCTTCACCATCTTCTTCCTCTTCCTGGCTGTTCATTAGAGCATCTATTTCTTCCTGGGATAAAAAATTCCCATCATTACTCATCATAATCACTCTCCTCTACCGTATTTTCTGCTACACCGAGTATTTTAACTGCTTTATGTCTGTTTTTTGTTCCTGCAGCTGCCCTATATTTTCTAAAATCACCTATTCGCACATCTACATTTTCTTTTACTTTTTTGTCAAGAGTTATTACATCTCCCGGCTGGAGATATAGAAAATCCTCAATTGTAAGCTCTGTTTTGCCCAGTTCAGCATGAATTTCTAAACTGGCATCCTGGAGTCGTTTTTTTAACTGTTCTATATGTTCGGCAGTCTGTTTTTCCCTGGTGCTGGAAAACCAGTACTGTGCATTTAAGTTGGAAACAAGTGGTTCTAACATTATATAAGGAATACAGATATTTATAAGTCCTTCTATATCAGCTATTCGAGCAGATAAAGTAATGATAATTGTCATATCACTATCTGGAACAATCTGTGTAAACTGTGGATTGGATTCTAATTCCAAAAGCCTGGGTTTTAATTCTGCAATATTCTGCCAGGATTCTTTAAAATCTCCCAGTATCCAGGACATAACTTTTTTGATTACCACCTGTTCTATATCTGTAAAAGCTCTTACCTCTGTTATTGCCTTCCCAAAACCTCCAAACAACCGATCGATTATTGCAAACCCTATTTCCGGATTAATTTCAAAAATAAACTGTCCTTTCAAAGGTTCCAAGCTGCAGATACCAATAATAGTTGGTTCTGATAGAGAATGAATAAATTCTGAGTAAGAAAGCTGTTCTATTGAAGCTACATCAAAATTAACCATACTCCTCAGTTTGGTTGACAGTGTGGTAGTGAAATTTCTGGACATATTTTCGTGAATCATCTGCAGTGTGCGCATCTGTTCTTTTGACAGCTTATTAGGTCTTCGAAAGTCGTAACTTTTAACTTCTTTTTCTTCAGACTGTTCTTTTACTTCTTCAACATCCAGATTTCCACTGCTCAGCGCAGAGAGAAGAGAGTCTATTTCATTTTGATTTAATACTTCAGCCATTTTCTTTCCTCCCTACTGAACAACCAGTTCTGTAAACCAGACATTGTGTATCTTACCTGATATTAAAAGCTGATTAATAGAATTTTGAATCATTGATTTAATGGTTTTTGCTTCTGGCTCCTCAATTAGTTTTTTGCTCTGGGCCCTCAATATTGAAATTATTTCATCTCTTATCTGAGGCTTACGCTTATCCAGCTCTTCTACCATATCTTTATCTTCTAATTCAAAAACAATGTTAGCTTTAATAAAGCTCATGTTTGAACTGCCAGATAAATTTACAACAAAATCTCCAACACTATATGTTGGTTTTAAATCTTTGACACTTTTTACTTTCCCGTTTTCTCCTGTATTATTTTCTGAAACTGAGAAAAATGTAAAAAAGGTAAAGCTCATTATTCCAGTAATTATTATCACCAATACTACAATTAGAGCAATCATTTTTATATTCACTTTACCATCATCCATTGGGTGCCCCCTCCCTAATTATTATACTGTTCACTTCCATACTGTGAATTTAATATTACAATCTCTACCCTTCTATTTTTTGCCCGTGCTTCCGGAGTATCTTCATCAACTACAGGCCTGAATTTAGAATAACCTGCTGCAGAAAGTCGAGAAGGGGTAAAGTCATTTTCTTCTATTAAATATTTAATAACATTAACGGCTCGAGCTGTGGAAAGTTCCCAGTTTGATGGATACTGCTGATTATTTATAGGCAGATAGTCAGTATGTCCTTCTATCATGATGTCATTGGGTATTTCTTTGAGATTTTCTGCTATCATTGTTAGAACTTCTCTTCCCTGAGGTTTTAGATCTGCTTTTCCCAGATCATAGAGAATTTCGCCTGTCAGACTTATTACAACACCCTTTCTCTTTCTATCAATATTTACTCTATCATTTAAATTATTTTTATCTATATATTTCTGCATCTGATCCATTACCCGCCCTAAATTCTGTGGAGCATCACCTAAATCTTCACTTATATTTCCTGCAGTAATGTTAGGTTCATCTATTATAGTTTTTCCACCTTCAAGTACCCCAAGCTGATTCTGAAGTGCTGATATAAATCCTTTAAATTTCTGCACATCCAGTGAAGAAAACGAATAAAGAAGCACAAAAAATACCAGCAGTAATGTCATCATATCTCCAAAGGTTGTCATCCATGCCGGAGAACCTCCACCATCCTGATTTTGATTGGAGCTGTTTCTTTTTTTACGCATTGTCAGGTGCCGCCTCATTATTATTTATTCTGGCTTCTACTTCTTCCTTTTCTCCCTCTGATAGGAAGGCATGCAGTTTTTCTTTTACTATTCTTGGATTTTCTCCTGCCTGAATAGACAGTATACCTTCTATTATTACTTCTTTTATCAAAACTTCGTGAGCACTTCTAGTTTCAAGATTTTTGGCAAGCGGGATAAAAATCCAGTTGGCCATCAGTGCACCATAAAGTGTTGTAATAAGGGCAACAGCCATACCGGAACCTAGCTTTGTTGGATCATCCAGCTGACTCAACATCTGGATTAAACCAATCAGTGTACCTATCATTCCAAAAGCAGGGGCCAGCTGTCCCATTGTGGCAAATATACCCTGTCCTTTACCGTGTCTTTCTTCCAGAAAAGTCAATTTTGTTTCCAGAATATTTCGCACAAGCTCTGGATCAGTACCATCCACAACCAGCTGAATTCCTTTTTTTAAAAACTCATCTTCCATCTCATTTGCATCATCTTCTAAAGCAAGCAGACCTTCCCGCCTGGCCTTTTCAGCAAAATTCACCAGATCTTCAATAATGAAATCAGATTTCATTAAATCATTTTGAAGAGATACTTTTACCAGTTCAGGAACTTTTTTTAGATCTTCAAAAGAATAACTTATCAGTGTACCGGCCAGTGTTCCACCTAAAACTACTAATGAGGACTGGACACTGACAAATATAACCGCATTACCCCCCAATAATGCAACAGATGCAAAGACAGCTGCACCACCTATTATTCCAATAATTGTTGCTAGATCCATAACCTATCTCTCCCCTGTTCTTGAAATTCCAGATAGTATCTTTCTCCGGTAAGCTATAACTTTTTCTATAATTTCATCAGATGTTTCTTTGACCAGTATTTTTTTACAGTTGGTTAAAGTAATTACTGTATCAGGTGTTTCCTGAATTTGTTCAATAAGATCGGAATTAAGTGTTACTTCTTCGCCATTTGTTTTCTCTACCTTAATCATCTTCCACTTCCTTTATTATCCTGCCAGACCTCAATACTGAAATGAGGTCTGACAGCTTAACTAAAATTACCTTTTTAGATTAACAAGTTCCTGCAGCATTTCATCAGATGTTGTTATCAGTTTTGAACTGGCCTGAAATCCTCTCTGAGCAGTTATCATATTAGTAAACTCCTGTGAAAGGTTAACATTGGACATCTCCAGTGTTGATGGGGCCAGAGACCCCGCGCCACCTTCTGAAGGACTAACTACCTCCGCATCACCAGAGTTAGCTGACTCGCTGAATACACCTTCCTGTCTGATAAGTCCGGCAGGATTCTGAAAATTGGCAAGGGCAATTCTTGCCTGTACCTGTGTCAGTCCATTACTGTAAGAACCAATTATATCTCCAGTCTCAGTAAATGAAAATGATTCTAAAGAACCTTTCGCATTTCCATTTATATTTTCAAAGTTTGCAGACATTTCACCTGCATACTGAGTTATTTTACTGAAATCCAGTTCTACTGTCTGATCTGCATCAGGACCTACTGGATGAAATGTAAAATCGAGTATTCCACCTGATTCAACCTTACCCTCTGGCCCAAATTTTATTTCATGGTAGGGGCCACCAATATCCTGACTGCTGGAACCATCAATTGAAATATCATTTTCATAAATTCTCCAGAGTCTGTTATCCACTTTTTTAAGAGTAAACTCAAGATTGTGTTTGTCTCCCAGACTGTCAAATACATCAACTGAGATACCTCTTTTTGCATTAAGTTTATAATCAAGGGTCAAATTGTTGTCTGCTGGTGCAGTAGAATCTGCAAAGAGTTTTACTGAATTTATACTGTCTCCAGATACAGGTGTATTTAAGACAACGGTTTCTCCACTTCCATTAATATCAACGGTCAAATTATTAGTAATGAAATCTATAGTATTACCTGAACCATCATCATCTGATACAAATGAAATTATGCTGCCATTACTATCCAGTTCTAACTGTCCAGTCATCTTCTCTGTAAAATTTGCAGTGCCACCAGAAAATGTGGTAGCTGCATTTTCAGCCTTTAAAGTAAAATTCCATGTATTAAATGAATTTTCATCTGGAGTTAATTCAAAAGAAAGAGAATCTTCATAACCTGAAGTAGTTAAGTCAAGTGTTAAATTATCAACCTTTAGTGTATTTTCTGCTGCTGCATCTATATTTTTGCTGTAAGATATTGAATCTGTTGCTTTTGCACCTATCTGGCTGTCAAGAGTAATTGCTTCCATATTATTTTTTCCCATATCTGTAGGTAGTTCCCCCTGATCTGCCTTCCATCCCTGTACAAGCAGTCCTGTGCTGGAAGAATAAAGGTTACCATTTCTATCAAAGTTAAAATTACCTGCTCTGGAAAACACATTTTTTTCTCCATCCTGAAGTATAAAGAATCCATCTCCCTGGATCGCAACATCAGATGATTTTCCAGTCGGCTGTAAGTTTCCAGATGACATATCTGCATCTATACTCCCCAGACCAACTCCCAATCCAACCTGCTGTGGATTTGTACCTGCACGGTTATCCTGTGGTGCAGATGCACCTTTTATTGTCTGATTTAACATCTCTTTAAATGTTACTCTACTGCTTTTAAAACCAATTGTATTTACATTGGAAATATTATTTCCAACCACATCCATCATCTGCTGATGGCTGTTTAACCCTGATACACCAGCATACATCGATCTCAACATATAATTTTCCTCCTTCAGTTTTATCGGAGTCCTGCTGTTTTCGACAGCGGGACAGAGCCTCCTGAAAAAGGTCCAGCTCATTCCGATTACAAATTAATTTCAATATTTTAGCTTTACTCTTTTCTTAGTTTTAACCTTCAACTTTTAATTTTTCTTCTATTTCATAATGACAGCACTATCAATATTTGTAAAAACATTTTCTTTCATGCTCTTTCCATCAACAGCTGTGACAACAGTATTATTTTCAACACTTACAATATAGGCTACATTATTTACCATTATTAGTGAATCTCTTGCACCTTTTGCTTTAGCTTTTTCAATACCGCTTGTCAGCTGATCCAAATCTTTTTCACTAACAGAAATAGAGCGGGAATCCAGCCTTTTTTGCGCATGTTTGGAAAAATTAATTTTATTTTTATCAGCAAGTTTTTCATTTAATAATTCTTTAAAAGATACATTTTTATCATTTTTCTGCTGATTTTTACGATTTATATTTTTATTCTGTTCAAGCGGCCTTATTGGCTGATTTATTTTTAATCTATTATCCATAATCTACACCTCTTCCTCAGAGCCACCTGCTTTACTGATAGCTGTAAGGTGATCCATTCTTATCTCAGAACCATTTTCCAGCACTACCCATATTTGTTCATCTTTAGATTTTACTCCATCCACTGTACCTTTTAATTCAACACCTTCTATCTCTGCAGTTATCTCCTTACCGATCAGATCTGCCTGACCTGCAAGCTGATTAACATTAAACTGCTGTTCTAACATACCGTATATTTTTTCCACCTTTTCTAGAGAGCTAAATTCGGCCATCTGAGAGATAAACTCTTTATCTTCCATCGGATCTAAAGGATCCTGATTTTGAAGCTGTGTGATTAAGATTTTAAAAAATGCATCCTGACCTAAACCATCATTTCCTGCCAGGCTTGCTCTTTCTGTTTCAATCTTATACTGAGAGTTCTGTACGGCTCCTACACCTGCTATATCTGACATTCAATCCCTCCTTTAAGCGAGCAGATTTAGTTTATCACTGGAAAAAGCTGCTCTATTTATCATTTTCAGATGTTTTAATACCACACTGTCACCGGCTGTATTAGATCTGTCATTTCTGCGGTGGACATAATACTGGCCCTGAAAAAACTTCCGCTGTTCATATTCCTGATTTTGGCCAGTTTCTCCATCACCAAAAGCTGTTTCCTGATCACTAAAAGCAAACTCATTCTGCCTTTCAACCTGCTGGGGAGAATTTTTTGCTATTTCCACTTTGAACTGTTCAATATTAATACCCTGTTTTACCAGATCGATTTTGAGCTGTTTTAGACTGTTTTCCAGCTGTGTCCTGACAAGTTCATTTTCCACTATCATTTTCCCCACCAGTTTTTCATTGTCATAGCCTAAACTAATATTAACTTTACCCAGTGAGCGGGGTTCCAGATGAATCTGCATTTCTTTTGTATCTGCAGAATATTCTCCGGTAAATTTTTCGACGATCTGTGTTTTAAGATCAGTATTCTCTGTCTGATTTAAATCTATATTATTTTCCGGCAGTGGAAAATTATCCACTTCTGGAGCTGTGCCTCTTGATTCTAGATCAAAGCTGAAAAAAAGATTATTATTCAGATCAAGAAAGTTCTTATCACTGCCGCTTTCTGTATTTCCTGCTGCAGATATTTTTCCCAGAGAAGAATTACTATCTAACGGAAAAGCCCCTTTTTGATCAGCAGTAAAATTATCTAATTTTATGTTTTTACTGTTTTTCTCATTTTGATCATCAAACAGCTGCTTTAATTGATCTGCCAGTTCTGCCGATACCGAATTGCTTTCAGCTAAACTGTCTGTAGGAGGTATATCTTGAATACTCATAGAATTTAACTTCTGCAGTAAAGGTAATTTACTATCCTCTCTTTTCAGCAGATCCTCCAGATTAGTAGAGTCAATTTTACCTTTATCAGAAAGTGAAATCAATTTATGGATCTTCGATTTCAGAGTTTCAGCATCTAAAATCTCAGCATAATTTTTATCAGAATTATTTAAAACCACCTCTGCAAAACTGTCCAGTTCATTTTTTAGTACAGACTGCTGCTTTTCTGTCAATGTTATCTTATTTTCTTCCAGCAATGACTCTATTTGTTTAAGACCCTTTATATCTAACACTTTATCATCTGAAGAATATTTTTTGTTAAACACACTAGTTTCCTGCATACAAACTGCACTATTTTCCTGCAGTAGAGATTTAATTTCTGATAAATTAGTACTGCTGTTCTCGATTTTAGAAAGCAAATTCTGCAGCACGATTTCCTGCTGTCTGTTCAGACTTCCACCTTGCAGTAAAGAAAAAAGTTCTGAAGCTGTTTTGTCACTATTTTTAGATAGTATCTTTTCCAGTTTATCCAAAAATTCCTGATTATTAATCAGTTTTTGGTTATTCAGTTTTTTATTTTTTTCATTATCAGGTGGGCTTTTCCCACTTCTGTCTGATTTTGCTTTATTAATTCCTTTTATGATATCAGCAAAACTTTTATCAGCATTTTGATAAGTTTTTTTCTTTTTCACTTCAGAAAAAGAACCAGGTTTCTGCTGAATCATATTTATCAGCACATGTTCTGTCATTTGTTCACCTCCTTTCACTGAGTCTTCATTATTATAACGCCAGGTCGACTCACTGAGCTTTTTTTAGTAATCGCATGGTCAGCTCAGTATTAACACATCGAGTGCGTCACAGTACTAGGGCATCGAGCCCGTCGCACTCAGCTATTTATTCTGATCCAATTATTTTTGACAGTTCTGCTGCCAATCCTTCCGGCAGTTCCTGAAGTATGGCGGCTGCCTGTTCTTCTTTTAAATTGGCAAGAACTTCTGCAGCAAATTCTCTATCCAGCTGCTGTATAACTGAGGCTGCTGCTGGAGCTTCCATTCTTCGATATATTTCAGTCAATTTATTTAATTTTTCTTCTTTAGTCTCTTGATCACTGCTCAATTTTTCGTTTCTTTTCTTTTCAGCTTCAAGAGCCAGCTCCGTTTCTTTGAGATTCTTTTTTAGTTCTTCTATCTCACCTTCAAGTGAAGCTATTTTTTCATCTTTCTGCTGAATTTCCGCACTAAACTTTTTATTTTTAGTTTTTTCAGCTTCAATATCTGCTTTTGTTATCATATATTGCTGTACAAATGGTATTCTATTCAGCAAATTAACTACTGATGCTTTAAAATTAATTATTTCCAGTGCATTTAATGACCAGATAAGCATTGCTGAAAGTATTATAAATAATATGAGAAAAAACAAAGCTTTTTTCATTTTTATCTCCCGCCTGACATAAATTGTCGTCCTATTTCATCCAGCTCTTTCTGCTCATCCAGCAAAAATTCTTTAATAAATTTTTCGGTTTCTTTTTCTTTCAGTTTTTCTAAAGTTTTTCTTTCTCTGCGTTTTTCCATTAATACATTAAGCTGTTTTTTTACCTCTGCTTCTTTTTCCCTTTTTTTGACAGATATTTTTTCTTCCAGTTCTCTCTGCTTTTTTAAGTATTTTCTGTAATCAATATTTAACCAGAGATCACTACCATTTTCTCGCAGGTGAGCAAAAATATTTTCTTTTTCAATTTTTATTTTTTCCAATTTTTTCTTTAAATCATTTAAATCTTTCTGCAGCAGCCTGTATCTGTCTTCTTCCATATCTTCCTGCCTGCTTTTTAGATTTAATATTTTTTCAAATTTAAAATTATATTTATACAAAAATTATCACCTTATTCTGCCGCAATATTTTTGAGGTGTTCCACAGTCTGTTCAAAATTTGTCTTTTCATTTATATTCTGAGTAAGAAAATTATTTATACTGTCAATCTTATCAATAGCTCTATCAACTTCTGCATTTGACCCATGTTCATATGCTCCAATATTAATTAAATCTTTTGATTGATTATATGTTGCCAGAAGTTTTTTAAATTTATCAGCGGCTTTTACATGTTCTTCATCAACAATATCCTTCATTATACGGCTGACACTGCTTAAAACATCTACTGCCGGATAGTGACTTGCTTCTGCCAGCTCTCTTGATAAAGAAATATGTCCATCAAGTATACCGCGAACAGTATCAGAAACCGGTTCATTGAAGTCATCACCTTCTACTAATACCGTATAAAGTGCTGTGATAGATCCTTTATCATTTGTTCCTGTTCTTTCCAGCAGTTTAGGCAGTTTTGCAAAAACAGAAGGTGGATAACCCCTTGTTGCAGGTGGTTCACCAATAGCCAGCCCTACTTCTCTTAAAGCCATTGCAACTCTTGTCACCGAATCCATCATCAGAAGAACATCTTCTCCCTGATTTCGAAAATATTCGGCTACAGCAGTTGCAATATTTGCTGCTTTAACCCGCACCAGTGCCGGCTGATCTGAAGTAGCAGCTATTACAATAGATCTTTTTAATCCTTCTTCACCCAAATCTTTTTCCAGAAAATCCTTTACCTCTCTCCCTCTTTCTCCTATAAGGCCAATTACATTGATATCGGCATTTGTGTTTCTAGCAGCCATTCCCAGTAAGGTACTTTTTCCGACACCACTGCCGGAAAATATACCAAGCCTTTGCCCTTTTCCACAGGTCAGCAGCCCATCAATACATTTTATTCCCAGTGAAAGAGGTTCTTTAATTCTTGATCTCTTCATAGGATCAGGTGGACGATTGTTAACATTGACTTCCTTAAGACCGGCTTTATTAGAATTGTCCTGACTTATGACCTGACCGGTTCCGTCAAGAACCTTCCCCAGCAGATTTTTGCCGACATGTACTTTAAGTCTTTCGTTTGTTGCAGTAACTTTGGCACCTGGTTTAATACCATCCATTTCCCCGATAGGCATCATTAAAACCTTATTATCATCAAAGCCAACTACTTCTGCTTTAAGATTCCCTTCCTCTGTTTCAATAAGACAGAGTTCACCTATGGAGGCTTCAGGACCGATAGATTCGATCACAAGACCTATTACTCTATTAATATGGCCAAAATTTCTGGTCATATTAATATTATTCAGCCTTTTTCCCAGATTTTCAAAATCAATATTAACCATTTACTTCAACCTCTTCTAGCAATTCTCTTTTTATAAGCATTAATTTTTCCTGCAGTCTGCCTTCTTTTCCGCCCAAATTTGTTTCAACAATACAGTCACCTCTGCTGAGATTATCATCACCAACAAATTTGAAGTTTTTATCTTTTAAGTTCCTGCCCAGCCTGTCTTCCTGAATATAGGGAAGAAAACCTGGATGAACTTTTATTATCATATCTTTATGGTTTTCACCAAGTTCGTTTAACATATCAGATATTATATTATTTATAATTTCATGTTCTTTTTCCAGTTTAACATCGATAATTATACCTGCTATCTTTACTGCCAGATTTATTACCGATCTCTTTAAATTATTTTTTTCGCGGGTAATTTCACTGCTGAAGCTGTCTGCAAGCTTCATTAGACTTTCAATTTCTTTTTTTATTTCCTGACGTCCTTCTTTAAGTCCCTGCTGATATCCTTTTTCTTTTTCTTCCTTTAATATTTTTCCTTTTTCTTCAATTATTTTATTTTTTTTCTTTTCGGCTTCAGTCAGTATTTCAGCGGCTTTAACCTCTGCTGCTTCAATTATCTCTTCAGCTCTATGTTCAGCATTTTCTTCTATTTTTTCTTCTTTACTTCTGGCAGTCTTATTATTTGCTGTTTTTTTTGTATTGTTTTCATTTTTGTCTGTATCTTTATTTTTATTTTTTTTTAACTTATTTTTATCTGCTTTCAGCACTTTTTTTTCATTATCTATTCTATATTTGCCTATCACCTGTGATGCTTTAATGATTTTAGACAATCACTTCACTCTCCCCACCGCGGGCAATAACAATTTCGCCGCTTTCTTCTAGTTCACGAATAATATTCACAATTCTCTGCTGTGCATCTTCTACTTCACGCAGTCTGACCGGACCCATAAATTCTATGTCTTCTGTCAGCATTTCAGCAGCTCTTTGCGACATGTTGCCAGTAATAATTTCTTCAACTTCATCACTTGCTGTTTTTAGGGCCAGAGCCAGATCATGTGTTTCCACCTGACGCAGTACAAGCTGTACAGCTCTGTCAGTAAGAAGAACAATATCTTCAAAGACAAACATCCTCTTTTTGATTTCCTCAACAAGCTCTGGATCATCTTCCTCCAGCTTATCAAGAATATTTTTTTCTGTTCCCCTGTCAACCTGATTTAAAACATCTACTATTGCTGAAATACCGCCAGCACTGGCATATTCATTTGCCATAACAGAAGATAACTTCTTTTCTAATACTGCCTCAACTTCCTTAATGATTTCCGGAGAAGTTCTATCCATGACTGCTATTCTTCTGGCTACTTCACTCTGTATATCCGGAGAAAGTGCAGACAAAACCTGTGAGGCCATGGAAGGACTTACATATGCGAGGATAAGTGCTATAGTTTGTGGATGTTCTCCCTGAATAAAGTTTAAAAGCTGTGAGGGATCGGATTTGCGTATTGAATCAAAAGGTCTTACCTGTAGTGTTGCTGTAAGGCGGTTTATGATTGCCTTAGTTTTTTCCTTTCCAAATGATTTTTCCAGTATTTTTTTCGCATAGTTTATTCCGCCAGAGTTAATATAATCATTGGCTTTTCTGAGCTGCAGAAATTCTTCCTGTATTTTCTGCTTTAGTTCGGGATTTATTTTATTTAAATTGGCTATTTCCAGAGTTAATTTTTCTACCTCGTCTTCATCCAGATGCTTAAAAATATTTGAAGAAACATCAGGACCAAGAGAAATTAGAAGAATAGCCGCCTTTTCTTTTCCTGTAAGTTTGTTGTTCATAACAGTTTAACCCCTTCTATACTATTCATCTACCAGCCAGCTGCGAATAAGTTTGGCAGCACCTTCTGGATCAGAATTAACCAATCTTTCAAGTTCTTTTTCAACCTGTTCTTTTTCTTTCTCTTCAGGACTTCTCTTGAGAAGATCCAGCTCTTCTTCCTCTTCTTCTACAGAGACATCAACACCTGAACCTGCTGGTGCTGTTTTTTGTTTTCTATATAAATAAATTATCAGAGCTGCTGCTATAACAAGTATTAAGATAATAAGTCCGGCATAAATATATGTCTGCCTTTGAGCTGCAGCTTCTTCTGCAGCACGTGCCTGAGCTGCCGCTTCTGCAAGAGAATTATCAAATTTTATTGCAGTTATATTAACTACATCTCCTCTTTCTCTATCATAACCAATAGCTGCCTGTACAGCATTTCTGATCTGTTCAATTGTTTCTTCATCTGCATCCTGATTAACCATTACTGAAACCGACAGCTTTTCAATTTCTCCAGGAGCATAAACATGTTTTTCGATTTTTTCATTTATTTCGTAATTTGTAATTATATTTTCCTTTTCATAGCTGCCCGCATTTTCACTATCTTCTGCCTGATACTGTGGAATATTGCTGTCTGTACCGGGTATACCTGCTGCTGGCCCGGCATTACTGCCTACATAAGATTCAGTATTGCTTTCCTGGCTGCGAACTACTCCATCCTCATCAACAACAGGGGAATATGTCTTGCTTTCTACCTGGCGTTGATCAAAATTAAGTTTTGCATAGACCTGAACTGTAAAATTACCTGGACCAAGCACCTTTGTCAGCATAGCCGCAAGATCATTTTTTAAAGATTTTTCAAAATTTTTCTGCAGGGTAAAGTTTTTGGGGTCAGATACCCAGCTGCTTCCATTTGTTTCTCCATCAATCGAAAGAAGGTTACCATTAGTATCAACAACAGTAACCTGAGATATGGGGAGGTCCTGAACACTGCTGGCCACAAGATTCTGAATCGAGGCAACCACCTCTGGACTCACGTTAAACCCTGGCTCCAGATCTATCAGCACTGAAGCTGTTGCTGATTTTTCTTCTGCAATAAACAGGCTCTGCTCTGGAGGTGTTATCTGAACACGAGAATAGCTGATGCCCGAAATTGATTGAATAGATCTGCTCAACTCCCCTCCAAGTGCCCTATAATAATTTACTTTTCGTTCGAATTCTGTTGTCCCAAACTGACTGCTGTCAAAAATTTCAAATCCCACAACTCCTTGATCAGGCAGTCCTGCTCCAGCAAGTTCTATCCTTAACTGATACAGCTGATCTTCTGGAACCAGAATTGTGGAGCCATTACCTGACAGTTTGTAATCTACCTGGTCTTCTTTTAATTTTTCGACAATGGCAGCAGTATCCCGTGTCGTAAGATTAGTATAAAGGGGTTTATAATTTGCTGTACTACCCCTTATTATTAGATAGCCGAAACCAGCTGCAAGGAGAATAGTACTTACAATTATTATGATTTTTATATTATTATTTAATTTTCCCCATACTTTGTTAAATTCTTCTCTATATTTATTAAAAAAATCGGCCATCTTAATACCTCTCTCAAAGAAAATTCATTAATATAAATTGCTGATTTTTCTGTAAAAATTAATATTAATATATATTATACCTGTATTCTCATAACTTCTTTATATGCTTCCACAATTTTATTCTGCACGGCTGTGGTTAAATTTAAAGCTATTTTAGCCTTTTCTCCAGCTATCATCACCTGATGAATATTATCTGTTTCACCGGCAGCAAATTTGGCTGTCATCTCTTCCGAATTTTTTTGAAGGTTGTTTACTTCCATAATTTTCTCTTTGAAAAGATTTTTAAAATCACTTTTTGTATTTTCTTTTTCCTTGTTTTCTAGAGAATAATGTTCAAAAATATCTGTTGCAGGGTTAATTCCCATTTTATCCAGCAATGTAATTCCTCCTATCTGCTGATATCCAGAGCACTTGCTGCCATGTTCTTGTAGTTAGAAATTGCCTGAACATTAGCTTCATAAGCTCTAGTTGCATCTATCATATTTATCATTTCTGTCATAATACTTATATTGGGAAGCCGCAAATAACCATCCTCATCTGCATCAGGGTGGTTGGGTCTGTATTCAATTTTAAAGGGGCTCTGGTCTTCTCTAATCTCTTTAACTTCTACACCTTTATCGTTAGCGTTATCATTTAGGACAGATAAGCCAGAACCAAAAACTGACATTTTATTTTGCAGCTTTTCCTGAAAAACAGCAACTTTTCGCCTGTATGGACCACCATCTTCTGTTCTGGTAGTTTCCACATTGGCTATATTCCCAGAAATTATATCCATTCTCAATCTCTGAGCAGTTAAACCAGATGCACTAATATCTATTCCACTAAACAAATCTAACTACCCCCTTTTTCTATAACCTGATTAAGTGTGGAGAATCTTGCAGCAGCTCTCCTTGTAAGAACATTATAATAAATGCTATTTTTCGCCATTTCTGCCACCTCTACATCTATATCTACATTATTTTTATCATTTCTGTAACTTCCATTTTTATTACTTTTTTCTAAAAAACTGCTTTTTTTAAAAGAATCATTATTTTTTACACCAGGAGCAGAAATATGATTTTTATCAGTGGTGTCCAATCGTAACCTGGTACCATTCTGACTTCCATTCATTTGTCTTTTCAGTACTTGCTGAAAATTAATATCCTGCCTTTTATATCCAGGAGTAGTTGCATTTGCAATATTATTTGCAATTAACTCACCACGTCTGGAGGCTCCATCTAAAGCAGCTGTTATTAATGAAATATAATCTGTCAAAAAACCACCTCCATATAAAAGAAAATTCTACAGCAGCATCAGCTATAGAATTAAAAAATAGCTTTTGCAGCCTGGCAGTCATTTTGTATTAGACCCATAGCTTTGCGTCACCGGTTTTCACCGATTTTGCCAAAAATAAATAAGATTAAAACGTAAAATAAAGTTATTTTATTAAAAAATAGCGTAATATGTAATTTTTACTCTAATAATAACTCTTCTTATTTATTATAATATTGGATATATAATCTCAAAATCCTCTTTTTATATTAATTTTTTTAAAGATTCCATAACCCTATCTTTTTTAAATGGTTTAACTATAAAGTCTTTTGCTCCCATTTCAATTGCCTGAATAACAATTTTCTGCTGTCCCATTGCACTGCAGACAACTATCTGTGCATCAGGATCAATATCCTGAATTGCTTTAATTGCTTCCAGACCATCCATAACAGGCATTGTTATATCCATAGTAACAATATCCGGCTCTAATTCCTGATATAGTTCTACAGCCTGTTTACCGTTTTCTGCTTCACCTACAACTTCAAATTCATCTTTTAATATATTTTTTAAATTCAAGCGCATAAATGCTGCGTCGTCCACTACTAATACTCTTGGCATTTAATGATTACCTCCTCTGAGAATTATAGCCGCCATTATTTATTATAATAACAGATTATATTTTTATTTACAATGTCAAAATATAATTTTTTCAAATTATTAACAAATCCCGACTAAATGACTTTACTTCTACCTTTCCATCATCTAAATAAAAATACATAGATCTACCATAATCTTTCCCAACATCTTCCCCGATTATTTTGATATTTTCTTCTTTAAGTATATTTTTCACTGCTTCTACATTTCTGCGTCCAATCTGCATAACAGGATCTCCACCTTCAAACTTAAACATCCCAGCACCACCAACAATTTTTGCTGTCATCCTTCTTTTTGAAGCACCCATATCTTCTAGCTCACTAATCAGAAAAGGTATACCGGTGTCGGCATATTTAACAATTTTTTTCTGACCGGGATTTTCTGGCAGCATAATATGAATCAGACCGCCTATCTTTCTAAAACTGTCATAAAGAGCAATCCCTACACATGAACCAAGACCCAGTGTGGCAAGCAGCAGGCCCTGTTCTCCTACTGCATAATCTGCCATTTTAACGATAATTTTCTCTGCTGTCTGCTGATTAATCAACACTATCAGCCCCCAGCCGCTCAAAAAGAATATCCAGCGAATCTTTTTCGGGAATAAAGAAATAAAATATCTCTAACTTTTCATCTCCTGCAATAAATTCCGTTTCCAAAAGAAGAATATAATCTTCTGTCTGGCTGTAATCAATTACAGAAGAGCTCAGCACAGCTGCAGCCATATCAAAAGCCAGAGCTGGTACAGATTGATTTAAATTTAGATCTGTAAAATCATTTATTGCTCTAAGATAAGCTCCACTCAATATATTTCCCAATTCATTTAAAGCAGACATCTGCATCTTTTTTTCTGGAAGACTATCAGTGTTAAAAATAAGTTTCAACATTTTTTCCACATTTTGATTATCTATCACCAACAAAATTTTGCCTGAAATTTCACCTTCAAAATTTATCATTATACAGGCAATATAATCTTCTTCATCACCAGTAATACAGGGTAACTTCTCAATTGCAAGAATCTCAACTTTAGGTACAGTCATATTAATAGTATAACCTATCATTTCCGAAAAAGCTGTTGCTGCATTACCTGCTCCAATATTTGCTACTTCTTTTAGAATATCTTTTTTTTCTGGTTTTAAATCCATTTAATTCTCCTCCTGAACTTCCCGATCAACCTGATCAACTCTTTTTAAATCTTTTATTTCCTTTCTGCTCAAAATTTTTGCTAAATCCAGCAGAAGCAGCAGTTCATCTGAATCGGTTCTGCCTACTCCTTCAATATAATCACTATCAACATTTTTGCACAGCTCAGGCAGATTGACTATCTCTTCTCTAGTAAGACCTTTTATCTCTTTTACGTCATCAACCATCATCCCGGCAGTTATACCATCAAGTTCAACAATAATTATTTTTTTATTATTTTTATCTTCTTTTTTCTGATTAACATTAAGCCTGACATGCAGATCTATTACCGGTACAACAGAACCTCTTAAATTAATTATTCCCCTGATAAATTCAGGACTATCAGGAACAGATGTCAGATTTTTGCTGTCAAGAATCTCCCTGGTCTGAGTAATATTAACTCCAAATTTCCTGCTCCCCAGAAAAAATATAATATACTGCTGCTGACTTTCGGTAATTGTTTTTGCTTTCATTTTTTCACCCCCATCATATTAATCGTTACGTCAAATCTAAATTTTAGTAACTTCAGCACCCGAAAAATACAGTTAACTCCGTTTTAACTGTACCTGTAGAGGCTGATTTAATTAAAGTTTGAATTTATTAACTGCTTCTGTAAGATTTTCTGCCATCTCCGAAAGTTCTTCAGCACCTGAAACTATTTCTTCGGTAGCTGCAATCTGTTCTTCACTTGAGGCTGCTACTTCTTCTGCATTACCTGCAGCCTGCTGACTTACCATCATTACTTCTTCTACAGTTTTCTGAGTTTCTTTACCCTGTGCGGTCATTTCAGCTGTTTTTGTACTTATACTCTGAATATATTCATTAAGGTTTTTTACCGCACTGTTTATTTCTGTAAAGGAATTTTTGGAAATATTGATAGCCTCAACACTTTCTGTAACAGTTTTTTCGGTGCTGTTCATCTTACTGACAGTATTTTTTACATTTGACTGAATATCGGCAATTAATTTAACTATTTTTTCTGTTGCTTCAGAAGAATTTTCGGCAAGTTCTCTAATTTCATCTGCAACAACACTAAATCCTCTACCTGCTTCTCCCGCTCTAGCAGCCTCTATAGCTGCATTTAAAGCCAGCAGATTTGTCTGATCAGCAATACTTTTAATTATTTCTATAATTCCTCCAATTTCTTCAGAAAGTTTTCCCAGTTCATTTATCTGCCTGCTGACAGTTGTGGTATCATCTTTTACTCTTTCGATTTTACTGACAGATTTGTCTACAGCTTTATTACCTGACTCAACCTCAGAAACAACTGTATCCGCCTGATGGCTCATTTTATTAGTTTCTGAATTTACATCCTCAAAACTCTTTATAAGGCTGGTGACATTATTTTCAGCTGTTTCCAGCTGAGCAGACTGTTCCTGTGCTCCGGAAGCAACATCCTGAATTGCATTACCGACCTGTTCGGCAGATTTACCAACTTGATCACCTGAAGCAGTCAGTTCTTCACTAGAAGCAGAAACACTGCCTGCAATTGAAGCTATTTGAGAAATAATACCCCTCAAATTTTCTGCCATATTTTGCAGTGATTTTTCCATAACTCCGATTTCATCCTGAGTATGCTGTGTGAATTCAACAGTTAGATTGCCTCTGCCAAATTCCTCCACTTTTTTGGAAAGATCACTAACCGGTTTTGCAATTCTTCTGCCAATATAAACCATTATCAGTCCAGCAATAATTAAAGCAGCAATTGTAAGATAAATAAGATAATTTTTTAATTCTGTCACACCTGCCATAACTTCACTTTGTGGTGCTGCTGTTCCAAGCTTCCATCCATTGGCTAGGGTGGCAAAGCCATTATCAAGCACTTCACCTTTATCTTCTACAACAAAAAAGCCTTCACTATTCTGCTCTATTAATTCAGCTGTTTCTGTAAAACCGGAGTCAGCCATATTTGTTCCTCGTTCATAATTCGGATGAGCCAAAAAATTTCCATCACTGTTTAAAAGATAGGCAAATCCAGTTTCATAAGTTTCAATATTATTTACAATATTCTCCACAGCACTAAATTTAAGATCTATTCCAATAACTCCAACAAATTTATCATCTATAATTAGTGCCTTAGAGAACCTCACTATTTCTTCATCTATATCCTGCCATTGAAACGGATCTGTCCATAAAGCTTTCCCCCGCTGGCGGGGTTTATAGAACCACTCCATTTCCGAATTATTTTCTTGATATGCAGAAATATCAAGGGTTTCCTGCAGCTCATATTCTCCATCTCCATTTGAATCAGCAAAATATATGTCATTAGCTTTTCCCAGAAGTTCTGGATTGAAAAATATAAAAGCACCCAGCGAATCTTCAGTATTTTGTGCCATTTCTTTAATTATATTCTCTGTCTGATATTTATATGTATACATATATGCATTGGTATCCACCTGCTTCATATCAATTGTACTTCTTATTATCGAACCAATAGCATCTGTTTTAGCTTCCACATCTTTTAATCTTATATCAAGCTGATTGGCATATCTGCCGGAAATATTTATTAGTTTTGATTGAGATTCACGAGCAATATTTTCTGATGATTTTTCTATACTCATATACCCAATAACTGCTGTAGTGATTATTAAAATCACTATTACAGGTAGTACAATGCGGTAACTTAGTTTTTTCATATTCTTTTTCATCCCTTCAGCTTCCAGACTGTTTTTATGCAAAAATTGTCTTCTCAAGATCGAGTAAAATTAACAGCTGTTCTTCACTTCGAGCACAAACTCCAGTTAAATAATCCTGCTTCAGACCACCTTCAACATCGGGTGCAGGTGTAATTTTATCCAGATCAAGCCAGACTATTCCCTCAATTCTGTCGACCTGAAGTCCAAGCAGAACATCATTTACTTCTACTGTAATTATCCTGCTTTCACTTTCATCAAAAAGTGATTCATCTGTTTTTATCTCAAATCTTTTATGAAGATCAATTACAGGTACAATTATACCTCTTAAATTTATTACTCCAAGCACATGTTTTTCTGCATTTGGAACATTCGTTATCTGGGCTGATTTTATTATTTCTCGGGTATAATCTATCTCAATACCATATTCTTCCTGGCCAATATTGAATACAACATACTGCATCTGACCCTGTTTTTTTGTATTTTTTGCTTCTGTTAGAGAAACCATTTTTCCACCCCCACATTTTTATGTAATTTTAAATTTTGCAACCAATTCTTCCAGCTCTACTGTCATATTTTTAGATTATCAACTTCTTCTTTTAAGCCCTCTACAGATTTGCTTTGTTTTTGTGCTGCTTCAGCTATTTGATCACTATTTACTGCCTGTTCCTCTGTTACTCGAGAAATATCTTTACTTCCTTTTGAAAGATCATTAATTCCTGAAGCAGTATCTTTAATACCAGCTGCCACAGACTTAATTCTATCTGTTATTTCATTAAAAGTTTCTGCAGTTTCAGCAACTGAGTCAGCTCCCTGTTCCATCTGCTCATTACTGCTATTTATAGCTATTACAGCTGACTGTGTTTCATCCTGAAGGTTCTCTATTAATCCTCTAATCTGTTCTGTTGAATTTTTAGTCTCTTCTGCCAGTTCTCTAATCTCATCTGCAACTACTGCAAAACCTCTACCTGCATCCCCGGCTCTTGCGGCCTCAATGGCTGCATTTAAAGCCAGTAAATTTGTCTGTTCTGCTATTCCAGAAATCATATTAACAATACTGTCAATTTCTTCTGCCGCATCATTTAATTTATTAATAGTTTTTATAGATTCAGAAGAAGCAGTAAGTGTATCTTCCATTTCTTTCTCAGTTTTCTGCATCATTTTAACACCTTTTTCAGACAGGTTATTTACTTCATCAGTACTGGAGGTTATTTCCTGGACATTTTTGTTAATTGATTCAGTTGTAGCTGCAAATTCTTCAGCTGATGCTGCTACTTCTTCTATAGAAGCAGAAAACTCTTCAACCGATGAAGCCACATTATCATTTAACTTAGATGTTTCTTCAGCATTAGACAGCAAACTCCTGCTCGTCTGTCCTGTTTTTTCTGCAGAATTAGAAATATTTGAAATTAAATCTTTTAAACTTTCCACCATTTTATTAAACGAATCTGCTAGATCACCTATTTCGTCATCATTATCAAGCTCCACTCTTTCGGTCAAATCTCCTTCTGCAATAATATTGGCAGAATCTCTCAGAGATAGTATAGGTTCTGAAATATATTTAGCAATGTAGTAAGAAACAGCTATACCTATTAAGACTGCAAGCAGCGCCACTCCAAGACTTATGTATCTAAGTGTTCTAATAGGTGCCATGACTTCTGAGTTTCTGGCCATTATCCCTAGAGACCAGTCAGCAGACTTTATTGGAGAAAAAACAACTCCACTTGTTCCTCCCATAAGTTCATAAAAATCTATTTTGCTTTGTCCTGAAAACATTTCATTAAATAAAAGTTCTATATCTTCTCCACCTTCATCCAGCAGCATTTTATTGCCAATATATTTTTCATCCTGATGAGCAATAACATATCCTTCAGAATTAAATATAAAACCGTGTCCACTGCCCCTAATTTTCATATTTTCAGCAACAGCAGCAAATTCTTCAAGTGGTAGTGTCCCACCAAAAACTACTTTTAACTCACCATTTATCATAACTGGGTCAAGGATTAATATCACATCTTTAGAACTTCCCGGTTCTTTAACAGGATTGGAAATTACCATTTCTCCTAACTCAGATACTTTCTTAAATGAAAGATACTCTGAAATATCAAATATCTCTTCAGAAAGAGTTGTCTGCACTGTTCCTGTATTATCGGTTATAAATATAGACGAAATATATGGATTTTCTTCCTGAACATTTACAAAAAGTTCTTTATGATTTATAAAATAAAACTCCCTCATCATTTCTGAATCCCACTCTGCTCGAGAATCAAACCAGGTGCGGTCAAGATTTTTAATTGAATTAGTACTTATATTAAGCATCATTTCAATTATTTGTGAGTTGTTGCGGGCTTTATCAAGTGCTGCTGAATATATACTTTCCTCAAGTATATTTTGTGATTGAAAATATGTAAAAACAGATGAAACAGTAATTAAAATAAGAATCAGTATACTCACAATTAAAATTATTTTGGTCCTAATACTGTTAAACTCTACTTCTTTCAAATTAAATAACATTTTTTCCTCTCCTTAAATATACTTGTCTGTTATTATTTAAGTTATAAGGTAATTTATACTGATAATTATGCTACTATATCCCGTACATCTATTATTAATGCTACATCTCCATCTCCAATTATTGTTGCTCCACTAATATATTCGGTATCCTGAAGATAACTGCCCAGAGACTTAATTACAATTTCCTGCTGATTAAGCAGTTCATCAACAATAAGTCCTATTCTTCTATCTCCACTTTTAAGTATAACAACAGACAGATCTCTGCTGTCTGAAACATAACTGCTGTTTTCATTTCCCAGAATTTTATCTGCAGACACAAGAGGAATTGTGTTATCTCTCAGTACAATTACATCTTTACCCCTCACTTTTTTAATGTTTTCTTCACTAATTATCAGTGTTTCACTAACCGAGTTAAGAGGTATGGCAAATATGTCATCTGTTATATTAACCATCAATGCCTGAGTTATAGCAAGGGTGAGTGGAAGAGAAATCACAAAACTGCTGCCTTTCCCTAATTGAGAATCTATACTTATCTGTCCATCCAGTTTTTTAACAACATTTCGGACAATATCCATTCCAACTCCTCGCCCGGAAACATCAGTTACTTCTTCAGCAGTGCTGAAACCTGGGTGAAATATAAAATCCAGTATATCTCTTTTCTCCATCTGCTCTAGTTCTTCTTCAGAGACTATACCTCTCTCGACAGCTTTTTCACCTATTTTATCAGCATCTATTCCAGCTCCATCATCTTTAACTTCTATCATGATTTCACTGCCTTTTTGATATGCTTTAAGTTCAATTTTCCCTTCTTCTGCTTTACCCTTTTGTTTTCTCTCTTCCGATGTTTCAATTCCATGGTCAATTGCATTTCTCAGCAGATGTGTAAGGGGATCAGAAAGTTCATCAATAATTGATCTATCCAGCTCTGTTTCCTGACCTTCCATAATAAAATTAATTTCTTTGCCCATTTTTTGGGAAAGGTCTCTAATCATGCGGGGAAAACGGCTAAACATAACTCCAACAGGAACCATTCTTATCTGCATAACAATATGGTGCAGCTCCATAGTTACTCTGTCCAACTGGGGAATTATTTCCTTGAATTTACCACTTTCTATATCCAGTGACTGCAGTCTGGTTTTGTTTATTAAAAGTTCTCCCACCATATTCATTAGTGTATCCAGTTTAGAAATATCAACTCTAACTGTCGAGCTGGATTGAAAAGAATTAACTTTATGTTCTGCATGCAGACTTTCCTTTTTTTCTTCCTGATCACTTTCTAGTTCTGATGATTCCAATTCGTTGAAATTCAGTATTTTTATATTACTGATATCTTTAATTTCCACTTTTATTTCGTCAGACGGAAGCCAGCTTAAAAAGTAAATATCTAACTTATTACCTTCAAATTGAGAGTTTTCAATTTCATCTCTTGATGGATCTGATTTAAAAAGTGTTCCCATCTCTTCAACTTTTTTGATAACCATAAAAGCACGCACACTTATAAAGTCTGCATCATCAACCTCTACACTTAAATGATAAACTCTTTCTTTTTCTTTTTTCTTTTTAAGAAGATCTCTTTTTTCTTCTGCAGTTAATCCGGCAGAAACTGATTCAGAGTTATCCTCTTTTCTGATATTTTTCTGATCTGAAGTAAAATTGGATATTTCCTCTATAAAACCTTCCATATCGATATCTGCCGGTTCTTCTCCTTCATTTTCTCTGATTTTTTCAACTA
The DNA here is from genome assembly GCF_003337245.1 of Halanaerobium sp. MA284_MarDTE_T2. Taxonomy (GTDB): domain Bacteria; phylum Bacillota; class Halanaerobiia; order Halanaerobiales; family Halanaerobiaceae; genus QPJE01. The sequence goes on from NZ_QPJE01000012.1 coordinate 44,487, forward strand.
AAAACTGGATATTATCCAGTCCCTGCAGCAGGAGGTCGATAAAACCAGTTGTGACACTTAATTCCCCATCTCTAACCCTGTCCAGCATATTCTCCATTTTGTGGGTTAATTCTGTAAGATTTTCAAAACCCATAGTTGCTGCCATGCCTTTAAGAGAATGTGCTGCTCTAAAGACAGCATCTACTGTCTCTTTATCATCAGGATTATTTTCTAAAGTTAATATCCCATTATTGAGTATTTCAATATATTCTTTTGTCTCATCAAAAAATAGATCTAAATAATTATTGTCCTGCAATTAATTTACCTCCCATTCTTAAGGTGCTTAAAGAACATCACTCACCAGTTGATTTAATTTCTCGGCCATTTATACCAGATCTGCAGAATGAATTATATCCTCTCAAAAATATCTGCTACCTGATGTTCAGCCAGATTAAAGCTGACTCCAAATATAATATTACTACCATTAAATTGATTACAAACATAATTTTTAGTTTTAGATTTTTTCAACTTCATTACGCTTTCGTAAAATCAACTCTTCTCATCAAAGAATTTAGCTTCATATTTCCCTCTTTTTTTATAGCCTTTAATGCTTTTTTCTCTGCTGTAGAGATTTACCAGCTTTTCTTTTATTTTGCCGCGGCTGTTCTGCATTTTTTCTATGTTTTCTGCTTCAGCACTCCTTAATTCTTCCAACCTTCTGTAAAGATATTTCGCTTTTTTATCTCCATCTTCCAGTTCCGAAAAATATTCATCTACATCAACTGACTCAATTTTTTTCATTATTTTTTCCTTTTCTTTTAAATTATTAGAAAGAGCTTCTATTTCTTCTGATTCAATAAGCTTTTTTTCTCTGTTCATTAAATCACTTAATTTCTCATAAAGTTGGAGAAGATCCTCCATAATTAGCCACCTACATTTACTTTAAGTTTTTTTGGATTCTTCCTGCTGACTATTTCCTGATAGGATTCAAAAAGTTCTTCTACCAGTGGAATTACATTTTCAATATGTTCTTTTTCTTTACGGAGATTTGCCCTGAGAAGTTCCTGGTAAATAAAATTATACAGCCTTTCTAGATTTTTGGCAATTTCTCCACCCTGTTCTTTATTTAAAGTTCCTTTTAATTCCAGAATAATGTTCTGAGCTTTAATGATATTTTCATGTGCTGCCTCAATATTATTCATCTCTATTTCTTTAACTGCAACTTTCATAAACTTAATACTTCCCTGATAGAGCATTAAAAGCAGCTTGCCTGGACCTGCTGTCTTAATCTGCATCTGCTTATACTGCTGTTCAGCATTTCTACCTCTCATAATTATCCTCCTTATCATATTATTTTAACATATAATATGTCATAATTGGAAATAATTTGCCAAAAATTATTTTTTAAATTTAAACTTTTCCAGTTTTTCGGCAGCCTCACTTTTCATAACAGCTGCTTTATTTTCTTCTGTTACTTCTTCAATCAGTTCTTTTCTTAAAATTTCCACTTCCTTTGGGGCATCTATACCAATTTGAACCTTACCATTTTCTATACCAACTACAATTATCTCAATCTCACCATCAATAACTATTTTTTCGTTGCATTTTCGCGACAGCACCAGCATTATTCTGCCACCTCAAATTCTTCAGAAGAAAAAAGGGGATATTTAACTTTATATTTTTGATTATTTAGTATAATCTGTTTTCCCAGTTTTTCGTACATATTGATTACCAGTGGGGCAGAAAGATTAACTGTAATTTCCTCCACCTTATCTTTCAATGTTATTATATTCAGCACCAAAACGTCTTCTATATCATTTATCTTCAATTCTTTTTCTGCTTTATCACTTATCTCAAATTCATAATTATTGATAAAGTTTCCCGGCTCTACTGTAACAAAAGCAATATCTGCCTTTTTTAGTGACTGCATTATTATAAAAGGTGAATCTTCACTGTAAGGAAGAAGCACAAATTCTCTGTAATCTTCAAAGCCCGGCAGACCTTCTTTAAAGTGCAGTATATTTTCTCTTTCTATCTCAATTTTCCCAAAATCACGGCTCAAAATTTCCAATTAAATCCCTCCTTTAATTTATGCTCTGACATCTATATTTGGACCTCTTTTGAACTTTAAAGTTAATTCTCTTTCCTCTGTGTACATAATTTCTTCTGCAAGATCAGAAATTTTGTAGTTTTCAAAATCCCTCAGCTTATCACCTGTTTCTGCATAAAAGGAAGCTGCCTTAAATGCAGACTGCTGTCCTTTTTCAGCAATATCCTTACCTATATCTGCAATATTATAGAAGCCGATATCTTTTCTAGCTGGATAGTTATCAACATAAACTTTCAGTAAATTGTTGTTTATTCCTCTTCCTATCACAATACCGCCCCCTTAAATCTGTCATCATTATTATTATCGTTAATTTAAGGCTGTTTTTAAATACTGCTACAGTCAATGTAATCCAACAAGCTTCAATTAAAGCCTACATACTTCTTTTTAGCTGTAGATTTAATATTAGAATAATAATTTTTTATATAGAGAATTTAACAATCTTAAGTTAAAGCCAGACCGAGAAAAATCTCAACCTGGCTTCTCCTTATATATTCCTTCTTTTAAATTCTAAATTTATTTACTGCATTTGAGAGTTCCTGAGCCATTTCTGCAAGTTCCTGAGCAGAATTTACAATCTCTTCTGTTGAGGCACTCTGTTCTTCGCTTGCTGCTGCAACTTCTTCTGCATTACTTGCCGCTGTCTGGCTGACTGCTGCAATCTGTTTTACTGCAGATGCTACTTCATCACTATTAAGCTCCATCTTTTCAGCTTGGTTTATTATATTTTCTATAATATTATTTAAAACAGAAGCTGCGTGACTTATATCTTCAAAAGACTTTCCGCTTTCTTCTATTGAGTTTACACTTGTATCTACAGCTTCTTCGGTCTGTTTCATATTTTTCACTGATACTTGTACATCTTTCTGAATCCCACCAATCAGTTCTGATATTTCTTCTGTAGCCTCACCAGACTGTTCAGCCAGTTCTCTTATCTCATCTGCAACAACACTAAATCCTCTGCCTGCTTCTCCTGCTCTTGCTGCTTCAATAGCTGCATTTAGAGCAAGCAAATTTGTCTGAGCAGATATATCTTTAATCAACTTTATTATCTCACCAATTCTCTGTGATGATTCAGCAAGAGAATCTATGGCATCAGATACATTATTGGAATTTTCTTTAAGTTTGTTAACTTCTGCTACAGAATTTTCTATAGATTTATTACCAATCTCTATATTTCCTATCACTTCATCTGCTTTTCTATTCATTGCCTCAGAAGCAGTGTTGACTATGTTAATCTGTTTTGTCAGCTCATCAAGCAGAGCATTTGTTTCCTCTGCCTGTGCGGACTGTTCTTCAGCACCTGAAGCCACATCCTGGATTGCTGTTCCTACATGTTCAGCAGATGCAGCTACTTCTTCACCTGATGCTGACAGTTCTTCACTAGAAGCCGACAGATTGCCTGACATATCTATCACCTGACCGACAAGGCTTTTTAAGCTTTTAAGCATATTGTTAAGGGCTTCTGACAGTTTTCCCACTTCATCTTTAGTTTTTACTTTCAGCTCTGCTACAGAAAGATTCCCATCTGCTATTTCTTCTGCAAAACTGATAGCATTTTTAAGAGGCTTTACTACAGATGAGGTTACCATAAAGACTACAATTGTAGCTATAATAATTGCAATTAATATAGTAATCAATATTTTATTTCTGTATGTATCAAGTGCTGACTGATATTCTGAAGTCGGCAGTGCTGTAACTATAATATAATCATTATAAGGCATATAATGCTGGAGAAGTTCTTTTCCCTCCAGATTGATAATATCACTACCTTCCTGCGTATTTAAAATTGTATTTCCCCAGCTGTAATCTGTAATACTGCTGCCTATCAAGCTGCTGTCTGGATGACTTATTATTTTTCCATTCTGATCTATTATATAAACATAACCATTTCGGCCATATTTGGTTATCTCTGCAGTGCGGGTGATATCTATTTTTGCTAAAATTTCCTGCAGTTCTGCCGGCTGTACACCAATCTGTACAATTCCCGGTTTATCTGTTCTTCCAACCCCTATGTATTTAAATAATTCTTTATCTGTCCCCCTCTGTTGAGGTGCCTGAGCCAGCTCAAAATCTTCATTTTCCAGCCCTTTCAAAAATGGGCGTGTCTGTTCTGTTTCCTTAAAATCAAAGCCAATAAAATCTCTTACACTGGACCACTTTATTACTCCATCTGCATCTGTTACATGTATTTCTGCCACATTCAGCTCCTCCATCAGTGCATTTATCTTCCCCTGAATCATTGGTTCAGATGTTGTTGACAAAAACTGATCTACCATTCTGGCTATTGTGATAAGATGTTTATCTATTGCTTCTTCTGTAAGCTGGGCATTTTCTTTCCTGTCATCAATAATAGTTTTTATTTCTTCCATCTTAGATGTTGCTGTTTCTTCAGTCTGATTCATTATATAATTTCTCTGTGTATCATAGCCTATGTATCCTATTATTACCATCCCTGCTATCAGAACAATAAGTGTAGGTATTAAAAACTTTGCTCTGATAGACTTGAATTTTAGTAATTTCATTTTATGAAAGATCCTCTCCCTCTTTTATTTAAAATTTTTGCACATATTTACATAAAATCATTTTGCTGCAGCCTCTTCTCAAATCTCTTATATAATTATTATCGTAAGTATTATTCTAAAAGTTAAATATCTTTATCAGCCATTAAATAATCTCTCATTCAATTAAGAACTTCAGCCTCAAAAATTCATTCTATTTTAACCAAAATCTTTTTTGAAAAATAATATATTTGCAGGTCCTCAAACTTTTCTGAAGAATTATAATAGGGAAAAGAAAGGAGATATTAATGAAAAAAACGATATTATTACTTATAATTATTACTATTTTTGCCGCCCCTTCTGCTGTATCTGCTAAAATTAAATCTTACAGCTATAAAATTATTAATACCTATCCACATGACAGCACTGCTTTTACTCAAGGGCTGGAGTTTTTTAATGGATTCCTATATGAAAGTACCGGGCTGTATGATAAGTCATCACTAAAAAAGATCAATTTAAATACTGGTGAAATATTAAAAATCAAAAAACTGCCCGGCAATCACTTTGGAGAAGGTATAACTATCCTGAATGATAAAATATATCAGCTAACATGGAAGGCAAAAACTGCTTATGTTTATGACCTGAATTTTAATTTGCTAAAAGAGTTCAGTTATAAAGGTGAAGGGTGGGGGCTGACAAATGACAGCCAGCACCTGATAATGAGCAATGGAAGTAATAAAATATATTACAGAAATCCGGATAATTTTTCTGTACTCAGAACAATAGAGGTGGCAGCATATGGAGAAAAAATTTCTAATATAAATGAACTGGAATATATAAATGGTGAGATTTTTGCCAATATCTGGTTTGAAGATTATATTTTACGGATCAATCCTGAAAGTGGAGAAATAAATTCTATGATAAATCTGTCAGGTATTATTAATCCGGATAATTATTTACATGAGATAAATGTTTTAAATGGTATTGCATATGATGAAGATACCGGCAGGTTATTTGTAACAGGTAAACTCTGGCCGCATATATTTGAAATTAAAATTGTTGAATAGATTGGAGTTTCTCCGAAATTGATTTTTTTCTGCCTCTTTTCCACCATTTTTTCAACTAGTATCGTTATTTTATCTAATTATTTAAACTATAAAAAGGCTGATTCATAAAGTTTTTCTAATTATTTTCCAATATTGCTTTTACTCGCGAATTATTATAGAGGCTGTCGGGAACTTCTTCCACAATTTTTTTCATAATTTGCCGGCTCTCTTCAACTTGATTATTTTCATAAAGAAGCAGACCTAAATTATAGAGTGCCTCATCATAATAATTGCTTTTCTGATAGGTATTTATATAACTGTAATAATAATTTTTGGCTTTTTTATAAGCGCCAAGCCGTTCATAGTTTCTGGCAAGAAAGAAAAGAGCTTCTCTAATTAAATAATTCCTTTTCCCTTCAGTATATAATTTTTCAAAAAGGGGAAGTGACCTGCTGTAATTACCTTTTTCAAAAACATCTACAGCAAGGTTAAAAAGCTGCTGATCACTTAGCTCTCCTATTACTGTACTGTCATTATTTTTATCTGTATTTCTTTCTTCAATTTCTGATCCCACATTTTTTGAGGGGGATTTTCCCTGCTGATTTTCCACACTTATTTTATACTGATTCGGCCGAAGTTTATTATCTCTATTATTTATAAATTTTCTAAAATCAATTCCTGCAAAAATATCTTCAGCAAACTTGATATCCATAAGATCATATTTCTTTTTATTCTGCCTACTAACCTGATTTAAATCTACATCATTATCATTATTATCTGCTGTATTTACCCTTCTATCAGCAGTTTTTTTAACATTTTCTGCTGCTAAATCAGTGCTTTCTCCAGACATGTTTTTAACTTCAGCCATCTGCTGGCTTTCTTCACCTGCTGGAAGCGGTCGACCAAAATTTCCCAACAGCGAATTGAAAGTAAAACCTAATATAAGCACCATAATTACTGCTGCAGCAGGAATTAAAACTCTGGGCGGAATCTTCTTTCTTTGTGACAGTTTATTTTCTGCTTCAATAATATATTTCTGTATGTTTGCACTACCTTTATCTTTTTCATATGCCTGGTTAAAATACTGGAGTGCTTTTTTAAAACGTTTTTTCTGCATATAGGTCAGGCCAAGAATAATATATGGCTCAATTAGATCACCATATTCTTTTATAACTTTTTTTAAAAATTTTATTTTTCTGCCGGTTTTATTATCATCACTGAAGAGCATCTCTTTATATTTTTTTCTCATTTTAGAAAACTTTTCATTTTTAAGCAGGTTCAAGTATTCTTCTGCTTCATTATAATTTTGTTTAATGGAAAGGCTTTTTTCCCAAATTTCTTCTGCTCTGTCAAAACGACATTTAAGATAATAGCAGAATCCAAGCATATTAAGTGAAGCAGTATGACGAGGGTTAAACTTCAGTGATAATTTAAGTTCACTTATTGCTTCTGTTATATTATTATCCATCATTAAATTCATTGTTCTCTGATAATGCTGTCTACTTTTTCTTGATCTATCCATTTAAATACCCCACAGATTTTTATTATTATTCTAATCTTATCATATTATACCAGCAAATTAAATAGAAATAATGAAGCAGCATTTAGCTGTATTTTAAAAAACATAACAGAGATCATGTTGCACAAGAATAAGCCAGTTTTTAGTATATACAGGAACACTGACACTGTGTTAGGCAATATCATTTATTATATTTCTAAATTTATTTCTTCATAAATATTTTCTAGCATTTGATTTAGCAGCTTCCTGATAACAGCATTTTCCTTTTCTGTAAAACCAGAAGATAATATTTCTGTAGTACTTTTCAATATATCATTTATTTCCTTTTTTATATTTTTTCCTTTTTTAGTAACATATAAATTTTTAACACGTTTGTCTGCTTCATTTTTCTTTTTTTCTACATACCCTTCTTTTACTAGTCCGCTTAAAAGTTTGGAAATAGTTACTTTATCTGTTTTAAAAATATCTGACAGTTCTTCCTGATTAATTCCTTCATTATTATAAAGAATTCTTAAAATATGCACCTGTTTTATATTTAAATTAAATTCATTTGCTTTCTTATTAATATAATAATTTATATATTTTGAAATTGTAGTAATATATCTTACCAGAGAATCTTCCATTTATAACCCCCCTTTTCTTACCCTTAATTTATCTTCTATAATAATTTTAACACACAGCATATATAGTTGCAATTATAAACTATATTTGTTATAATTGCTTTAATGTCAAACTAATATAAATCTTCTAATGAAATATTTTACATAGGTAAAGATAATTAAAAAAAACAAAACAGGGAGGAAAATCATGGATATTATAAATTTTATCATTGGCAAAAGTTGGGGACAAAGGATTATTATATTAGGTGCAGCTATTTTATATGCATATTTATTTATAGTTAAACCTAATGTAGCAAAAAAAGGGGTTATCAATTCTTTTCAAACCTTTACCAGCTTACTGACTTTAATTATAGCTGCTTTATTAATTTCGCAGGCTATTGGATTACTAATTCCTGAAGAAAAGGTTAGTGATCTCTTAGGGGAAGGCTCAGGTCTAAAGGGTATTACTGCAGGTGGGCTTTTAGCCGGTCTACTACAAGGTGGCCCTTATGCTGTTTACCCTATCATTAAATCTCTTTATGATAAAGGGGCTCATATAAGTGTAGTAATGGCAATGTTAATGGGATATGGTGCTATTGGAATTGGAAGGGTTGCTTATGGCTTAATATTTTTTGGCCCTAAAATTGTAGGTCTTAGATTGCTTTTAGCAATTCCAGTACCTATTTTAGCAGGATTAGCAGTTTTATTATTTGTTTAAAAATTACTATCTTTACATAAAAAAGGGGTTTCCCCAAAATTATCTTTATAGCAGCAAAAGAGGGACCTCCTTTTTTTGCTAAAATCAATTGACCAGACAAAAAATAAATGATATAATAACATCCATTACCAATTGAGTTATTAATTTATCAAAATGGAGAAAGGAGGTATGATGTGAATAATATTATTAAAAATTTAAAAATCAACGAAAAACTTAATTTAAAAATTATAGTTATTGTTGCATTAATTATGATAATTGGTTTGACAACATTAGGTTATTTTATTAATTCTGTAGTAAAAGAAGAAATTACACTTTTGGCTAAACAGAGAAATAAAAATATAACAAAAGCAGTTCAATCACAAATTAATGCTTTTTTAGAAGAAAGTAAAAAAATTGTAAATTATACAGCAGAAGAAACAAATTTTAAAAATTTGAACAAACCTGAAATTAAAAAAACATTAACTAATATTGGGAAAGAATATTCTCAATTTAATTTAATTTATATGGGAACTAAAAATGGGGAATTATTAACTTATCCAAATGCTGATCTTGGAGATGATTTTGATCCAAGAAATAGAGGTTGGTATAAAGATGCTTTAAACTCAAATTCATCTATTTGGACAGATACTTATACAGATGCAGCAACAGGTGAATTAATTATTACTATTACTAAAAAAGTAGTTAATGATAAAGGACAAATATCTGGTGTTATCGGTGGAGATATTTCATTAAAACAAATAAGCACTTTAATTAATGAAACAAAAGTGGGAGAAACAGGAAATACTTTTCTTGTAAATAAAGAGGGCCAGCTTTTAGCACATCCGAATCAAAACCTTATAGAAAATAATTTCAATGTTAGCAACTGGTTTAATTTAAAAGATCTTTTAAATTCAAATAATACGGTATTTGAATATCAAAATGAGAATAAAAAAATGTTAGCCTCATATTTACCGATTGAAGAAATTGGAGGAACTGTTTTTGCTCAAATACCAACTGAAGAAGCTTATCAAGCAAATCAAAAAATATTAAAAACAACTACAATTTTATCCATTATAGTATTAATTGTTTTATTAGGAGCTATAATTTTATACATTTCAAAACAGGTAATAAAACCTATTTTAAAATACTCAGAAGAAATGGATAAGGTTGCTAAAGGAAATTTAAATGCTAGTGTAGAAGTGAACAGAAAAGATGAACTTGGAAGTTTAGGTAATTCATTTAATTTAATGGTAAAGGACTTAAAGCATTTAGTACAAAATATTAAAAACACTTCAGAAGATGTTACTGAAACATCTAAAACTTTAGATGTTAGTTCAAAAGAAGTAGGAAATACATCAGAACAAGTTGCTATGTCTATCCAGGAAGTTGCAACAGGAGCAGATAGTCAGGCTAAAAGTGTAGAAAATGTATCTTTAAACATTCAAAAATTAGTTGATAGCTTAAACAATTTAAATCAAAACAATCAAAAAGTACAAAATTATACTGATGATATGAATGTTGTTACTAATGAAGGTTCTCAGAAGATGGATAATTTAAATCAACAAATGGAAAATATAGTTGAAGCTATGAGAACTGTTTCTACAGATATTGCTGAATTACAATCTATTTCCGAAGAAATAAAAAGCATTATTGATTTAATAAACAATATAGCAGACCAGACTAATTTATTAGCATTAAATGCAGCTATTGAAGCAGCAAGAGCTGGTGAAGCTGGTAGGGGATTTAGTGTTGTTGCTGACGAAATTAGGGAATTAGCTGAAGAATCTTCTGCTTCTGCTGATAAAATCAAAGACTTAATCGATGAAGTTTCCAAAACAACCGATAAAGTTGGAGAAGAAATGAATAGAAGTGAAGATGAAATTCTAAGTGGAGAAAAACTTGTAAATGAATCTAATAAAACATTTAAGGATATTAGAAAAACTTTAGAAAAAATAAATCAGGGAATGGCAAATTCTGTAGAAGAATTCAAGAAAACAAATAAGCTAAGTTCTGGAATATCAGAAGAAGCTCAAAATATTGCTGGAGTATCCGAAGAAACTTCTGCATCTGCTGAAGAAGTGGCAGCAGCCAGTGAAGAACAAAACGCTACTGTTGAAGAAATGTCTTCAATTGCAGATGAATTATCAAATAAAGCTGAAAATCTTGAAGAAATAATTAAAAAATTTGATATAGATTAATCAGGGAACAATCTCCCTTATTTTATTGCCCTCACGACATATAGGGCTGATGATTTAAATAATACAAACTCAATAGAGAAAAAACCTTCTGATTAATTAATCAGAAGGTTTTTTGCTTCACAATCTACTAATTAGCAATACCATGTAACATTACTTGGAATTCCGACGTGTCTGGATATTTGTTGTATCTATATAGCCCCCTAAATAATCGTAAATTTTTATTGATATTTGAACACATTTTGCAAATATTCATTTCTAACATTTCTATATATATATATATAAAAAAATTATATAAATCTGCATCTATAGATATTATTTCTTTTATATTTTTAGTTTCTGATATTACAATAAGAGTAGCATCCGAAAAATCCATAGGTACGTCCAAATATTTTCTAGATAAATTAATAATTCTAGTAATACTTTCTTTAGTTAGGGATACAGCATTTAATGCACCCTTTCTTATCCATTTTAAAAAATCAATTTGTACCTCAACATTAAAATCTAACATATGCAATACTTCTGTTATTACAGGCCAAGATGTATATAATCTACCGTGATACTCCTTTAAAAATTCTTTTATTTTTTCATGATATTTATCATCTTTATCAAATAAAGCAATAAGTGGTCCTGCATCAATGAGGGTGCTTTTCATTAATTTTTTCCCTCACTTTCTTTTTATATGTTTTAGATAAATTCCCTTTACCACTTCCATGTTTTCCAAAAAGTTCAACACCTAATTCATATGGTTTAGTTTGTTTCTCTTGTTCTTCAATATATTTTTCGAGAGCTTCTTTTATAATATCAGACTTAGTTACATTTTTTTGTTCGGATAAATTATTGATTTTTTCCTCAAGTTCTTTAGATAATCTTACACTAATCATGATACCACCTCTGTATTACATTTTATTATTAATGTCAATGTAAAAATAATTAGGAGTTTCCCCAAAATTTATTTTCAAGCTGCAAAAGGGGGGCTTTAGTCATCAACGAAATTTTTAGATTTATCTAAAACTCAATTCGGGTGTGAAATAGGGCACACTAATCAATGAGTCCTCCTGACTCATGATTAGCTCACTCCATCCTGCAGTTCAACCCTATTTCTTCCTTCATTTCGTTAAGATTCATTGACTAAAAATTTCAATATTCCTGCATCTCCCCTTTTTGCAGCAGTATATAAAAAATGGGGAAAGTCCAGAAAAATAATATATTATTATAAATCTCAACCTTATATTTAATTTAACTACTCTATGCCTATTTAAATTTTAAACTTATTTGATATTTCAGCCAGATCTTCTGCCATCTCTGTTAATTTTTTAGCTGAAGATACTATTTCTTCAGTTGAAGCAATCTGTTCTTCACTAGAAGCAGCAACTTCCTCCGCATTACCGGCAAAATCCTGACTAATTCTATTAACTTCATCTACTTCAGATTCAATTTCCTGACTTGTCTCAGCAGCCTGGTTTATATTTTCCACACTACTAAAGATAATATTAATTAATTTATCAATTTCTTCACTGATCCTATCAAATATTTCGCCATTTTCATTAATCTTAGCAGAACTTTGATTAACCCGGTCAGTATTTTGATTCATCTGATCAACAGCTAAATTAACATCCTTTTGAATAGCACTAATTAACTCAGCTATATTTTCAGTAGCTTGGGAAGATTCTTCAGCTAATTCTCTAATTTCATCTGCAACTACAGAAAAACCTCTGCCGGCTTCCCCGGCTCTTGCCGCCTCAATGGCTGCATTTAAAGCAAGCAGGTTAGTTTGACTGGAAACACTATTAATAAGTTCAACGATTTTACCAATTTCTTCCGATCGCTGACCTAATCTTTCAATTACATCACTAACTTCTTTAGTATCTTTTTCAACTTTAGAAATTTGTTCAATAGATTCATTAATCGATTTTTGTCCACTCTTAACCTTTTTTAATACTTCACTGGAAACCTGATTCATATCTTGAGCTTGTTTTTCTACTGTCTGAACTTTAGAACTTAAATTATTTATATTTTCAGCTGTAGATTCCAACTTAATTGACTGCTCTTCAGCTCCATCAGCAACATTCTGAATAGCTATTCCTACTTCTTCAGCAGATGTACCAACCTCATCTCCAGAAGCTGACAATTCCTCACTATAAGCAGCAACCTGCTGAGCCATCGACTGAATTTGAGAAAGAATTTGTTGTAAATTATCAGTCATATTTTTTAGTGAAGATCCTAAACGACCAAATTCATCTTCTCTGTTCACAAAGTCAGCTGGAAGTTCAGCCATTAAATTTCCGGCAGCCACACTTTCTGCATGTTCAACTGCCATTCTTAGATATTTGAGCACTAACTTTTTAATAAGCAGATAAATGATTAGTAAAAAAGCCAGCATTGCAGCTGCAGAAATAACTGAGGTATTAATTACATTTTGAGTAATTCCAAGTTCTGATTCAGGCAGTGTTAAAACTAGTTTTAATCCACTATTTCCAACTTCCTGATAAGATAACAAATAATCTTCACCATTAATCACTGTTCTAGTTAAACCCGGTTGATCAGCATTTATAATCTGATTTCCAATTCCTGATAATGAACTTTCAGAATCAGTTATTTTAGTTTCCATTGCATTTTCTAAATTCTGGTTAACAATAAAATTTCCCTGATCACTAATTACAAAAGCCTGGCCGTTTTTACCTATTTCAAGTCCGCCAACATACTCTTCCATCCTGGCTAAACCTATATCTAAGGTAACAACTCCAATTGCTTTATTATTTCTTCTAATAGGAGAAGACACAGTGATCATTGGTACACCTGAGATTGGATCAGTATATGGTTCAGACCAGACTGATTCTTGACCTAGACCATCTTGATACCAGTCATACTGAAAATAGTTTCCATCTTGATTACTATATTCCCAGGAGACCTGAATAGAGTTATTCTCTAAATATAAAAAAGGACCATAATACTTCTGCCCTTCTATATATTTCCCTGGCTCCATCCATACTCCACCACCAACAATCATTGAATTATTCTGCATTACATCTTCAAAATAATTAAACAGAAGATCCTCATTATGGCTCACATCATTAGCAACCAAAGACGCAATATTTTCTGAGCCAGTCTGACTTCTTGTGAACTCATTGTTTAAATAACCTGATTCCGCTCTCAATTTCTCTTTTAAATATTTTTCGGACTCACTTCTCATATTATCTCTATAATAATTACTGCTGATATAAATTTGTATTCCAAATATAATAATCCCAGCCAAAATTAAAAAAACCATCAATTTAGCAAATAAACTCTTTTTTAGTATATCCACAAGAATGCTCCCTCTCTTTTTATGACTGCTTTTTCTTAAGTAAATTAGTATTATGATAATTGTAACACAAAAACATTAAGTACTCAAAATTTTAGATGTTAGAAATTATTGAGGATTTATAAAGCTGAAAATTGAATTGATAATAAATTAACAAAAAAAGTCCAGCTTAAAAGCCAAGCTTTAATTACATTTATCACATTTTTAATCTTAATTTGCTAATATAGATTCTAGTTCTTCAGGAGTTAGACCTTCAAATTCTTTTTCTTTTTTATCATTATTTTTTCTTAGACTGTCTAATAATTCTTTTCTTTTTTTACCGCTTTCCTGTAAATACTCATTTATTATTTCTGCTTTAGTTTTTTCTGCTGAAGAATTTTCAGTATCAGAATCTACTTCTACATTGTCATCTCTGATATAATCCTGATTTTCAATTTCTTCTCCATATTTAATAATTCTTGGAGTTACAAAAATCAATAACTCATTAGTCGATTCACTTTTTGAGCGAGATTTAAAAAGTTCACCAAAGATAGGTAAATCACCCAAAAGAGGTATTTTAGTAATTTTTCCTTCTCCATCAGTCTGAATTAAGCCACCTATTACAAATGTTTCATTATTATTTAAACGCAAAGTAGTTTCTACACTCCTGGTTTTAGTAGCTGGAGGTGGTGTAGTATCTATATTTGAATATCTATCTGGATTAATTTCATAAAAGCTGCTCACTTCTGGTGCAATTTTAAGTTCAATTTCATCATTTTCTGTAATCCAGGGAGTAAAAGTTAATTTAACTCCTGCTTCAACATGTTCCCAGGTAGTTGTAATATCCCCATCATCATCTTCTTCTTGAACTGCATATGGTTCTTTGTCAGTTATTGATAAATTAGCCTCTTCGCCATTTAAAGTCATTAAGCTAGGTCTGGCTAAAGTTTTAGAGTCAGAAGATGTGTCTAACAATTTAAAAATTTCAGGCCATTTATAAGTTAAATCTTCTATTTTATCAAGATCTGTATTTCTTTCAATTATAATATCACCAATCCCTACATCCATTGAATCAGAATATTTCATTCCAATTTCTCTAGTTAAATCTGAGGAGATTTCTTCTACCCTGGTCTCAATAATAACCTGATATTGCGGCGTATTTATCTCTTTAATTAACTCTGATACTCCGTCAAGCTTATTTTTTGCCCCATTAATAATAATTTCTTTTCTTTTAGCATTAACATGAAGTTGAATGTCTGGATAAAATTTATTTATTATTTCAGTTATTTGTGCAGTATCTATATAGTCAACTCTCATTTTACGAGTTTCAGGCTCCAAACTCTGATCATAAGTTTTAGCCATTGATAAAATACTCTTAACTGATTCTTCTTCTCCACTTATCGTTATAGTTTCTGTTAAAGGGTTAACCTGAAAATTTAAGTTTGAATTAACTATACGTAATTTTGATTCTAAATCAGCTAAATCTGCATTTAAAACAGTGTAACTTTCACTATATAGTTTAGTTTCTTCACTTTCCCTATTTTCAAAATCTGTTCCACTACTCCCTTTTAGTACTTTAGCAGAATCAAGCCTATTAATCATCTCTTTAATTTCTTCTACTCGATTACTCTCTCCTTTAATAATAAACTGCCTTCTTGATATGTCCATCGAAATTAATGTTTCAGGAAATATTTCTTTAACAATAATTCCTATATTCTCAAAGTCACTTGAGTTAACTTTGACAAACTCTGTAACTAAATTAGAATAGATTTGATCGATTTTTTCAGGCTGAGCAACTACTACAGTGTTATTGTCCCATTTATAATCTAATCCTCTTGTTTTAGTTATTAAATCTAAAGATTTTTCAAAAGTAATATCCTGTAAATGAACAGTAATATTACCAACAACCTGGCTGTCAGTTATTAAGTTAACATCTGCCACTTCTGCAATAGCTCTCAACACATCAACAATATCAGCATTTCTGAAATTCATATCTTCTATTTTGTCCTGTGGTCCTGCTGATGCTGCTGCTGTTAAAGATATAACCAATATTAAAATAATAAAAGAAATCTTCTTTATTTTTATCATTTACTTTGCCTCCAATCAATATGCCTCAAATTTTTTAATATTTAACTCTAATGGAACTGCCATTTTTTATAAATACTGCTTCTCCATTTTGATAAGAAGATAGTCTATAGCCATTCATCATATCTCCAATTTTAAGAAGATGTTTATCCTGGTTATAACTTACAATTAAAGCCATTCTAGAATTAGCAGCTTTTATTACTCCATCAATTACTATCTCTGGTTCTGAAACTGTCTCTTCTACTTGATTACTCTCCTCAACAGCAGTAAATTCTTCTGTGAGATAATTTTCCTCTGTCGCAATTTCGTCTGAAATTTCATCAGTTTCTATTTCTATAAAAAATGGGTTTTTTAAATTTTTAATTTGAGTACTACTTAGTTTATTTGCAGCTGCAAATTCGTTTAAATCACTTTCCACATCAAGATCTAAAGCAGAAGCTGTACTATTAATCATTAATATTAAAATAACGATAGATAATAATTTGAAAATCTTCATTAAATCACCCCGCTGAATTTTCTATAAACTCTCTTAACTCATCTGACTGATGATAAAATAAATTTAAATTTAAAGAAATTAAATTTTCCTGCTGCTGAACATTACTGGCAGTCAAATTTTCTACAACTAATCTATAATCCCAGTTATCTAGCATTTGAAGAAAGGATAGTAATTCAAAATATCCACCCTGAATTTCAAAAGTAAAGGGATAACCATTATCTGTATTTCTTTTTTGATAACTTCTGATATCAACATTACTTTCCCTGGCAAAATAATCAACAGCAGCTAAAATCTCTTCAGCGTCTCTAACCACTGTTTCTAATCGTTCTTCTCTTTCTTTTTTTAATTCAACCAATTCTTTTTCTAAACTATTAATTTGATTTACTTTATTCAATACAGCTGTATATTCGCTTTGAATATTTGTAATCTGATTTTCTAAATCCTGCTGATGAGCTTTGATAGGTTGATAGAGCAAATAATAATAAGCAGCCATTACTACTGTGACAAATAAAATAAAAAGTAGTATTTTTTCTCTTTTAGACAAATTACTCATTATAAATCACCCCTCTATCTTTATTATCTAGCTCCACAATTAAATTAAATTCTAAGCTATCATTTTTTCTAAACCTTTCTAAAGAAATAATAGAAAAAATATCTGAATTAAAAATACGCGAACTAAAATCTAATAATGATCTAATAGTTTCAGCATTACCATTAATTTGAATCTGTCCTCTGCTGTAATCTAAACGATTAAAAGTAATATTATCACCAATTATTTTTGCAAATTCTATAAAAAATGGTGCAGTAGTATATTTTTCTAGTTCAACTTTTTCTGGGAGTTTAAAGTTAGCAATTTCATCTTCTAACTGAAAATAATATTCTTCCTCTGGACGCAGCACTTCTAATCTTGTTTCCCAATCGTTTCTGCGTTTTTCAAGATTTTGAACCTTTAAATAATTAAAATAATAATTTAAGGCTGGTACTGCAATAATTAAAAATATTAATAAGACAACTACAATTTCCATCCATTCAATTTTTACACCATCATCTTTTTCAAGGAGGTTAACTCTCATTATGCATCACCTCACTAATAATAGTACCAGCGGCAGTTGCCATAAAATGTTTATTGATCTGTTTGACATCATTCTTGAAATCAAATTCTTTTAAGGGGTCGATAATCGATATTTTATAATCTATCTGCTCTTTAAAATAGCTGGTTAATCCATTTAATAATAAGCCGCCACCTGTTAAATAGATATTTTCAACAGGATTTTCTTTATTTCTCTCATTATGATATTCTAAAGAACGATTTATCTCAAAAATTATCTCATCTACCAACTCTTTTACCCGTTTCTGTGTTGTTTCAGCAGTGTCAATATCTGTAAGCATTAAATCAAATTTTTTTTCTTCAACTTCTGCCTGCTCAGGAAAAAACTCAAATTTTTTCTTTTCAATTTCAGCCTCTTCATGACTTTTTTCTCCATTCAAAAATAAATTACTAAAATTATCGCCTGAAGTATCTACTTCTCGACTGAGATAAAACTTATTTTCAGCAGCAATTAAAATTTTAGAACTCCTAGCTCCAACATCTAAAATTAAAGCTGGTTTTTCTAATCTTTTATCTTTACTTAGTAGAGATATTAATGCCATATCTTCCAAATTGAAAACCTCAACTTTCAACATATTATTATCAAATATCTCTAAATAACCATTAAGAATATCTTTTGATATCCCTGTCACTAAAAGCTCATACTGATCATTTTCCTCGTTTATAATAATATAATCTAAAGCAATTTTTTCCACCTCAATATCCATAAAATCCTGAACTTCCCAGACCAAGGCCTCTTTTAACTCATCTTCAGGCATTTTAGGCATTTTAAGATTTCTAACAAACTCCTGTCCAGAAGCTGGTGTAACCAATAAAACACCTGGTTTCATATCTTTTTCATTAAAAATATCTGCAATAATTTTTGTTAAAAGATGAGTATCGATAATCTTACCATCTTTAATTGTTCCAGGAGGTAATTCTCTCCTACCAGATGCAAGCAGCTTTAGCTTGCCATTTTTTGCTCTGCTGCTTAAATATTTAATACTATTGTGGCCAAAATCAAGACTAACATACTTTATTCCTTTGATTAAAGATAATGGACTTACTGCCATATAATTCATCTCCCTTCTATTTTATTTATCTAATTACGCTCCAGTCTAATCTGATAGGACCAGTTTTATCACTATTATAGCTATAGTTACCACCATGAACTCTTGTTAAATCTGCTATACCAGGATCTATACTTCCCCTTAGAGGATTATCTTCAGAGTAAGTTTTAACACTTGAAATATCCTGATCTGTATAATTTATTTCATTAAATATCATTGAAGAAGCATAACCACCACTAAAATCATTACTTGTATAAGTTGCAAAAGGAGCAAAATATGCTAAATTAATATCAGATTCCCAAGGCATAGTAATATGACCATTTTCAAACGAAACTGTCTCAGCAGTTGTATAAAAAATTATATTTGCATTTCCATCAAGAGAAAGATTTGCATAAGGACTTATTTCTCCATCAACTAAAATATGAAGTACATCATCTGCTTTTGAAAAATCCATACTTGCTGCTACATTAGGTGTCAAATCTCCATCAATGTAAATATAATTTCCATCATTGTAAAATTGGTTATTGTCATCTATAAAAGCCTGACCTGCATTCATTTCTACCCAATAATCTCTCCAACCATTATAATCCTCTGAATCAGGTTCTAAATCAGGTTGTGGTTCAGGCTGTGGAATTGTAAACCACAAAAATCTATTTCTTCTTTCAGCCCTATAAACTTTACCATTATAATTAATTTTTGTACCAACAGAATAAGATTGATTACTCCAATTACTATAACTTCCCTGATCATCTTCATAAGTGTAGCCGCCTTCTTCATCTAATCTTCTCTTAAATTCTTCTACAATTTTTTCTTGATAATCATAATCATCAGGACTAGGAAGTGATGTTTGATTATAATCAACCTTTCCCTTAGCAAGTCCTACTTTTGATATATCTGGATCATTTATTTCCCAATAATCATTATTAGGATTATCAGGATCCGGTTGTGTTTCATTATCATTAACTTTACTTGTATAAATTTCGTTATCATAAATCACTTTTTCTCGTGATCTATAAATCTTATCATTATTCCATTCTTTAAAAGAATTATCAATCATCCAGTTATCCTGCCAGTTATCTTCTCCAGGTTCTACTGCTTCACCTGCAGAATAATCACCTTTACTGACATAAACCTTATTATCATGGACTACTAATTCTCCCTCAAAATAAGAGGAACTGTTAGACCATTTACTATATAAAACTTCAGCAGTTCCAAAACTGTGATCATCTACATTATAAAATCGATTATACCCATTGAGATTAATTTTATTTGCAAATCTAGAATATTTAAAATAATCAATTAAATGCTCAATTAAATATTCAACTCTAATAGTCTCACTTTCATTACCATTATCAGCTGTAATTTCATAGATATAAATATTATTTTCTTCATAATTAGAATGTGGATTAAATTCAATAGTAATACCATAACCCGCAATATTTAAATCATCTTCAAATTGGCTTTGCAATTTCTGCAGCTCTTTATAAATTTTTTCAGCTGAAAAAAAACCTTTACCAGCAATATTATCTTGATAAAATTTATTTAACTTTAAATCAAGATAATTTGCTCCACCTTCAGCTGCATAAAATGCCTGACTGCGTGCAGCTGCATCCTGTACTAAACCTATATTTGAAGAATACATAAGCATCATAGCAGTAGCTAAACTTCCAACCAGAGCTAATAATAAAATAACCATTACTAAGGCTATTCCATCATTATTTTTAAGATTTTTTTTCATAATGATCACCTCCAGAAATTAAGGTTACGAGGATATACAGTTTTTAATTCTTCAATAACATTACCATTTCCTAAATCTACTCTTATTTCAAATTCAAATGCATTGTTATTAAAATCAATTTCTGTACCATCAACAATAATTTTCCTGACATTATCTCGATTTATTTTTTTGTTATCTTTAAGTCTTATCTCATTACCTTCAATAAGCCTTATTTCAGTACCACCTGTAAAAGTTTTTTCTTTATTATTACCACTACTATCTACATATTTTATTTTAATATCATCAGTGAATTTTATCTTGTCATCTTCAAAAACTATTGTGGTTCCATTTTTAAATTTGATTATACCAGTTCCATCTTTGTATCTTTTATAAAGAATAATTTTCTCACCTGCATAATTTTTTAACTTAAATTCTACTAAATTGGTTAGAGCCCTTTCTTTATTTAAAGGTAGATTTTCAGCTACTTTCTTTTTTAATTCTAATTTATTAGTATTTTTTAGAATTACAAAATCTGCATTTTCAGCATCTTTATCAATTTCATCATACCAAAATTTCCAAGTATCAGGAGTAGTAAAATCAAAATATTTATATTCTCTAATATTCTGAGTAATATCTTCAATCATAATTTGGGTTAAACGATTATTACTAACCCGCTCTGTGCTATCGGTTCAACCCCCTAAATATGGAGAATATGTTTGTTAAGCTCGTTCATTCTTAGTTTCTCATTTTTTTATTTAAGCTAATACTGGTTCAGCAAC
>NZ_QPJE01000013.1 GCF_003337245.1 Halanaerobium sp. MA284_MarDTE_T2
AATACAAAAGGCAAGTTAGAGGATATACTGTTGGGCTAACAGGATTTTAAGCCTGTGGAGATGGTGGGTTACCACTTCTAAGAAGCAGGAATCCTCGTGGGCTTGCCCCGAGGAGGGTCAATAGGTGGCAGAAAAAGAATTTTACAGACAGAAAGCAAAGGATGTTGTAAAAGCTTTAGAGAGCAGTCTTCAGGGGCTGAGCCAATCAGAGGCAGAAAAAAGACTGAAAAGAGATGGGAAAAATGTTCTTGAAGCAGCTAAAAAAAGGTCATTATTTATAATCTTTTTACAGCAGTTTAAAGATGTACTTGTGATCTTACTTTTAATAGCCGCTGTCATGTCATTATTAATCGGAAGTTATCGTGACGCTTCAGTAATGTTTTTGATTGCTATAGTTAACTCTGTAATTGGATTTATGCAGGAATATAAAGCTGAAAAAATAATTGATTCCTTAAATAAATTGGTTAATTCACCTTCAAAAGTAATTCGTGATGATCAAATCGGAGAAATTCCGCAGGAAGAATTAGTTGTCGGAGATATTGTTAGTCTGGAAGAAGGAGATAAAATTCCAGCTGATTTGAGAATTATAGAATCATTTAATTTAAGAACAAATGATGTTTCTCTAACCGGTGAATCTATGCCACAGGAAAAGCATTCCAACCAAATTGAAGAAGAAAGACCACTAGCAGACCGGGACAATATGGCCTATCTGGGAACAACAGTTGCCTCCGGTTCAGCCAAGGGAGTTGTAGTTGAAACTGGAATGGAAACTGAAATGGGCAAAATTGCTTCGATGACCCAGGAAGAAGATAAATCTCGCTCCCCTCTTCAGGATGAACTGCATACAGTGGCCAATCGAATTGGTATTTTTGCAGTAGCAGTTGGATTTACACTTTTTGGTGTAAGTATTTACAGAGGTTATGGATTGAACTTCGCTTTAATATATGCTCTTGGTGTAGCTGCAGCTGTTGTACCTCAGGCTTTACCGATGCAGGTTACAGTAGCTCTGTCTCAGGGAGTAAAAAGACTGGCAGGAAAAAATGCAGTAGTCAAAAAGCTTTCTTCTGCTGAAACTCTTGGTTCAACCAATGTTATCTGTACAGACAAAACTGGGACTTTAACCAAAAATGAAATGACAGTTAAAAAAGTATATTTTGATGGTAGGGAGTATGAAGTAACAGGACTAGGTTATGAGCCTGAAGGCGAACTTTTAGGTGAAGATGGTGAACCGCTGACTGAAGAAGAAATTGCAGAAATGGAAATTATCTTTGATGCTGCTACAATGGCTTCCAATGCAGAAATTCATGAGCCAGATGAAGATCACCCCGGCTGGTATGCAATAGGTGATCCAACAGAGGCTGCGCTAATTACTCTTTCTACAAAACTTGGTACTCGCTCTCCTAAAGAAGATGAAGAAAATCCTGAATTACATGAATTCAGTTTTGATTCTGACCGCAAAAGAATGAGTTCAATTAGAGAATTTGAAGATGGAAATTATCTTAAGATGAAGGGTGCTCTGGGGAGTGTACTTTCTGTTTCCAAACATATTCTCAAAGATGGAGAAATAGTAGAGATTACAGAAAAAGACAAAGAAAGATTACAGGAAATAAATGAAAAGTATTCAAAAGATGCAATGCGGGTTTTAGCAGTTGCCTACCGCAAACTTGAAGATGATGAGACAGATTATGTTTTAGAAGAAATAGAAAAGGATGTTATTTTTCTGGGAATGGTGGCGATGATTGATCCTCCAAAAGAAGGAGTTAAGGAAGCCATTCAGGAATCACATGATGCCTATATTGATACCTATATTATGACTGGTGATCATGCAACTACTGCCCAGGCAGTAGGTAAAGAAATTAGTCTTTCTGTTGATGATGAAGATGTACCAGTATTTACCAGCAAAGATTTGGAAGAGATGAGTGAAGAAAAACTTAGACAGACTATGGAAGAAAACAAGTCACTTATTTTTTCTAGGGTATCACCTGAGGATAAATTGCGGATAGTTAAAAATTTAAAAGAACAGCAGAAAATTGTTGCTGTAACAGGAGATGGAGTTAATGATGCTCCAGCACTAAAAAGTGCTCATATTGGTGTTGCTATGGGGCAGATGGGTACAGATGTGTCCAAAGAAGCATCAGAGTTGATTTTGCTGGATGACAGTTATCCAACCTTAGTTTATGCGATTAAAGAAGGAAGGACCATTTATAATAATTTAAAGAAAACAATTCTGGGAACATTAACTGCCAATGGGGCTGAATTAACACTGGTTCTGCTTGGATTAATTGCAGCAGCACTTTTTGACTTACCGATTCCAATACTGGCTATTCAGATTCTATCAATTGACCTCCTAGCTGAAATTTTACCATTAACAGCTTATACTTTTGATCCAGCTTCAGAGCAGATAATGACCTCACCGCCAAGAAGTCAGGATGACCATATTGTTAATAAAAAAAGTTTCAGCAGGTTTGCCTTTATGGCTTTAGTAATTGGAGGTTTTGCTTATTTAAATTTCTATTCTTTCATTAACGGACAAATTTCAGCTGTTAGTGAAGGAGGAAAATTATATGCTCAGGCGACAACAATCAGTTATTTAACTGTTGCCTGTCTGCAGTGGATAAATATTATGTCTTTAAGATATGAATATCAGAGTATTTTTTCTAAGAACTTTTTTAGTAACCCCAAAATACTATATGCAATTTTGATTTCAATTGGATTAGTATTAGGAGTAGTTTATATTCCATATATAAACGATTTTCTCGGTTTTGCCGGGGTAGGAATAGCCGCCTGGAGTAGAATTCTAATTTCCAGTGTGTTATTTTTAATCTTAAATGAAGTTATTAAGTTTTTCAGACGTCGAAAAGCAAATGTATAATTTGCAGACCAGCAGACCGTACCAGGTACAAAAAGGCCTTTTTGTACCTGGTACATCAACATAAGTTACAAAATATTTTTCTCCACACACTCTTTTTGCAGATAACAGATAAATTCTTCTGCCTTTTTTTCCGGTGCTTCAGTTAGCAGACTTACAAAAATAAAAACAATACTAGAAATTAAAAGAGTCCAGATTCCTGCTCCCTGTCCTAAAGGGCTCCATCCAAAAAATTGGAGGTAAAGAGCAGTCAATGAACCAATAATAATACTGCTCAGTGACCCGGCAGCAGTAGCTTTTTTCCAGAAAAAAGCACCAAACATTGAAGGAACAGTAACAAGCAGTCCAACTGAAGCTGCTACAGAAAGAACCGCTATAAGATCAAATTCCTGAACTGCAAAGAAAAACCCTAATAAAGCGATAACTAAAATAGATAATTTTGCAGTCCTCAATTGTTTTAAACTTTTATCTTTATCCAGCCTATCCTCCATATTCTTAAATATATCCTTTACAATCAGTGACGAAAGTGTAAGCATTATCGAATCAATAGTAGAAATGGCTGCTGCTGTAATTCCAATCATTGCTGTTAAAGCAAGAATCGGCGGTACATATCTTGAAGCCAAAAGTTCTGGAGTAGCCAGATCAGCATTTTGAAGACCGGGTATCAATAAGCGGGCAGAAAATCCCCAGATTACTGAAACAATGGTAAAAATAAAGCCAAAAATTAAAAAACCTTTTATCATTGTTTTCATAGATTTTAAATCACGAGGAATAAATAGACGCTGACTCACCTGTGGATTGGAAATAGAAAAGAAAAACCAGGGCAGGCTGAGAGCTAAAAAATTATTGAATTTAAAAAATCCGGGGCCAGGCACTGTAAGCATATTGCCATCCAGATGAGAAAGAGAGTAAAAAAATTTTGAAAACCCTCCTAAATGCTGATAAACAACATAAAAAAGTATAATAATACTCACAGTGATCATAATAAGTGACTGCAGGGAATCAGTCCAGCTGATAGATTTCATACCGGCAGTTAATGCCCAGGCAATTGCGAGTACACCAGCAGTAATAACTCCAACAATAAATGGAATCTTCCCATTAGAAAGACCATTTAAAAGATAGCCAACTCCCATCAGCTGAACCGCTAAATAGGGAATCAAAAATATACATGCTGAAAGTGAAGCAGCAAAAGCTATCCACCTATTTTGATAGCGGTCACCAAGCATCTCATATGGTGAAACATAATTGTTTTTCCTGCCTATCAGCCAGAAACGGGGCCCAAAAAAAGCTACAAGAGAAAGCCCTGACAAATATATCAATTCAAAACCCAGTGCTCCTACTCCACCTGAATATGTAAACCCGGCCAGTCCAATCATCATAAAGGCACTATAAGTTGTGGCACTGTAGGAGAGAGCAGATACAATACCACCTGTGTTTCTCCCATTTAAAAAGTATTCTGTAATTCCTTTACTCATATTTTTCCGAGCCATTAAGGCAACTAGTGAACCAACAAATATGTATAGAATCACTGCCGTATATAGATATGCAGCTGGCATTAATTATCCCCCCAGTAAGATGTTATTTTAATAGTTAAATAAATATCAGTTAAAGCAAATATGCTCCAAAATAAAAATGCGCCCTTAAATGAATTAATAGAATTTAAAAAATTATAGGGTATAACAAAAGCTGAAATCACAAGAAAAACCATAATACATATATATATCAGCCTCAATCTCTTTAATTTGTCTCCTTTCACATAAATCCACTCCCCTTTATTGAGATTATCACCTTTAGTAAATATAATATTTTATCAGCACCTATTTTAGCTTTTTGAATATTATCACCTAAAAAAATGATTTTAACAAAACTTATTTACAGTAAAACTTTACACATGTCTTTACAGCTAAAACAAAAACAAATCATTCTTCAAGCAGATATCCTTTTTCTCTCAGTTCTGCCTTAATTTTTTCTATCACCTGCTCATTGACTGCCTCAATTGTATGCAGATGAACTCCATCAGTTAATTCCGAAAGCAGTGAAGCCTCATTTTGCTGATAATTATCAATAAAAATATTAACATCATCTATGCTGCTAATCATGAGATTGCCGCTGAGCTCACCATAAATTGGATGCTCAACTTTAACATCAATAATCCTCCCACCATAGTTTACTACTGTAAGCAGCTCATCCCTCAATTCATCATTATCTCCATGCCTGCAGGCAATAGAAGCTTTAACAGTAGGTATACCAAGATTATCTTCATAAAAATAGCCCTGAGAAGTAGCCACTATTCCTTCACCCCGGGCACGCAGAAGAGCTATATCCTGAACAATAACCTGACGGCTTACATCAAATTCTTCTGCCAGCTGTGAACCAATTACAGCTTGTTTTGCATTTTTTAATCTCTGCAGCAGTTTGTTTCTCCTCTCCTCAGTTTTAATTTTTACCACCTCACTTTTATAATCTGTTAAGTATTTTAACATCTGTATTGACAGATGTCAAGATATTATATTGAAAAAAAAAGAACAGTCAGCTGTTATTGTCCTTGCACCATCTCGCTCCAATTCTTTTGCTACTTCTAATTATAACTTCCACACCACTTTTATCTTTTTCCAGCAGCTGTTTAAAGTTCACTCCTTTTACAAGTTTATACCTGATAGGATAATCATAACTACTGGCATTACCAACATCTCCTGCATTTCCTGGAATAAAAGGTGCCACATAATCTAAAAGTAAAATTCCAACAGCTTCATCATAATTTATCTAATTTTCATTAGCTTTATAGAGCATAAGTTTCCCTCCATAAGGACCCTCCATAAGGACTGCTTTTTTATCTAAAGCAATCTCAAAATCCATTCTGAATGCTGTATTAAATTTAAGATTACACCTCCACAATACCAAACATTCGGCAGTTCGCAACAGATAAAGAAAAGCAAACAGCTGGATAATTTTTAAACGCCTATCCATTTAGATATCGATAAATTGTAGCTTCTGACGTTTCTAGTTCACCGGCTACTTCAGAAATTGAATTTTTAAGTAGAAAAACTCCTTCTTTTTCCAGTTCCTTTACAACTGCTTTTTTCTCATCCGCTGTCATTCTTTTTGGTGGAACAGAAATTCTGCTGATGTGCTTTTCTATAATTGAATGCATAAGTTCTTCTATTGAATTAGTAAATTTTTCTGATGAATTGTCTTCAATTGTTTTATTTTCCCTTTTATCACCTGTAATAAATTCATTCAACAGATCTCTGGCTTCGATAAATTTACTTACATCAAAATTTAAACAGAGCATTGCTGCAACTTTATTATCTTTTTTTATAAAATATGTTGAAGATCTTAAAGCCTTACCATCTTTTGTTTTGCCTGTATAATTTGTCATATAATCTTTCTCTAAATCATGACCTTCTCTGACAATTTTTAAGGCGAGATCTGTGAGTGCATCTCCTACCTTTCGCCCACTAATATGTCCATTTTCGATTGCAATAATGGAATTTTCCAGATTATTTAAATCATGAAGCACAACCTCACAGTTTTCTCCCAGAACTTCTGCCAGAAATTTAACAAGTGGTTTATAATTATCTAAATACTCACTACTCAACTTTTTTCCTCCTCTAAAATAGTCTCTATATTTTTATTCAATAATTAATTAAAGTACCCTTTTTTGAAATGAGCAAAAGTCCCTGAAATCTAATATATATATATCAGGAACCTTTAATCATTTTTAATTATTTTAAATTAAATATAAACAGCTGTATTTTATATAAAACCGAAAGCAAATCTTCTAACTATTATTTTTTAAATATGTAATTATGCTGTTTTTTTTCTATTTAATCCGGTCAGCATCAGTGCAATTGCCCCATCACCGGTAATATTACAGGCTGTACCAAAACTGTCCTGTATAGCAAAAATAGTTAACACAAGTCCTACCCCGGTCTGATCAAAACCTAAAATACCGGTGACCAATCCCAGAGATGCCATAACTGTTCCACCTGGAACTCCAGGAGCTCCAATTGCAAAGATCCCCAGCAAAATTGCAAATAAAAACATGGTCGACATTGATGGTACGCTACCATAAAGCACTTTAGAAATAACCATTACAAAAAATGTTTCTGTTAAAACTGAACCACACAGGTGAATAGTTGCTCCTAATGGAATAGCAAAATTAGTTATTTCTTCTTCAAGCACTTTAGATTTTCCGGCTGATTTTAAAGATACAGGCAAAGTTGCAGCACTGGACATTGTTCCAACGGCGGTTAAATAAGCAGGAACATAATGTTTAATAACTTCCAGCGGGTTTTCTCCAGATATCATACCTGCAATTGAGTAAAGAACAGTTAACCAGATAAAATGACCGACAATAACTAAAATTATAATAGTAAGAAACACTGGTAAATGTTCAGTAATTGTTCCTTCATATGCCAGCTCTGCAAAAGTTGTAGCAATAAAAAACGGCAGAATTGGTATGACTATTTTTTCAACTAGTGATAAAATCATATTCTGCATTTCATCCAGCAGGTCTGATATCATTTCTGCTTTAGTCCAGGCAGCTGAAAGGCCAACGAAAAGAGCTAAAACAAGGGCACTCATAACAGGCATAATAGCCGGGATATCTAATTGAAACATTATTTCGGGAAGTTCTCTTAAAGAAGTGGTTTCTTCGGCAATATTTAAAAATGGAATTATTATTCGTCCTGATACAATGGCAAATATAGCAGCCCCTAAAGATGAAAGATATGCAATAGACACCGCCTGACCCAGCAGTTTACTTGCTTTTTCCTGCAGCCTTGTTATAGAAGGAGCTATAAATCCAATAATAACAAGTGGTACCGAGTAAAATATAAGCTGTCCCAAAACATATTTAATAGTAGAAACAACCTGCATAATATCTTTATTTACATAAACACCTATAAAAACACCCACAAAAACTGCCACCAGCAATCTAAATACAAGATTGTCTGTAAATTTCTTTTCGCTCATTTATAATCACTCCTGTATTATTTAATAAATATTTCACAAAATATCACATTATTATTATAAAAAATAACAGTAGATAAAATTTAACTGAATTCCATTATTTTTAATTATTTAACATAACTTTAAGCATTGCCTGATCTGTCGAAATCATACCTGGATTACAAACATAGGCCAGATTATCAATCAGATCTTTAAAGTTGTCTGCCAGCAGGCCATCTTTAGTATCTACTGACTTACCTTCCACTGCCAGTTTAGCAGAAATTACAGCCCACTCCACTGCAGTGGCTATTTTTAAAGCACAGCCTTCTTTTGCACCATCACAAACAATTCCACTTACAGACCCCAGAACATTTAACATTGAAGAAAAAATCTCTTCTTTTTTCCCATCAAGCATATATACAGTACTTGCACTCACACCTACTCCTGCTGCAACAGCAACTCCACACATTGCCGAGAGACTTCCGGTAGCTGTTTTTATATATAATGTTATTAAATTACTTAAGGCTAAAGCTCTGAGCAGTTTTTCTTCACTAACATTTTGATGTTTTGCTACAGCATAATTTGTTATAAAATTTACTATTCCCTGATTTCCACTTCCTGCACTGCTCATAATTGGCAGTCTACTGCCTGTCATTCGTGCTTCAGATGCTGCAGAGGCCAACATTCTGGCTTCAGATATCATATTGTCATTTAAAAATTCTTCATCTATAAATTTTCTGAATTTACTGCTGAGGCTGTTTTTAATTTCCAATCCTTCTTCAGCAACTTTTAGATTCATTTCAACACCATCTTTGAGAAATTTAATATTTTCTAAAGGTACGTTTTTAACATAATCTAAAATATCAGTAAACGAATAATTATTAATTCCTTTACAGTCAGCATTATCATTATCATCATTATTAATTTCAAATTTGTCAAACTCACTATCTCTACTTATTTTTTCTATTTTAACAATATTTAGATGATTATCAGCAATAATTACACGGACTTTTTCTTCTGGAGTTATTAACTGAGTTTCAATATAAAGTCCACTGATATCATCTCGTATTTTTAAATCTATTATTTCTCTTTCAATAATTTTGTGAGCAGCTCTTATATCATCTTCTTTAACACCTTCAATTACTTCTAGCTTTTTTGTATAATCACCCATTACCATACTCAGAGCAGCCGCCATAATTGGACCCTTATGATTTGTGCCGGGAATTCCTACTCTGGCAGCGTTTTTATAAATATTGAGGCTCACCATAATTTTAACTTTTTCTATTTCACTATTTATTTCATCTTTTGCCCTTGCTAATGCATAAGCTACTGCAACCGGCTCTGTACATCCCAGTGCCGGTTTTATCGTTTCTTTTAATAGATCTGTTATTTTATCTGTTTTCATATAAATCACCTTTCTATGTTATTACTTATCTGGCAATAGCTTCAATTTCAATTAAAGAATTTTTAGGAAGTTTTGCTACTTCTATACATGATCTTGCCGGTGGAATATCTCCAAAATATTCTTCATAAATTTCATTTACTTTATCAAAATTACCTAGATCAGATAGAAATATTGTAGTTTTAATGATATTATCCATTCCAAGATTTGCTTTTTTAAGAACGTTTTTTAAATTTTCCAAAACCTGTACTGTCTGTTTTTCAATATTATTTTCTACCATTTCTGAAGTTTCTGGATTAATAGGAATCTGGCCTGATGTAAAAATAAAGCCCTCAATCTCAATTCCCTGTGAGTATGGACCTATTGCTGCCGGTGCAGCTTCTGTATTAATCTGTTTTTTCATAAACAATCATCTCCTTTTAATTTTTATATTATTAAAACTTAAATATTGCTTATATACTTTTGTTAATAATTATTTATTGTTTTAATAATATATTATTATAATAACAATATATTATTATTATGTCAATATATTTATTATTATAATAATAGTTTTTTATTTAAAGCAAAAATCCCGCCAATTAATTTCAGCGGGATTTCACAGACATTATTAAATTTATACATTTGAATTCTGAGCATTTTTTATTCTAGAAAATTTAGAGCTGTTTTGACCAGCACCTTAATTCCTGCTCCAATTGATCTTTCATCAAAAATAACTCTAGCATTGTGCAGGGAAATACGGGAATTATCATCTTCATTGGCTGTTCCCAGTCTTATCATTGCTCCTGGAGTATTTTCTAAATAAAAAGCAAAATCTTCTCCTCCCATTGAAGGCTCGTCTAACTTAACAACATTTTCTTCTCCCAGCATTTCAACTGCTGACCTTTCAATGGTATCAACTACATTTTCATCAGCCACCAGAGGTGGAACTCCCTTATTAACTTGAAGTTCAGCTTCCCCACCCATACTGATCGCTGTATGTTTTATTATTCTTTCCAGTCTATCAAAAATTTCCATACGAGTTTTATGTTTAACAGTCCTCACTGTCCCCGTCATAACAACTTCATCCGGTATAATATTTGAGGCTGTACCAGCATTTAAAGTTCCAACTGTTACTACTATTGGATCCAGAGGTGATGTTTCTCTGCTCACTGCAGTTTGAATTTTTGTCAGTATATATCCAGAAATTATTACCGGGTCAATACAGTCTTCAGGATGTGCTGCATGACCACCTTTTCCTCTAACTTTTACTATAATTTCATCTGCAGAAGCAGTTGTCGGTCCTTTTTTTAAACCAACTTTTCCTCCTTCAAGATTGGGCCAGGTATGTACTGCAACAGCTGCATCAACATCAGGATCCTTCATACATCCTGCTTTCATAAGAGCTACTGCTCCACCCAGCTTTTCCTCTGCCGGCTGAAAGAAAAATTTAATATTCCCTTTAATCTGATCTTTATAATGACTCAAAACTTTTGCTGCACCAAACAGTACTGAAGTGTGAATATCATGGCCGCAGGCATGCATAACATGTTTATTTTGTGAAGCAAAAGGAAGTCCTGTCTCTTCCTGAATTGGCAGTGCATCCATATCAGCCCTTAAAGCAATCGTTTTACCTGGTTTATCACCTCGTAGAATCACAATCAAACCTGTTTTAAGTCCGTCTTTTATAATTTCTAAACCTTCAACCTGAGATAGCTCATCCTCCAGCAGTTTTGTTGTTTCAACTTCTTCAAAACTCAATTCTGGATTCTGATGAATTTTACGCCTGAGTTCTACTGCTTCCTTATCAATCTTTTCAGTTAACTTTGTTAGATCCATCTTTTACTTAATTCTCCTCTACTTTTAGATTTTTGAATATTTATTTTATTATACTATGCAATTTGTGCAATTCGTACCGGGTACAAATTATATTTTTCACATGTACCGGGTACATATCACCCTTTTTTGTACCGGGTACAGAAAAACCATAAAAACAAAAAATATAATCCCACCGTAAAAATATCGGCAGGATTATATTAATTGTATTTAATGTTAATATGACTTTATATAATGTTTAATATTTAATATCTAAAAACTGCAGTATTCAAACATTTATACGTAATCCATTTATTTTACAAATTCAGCAGCTTTTGCCCCTGCAGTTTTACCAAAGGTTGTTATATCTGCCAGAGCATTTCCGCCAAGCCTATTAGCTCCATGAATTCCGCCTGTTACTTCACCAGCAGCATATAAGCCTTCAATAACTTCACCAGATTTATTTATTACTTCTGTACTTAAATTAATCTTAACTCCACCCATTGTGTGGTGAACAGCAGGTCCAACTTCCACTGCATAATAAGGAGCTTTAGTCAATTCTGACTTCATATTTTCTCTGCCAAAATCTTTGTCGTTTCCGGATTTTACAAAGCCATTATATCTATTTACAGTTGATTTAAGCTGGTCTGCATCTAAGTTCATTTTTTCTGCTAAAGCTGTAAGAGACTCTGCTTCTGTTAGCAGTCCTGCTTTATAATAACTTTCAATTGCAGAAAGACTTTCTCTTACACCCTGATCAAAGATTAAAAATGCAGTTTGACCTTCCTGATCCAGCTCTGCAGCAGAAACAATATCTCTTGTTTCCAGCTCATCTACAAATCTCACTGCGTCTCTATTAACCAGAATAGCGCCATTACCTCTGACAGCCTCGGTAATCATTTTATTTTTAACAGGTACAACAGTCGGGTGTGTCTGAATTTCTTTCATATCAACTAACGCAACATTTAATGGTGCCAAAAAATCTAATGCATCACCGGTTGCTCCAGGTGCATTGGTTGTTCCAAATCCTTTAAGACTTGGATCAAATTTAACAACTTTTTCGGGATTGGCTCCAAAACCTCCTGTAGCAACAATTACAGCTTCTGCATTAATATTATAACGCCCATTTTTATTTTCAACAGTAATACCATTCACCGCATTTCCGTTGTGGAGAATTTCTACTGCTTTTGTGCTTAATCTAATATCAACACCAGCTTTTTTGGCGTTTTTTACAAGAACATCTACCAAATGTGAGCCGACTGCAGCACCACCAGCAGGTCTGTGAGCTCTACTGACACTAGCTCCTCCAAGTCTTCCTACATCTGATAAATCAACACCAAGTTTTGTAAGCCAGGCAACTGTTTCATCTGCTGTTTCAGTTAATTTATTAACCAGCAGTGCATTATTTTTCAGCTTACCGCCAAGCATTGTATCTTCAAAAAATAGATCTGCATCATCTTCAATACCATTTGCTTTTTGAAATTCAGTTTCTGCCGCATTTAAACCACCAGTTGCATAGGCAGTATTCCCACCAAGTATTGGCATTTTCTCAACAAGAATTACATCTACACCCCTACTGCTGGCTTCAATTGCTGCACTAAGTCCAGCACCACCACCACCAATAACTACAATATCAGTAGAGGTATCAGAATTTGTTTCTTTTTTAACAGCAGTTTT
Source organism: Halanaerobium sp. MA284_MarDTE_T2 (assembly GCF_003337245.1). Classification (GTDB taxonomy): domain Bacteria; phylum Bacillota; class Halanaerobiia; order Halanaerobiales; family Halanaerobiaceae; genus QPJE01. The sequence continues at coordinate 12,696 of NZ_QPJE01000013.1, forward strand.
GGCAGTCAGTGTTATTCCTGCTTTACTGACAGCATCTTCAACTGCAGAAATAATTGCCTTACTTGTAACCGTTGCACCAGAAACAGTATCTACATCTATACTGTTAGATGCTATGATATCAGAAATCACCTGATCAAAAGCAGGATCAGTAAAATTTGATTCTTTACTTTCCAGAACATTAATTTCCTTTATTTCCTGATTTTCAATAATCACTTCCAGCTTAAGATTTCCATTATGCCCTTCTGCCTCACCAGTATAACTTTCCTCCGCCAGAACACTACCTGCAGCTGAAACTATCAGAAGCAGCACCAGAAATAGTACAGCTGTTTTACTTTTTAATCTCATAATAAAACCCTCCATTCAATTATTGTGCAGACCAGCAGACCAAGCAGACAGTACCAGGTACAAAAAGGCCTTTTTGTACCTGGTACACACTTAGAGGCAGGTGAATCCAACTGCATCACAGTCAGCTGCAAACAGCTCTTTTAATTCATCATCAACTTTAGTAAGAGTTATAGAATAACCTGCCATTTCCTGTGAAGTAAAGAATTCTCCAATATAGTTTTTAAATATTTTTATACCCTTTTCCTGAAGCATATTATATACCTTTCTATAGGAAATATACATCTCCAGTCTTGAAGTAGACCCAAGACCATTAATCAGAACTACAACTTCATCTCCTTTTTTGTAGGGAAGATCTTCCAGAACAATATTTAAAAGATCTGCCGTAATCTCATCATTTGTTTTCATCATTTCTCTTCTAATACCGGGTTCTCCGTGGTGGCCGACGCCAATTTCCATCTCCCCTTCAGCCAGCTCAAAACTTGGCTCTCCATTTGTTGGCATTATACAGGGCTTATGAGCAACTCCCATACTTCTTGTATTGAAAAGAGCTCTTTCAGCCGTTTCTTTAATTTCATCAAGGCTGTAACCTTTTTCAGCCATAGCCCCAGCCAGCTTCCAGATAATCACCTCACCGGCAACTCCCCGCCTGTTTTTCATCTTTTCCTTTGGCGCAGAAGCAACATCATCATTTATAATCACAGTTTTAACATCTATTCCTTCTTCTTCTGCCATTTCTGAAGCCATTTCAAAATTCATAATATCTCCACTGAAATTACCTATACAACAAATAACTCCCTTTCCACCATCTGCAGCCTTAATTGCCGCATAGATATGGTCAACAGAAGGGGAAGAAAATATATCTCCAACAGCAACTGCATCAAGAGCACCATCACCAATATAGCCCATAAATGCGGGCAGATGTCCTGAACCCCCACCAGAAACGACTCCAACCTTTCCTTCAATAGGAGCTTCTTTTTTTGCTACTGATCTTTCCGAAACCTGCTTAATCCTGTCCTCATGTGATTTAACAAAACCATCGATCATTTCTTCAATAAGCTCTTCCGGGTCATTAAGATACTTTTCATAATTTGGATTACCCATAAACCCAGCCCCCTTATATTATTTTTTCAGCTGCTCCATTATATCAGCAACTGAATTAAAAACATAATCAACTTCCTGTGGGCTTTCCGCAACAGTTTTTTGGGTTGATTCACCACTGAGAACCAGAATGCCTGTAATACCGGCATTGATAGCCATCTGAATATCAGTATAAATTCTATCTCCAACCATTGCCATTCCCTCTTTTTTAATACCCAGTTTTTTGGAGACATAATCTACCATCAGAGTATTTGGTTTTCCAACCACAAGCGGCCTCTTCCCGGTTGAAGTTTCCAGCAGACTTATAATAGAGCCACAGTCAGGCATGCTTTTCCCGTTTTCTAATGGACAGACAGAATCAGGATTTGTCGCTATATATTCTACACCCTCTAAAATGAGATCATGTGCATCCCACAGCTTTTTATAATTTAATGTTTTATCAAAACCGAGGACAAGAAAATCTATCTCTTCGTTTTTGTCTTTTACTAGTTTGAGACCTGCACTGGCCAGCTCCCTTTCTAATGAAGGTGTCCCCACCGGATATACAGCAGCATTCTCCTTATGTTCTCTTACATAATTGGCTGTCACCTGACCTGAATTAACTATCTTTTCCAGCGGAACATCAAGCCCAAAATTTTTTAGCTTTTTTTGATAATCATCTGTATTTTTAGAAGAATTATTGGTAAAAAACACATACTCTTTATCCTGTTCTTCAAGTAATTTTATAAAATCAACTGCTTGATCAATAAGCTGATTACTCAAGTATATAGTTCCATCCATATCAAGCAAAAAACAATCGATATCTTTAATACTGTTCATTAACTATCATTCCTTTAACTGTATTAATTTGCTTTATATCTCCTTATTTTTTTAGCTTCTCTCTATATTAATCTCTTCTTTCACCCTTTATTATTTTTAATAAAGTTAAAGTTTTTTCTCCAACTCTGCCACCGCATCCTGAGACCACTCTTCAATTAATCCAAGCTGTGTTAAAAGAGTGAGGATAGAGTAGCGGGCCCTAATTTCAAAGCCGTAATTCACTGCTTTATTTAACCAGTCTCGATTTAAATTTTTTACATCTTCTCTTTCAAAAAATCCGAAATCATCCAAAATTTTTTCTATACTTTGAAGCTTATCTTTATATTCTCTAATATAGCTTTTTAGATTTTCTTCTTTCTCCAGCAATCTCGCCTGAGATATTTTTTCTCTTTCCCAGCGTTTATCAAGAAGATTGAGTATTTTAGGTGCTTTATCCAGATATATTTCCTTTATATTTTTTTCTCTCAGTTTGCGGTTGTGTTTAATTTCCAGTTCAGAAAAATCAGTTTCCAGCAGCCGCAGATACATATTACTTGTTATAACTGCAGCAACCCCAACTTTAATGCCGTGTGTTGGTACAGGTTGCTTAAATATGCCAGAATACATATCAAAAAAATGAGATATCTGATGTTCACCTGCAGATGCAGGTCTTGAGTTCCCGACCATCATCATCGCAATCCCGGAATATATAAGACCTTTTGTTAGTAATTCAATTCCTTTAATCTTTCGATCTATAATAGTTTTATAATTATCCATCAGCTCATTCAGCACATTTTCTACCATATTATAAGCTTCCTGACAGAAATATGCATCAAGCAGTTCTCTCTGCATTTTCCATCCTAATAGAGAGGTCACTTTGCCCAGCAGATCACCGATTCCTGACTGAATTAACTTCCAGGGAGAAGCTGCCAGAATATTTAAATCAGCAGCAATAAACTCTGGTGGTGTAATATCATAAGATTTTTTAACCCCTTCTGCAGTAATAGAGGCAATTGAAGATGCATAACCGTCCATTGATGGTGCTGTGGCAACAACAGAATAACCTCTTCCCATTTTTCGCGCTGCATAAGCAGTAAGATCATTTATACTTCCTGAACCAACTGCAACAATATATCCATCATCATCTGTCCCTGCTAAAACACTAAAAATAGCATCAGGGTCAGGAACCAGGTGGTCATCGCCTTCTTTTTCCTTAAGCAGTATTTCTTTTACTTCAAATCCGGCTTCATTAAGTACCGACTGCACAGCATTACCGGCAGCTTTTTTAGTGTTTTTATCATTTATAACATAGATTTTTTCTTCCTCTGTTACTTGCTTAATTAACTCGGGCAGTTTATCAACAGCATTTTCTTCGATCAAAACTTCTTTTATTGGAATCTGATGTGTTCTTCCACAGGAACATTTTTTTCCTGAAATTTCATTAATATTTAAATCCATATTATTTCTCCTTTCAGTAATATAATTAAAAATTATTAAGGAGTCATACTTTAAAATTACAGCTGTTAGAAACAAATTATTTAAATTTGTCTAATTTACAGATATTTATCCACTTAAATACTAACATAATATAAAAATTAAAGCAAGTAATTATTATTGTTTCTTTCTGTTTATTTCTGTTTATTTTTATAATGTTTAAAAATTGTACTCCTAATGACATTAAATTCGGCTTTATCACACTTTAAATAAAGATTACCATTTTAATTGATCAAGACTAAACTATTTTTACATGCTTTGAATACTAAATACAGTATGAATAAAGTTGATTAAATTATCATTTTATTGGTAGTTTTTATTTTCTTTTATTTTAGACATTAAATAAAAAAATAATTTAAAATATATAAACATATGATTGTAATTTGCTTGACATTCAAAATATTATAAAATACAATTATAATAAATGACAGTAGTTTTAAACCTACTAGGAGGTATTTTAGATGCTTTCTCATACAAGGAAAAATAAAATTTTAGAAATTTTAAAAAGACATAAACAAATCTCCACCCAGGAACTGGAAAAACAACTTTCTGTATCAGGTGCAACTATCCGCAATGATCTGACCCAGCTCGAAGAAAAGGGTTTAATAAAAAGAATTCACGGTGGTGCTGTTCTGCCAGAAAGAGAGAGCAAAAACAGCTTCCGCAGTTTCCACAAAAGAAGTGAAAAAAATGTGGAGGAAAAAAAGGCAATTGGAAAAGTGGCAAAAAACTATATAGAAAACGGTCAGACAATAATACTTGACGCCAGCTCTACAGTTCTCTACCTCCTTCCCTATCTAACCCAATACGAAAAACTGACAGTAATAACCAATGGCATTTATACCGCATTAGAACTTAAAAATGAAGAAGACTTTAATGTTATTCTGCTGGGAGGAATTGTAAGGCCTAAATCCGGTTCTGTAGAAGGACTTATCGGCAGCTGTATGCTCAATGATATTTCTGCTAATCTGATGATTACTTCTGCGCACGGATTCAATGTCAAAAATGGATTAACAGATTTTAATTTTTATGAAGTAGAATTAAAGAAAAAAATGGTAGAAAAATCCGACAGATTAATTGCAGTCCTGGATCATACTAAAATAGGTCATACTTCTGCTGCTCAATTTGCCAGCAGTAGTGAAATCGATCTCCTTATTACAGATTCTCAAATAAATGATAAAGATCTTAAAGAAATAAAAGATTCCGGTATAGAAATAATTATTGGAAAATAGGAAAAAAATTAGAACAGTTAGACTTAAAAAAATATAAAGAAACATTTTTTATGTGCCGTGTTTTATTATATTTAAGTATTTAATGTACAGCCAAATTTAACTGAAATTATCAAGCAGATAATCCTCTGCTTCTTTTGACCAGAGCCCGTTATTTGCTTCAACTATATCTGCCAGCTCAGCGAACCTTTTATCAACTTCAGCTTTATCTCTTAATTTTTTAAGAGGTGTTAATTCCATATTTATATTGGTATAAATCAGCTTCTTCCCTCCAGGAAGATCGGGTAAATTTAAAATAGTTTCTTCTGCACTATCAAGTCCACCAATATGTGTAATCATCTTGGCTGGTTTAAGACGCGATTCAGCAAAAAGATCAAGCGCCTCTCTCATATCAACATCATTACCACCAGATGAACCAGTAAAATGTGTATTTGAGTAGTGAACATTATAAAAATTTACTTCAGCAGAAAATTCTTTATCTGTTGGTCCAGCAAAAAAATGCAAATTGCCGTCATCTCCCAAAAGCTCATCTCCATCTTCTACTAACTTTTTAATAGGAGCATAAACAAATACATCATCAATACCCTGTCCATGATTTAATTCTCTAATTTTCTCCAGATAATTTTCTTCTTCTGCTGGATTTATATAGTGAAGCTCAATTCCGTCTTCAGCAGCTTCTTCTACAGAAAATATGTCAGCTGCTCGCTGAAGCCTTTTTTCATTTATATCTACCATAATTAAAAGAGAAGGTCTTCTATCAGAATGAAGTGCATAATCTAAAGCACCAAGACCCATAGGTCCTGCAGCACCTAAAAGAACAGTACTTCCTCTCTCAACAATTCCCATCTCATGTTTATAATCCTCTGTATGATGGTAAACAGACTTATACCCTCCGATCACACAGGAAATAGGTTCCGCCAGAGAAGCTTCAAAAAATGCATCACCTTTATATTTAAAAATATAATCTGTCTCAATTACCTCAGATGGAATAATTACATATTCACTGTTTCCACCATAATATGGGTAAGAATATCCGGCTGTTACAGCTTTTCCTTCATAGACAAGGGCAGGCTGAATAGTAAATTTCTCACCTTTTTTATACTTATCCTTCCATTTTGAACCAACCTCTATTATCTCACCTGCAAATTCGTGGCCTGTAATAATCGGATTTTCTGAAACATTATCAGGTACACGTTTGTGGTCTGCACCCTGAAGAGCAGTTTTGTAGGTCGACATACAAATGCTGTTTGTAACTACTTTTGCCAGAATCTCATCTTCTTTGATTTCAGGAAGCTCAAATTTTTCTAAACGAAGATCTTTTTTCCCATATAATCTGAGTGCTCTAGTTTTCATATTATTCCTCCTGGTTAATATTCCGTTACGTCAAATCTAATAGTTTTTTGTTTCCTTTATCAATCAAACTCTGTTATCAGCAAATAAATCTTCTATTTTTCCAGCCACAGCATCACTTAGAGAATTTCTAATCGGTTCAAAAAGTACATCTGGAGTTGGGTCAATTCTTCCTTCTTGCTCTGCCTTTTTGGCAGCTTCTAAAAGTCCCTTATACATTGAAATTCTCAAATCAGCAAAGATGTTAATTTTTGCAATACCGTTTTTGATAGATTCCTGAACCTGTTCTACAGGTGTACCAGAACCACCATGAAGTACCAAAGGAATCGAACTGATCTCATTAATCTCTTTTAAACGTTCAATATTTAATTCCGGTTCGGATTCATAAACACCATGAGCGGTACCGATCGAAACTGCTAAAGCATCAACACCAGTTTTTTCGATAAATATTTTTACATCCTCTGCTCTGGTAAGCTGGGAATCTCCTTCTCTGCTGCCGTCAAGTTTCATTCCTCCCACATGCCCCAATTCAGCTTCAACTGTAACTCCTTTAGTATGTGCATAGTCAACTATTTCTTTTGTATTCTTAATATTTTCTTCAAAAGGAAGTTTAGAGCCATCATACATTACTGAAGTAAAACCATTATCAATCGCCTGTTTTATAAATTCGAAATTTTCCGCATGATCAAGGTGAAGCACAATTGGTATATCGTATTCTGGAGCAACTTTATTGATCAAACCTGCAATATAACTAAATCCTTTACCTTCAAGATCGTGTCTTAAAGACATTAAAATTACAGGTGATTTCTTCTTTTCTGCAGTATCCAAAATAGTTCTGATCATAAAATCTTCAATACAGTCAAACGCTGGAACTGCATAACCTTCTTTTCTTGCCTGGGGCAGTACTTCATTTAAATTAGTCAGCATAATTATCATTCTCCTTTTTTAGACCTGGGATAGTAATTTATTTTAATAAAATAAATAAAAATTTTAGGGGTTTTTGAAACTTAATTTTAAAAAATATAGTCATTCAAGATTTATTTGATATTTTATTCCTGTTTTCTCTCTTATTGAAGTTATTAAATTATTACGAGAAAACAGGTTGGTGTTTATTAACCCATCATCTTAATAGTCATTTAACAAAGCAGTTATACAACTTGACAAACATCGAAATGAGTTTAATTGATCAGTTTTTAATTGATCAGTTTATCAACATTGTTTCTGATTTCATAATTAGCTTTAAATATATCTTTAAGAGCTGGGTACAAATGTTTATATACTCTTTCATAGTATTCTTCATAAATTTCGTTGATCTTTGGATCTGGCTCAATTTTATCAATAAGTTCTAGTTTTTCTTTTGCCACTTCATAACTTTCAAATAAGCCAACACCATTACCGGCAATATAAGCTGATCCTACTTCAGCACTTACATGACCGCCAATGTAAACAACATTCATGTTCAGGGTGTTTGCTAAAATTTCTCTCAGTAATTTACTTTTAGCCATACCACCTGTTACAACCATATCTTCACTAATTTCAGTACCTGAGGCTCTAATGTATTTCAAGTTGTCAAGCAGAGCATATGCTACAGATTCGAGTCCAGCTCTAAATACATTGGCCCTGGTGTGGTCTGTGGATAAACCAAAAATAACTCCTCTAGCTCTTGCATCCCAAACAGGTGATCTTTCACCTGCAAAATACGGCAGGATAGTTAATCCATCTGAACCAGGTTTGATTTTTGCTGCTTCTTCATTCATTTTATCATAGGCATCTTCAGCTTCATGTGCCATGATATTTTCTCTAATCCACTTATATACTCCACCTGTAAATACAGGTGCTGCACTAGTTAGATACATATCAGGATAACCAGGGGCGGGGGTAACAAGCATATTTTCTGCAAAGTCATCAGATTTTCCTAAAAATCCCCAAACTGCTGAAGTACCTAAGGCTACAACATTTTCTCCAACTTCACTAATACCAGCAGCCATTACACTAGCAAATGCATCTCCTGCTCCAGCAACAACTGGAATACCAGGTTCCAACCCCGTTTCTTCACTTATTTCTGGAAGAGTTTCTCCAATTATTTCTTCAGGCCTAACAAGATCGGGCATCTTATTAATATCCAGTCCAAGTTTATTGAACATTTCAGCATCCCACTGCTTTTTGCGGATATCGAACCCTATACCTGTACAGGCAGCCTGAGTATAATCCATACAGATTGTTCCAGTTAGTTTGTTAAGTACATAATCTTTAATGTTTACAAATTTATCTGCTTTTCCGTAAATCCCAGGCTCCTTATTTTTCAGCCAGAGCAGTTCCACCAAAGCATAATAGGAGTCAACAGTGTTTCCACTTAACTCAAATACTTTGTCTACACCAATATTATCTTTTATCCATTCAGCTTCTTCTGTACCTCTTCTGTCCAGCCATAAAATTGCAGGAGCTAAGGGTTCTCCATTTTTATCTATCGGTAAAACATCTGGAGTTAACCCGCTGACACCAAGTCCCACAATGTCGCCATTTTGTTCTTCAACCCAATTTGTAGCCTCTTTAACTACCTCACAAAAACTGTTCCAATATACCTCTGCTTCCTGTTCAGCCCAACCTGCTTTAGGTATATTATACCCGTGGTTGGTGTAAAATGAATTTTCAAATTCACCTTCTTCATTAATGATCGCCGCCCTTGCGCCACTTGTGCCTATATCTACTCCTAATACATACTTCATATAATTTTCCCTCCTAATTTTGATATATGTTAATTGTTAAAAACAGCAAAATTTAAAATCTAAACATAAAAACCCCACTCTAGAACAACAGAAAATATCCTATTGTCTAAAAGCGGGGTTTCTTATCACATACCCTTTTGATTGATTTTGTTTTGATTAATATAATAAAAGTGTTGATCATTAATATTTTGTTTTAATATTTTGAAAATTAAGGAACTTAGATTACGGTTTAGAAGGAATTAATAAATAAAGAATTTAGGGCCATAAATCTTTGCTGCTGGTAGTCAATCCATCTAGACCGGCTTCAAATATTTTTTCTACAAATTTTCGATTATCTATATAGCCGGCTGCCAGCAGTGGTATATCTGGATTCACACTTTTTATTTTTTTTTTAACCTTCAAAGCTAAAGGTGAAGGCAGCAGTTCACATGCATCAGGATTTGAGCTCCTCAAACTTTCTAGCGCAAAATCTGTTGACATAGAATCCATAAAAAAGAAACGCTGGACAGCATAAAGGCCTTCTTTTTTAGCCAAACTTATAGTCTGGGGATTGGTGGAAAATAATCCATCTACCCGAAAAAAGTTTTTTAGTAATTTTATTCCAGTATGATCTGCTTTAAAACCACCTATTAAGTTGGTATGAACAAAAACAAATTTACTCTTTTTATGGCAGGTTTCCGAGATAGATTTTAAATTACCAATATGAACATTGGATAAATAAAGGACAGGAGCAGAACTCTTAAGGGCCTCATTAAGATATTTCAGCTTTTTTACAGATGGAATAATGAGTTTATCAGAAAAAATGTCTCCAACTCTTCTTTTGTTCATTTTGATCTTTATTCACAACCTTTTATTATTCTTCACTTATACTTTTACTTATTATCATATTTATAATTATAACATTAAATTTGAAACAAGTCAAAAGATTATGAAAAAGGACAGCAATTAATTTTTACCCTTTATTGCTGGAGAGAAATAGGGTCGAACTACAAAATGTAATCCCTCATATTAGCTACATCCTACAGTATTCAGGACACCAGCACATCCTGTGCGTCAAAATCATGAATCAGGAGAACTCTTTAATTAATGTACCATATTTTCGTACCATAGTTGAGTTTTAAATGAATCTAAAAATTACATTTATAAAGAAATCTCTTTTTTTGCATCTCTAAAAATAATTTTGGAGAAACTCTTTAATATGAATGAAAATTTGCAATTTTAAATCAATATTCTGAATTATTTCACCAATACAAACTGCAGACAGCAGTACAGCCTGTATTGGTTTGGTTTTAATATATTTTTATAATATTTGTATTAATTGATAAGTTATTTTGCTACAAACTTTTGTGGTATAAATTCAAATTATGCTGCTAAACTCCGTACAGTATTGAAATTTAATTTAACATTTATTTTTCCTCTATTTAGCACCCTGGGTTTTATTCCAGTCATCCAAAAATTTCTCAATGCCTATATCTGTAAGGGGATGCTGGGAAAGTTTTTCTATTACATTAAATGGGATAGTTGCAATATCTGCCCCGGCAAGTGCTGCCTCTTTGACATGCATGGGGTGTCTTATACTGGCAGAAATAATTTCAGTTTCTATACCATAGTTATCAAAAATCTGCACTATTTCTCTTACAAGGTTCATACCATCTGCTGCTATATCATCCAATCTTCCTATAAAGGGACTTACATAGGCTGCTCCTGCTTTTGCAGCCAGAAGTGCCTGATTAGCCGAAAAAACAAGGGTCACATTTGTATCTATACCCTGTTCACTAAGTGCTTTAACAGCTTTCATTCCCTCCATTGTCATCGGAATCTTAACAACTACATTATCAGCTATCTCGGCCAGTTCTTCTGCCTCTTTAATCATCTCTTCAGCTTTGAGACCAACCACTTCTGCACTAACCGGGCCATCCACTATTTCACAGATCTCTTTTATTCTTGTCTCAAATTCAATATCTCCCTCTTTTGCCACCAAAGATGGATTTGTTGTCACACCATCTATTAAACCATAACTTTCTGCTTCTTTAATTTCTTCAAGATTGGCAGTATCAATAAAAAATTTCAATCTTATCAGCCCCTTATAATTTATAGTAATTTATATTGTAGATTTTTGTATACTGATTTTTTTATTAGAACAAAATGTCCTTCGGACTTCTTTATTACAGTAAGGTTAAATTTTGTTGACGTCGAAAATTATGAATCCATAAATTTTATCCACAATAAACCACCTGGTATAATTTCCTAGACATTAAAAAATACTGGTTTATTCAATTCCCTTAAAATTCTCTTTTTCTATCTCATAAATCTCTTTTAGTTTTGGGGTTGAACGTCCAGGTTTAAATTCCAGTCCAAGCCATTCTTTAACTATTTTCTTTGCCAGTTCTGGCCCGGTTATTCTGGAACCAAGTGTAATAACATTTGCATCATTACTTAAGCTGGCCCGTTCTGCTGCATAGCTGTCATAAACCTGAGCAGCATATATTTTGGGAAATTTGTTAGCTGTAATTGCCATACCGATTCCCGTACCGCAGAGTAAAATACCTTTTTTTTCATAATCGCTTTCTACTATCTTTTCTACAGCTCTTTTTGCCACTGATGGGTAATACTCATCCTCATCAGCTGAATTAAGACCCACATCTTCATATTCTATTTCTTCTTCTTCCAGCAGTTCTTTTAAAACTTCTTTTAATTCAACAGCTGCCTTTGCTGCACCAATAACAATTTTCTTTTTAGCTTTTTTACTCATTTCCCCACCTCCTAATTGCTGATTTATAAATTAAATTTTAAAAATTATCTTTTATTTTCTTTAATTTAAATATTAACACAATATGAAAGCAAAAGCAAGCATATTTTATTATTTATTTTTATTTATTTTTATATTTTTTTATTTAAGCTGAATTAATAAAAATTAGTAAAATACATTAAATACTAATTTTAAAAAATAATTTAAATTAATGATTTCAAATGAAAACTGAAGATAATTTATTCTGATTTTTCTATTATTTTTCTGGCGGTAATTTCATCTGTTATCAATATATCGATTAAATTTCCTCTAAGTGTGGCCAGTATAGCATCTAACTTTTCTTCACCACCGGCAACTCCAGCTACTGTCTTCATTTCTTTTAGTGTATCAAGACTTACCCCTATTGTTCTCTTATCAATTTCAGGGATACAAACTTCACCATTTTTATCAAAAAATCTCCAGCAGATATCTCCAACAGAATTGTGATTCATTAAAAGATTTATCTCTTCCTGATTAAAATAACCGGTTTCCTTTAAAGTGGATTTTTCTATTTCAGGGCCAATCCCCACAAAAGCTATATTTGCTTCTTTCGATTTTTCCAGCACTTCTTTAGTTTCCTGATTGTTTTTCAAATTTTCTCCAATATCAGGACTGTCCACAACAGCAGGTGCATAAAGATAATAGCCTTTCCCCTGGTATTTATTCAATATTTTTTCCACTAAAATATTGGCCTGAATATCTGTCACCAGATTCCTCGATCCACCAACCATAGAAACTACCTTTAGATTATCTACAGATTTATTGAAATTTAAATTTTTTACCATAGAACGCAGGGTTGTTCCCCAGGAGATAGCTATTGTCATACCACTTTTTACTACATCTTCAAAATACTGTGCGGCTGCTTTGCCTATTCTATCTTTTAAGTCATTATATTTCTCATCATATTCTGCAATAACAGCATTTTTAAGTCCAAATTTTTTAACCAGCTTGTCTTCCAGGTCCAGCATATGGCATTTATCTTTTACATCTATAATTTTAAACTGAACAATTCCTTCTTCTTCTGCCTCTTTCAGCATTTTAGAAACAGTAGGACGAGAAATATAAAGTCTGTCAGCAATTTCCTGCTGGGTTAAACCTTCATTATAATAATATCTTGCTGCTTTAAGCTTTTTACAGTACCTTTTATTTTCATCCATGTTAAAATTCCCCTCTCCATCCAGACAAACAGCAATTTTCCCATGTCAAGCAAATATTTAATAGGAGTTTCCCCAAAATTTATTTTCAAGCTGCAAAAAGGGGCTTTAGTCATCAACGAAATTTTTAGATTTATCTAAAACACAATTCGGGTGTGAAATAGGGCACACTAATCAATGAGTCCTCCTGACTCATGATTAGCTCACTCCATCCTGCAGTTCAACCCTATTTCTTCCTTCATTTCGTTAAGATTCATTGACTAAAAATTTCAATATTCCTGCATCTCCCTTTTTTGCAGCAGTATATAAAAAATGGGGAAAGTCTATAATATTTAAAAATCCCGTTTTTTTATCCAGTCTACCAGATCAGAAATCATCTCTTTATTACCTTTATCTTTTAGACCCTTTACAGTTTCAATAATATTTTCCTTGGTAAAGCGAACACCTTCCAGCACAGGACCCAGCTCTGCAAACAGTTCTGCTTCCATTGCATCAGAATAAACTTTTGCTTTTTCTATCACAGCATTAACAGAATTAAGCGCTATTTCTACTTCACCCCAGTCAAATCTGTTGGAAAATATTATATCAAATTCAGTAGTTTCTCCATATCTCCAGTCCCAGGAAGAATATTTTTCATAAAGATCTGCAATTTCTGGCATTTCTGAAGGTGTATAATGCAAAATTTCTTCTGGCTCTACATAAATACTGCTAAAACTTTTTTCCAGCTTTTCTTTAAGTGAGTCCAGATTAATTTTATCATTAATTTCTTTTAAATTAACAACTCTTGAACGTACAGATTCTATCCCTTTGGAAATAATCTTTTCTTTTGATACCTGCAGATATTCCACTAGAGATTTAATATCTGTATCCAGCAGTATTGTTCCATGATGATATGCTTTTTTACTGCCAAAATAAAAGGCATTACCGGAAAATTTCTTTTCACCAATTACAAGATCATTTCTGCCGGAAAATTCAGCATCAATTCCCAGTCCTTTTACTGCTTCCAGGATAACTGACAGCTGTTTTTTGAGATTATAACTATCTCTGTCCATCAAAAAAGTAAAGTTTAAATTACCCATGTCATGATAGACAGCTCCTCCTCCTGATAATCTTCGAGCAAGATATCCATCATTTTCTTCCTCCAGAAGGCTGCAGCGGCACTCCTTCCAGGCATTTTGATTTCTGCCTATTACAACTGTATTATCATTCTGCCACAGGTATAATATTATCTCATCATCATCAACACTGTTTAACAAATATTCTTCTAAAGCCAGGTTGTACCATGGATTAAATTCTTCTGAATAAATTATTTTAGATTTTTTAATACTCATAATACTCTCCTTTTTAAATTATTCTTCTTCCTCTAATATATCTTTAATGTCTTTTGCTATTCTGTAGGGTTTTGTAAGCAGCCTTTTGGGTAAAGAATATAAAATAGAAAATTTCTTCTCTTTAAGCTGTTTGCTCAGCTTAAAGGGCTCTGTCAGGATGTGTTCAACTGTGTCAACTGTATAGTGCTCCAGCAGTTCTTTTTTGTCAATTCCATGTGAGCTGCCGCATTTATTGCATTTTATTGTCTGAATTTCATCATTTATATAGGTTACTATATGGGGGGTTTCTTCATCACATTTTACACAGTATAATTCTGTTTCAACTTTTTCCATTAATCTAAAACACCTCCAGATTTAATCTTGTAAATTTAAAGCTGTTCAATTTTATTATAAGATAATATAATCAAAATAGCAATTGCAGATTGGAACAAAAACTTGGCAAAAAATATAGGTACCAGACACCGAGAAATTTTTTTAAGTGCCTGATACCTGCTTCATTTTTTTACAGCATCTTATCCTGAATCATTCTCAGCTGATAGATAATGGAATCTTTTTTAATTTCAACATCATCATAGGTTAAAAGATCACCTTTTTTAACATCTGTTTTCATTACAGCACCATGAGTCAGACCCAGGGGGAGGAGGTTTTTCTCTCTGGCAGTCTCAGCTTTTTCGATTGAACCGTGGACAGTAAAGCCGCCAATCCCATCAAGAGTTTCACCTGTTTTGAGATCCTTTTTAGCCACTGTTATTGTTTCACTGACCAGACCAAACTCTGGAGCAATTGCTGCCTCTCCCTTAATTACTGCTCTCGCTGCAGAGATTGGAGTTTCCAGACTAACCAGGTGATAAGGTCTGTAGAGTAGATAATTAGGTCCAGAACCCATCTTGGAGTAAGCAAAACTATCTTTAACTCGCTGATTATCAGAGGTTACTATAACAAATACCCCTGGTGCTACATTTCCAAGCGAATAATCGACTACTCCTTTGCTGTTCAGGATTCCACCCTGTTCTTTTAGAGAAAATTTTTGGGGAAGATCTTCTACATTGGTAGTTGGCCCATGCATGCCGACAACATCTGGTACAAGGCCTGTTGCATTGGAGACAGCTGCCATTTCTACCATCGTTTTTGTACCATCAACAAAGGTAGCCAGCATTCTAGGAGTAGTTCCCTTCTTTTCTGCCGTCTCTCGAACAGTATCCGGATTTGCATCAAGCTGAAGTGGATTGTTTTTACCTTTTCCGGCAGCTACTACTTCAAGTCCCATACTCTTTGCATAATCATATATTTCCATAATAGCTGCTGGCTCATCACCGGCTGCACCAGTATAGGTTACACCGGCCCTTTTGGCCATTTTATTAAGGATAGGTCCTATCACAACATCAGCTTCAACATTCATCATAACTATATCTTTACCATTCATAATGCTGTTTAATCCAACTTCAGCACCTACTTCTGGTACTCCTGTTGCATCTATTACTACATCAATATTATCCACTTCTGTCACTATATTGGAATCAGATGTAATTACTGCTTTGTCCTGCATAACTAAATCTTCTATTTCGGTTTTGCTACTGCTTTCTCTAATCTGGTTTCCATTTAATCCTGACAGTTTATATGCTGTTTGAGCATTTTCCAGATTAATGTCTACTACAACGGCAATATCTAGTCCCGGCATTGAAGAAGCCATACTCACAATATCGGTACCCATCTGACCGGCACCTACCAGAGCAACTTTGATCTTATTTCCCATACTTTCTCTCTTTTTTAACTCATTATAAAGTCTCATTATATCACCTTTTATTTAAATTATTTTTTGATTATCTTAATAATAGTTCCTTTTTTAATATCTGGCAGTGGAGATTTTTCTACATTAATATCTCCAGGAAGCTGTGCTTCATCTCTACCGTTAAATCTTAAAGTTGAATGTCCCAACCTGCTTATATTCTTATTAACTACTTCACCAACAGCGGTGATCTTATAATCGTTATCATCTATACTTATAATATCACCTGCTTCTATCTCACCCTTTAGCTCTGCTTCTGTATGAATAACAGAGATTTCGGCCAGTTCTGCAGGTGCATTATTATTAAAAAGAACTATTAAGTCCTGTTCCAAAAATTCGTCAACACCTTCACCTAATCCAGTAACTTCTACTTCATAGATTGTTTCCAAAATTATTCCTCCTCCTGTATAATTAAGTACAATAACAGCTTTAGAAAAAGTACTAGTATTGCTT
Source organism: Halanaerobium sp. MA284_MarDTE_T2 (assembly GCF_003337245.1). Taxonomy (GTDB): domain Bacteria; phylum Bacillota; class Halanaerobiia; order Halanaerobiales; family Halanaerobiaceae; genus QPJE01. Next base: position 29,248 of record NZ_QPJE01000013.1, read on the forward strand.
TGTCTGCTGCTCTATATCAATAAACAAATTTTGCCTTTTGCTGTATTAGTATTAATAAGCATTAAGTATATTATCTCTTATGAATAGAGGCCAAAACTGGCAAAGTAGGCAATTATTGTTGCCGCTGGCCCTGTTATTACTCTGGAAATCAGTACAGCCGGAACTCCAATTTCCTGTGTTTCTGGTTCAGCTTCACCAAGACTTAAACCTACCGGAACAAAATCACAGCCAACCTGAGGATTAATAGCAAACAGAGCCGGCAGTGCAAATTGTGGCGGAATATTACCTTTTCCAATTTCTACACCTATCATAACACCAATAATCTGGGCAATTACTGCACCGGGTCCAAGAATAGGGGACAGAAACGGAAGTGATGCAATAATTGTTAATAATAGAAGTCCAGGTAGTGTACTTGCCAGTGGAGAAAGTGTATTAGCAATAAATTCTCCAAGTCCAGTAGCATTAATAATACCAATTATTGTTGCGATAAAGGCCATAAAAGGAATAATATTTTTTATCAGCTGATCTATTGTTTCACGTCCTGCCTGATAAAATATTCCTACTACTCCACCCATAGCTCTACCTATATTGGCAATAAATCCTGTTATACCACCCTTTTCTTCTTCAGCAGCAGCTTTTTTAGCATTAATATCTTCTTTTTCTTCTCCAGCTTCGGAAGCTCCTGCAGCTTCTACTTCACTTTCTACAACCTCTGATTCATCTTCTGCATACTCAATAGTACTTTCTTTTACTCCAGAAACATAAATATCTTCTTTTATAAATTTTGCAAGTGGCCCAACCTGTCCGGCCGGAGTTAAATTAACAGTAGGAATTCTTTTTTTCGGATAAACTCCTGCCCGTGCAGTACCACCACAGTCAATTACAACACACATAATCTTTTCTTCTGGAACACTATTTGTAAAAGCATCTATTGCCTCTGCTCCACTCATTTCAGCAATTTTTTTGGCAATCGGATCGATTCCACCACCGGTTATAGATGCAACTACATTTTTTTTATCTGTTGGTTTAAGGACAAGCGGCCCTCCCCAACCACTGCTGGAGCGATTAATTTTTACAGCTTTATAAGCCATTACTTTTCCTCCTTTTATGATTATATTAATCATAACTTTTTAGATTTTTAGTTTGTTTTGCTTAAATCCTGCCATTCCAGTCAAACAGTTCAGCTGTTTAGATGCTGTTTAACTGACCTGCCAAAACTTTTTTGGATTTAAAATAATATTAAAATCCTTCTAATTCTACACCTTCTCTGTTCATCATCCAGACAGTTATACGTTCAGTAACAAGACCTCTTATAAAGATTACTACCACACCAACTATAAAGTACCTTATAGCCAGAGCGCCAAGAGAAAATCCTGCTTCCTGAATACCGTTGGCAATTCCCATATAGACAAATAATTCAGCCGGATTGGCATGTGGAAAAAGACCCAGGATTGGATGAACAAATGAAACTGCTGCATCATAAAAAGCGGGCTTATATCTTTCGGGAAGAAAAGTTCCAAATGTATAAGCCATTGGATTGGTCAGGAAAAAGACAGCCATAATTGGAAGAAGTGTATAGCGGAGAATAATATTACCGCCAATTCTCTGGGCAAATTTATTTACCCTTTCTTCTCCAATCATGTTTTTAATAGCATAAACAGCTGTCATCAGAGCAACAAGAGTTGGAACTATCCCTGTAAGAAAACCAACAAATGTTTTACCACCTTCATTAAATAAACCTATAAACCATTCTGCAAAAACAGTTAATGCTTCCATTAATTTTAACACCTCCAAAATTTTTGTTAAAACTTAAATCATCAGCAAACTTTTTAACCTTTGCACCACCTCCATTTTAGATTTTCTTCAGTTTTATGAGTTATTATAAATCAAGTATAAAGATTGGAGTATTTTAGTCAGCTGGCTTTCTCTGTAAACAGTATATTAACCATTTAAAAACAAGTATTTTTAAAATATTTCTTCCAAGTCTAATTATTTATAATATTATGAATAAATTTTAATACAGAGTTTCAGAGTTAAATGAAGCAGATTTCTGGGCAGGTTTTATTCCGCATTTATGCTGTTCTGCTGTTTATAATGATTAACCTGTTTAAAATCCACTTCATTATTAATTATACTGTTAAAAATATGTTAAAAAATTAATCCTCACTCTGAAACTGTGATTTTAAATTTTCCACTGCTTTTTTTACCGCTTCTGTTTTAGCTTTATTTTTAAATTCTTTTTCTTCAAGCTCGGCTAAAGACTTGCCGATCAGCTCTTTGTCTTTTTTGAAGCGGGCAAATACTGTTATTCCACTCATTCTTTCGGCATCTATAATTGTTTTAGAATCATCACTTACCAGAAACACAATAGTGCCGGCACTCAGTTTTCGTGATACTTTACCAATACCAAGCTTTCCCTTCTTTTTTAATTCTCTTATTCTTTTGCGGTAGTTAGAAATCTGCAGGAATGTAAACAGTGCCTGCAGAATCCAGGCAATTATGATTAATATTATTACTCTTACCCACATAAAATTCACACCTTTTCTGGTTAAGTGATTTTATTAAATATATTTAAAGAAATTCCTATTTAAATTTATAGTATAGAAATTTCCTTTTTAAGCAGCCGCATTGAAATATATATTCACACACTAAAAAAGCTAATTCCCTGTTTTTTCCTTACAAGTGACTAAAACATGACTTTAGCCGGGAATTCCAGCAGATCTTTTATTTCTTTGAGAAATACTGCAGCTGGTGCACCTTCTACCAGCCTGTGGTCAAAGGCAAGGCTCAGCCACATCATTGGCTTAATTGTAATTTCATCATCTACGACAACAGGTTTTTTCTTTATTGTTCCAACTCCCAGTATTCCACTCTGAGGAGCATTGATAATCGGTGTAAATATTTCTGTGCCATACATACCCAGATTGCTTATAGTGAGAGAACCACCTGTTATTTCATCTGACTTAAGTTTGTTATTTCTGGCTTTTTCTATAAGTTCTTTTTTCTCTCTTACAATATCTTTTATATTTTTTGCTTCCAGATTTTTAAATACCGGAACTGTAAGCTTATCATCGACTGAAACTGCAAGTCCTATATTTACTCCCTCATTATGAACAACTTCTACATCATCTTCCATATATGCATTCATAATAGGATGTCTTTCCATTGCTGCAGCTACTATTTTAATCAGAAGATCGGTTATAGAAACTTTAAGCACATCATCTTTCTGCATCTGATTCCAGCTATCTTTAAGTTCAATTATTTTTTCCATATTTACTTCACTGGTTACTGTCACATGGGGTATATCTGTCCAGCTTTCTTTAACTTTTTTGGCACTGGACCTTCTAATACCACTTAATTTTTCTCTATAAGCTTTAATTTCTGTTCCTTTTTCCATTTCTGCTATATAGTTTTCGATATCTCTTACTTCTATTACATTATTTTCTCCTGTTGGTTCAACTTTACGCAGATCTATATTTTTCTCTTCAGCAATTCTTCTTACAGCAGGTACTGTTTTTACTTTATCTGTTATTATTTCATCTTTGACTTCTATGTCATTTTCTTTTGTCGACTGTTCTTTTTCTGCTGCAGGAGTTTTTTCAGTTTCTTCTGTTTTTTCTGCAGCTTCTTCTTTATCTTGCACTTCTGCTTCTTTTTCTGAGCCAGCTTCCTTATCAGCAATTAAGTCTTCAATATCTTCTCCTTCTTCACCAATATATCCAATTACTTCAGTGACAGGCACAACATCATCTGCATCATATATTTTTTTGAGCAGAACACCAGATGCAGGAGCTTCAATCTCAAAATTTGTTTTATCACTGAGAACTTCTAATATTACTTCACCCTCTTCAACTGCATCACCTTCATCAACCAGCCAGTTAACAATCTGACCTTCTTCCATGGTCATGCTGAGTTTGGGCATAATCAGCTCTTCTGCCATAATATTTATACCTCCTTATAAGTCCATACTTACTTATATACTTATGTTATTTAGTTAATTTCATTACAGCATCAATAATTTTTTCTTCACTTGGAATAAATTCTGCCTCTAACACTGGAGAAAATGGTACCGGAGTATTTGGACCTGTAACTCTCTTAATTGGCTTTTCCAGATAATAGAATGCTTCACTGTCAGAAATTCTTGCCGCTATATCTCCACCAACTCCACCTCTCCTTGGAGCTTCGTGAACTATAACTACTTTACCAGTTTTACTTACAGACTTAACAATACTTTCCATATCAAGTGGAACCAGTGTTCTTGGATCTAGTACCTCTGCATCCACTCCTTTTTCTGCAAGTGTTTCAGCAGCATTTAATGCTTTAAATACCATATGAGAAGTCGCTATTATAGTTACATCTTTTCCTTCTCTTTTTATATCTGCTTTTCCAAATGGAATAGTATATTCCTCTTCGGGAACTTCGCCTTTTTCGCCATAACCTTTTTTATGTTCTACAAACATGACAGGATTATCATCTCTAATGGCTGTTTTGAGTAATCCTTTTAGATCATATGGTGTAGAAGGCATTACAACTTTGAGTCCTGGAATATGATAAAGCAGTGCTTCCAGGCTCTGAGTATGCTGAGCTCCAGCTTCTGCTGCTCCGGCCGGCATCCTCATTACAAATGGTGCATTCTGCTGGCCGCCAAACATATAATGAATTTTTGCCCCCTGATTCATAAGCTGATCAGAAGCTATTGTAACAAAATCCATAAACATTATTTCTGCTACCGGGCGCATCCCCAGCAGTGATGCTCCAACAGCTGCCCCTGCTATTGCGGCTTCGGAGATAGGAGTATCTCTAACTCTTTCCTCACCAAATTCTTCTATTAAATTACCTGTAACACCAAAAGCACCACCATAAACTCCAACATCTTCACCTATTATAAAGACATTTTCGTCTCTCTGCATCTCTTCACGCAGTGCTTCTCTTACTGCTTCTCTTCCTGTTATAACTCTCATTATAATTCCACCTCCCTATCTACATATACATCATCAAATATTTCGTCTTTGTCCGGATATGGACTTTCTTTTGCAAATTCTACTGCTTCTTTTACTTCAGCATCAACTTCATTTTTAATCTCTTTTATTTTATCTTCATCGAGCAAATTCTGTTCGATGAGTATTTGTTCAAAATCAGCGATTGGATCTCTTTGTTTCCATTCTTCTTCTTCTTCCTTTGTTCTATAAACCTTGGCATCACTCTTAGAATGACCTTTCCAGCGATATGTCTCTGACACTATCAGGCTGGGGCCGCCGCCATTTCTTGCTTTCTTAGCAGCTTCTAAAACTGTATCATATACTTCTAGAGCTTTATTTCCATCTACTCTAACACCTGGTATACCATAGGCTTCCCCTCTTTTAGCCAGATCTTTAATCTTAAATGCTTTTTCTATTGAAGTTGACATTCCATACTGATTATTTTCACAGAGAAATACTACTGGAAGATTCCAGGCTGCTGCCAGGTTTGTAGCTTCATGAAAAGCCCCCTGATTCATGGCTCCATCACCAAAAAAGTTAAGTACAACTTCATCGCGGTTCTGCATCTTAAGTGCCAGAGCAGCTCCAACAGCTATTGGAATACCTCCCCCAACAATACCATTTGCCCCCAAATTATTTGTACTGGTATCAATAATGTGTAAAGAACCGCCTTTACCTTTACAGGCTCCAGTTCTTTTTCCGAACAGCTCCGCCATCATTTCCTTAATATCAGATCCCTTTGCAATAGCATGACCATGACCTCGGTGGGTACTGCTTATATAATCTTCATCTTTTAAAGCATTAATTGCTCCCACTGCGGTAGCTTCCTCACCTATATAAAGGTGAGTTGTCCCGGTAATATCACCTCTGGAAATAAACTGATCTACTTTTCTTTCAAACTGTCTAATTCTCCACATGTCTCTGTACATCTTTAATTTTTTCGCTTCAGACAATTCCATTGCCTTCACCTCCACGCGTTATTAACTTATTTTTTTACATTTGTTCTATTTTATATCTTTTGTAAATTAAATGCATCTTAATGGTACCATCAGAAATTAGGTCTGTCAAGGTAAATCTGATAATTTTTCTTAAAATTTTTTCTATTCTTAATTGTGCTTATAATCACTTGTACCGGGTACAAAACAGGGGGTTTTGTACCCGGTACTAATTAATGATTAACAATTATAAAATCCTTCCACATTAATCTGGAAATATCATCCGAGTTATTTCATTGTTTTAAAAAATCTCCTGTGATAATATTAAACTTGGAATAATACTTTTAATAATAGTAATATAGAGAAAAGTAAGATAATTTTGCAAGATATGGAGGTTTGACCATTAATGCAGTTAACATATGAAAGATTAAATAAGATTATATACCTTCTTCTTCAATCAGATTCTCCTATTACTATACAGGCTCTGGCCGATAAATTGACTATATCACGTCGCACAGTCCGAAAAGATCTCAAAGAACTGCAGAAATTTTTGGACAAAAAAGGATTTAAACTTATTAAAAAACCAAATGTTGGTGTCTGGCTTGAGCTCGACGATAATGAAATGGAGCTGCTTCAAAATGAACTGCTGGATAATCTCAAAAACAGCAAACAGCTCACACCAAAACAAAGACAGAACTATATTCTTAAACTTATTTTTGAAAATAGTGATTATAATGTCAGCGATCTATCCAGAGAGCTGTATGTTTCTGATGCAACTATTTATAAAGATCTGAAAGATATTAGAGACTGGTTAAAAAAATACAATCTGCAGCTTATAAAAAATGAAAATGGATTAAATATAGAAGGAAAGGAAAAAAACTGGCGCAAGTTTACTGCAGAACTGCTGGTAAAGGTTCAAAATGAAAGTATTTTAAATAACTTTTTGAACATAAATGATGATAATTCGCGCATTGATCAATCAGTTTACAGATCTTTAAAAGATCTTTTTACAGATGTAAATATGGACAGGCTGATTGAAGTTTTAGAAAATATTTTAATTGAAGTGGAAAATGAACTTGATTTTTCCTTTACAGATCAGACCTTTAATGGGCTAATTATACACACTGCCATCAGTATAGAAAGATTAAAAGCCAATAAAAATATTGTGATGGATAAAGACAGTTTAAACAGCTTAAAAAACAAAGAAGAATACAGAATTGCAAAGTTTATTGCCAAAAAAATAAATAAAGAGCTTGATATTAGCCTTCCTGATTCGGAGATTGGATATATGTGCCTGCACATACTTGGCTCTAAATCTTTAAAAAATGTTGATACAGATAACCTGGATGATCTGCTCAAAACTGTTGACCCGGAAATTATAGAAACTGCCAGCAGTATTATAGAAATGTCAGAGGATATTTTGAATGTCAGCCTGCAGAATGATAGAAAACTGTTTACAGGTCTTATTCTTCATTTGAGACCAGCTGTCAACCGACTTAGATATGGTCTAAGTCTGCGTAATCCGCTGTTGGAAAATATAAAGAAAAATTATCCCAATGTTTTTGGAGCGGCATGGGCTACCAGTATTATTTTTAAGGAAAAACTAGATCTGCAGATTAAAGAAGAGGAAGTAGCATATATTGCACTACATCTGGGAGCAGCATTGGAAAGAAGAAAAAGGACTGTCAATCTGCTGCTTGTATGTGGAAGTGGTATTGGTACAGCACAGCTTTTAGCTTCCAAACTGCAGGAAAACTTTGTTAATATCAATATCAGTGATTCGATATCACTGCACAGCCTAAAAAATTATAATTTAACCAGTATTGATTTAATTATTAGTACTGTACCAGTAAAAATTGAAGAAAAGCCTTTTATACAGGTCAATCCTCTTCTGCTGGAAGAAGATATCAAAAAGATTAAAGGTGAACTAACTCAGTTTAAAAACAGCCTGAGTTTTAATACATATGCAGAAATAGACAACTCTTTATTTGACAAAGATTTAATTTTTCCTGATTTAAATATTAATTCAAAAGAAGAACTTCTTAATTTCTTAATTAATAAGCTTGTACAAAAAGGAATTGTTAAAAAAAATTTCAGCCAGTCTGTTTTTGCAAGAGAAGAACTTACATCCACAGAAATAACAAAGGGTATGGCCATTCCACATGGTGATAACGAATTTGTGCTGAGATCACGTGTTGCAGTTGCCATACTCCAAAAAGGAATCAAATGGAGTGATGATTCTAAAAATGTTAATATTATATTTCTGCTTGCCTTAAAAGATAAAGCCAAAGCTAAAAAATTTTTTAGAGTCTTTAATCTTCTGGTAAAAGATGAACAATTTTTTGATAACTTAATTAGGGCAGATTCTGTAGATCAGATATACAGCCAGTTATCTAAAAACACTCTTTAGTTTAATTATATTAAATTTCTGTCTCGACAATTATAAAAAATTTTTATTCCACAATTTTATCACTATATTATTTATCAAAAAGGGAGATGTAATTTATGAAAAAAAATTCTACATTACTGAATATTGATAATATGGTCAAAAAAGATTTAATACTTATAAATGATCACTCTAAAACAAAGGAAGAGCTGTTCAAAAAAGTGTCCAATATTTTAATGAAAAAAAATATCGTTAAAGAAAGCTATTATAATGCACTGCTTGAAAGAGAAGCTGTTTTTCCAACAGGTATAAATACAGAACCAATAAATGTTGCCATACCACATACAGACAATAAACATATCAAAAAAGCTTCTTTAATGGTGGTAAAGATGGCTGAACCTATCACTTTTAAGCAGATGGATGATCCAAATAAAGAAGTGAATGTTGAAGTCCTATTCTTTTTACTTATAGACGAAAAGGAAAAGCAGAGCAAATTTTTAAGCAAACTTATTATGGCTTTTCAGAATTCTGACTTTTTAAAATCTATCAAAAAGTCTGATGATAAGCATGAAATACTTAATTTAGTTAAAACAAATTTGCAGTAGATTTTAATTTTACAGTGGTTAATTTAATTTTTAGCAAATTCTTATTAAAAAAAGGGGGTGAATACCAGTGAAAAAAAATATTTTACTTGTCTGTGGTACCGGTATTGCAACATCAACTGTAGTGGGAGAAAAAATTAAAGAAATTGCGAAGGAAAATAATTTTGATGTCAATATCAATCAGGTTAAAGTTACAGAAGCCAAAAGCCATCTTAAAGATAATAAAGTGGATCTGCTAATTGCTACAACTCAACTTCCATTTGAAGTTGATGTTCCTTATGTAAAAGGTCTTCCTTTTATTAGCGGAGTTGGAGAAGAAGAAGTAATAGAAGAAGTTAAAAATATATTAAAGGACTAGAGTAAAGGAGGAAATATAATGCAAGCTGCTATTCAATATTTACTTAATCTGGGAGCACAAGTTTTTCTGCCAATTATAATCTTTATTATGGGACTAATTTTTAAACAAAAACCCGGAAAAGCTTTTAAGTCTGGATTATTAATAGGTATCGGCTTTGTTGGTATTAACCTTGTACTTAATTTACTGGTGAGCAACCTTGGACCTGCAGCAAAAGCTATGATCGACAATTTTGGGATCTCTCTCAATATTATTGATGTAGGCTGGCCCGCTTCTGCAGCAATAGCTTATGGTACAAAGGTTGGCGCTTTTGTTATACCAATTGTGCTTCTGGTCAATGTTGTTATGATTTTCTTTAAGCTTACTAAAACCTTAAATGTTGATATCTGGAACTACTGGCACTTTGCTTTTACCGGTTCCCTGGTAGCTGCTGTTACTAACAGTCTGACCTGGGGACTTATTACTGCTGCCCTCAATGCAGCAATTGTTCTTGTTCTGGCTGACTGGACAGCTCCCATGGTGCAGAAATTCTACAACATACCTAATATATCTCTGCCACATGGATTTTCTGCAGCATATGTACCAATTGCAATACCTTTAAATGCCATGATAGATAAAATACCTGTAATAAATGATATTGAACTTGATCCGGAAACAATACAGGAAAAATTTGGTGTTTTTGGTGAACCAATCTTTATGGGACTTGTATTAGGGATTATTGTCGGAATGCTTGCCCAATACAGCATTCCCCAAATTTTGAATCTTGGTGTTACAATGGCCGCCGTTATGCTTCTTTTCCCCAGAGTGGTAAAAATTCTTATGGAAGGTCTGACACCTCTATCTGAATCAGCTAAAAAATATATGCGCGAAAAGTTCCAGGACAGAGAATTTTATATTGGACTTGACTCCGCAATTGCAATAGGGCATCCAAGTGCTATTTCTACAGCTCTTATCCTGGTTCCACTGACAATCTTTTTAGCTGTAATTATACCTGGTAATGGTGTGCTTCCATTTGGAGATCTGGCCACACTGCCATTTATGGTGGTCATGATTATCCCGATTACAAAAGGTAATATATTTAGATCTACTTTAATCGGAGCTATTATCATCGGAGTTGGGCTGCTGATAGCTACCAACCTGGCACCAATGATTACATCTGCAGCTAAAACAACTTCTTTTGAATTCCCAGAAGGAGCCAATATTATCTCCAGTATCTGTGATGGTGGTAATCCTCTTACCTGGTTGATAGTTAAATTCATGAACCTGGGTGTAATTGGTGTTGGAATAATTGCAATAGCTGTTGTTGGATTTGGATATTATATATATAGAAATAAAGGTGCTGCCGCGTAAAATATATGTGTTATAGATTATCATACAATTACAGCAGATGTCAGATATCTGAATTTAACAGGTGTCTGGCATCTAACTGTGTGTACCAGGTACAAAAAGACCTTTTTGTACCTGGTACAAGTGATATTTTGCACAAAATTAATTCTTGACAAGATAAATAAACTATGTTAAAGTATTAAAAAACAAATAAACTTATCAAGAGTGGTGGAGGGACTGGCCCTTTGAAGCCCGGCAACCAGCAGTCTATATACTGCCCGGTGCTAATTCCAGATGGATTATTCCTGAAGATAAGGAGTACGTAATTTATCCCACTTCTACTTTTAGGAGCTGGGATTTTTGTTTTTAAAATAATATTCAGGAGGGAAATTAAATGAGTTTAGAATTTGATACTTTAGCGGTACATGCAGGTTATAACCCGGGAGATAACAAAAAATCAGCTACTCTCCCCATTTATCAGACATCATCTTACTTATTTGAAAACACAGAACATGCAGCAGATCTTTTTGCTCTAAAAGAAAGTGGAAATATTTACACAAGAATTCAGAATCCTACCAATTCGGTTCTAGAAGAAAGAATTGCAGCTTTAGAAGGTGGGGTCGGTGCTTTAGCACTTTCTTCAGGACAGGCAGCAGAAGTTGTTGCTCTCTTAACTATCTGTAATCAGGGAGACCATATTGTAAGTGGGAGTGCAATCTATGGTGGAACCCATAATCTATTTAAACATACTTTTAAAAAGATGGGTATAGATGTAAACTTTGTTGATACAGAAGATCCAAAAAGCTTTGAAAAAGCAGTCAGAGATAATACAAAAGCTTTTTACTTAGAAACTATCGGAAATCCATCTCTGACTGTACCTGATTTAGAAGAAATAGCAGAAATTGCTCATCAGAATGGTTTACCGCTGATAGTGGACAATACTCTTGCCTCACCATACCTCTGCAGGCCTTTTAAATATGGAGCAGATATTGTTCTTCATTCTACAACAAAATATATTTCCGGTAATGGTAATTCTATCGGTGGTGTAATAGTTGACAGCGGTAATTTTGACTGGAATACCGGAAGATTTCCGGGGTTGGTAGAACCAGATCCCAGCTACCATGGAATAAAATTTCAGGAAGAGTTTGGAGAGGCTGCCTATATCATTAAAGCAAGAGTACAGCTGCTGAGAGATTTGGGAAGTGCACCCAGTCCATTTAATTCTTTTTTAACCGCAGCCGGTTTGGAAACATTGAGCCTCAGGATGGAAAAACATTCGCAAAATGCACTTAAGACAGCAGAATTTCTGCAGGCAGATGATAGAGTTGAATGGGTCAGCTATCCAGGTCTTAAAAATCACAGCACACATGAAAATGCAAAAAAATATTTAAGTAATGGTTATGGTGGTATGATTGCATTTGGTGTAAAAGGTGGTAAAAAGGCAGCTGAAAAGTTTATCAATAACTTAGAACTATTTCTACATGTCGCCAATCTGGGAGATACAAGATCACTTGCCATTCATCCGGCAAGTACAACTCATCAGCAGCTTAATGAAGAAGATCTAAAAAAGACCGGTATCTCTCCGAATTTAATTAGACTTTCTATTGGAATTGAAGATATTAAAGATATTAAAGCTGATCTGGATCAAGCAATAGAAAAATCACGGAACTAATTATTTTTCTTTGAATTAGAAAATTATTAAGTGATATCTGCAGGAATTAGTTTAAAATACGTGAATTATATAAATAGATATATTTTTTCATAATTTGTAAAATTTATTATTGAGGTGAAAATTAATGAAAAATAAGATTATCATTTATATGATTCTTTTCCTGCTTTTATTTTCTTTTACCACTGCAGCTTCTGCAGAAGATCTCACTCACGAATTTGATCTAAGCATTGGAACTCTGAATGGTTATACTGAATATGAGATTGGAGCTATCGATTCTGATATTTCTTCAGGATATACTTTTAGAAGTCTGCTTGAATTTCCATTAGATGTAGAGATGATTAACATAAGCTACAGAAATAATTTAAACATTCAATCTTTAAATATTGGTGGTATAGAATTTGATATTGCAAAAAATATCAATGATGATGCGGGGACTTTTAAGGATTCTGACTGGTTAGCAGCAACAGGAATACATGTGAAGGATATTATAGGCAAGTCTTCTACAGAAGTTGAAGATATAACTAAGTGGAATTTAAAAATTAAAGCACCTTGGAACTCAGCAGGGTATAACTGGGAATATTCCATAAATGTTGGATTTAAACAAGATAAATATGATTTAGTGACATATGATCTGAACCAGACTACTTTAACAAACATCTCTAATTATTATCCAACTATATTTCCTCCTAAAGGAACAGTGCAGAAAGTAGCAGGAGATAATATTACTTATAAAGCAACCTATGATATTCCTTATGTAGGTGTGGAATTCCAAAATAACCTCAATAATTTGAATTTAGAATTTGTTATTAATTACTCAAACTGGGTTGATATGGAAGATGAAGATCGTCATCTTCTTCGAAATTTAAGCGCTAAAGGAAAAGGTGAGGGAAGTTCTCTGATGATTGGCGGAAAAGCAAGCTACAAATTAGGACCTGCTGCAGATATATTTCTCAATATAGATTACAATAAAACAGAAGTTGATGGAAGCCAGAAACAATATTTTTCAGATGGAAGTTTTGCAGAAGGTATTGATTATAAAGCTGAACAGGAATATACACAGTATATGGCAGGAATTACATGGAAGTTTTAATTTTTTTCTTAAAATCTACTTTCGTCCTTTATTAATATACATTTTCTGATCGGCTTCATTAAAAATCTCATCCAGACTTTGAGAACTGTTCTTTAAAACAGAAGCACCCAGCGAAATGGAAAGTTCCTGGGGCAGATCATTTTGCTGATTAAACTTATCAATATTTTCTCTGATCCGCTGACAGTATTTATGAACTGATTCAGCATCTGTTTTAGGCAGAATTACAGCAAACTCATCACCACCAATTCTAGCTGCTACATCCTCACTTCTGCTGGTATTTTTAAGTATTTGAGCAGTACTCATGATAAATTTATCTCCCATTTTATGACCATAGGCATCATTTATCTTTTTTAATCCATCTAAATCTCCAATCACCACAGCAACTGGTAGCTTGCGGGAAGATTCCAGCCTTTCCAGCTCATTTTTAAAATATCTTCTATTATATAAACCGGTCATTTCATCATGAAAAGAAAGAAACCTTATTTCTCTCTCCTTTTTCTTGCGCTGACTGATATCTGTATAAAGAGCATATATTCCAATCTGACCATTGCTTAAATTAATTGGAAATCCCTGAAGAAAAACATCTATTTTTTTACCATCTTTACTTTTTCTAACAGTTTCACCTGTAACTTTTTCTCCTTTTTTTATTTTTTCAGTATAATATCTACCTGTACTTTCTATTTCCTCAGGAAGCAGAAAATCATCAAGATTGTATCCCTTAATCTCTTCTTCAGTATAACCAAATATTTCTTCAAACTTTTTATTAACCTTAATTACACAGTGATTTTTATCCATTAGAGAAATTGCCTCTGTTGAATTATTAAAAAGCTGCTCAAAATAGATTTTTTGTTCTTTTAACTTCTGCTCAGTCTCCTTTAATTTAGTGATATTGCGGATAGAAGCTACTACTACCTTGCCCATTATATGTTCAGGCTCAACAGCTGAAAAAAGAGCATTAAAGTATTTTTGCCTGCCATCAAGCAAAAGACTATATTCAAATTTTTTAACTTCACCTTTTTTAAAGTTAGATCTGCAGATGTTGATAAATTTTTCTGCTTCAGCCGCTGGTAATATATCCCGAACATTTTCCCCAACAAGGTTCTTCTTCTGATCAACTAAATCATCAGAATTTGAAGTTAGAATATTCAGATAATTCCCCTTGCTGTCCATCAAAATAATTATTTCCGGCAGTGCTCTCAAAATAGTATCTAAATATTTGGAGTTTAATTTTTCAATATCAATGTTCATAACTTAATCTACCTCCTCCCTTATCAATTATCATTAACAGATATTGAATTTTTAAAAACAGCAGTTAAATTGTCTCCTCTCACATCTAAACCTATTTTTTATTCAGCTCTTCAACTGAAAATACTTTACTCCTGCATACTCTCTGTAAAAACAGTGACAAATATTATTTTTATCTAAAATAGCCAATAAATTGGCTGTTTGAAATTTAATCTATATGTAATTAAAAGCTCCATCTAAATCTTGTTTTTGATTTAGGAAGAGAGGTTCATACCTTAATTTTTGCTGATGATAATCTCCGTATAGCCGGTTAATTTATAATTATATTGTATATTATTTATAAAATATTATCAATTATCAGCTGATAAAATATCTAAGTTTTTTTGATATTATTTTTGAAAACTTAAAATAATCCTGCTGAACTGGTCCCAGCAGGATTATTCCTTTTACATCTCAAAGATGATTTAACTTAAATCAGCAAGCAACTCTTTAATTTTAGCTGTTTCATCACCAGTACTGATAGTAAATTCTTTACCTGTTTGTCGGTATTTAACTTCTAATTTTCCAGCTGATAAAGAACGTTCGCCAATTGTTATTCTAATTGGACAACCGATCAGATCAGCATCATTAAATTTAACTCCTGCTCGTTCATTACGATCATCTAATAAAACTTCAATTCCCTCATTATTCAACTGCTTATAGAGATCTTCTGTTTTAGCTATTACTTCTTCACTTTCACCAAGTTGTAATAAATGAACCTGATAGGGTGCAAGAGCAAGCGGCCATTTTATACCATATTCGTCATAGTTTTGCTCAATTGCAGCAGCAATTGTTCTGGTAATTCCAATTCCATAACAGCCCATTTCCATCATCTGAGATTTGCCATCTTCATCTAGATAAGTTGCATTAAAAACTTCACTATATTTAGTTCCTAATTTAAAAATCTGACCAACTTCTATTCCTTCAGCAAATTTCAGTTTACCTCCACAATGCACACATTCTTCGCCCTCTTTGACTTTGCGAATATCAAAAGTTTCCTCTAAATCAAGATCACGAGAAAAATTAAAATGAATAAAATGTTGATCTGCTTCATTAGCACCAATTACTCCATCAACAATTTTACTAACAGAATGATCAGCAATAATTTTCACTTCTCCAATATTAACAGGGCCAGTAAATCCTTTAACCGTATTTAATTCCTCATAAACCTGATCACCAGCCAATTCCAGGTTGACAACACCTAATAGATTAGCTAGTTTAACTTCATTTACTTCATAGTCACCTCTAATTAAAGCTAGAACAATTTCACCCCGTTGAGTTTCATAAAGAACAGATTTTACAATCTGTTTAATTTCTAACTCTAAAAATTCTGCTACCTGATCAATTGTTTTGGCAGCAGGGGTTGATACTGCAGACAGCTCCGCATCACCAGCAGTTTCTTCTTTAAGATCCAGCACTGATTCGGCCAGGTCTAAGTTAGCAGCATAATCACAGCTATCACAATAGACAATAGTATCTTCACCAACTTCGGCCAAAACCATAAATTCATGAGAATTATCTCCTCCAATTGGTCCACTATCAGCCAAAATTGTGCGGTACTTAAGACCACAGCGATCATAAATTTTACAATAAGCATCATACATTTTCTGATAGCTTTGATCAAGACCTGCTTGATCACGGTCAAAACTATAGGCATCTTTCATAATAAATTCTCGACCTCTCAGCACTCCAAATCTGGGTCTAATCTCATCCCTATATTTAGTCTGAATTTGATAAAGATTTAAAGGTAAATCTTTATAAGACCTAATTTCATCTCTAACCAGATCAGTTACTACCTCTTCGTGAGTTGGTCCCAGACAAAAATCCCGGTTATGTCTATCTTTTAACTTCATTAATTCTGGGCCGTAGTCATCAAACCGTTTCGACTCTTTCCAGAGAGCAGCTGGCTGTAGAGCTGGCATTAAAAGCTCCTGAGCTCCCGCTCTATTCATTTCTTCCCTAACAATTTGTTCAAACTTTCTGATCACATTATAACCCAACGGTAAGTAGGTATAAATACCTGAAGTCAATTTACGCATCAGGCCTGCTCTAAGCATAAGCTGATGACTAACAATTTCTGCATCAGCTGGAGTTTCTTTTAAAGTAGGTATGTACATTTTTGACATTTTCATAAAAAATCCCCCTTTCATATTCTCGTTACGTCAAATCTAATAGTTTTTAAAAAATATTGATAATATCACAGCTGTTAGGAAATATCATAAATTATAATTTCTATAACTTTTTCTAGATTCCTGCTAAAACAGCTTGTAAATTTATTTAATGTAGCTGTATCAGGAAAATTTATTTGCCCGAAACCAGCACTGCTGTTAAATAATTAATCTATTATTTATTTTATTACTATCATTTCTTTATTATAATTATTTAATTTTTGTCCTTTTCCATCTTCAATTAAAATTATATCTTCCACTCTCATACCAAATTTACCAGGTATATAGATTCCTGGTTCAACACTAAAAGCCATACCATCTTTCAATTCCAATTTATTCCCATTTTTAATAAATGGGCCTTCATGAACTGCTCTACCAATACCATGTCCGGTCCTGTTTATAAAGTTCTCACCATATCCTGCTTCTTCAATAATATTTCTTGCGGCTAAATCTACTTCTTCAGCTGTAGAACCAACATTGGCTGCTTTTTCTGCTTTTCTGTTTGCCTTTAACACAATCTCATAAACCTTTTTCATTTCTTCAGTAGGTTCTCCAACAAATACAGTTCTAGACATATCAGAACAGTATCCCTTATACTTACAGCCAAAATCCAAAACTATTACATCCTGTTTTTCAATTACTCTTTTGTCGTTATTATAATGAGGCTTAGAACTATTTGGACCGGATGCTACTATTGTTTCAAAAGATAGTGATTCACCTCCATGTTCTAACAGTAATTCTTTTATTTTTTCTTTTATATCTCTTTCTGTTATGCCAGGCTTTATAAACTCAACAATATCTGCAGCTGCTTTATCAGCAATCGCTCCAGCTTTTTTTAAATATTTTCTTTCAGTTTTATCTTTTATCATTCTGATCTGTGAAACGAAATCCTGACCTGAAATAAAATTAGAATTCAATTCTTTTTTCATTTCTAACATTTCAACTGCTGTTACTGCCTGGTTAACTGCAATCACTTTATTTCTTAAATCATACTTTTTATCAGCTTCTTTAAAAGCTTTTAAAAAACCTTCGCCATCTCCCCACTGATATATATCTTCCTCTTCACCTAAAACTTCTCTTGTTTCTTCATAATAAAGTTCTGGACTTATGTAAAAATGCTGTCCATTGTTTAAAACTACTAACCCCTTAAATCGTTCGCCTTCCCAAGAATTTATTCGTGCAAAATATTCCAAATCAGTGTCTGCGCCAATAATTAAGAAATCTACATCATTTTCCTTCATTACTTCTGCCAGCTTATCGATCTTTTTCTGCCAAACCATAAATAATATCCTCCCCATATAATATACATTGAACTTAAAATAATAACTTAGATTACTGGACTTTCCCCATTTTTTATATACTGCTACAAAAAGGGGAGATGCAGGAATATTGAAATTTTTAGTCAATGAATCTTAACGAAATGAAGGAAGAAATAGGGTTGAACTGCAGGATGGAGTGAGCTAATCATGAGTCAGTAGGACTCATTGATTAGTGTGCCCTATTTCACACCCGAATTGAGTTTTAGCTAAATCTAAAAATTTCGTTGATGACTAAAGCCCCCTTTTTGCAGCTTGAAAATAAATTTTGGGGAAACTCCTACTTAGATTACCTTTGATTTAAAATCAACAATAAAACTAAATAATTTTACTAACACCGCATAAAAATATCATAAAAACCACATTTAATCATATTAAATTGAGTGGTTCTGGAAAAAGAGATTCTAATTTCTACAAAACAATCTCGACCATAAATATCATTGATGCTCATCTGCCTCCATGGTTTTAAGTAATTATTTCTGGGCTGATTTTAGATCAATCAAAACAGGAATCAAAATAAATATTCGCATCATTTATGATAGAGAAATTATGCAATGCTAGAGAAATAATTTAAAACATTATGCATTTTCAGCTTCTAAAAAATTAACCTGGTCCTGTGTAGCTAAACTTACGATTATCAATACCACTATTGCCAATGGACCTGCTATCACAATACTATTTAATCCAAATGGGGTACCCAATAAAACATCCCAGATTAACACAGTAGCTCCTCCAGAGATTATAGATGCTAATCCTCCGGGCTTAGATGCTTTTTTCCAGAAAAGAGCTGCCAGCAGTGATGGAGTAATTGCTGCTCCATACATTGAATAAGCGTACATCTGCATACTCAAAATATTTGGGAAAAATGTTCCCATTACTAATGCAGCCACCGCCAGAATAAATATAGTTATTCTCATAGCAACTAATTTTCCTTTATCTGAAATATTTGGTTTAAAAAAATTTATGTAGAGATCATATACTATATTTGTCGAAGCAGAGAGCAAGTAAGAATTAGCTGTGGTAACAAAAAGTGCTATAGAACATGCAATTATTAATCCACCAACCACGAGTGGTAATCCCATTGCCACCTGAAAAAATGCTGTATCAGGATTAGCTAATCCTGGATATAATACTATTGCCATTACTACCATAGCGATTATTAAAATATCTAATAACAGTGCCAGACCAAACAGGCCAAAACCTGATTTATTTGCTTCTTCAGGGTCTTTGGCTGCTCCAAAACGCTGATAGAGATTTTGTTCTCCTAAAACAAGAAATATTGTAGGAAGCATATACCCTATAAGCTGAATATTTGAAAGCCCACCAGTAACTGTAGTTTTTTCTGCGGGTATTGAAGCAATTATTTCAGAAATACCACCGGCCTGACTGACTGCTATGGGAAGGCCAATTAAAATTGCTCCAAATATCAGCAGAGTACCTATTGCATCTGTATATGCTACTGAGACAAGTCCACCTACCATAGCAAGAAATACTATAACAGCAGCACTGATAAGAGTACCTACCTGCACACTCATACCGGTAACAATATTTAATATATAGCCGCCAGCTTTAAATTGATAGGATACTATTCCAACATATGCAAGTATTATACAGACTGCCACAAGAACTTTAGCTAAAACTCCATATTTTTTTTCAATCAATTCTGGCAGAGTATAGTTAACTTTTTCACGAATTCTTTTAGCTAAAAATAAAGCTATCAATAATAATCCCACTGGTTCACCAATTAAATGAATCATACCGGCTATTGGTCCACGCTCATAAATAAAATTAGCGGTCCCAGTAATCATACCACTACCCATCCAAGTAGCCAGTAAAGTACCAACTAAAACTGGAAATGGGAGAGAACGACCAGCTCTAACAAAACTATCACTATCTGTGATATATTTTTTGTTCAAATAAACTCCATAAAGAGAAATACCGATCAAATAAGCAAAAATAAAAATCAAATATTGTGTTTTCATTTTTTCATCTCCTCAGATAATGTTTTGATTAATATTAAAATTTTAATATTAAACAACCAACAAAATATATGCCTATAAATTATTAACATTACCCCCTTTTTATTGATATGTAGTAGTATAATATGACCAGTATTAGTTTTATCGCTGGTTCATCTATTCTGGAATATTCCCTATTTTCTCACTATGAAAACCTTAGATACTGTGGAAATAACGGTATCGGATATGTCACCAAAGCTAAAATGCAGAATGAAATTAAAAAGTCTTAGCTTAATTTACATGTGAAATTTTAAACTAGTATAATTATATTATTTCTTATTTAAAAAATCAAAGGAGATAACCAGCACTCTAATAGAGCAATATTATCTCCTCCTGCCAAAACATATTATTTAAAGTAAATTATTTATATTTTAGCTAATCTGAATTATTTCATGTTTATAATAATTATTTACTGTATGCAGCTCTAAACATAGTAACTGAAGTATAAAAAATTACACAGATTACTAACCAGGTTAAAATATTGAGTGGTAAAGTTTTAACTATATAAGCTGCAATAAAAACACCGATAGCTCCTCCAATAGAAATTGCCAGAGAAGCTTTTCTGTTATAAGCACCTTCCTTAATAAATTTAACAGAAGCAACCGGCATTAAAAAGGCACAGGATCCCATCATAATAGGAAAAGCAACCCGGGCACTCATTCCCAGCATGTAAACTAAAGCCATACAGGGAGCATAAAGCCCAATTCCTAGTGTCATTAAAGCACCTAGAATCAAATTAACTCCATTTGCAATTATTAGTTTTAAACCAGTTAAACCAACTGCTTCTCCACCAACTGGCATCCAGCCCAGCTGACCTGAAATCATTAAAACAGCAGTAATAAACAAGGCAAATGCCATTCCATACTGTACCTTTTTCTCTGGTAATTTAGATACAATTCCAGCTCCAATCCAGGCTCCTACTGTAGCTGATGCTATCATGCTAAATAAAGTTATGGGATCAACATTTATTACTGAAATAAAAATAAATGCTTCAATAATTACAGGAATTGTACAGGAAACATTTAAAGTTCCTGGTAAAATACGATCACTAATCTGCTTAAATCCTCTCAATAAGGCTGTCGTAGGTGCAAAACTACCAATGCCAAGTGTATCAAAAAAATTGGTTGCAAATCCAATTGCTCCTGATTTAAACCAATCTGTTCTATTTTCTAAATTACTATAATTTTTTACTGTATCTCGGGCCAGCTCCACACCAAACCAGCTACCCAATAAAGCTAACATACCTAATAAAATATTAATCAATTTATTCACTCCTTTTAATAGTTTATTTATCTAATTCATTAAAAGATCAGATTATTTATAAACAAAATCCATTTTGGAGAGGATCATCTGGATCAATTACAAATTGGTTAAACCCTGTTATATAGGCATTAGCAGTTATTTGAGGGACTACAGCTTCAAAATCTCCTACCTTAGCCAGACCTACTATTTTTCCTTTAAATAAAGTTCCAGTTATACTTTCATATACAAACTCTTGATTTTCTTTTAACTCACCTTTTTTATATAAAGTAGCTAATTTAGCACTTGTTCCTGTTCCACAGGGAGAACGATCCAGCTGGCCCTGGCCAAAAACAACTGCATTCTTCTTATCAGCAGCTGGATTAGTTGGATCATCATAAATTTCCACTAAATCAACCTGATTAATATGCGGTTTTTCTGGGTGCTGAACTTTAATTGTCTGATTAACAATATCTCTAATTTGAATCCCTACTTTTTTTAGCTGATCAGCATTTGCATGATTAACCTGTAAGCCAAGATCTTTAGCATTTACAATTGCGAAAAAACTACCTCCAAAAGAAATATCTAACTTAACTGCACCAATTTCTGGCACTTCAATTTCTAAATTTTCCTTATAAACAAAAGAGTTAACATTAATTATAGAAACTGATTTAGCTTTACCATCTTTAACTTCTACCCTGGCTTTAATTAAACCAGCCGGTGCTTCTAAAACTACATCGGTATAAGGTTCTTTGACTTCTACCATACCGGTCTCAACTGCAACTGTGGCTGCTCCAATACTGCCATGACCGCACATATTTAGATAACCACCACCATCCATAAACACAATTCCTAAGTCTGCTTCTTCTGTAGTTGGGGGTAGAATAATGGAACCAAACATATCATTATGGCCACGCGGTTCAAACATTACTGTAGTTCTGATGTTATCCAAATATTCTTCTAAATATGCTTTCTTTTCAGCCATATTTTTACCTGGAACTTTTGGCACACCACTAGTTATAATTCTGGTGGGTTCTCCCATAGTATGAGAATCAACAGCTTGAATACTTTTAATAAAATTCATAATTTACCTCCTTATGAAATTGATTTATCTCTTAAATACTTACTTATCAGCAGTCTTTCATTTTTCTTCAAACTAGAAAAATAGAATTTTAAGGCATAAATAATAATTTTTGGAAATATAGGGGTGACTTATATAAAAAATTAAGCTTTTTCCTAAAAAGTTCTTCCTTTATATAATTTAAACTAGCTTATTTAAAGTTTATCTTTTCATTTTAAGTTTTAAAAATGCCAGCGCTTTTTTGGCATCAAGCTCATCAACAGTATTTTCACCAACAACTTCTGTTTCTATTCCAGATTCTGATTTATTTATATCTATTATTGTATCCATATACCTATTTTTTACAACAAATTTACCCTGTATACCAATAAAACTAAGTCCAACTACTTCTATATCCCGAACAGCTATTTCTTTTATTGTATTGGCAAAATCTACATCAGAATTACCCCAGCCATCTGCTGAAACTATTGCTCCGTCAACCTGCATTGCTTCCGCCCACTGAGCAGCTCTCTTCCCAACATAATATTTTTCTTTTTGTGATTGCGGAGTGCCAACTATAATTACTCCCATAAGATTAATATCTTCATCTTTATTTATGATATTTAAGAGCGGATCACGAAAATGATGTAAACTTGTTTCCTTTGTTGATGGACCAATTCCCATAATTAAACACCTCTTATTTATAATAAAATATTATGTCATGGCTCTAATTGCCCCATCTCGATATTCATTAGGAGATAGTATTACTGGCATATTGCCCATGTCGATAATTGATCTACCACCTTTAAATCCTGATGGCTCATCAGCTAAAATCTGGTTATCATACATTGCTCCCTGACCGGCAACCTGCTTGACTAACACAATTTTTTTCTTATCTGGATTTATTTTTTCTTCATATTTATGTATTTCATCTGCTTTTCGTCCATCTATATTTTTTAGTTTTTCACGGATCAAATCCAAAAAATTGTCACAAGCTGCATGAACACTCTGAGCTGCTTTTCTTTCAAAAAGATATTTTTCTTTAACTATAACTTCAAAATTAATTATATAGTCATCTTTTGCCGGGGTACCTGCTCTTCCAAAAATAACTCTATCAGAAAGTATGCCTTCAGAAGATCCAAATTCGGCCATCTGTCTTCCTTTTTCGTCCGCACAGCTTAAGAGCAAATATACCCCGGTTAATGTATGAGTAATGCCAGTTCCTAAATTACCAAGTGCTTTAACTGAGATAGGGATAAAATCCAGGATATTATTCACATATTGATCATGTCTATCTGGTGAAATAATTTTTAAATTTATATCTTTTATTATTTCATTTTGAAAATCTATTTTATTTAGATATTCTCTATCCAGTTTGAGAACATTATCTTTTATTTCTGTAAAAGATCCTAGTTCTACTTTATTAATATTAAAAGCTTTGATTGTCAATTTGCGTTTTTCCCCCGACATTTTTATCCTCCTGTTTATATCCCTTTTATTATCAATTTTTAGCTCTAAATTTTAGCATTATACTCATAAGGTAGTTTTACTATTCTTCCTGGAGTTTCTATTTCTTCTAACTGTTTTAATGTATCACGCACAATATTCAACTGCATTTCAGCATTGTTTGGTTCACCTGCATTAGCTCCCATAGGTACTAAAGGAGCAGTCACTCTTGGTGCACCATTTTGACGAACTACTGGAGGTAATGCTGCAATAATAATTGTCGATATACCAGCACTTTCAATCGCTCTCTGCACAATCACGGCAGAGCGGTGGCAGGTACCTCAGCCAGCAGTTAATAAGACTGCATCAACACCTTCTTCTTTAAATATTTCAGCAATTTTGGGGCCAGTTTCTTCTTTGAAGACTTTTACATCACCCCCACCTCCCATAAAGCCTACATGTTTGGAAGCTACTTCTTTAATAAATCCTTCTGATTCAAGCTCTCTCAATCTGTCCAGAGGAAACATACAGTTGATGTCTTTGTTAACATCACTATTATCATAGCCACCATGTGAAACCATTAAATCTTCACTTGAGGCATCACCTGGAATAATTCGATATCCTGTATCACCTGCCAAATTAAATCTTTTATCACTCTTTAAATGTACTCCAGCTGCAGTAGCAAGCGCTACTTTCATTTCTTTTAAAGGTTTTTCTACCGGTGTCCAGACAACTTCGGGAGTAATCGGAACATAAATTTCGGACTGCAGTCCTTTTACAACGGTTAAACTCATTTTGCTCCTCCTTTACTTTTTTTATTATTTTTTCTAAGCTTTTTTATATTACTTCTTTTTATATTGGCTAAATAATCTTCATTTACATCAGAAGCTAAAACTTCTGGATATGTCATCATAAAACCTACTTCCTGACCAACTTTTATTTTATAATCACTAATCAACATGCGGCGGGGAATATAGATTTCTCCCATACGCCCTTTGAAATCAATTGCTACTGCACAATCATTTATTTCAGTTATAATACCTTCATAATATCTTTCTGTGGAAATATATTTTAAATTATTCATCTGTCTAATCTCCTTTTTGATATTTTTTTGCAGTCAGCAATTTTGATCTAATTATCTTTTTCATCTTTTTCATAAATTTCTTTTCTCTTTTTGCTCATTTTAAGGGAAGTTTCATTAGGAGCAAGTTCTATTTTTTCTCCTAGAGTATCTTCAATTACTTCGATATTATTTAACTTAACATTTGGGTTCCAGGATCTTTCCGGTGCTTTAATTTCTTCACCAGCTACTTTGCTTTTTAGCATAGCTATTGCTCTTATGGCATCTTCTTTAGTCAGACAGTTATTTTCTAAAATTTCATTTTCAATACCCTGTCTGGATTTATTTAGATCAACCATAGCATCCATATATTCATTACCAACTACAAGCTGGCCCTGTACTGCTGCATAGGTGACTCCTACAACCGGAACTCCTCTTTTACCCACCTGTTCAATATTACTTGCAAAGTCCACATGGTTATTTCCAAATCCTTCTGTAGTAACAATGGCACCATCAAGGTCCATAGATTCTACCGCCATTCCCAGTAATTTTGATACATAGAATTTTTCTGAATTTACCTGTGGTGATCCAATTAAAATTACTGTTGTTAAATCTATTTCATCATCATTCATAGCTTCCATTACTAGAGGTTCTCTCCAGTAATGTCTTGAAGTCTCTTTAGAAGCTGGGCCAATACAGGTTAAAGCATGAATACAGCCATCTATAACCTGTAGTGGTGAGACTACAATCGGAACATTACCTAAATCTACATTTGCTTTAGCACCAAGTGTGCCTACTGGTTCAACAGGAAGTAAATAATTATCATGCATTGCTCCCTGGCCCATTATTTCCTTTATAATAGCAACTTTTTTCTTCCCTGGCCGGCGCTTCTGAACAAATTCCTCTTCCCTTACTTTAAGGCTTTCGTCCAACTCTTTGAGAACTTCACGAATTTCCTGAGTGATAAAATCAGTTGCTTTATGAGCTGCCATAGGTCCAGGCCTTTCCATTCCTGTTCCAGCTTTAACTTTAACATCTGTCTTAATAAATATTTCGCCTTTTTCTGGTGCACCGGGGCGGCCCCACATAATATTTCTTTCTAAAATACCTTCTGAAGAACCAAATTCTCCAATCTGTACACCTTCTTCATCTGTTCCAGTTACCATTACAATTACTCCATCAATAACTCTTGTGATGCCTTCTCCAAGTTCTCCTTCTTCTTTAACTGCAATTGGCTGAACATCCATAATAGTATTACTGAATTTATCATAATCATCAGGAGTTATTATATCTATTTTGAGATCAACAACAAGATCTTCTGAATCTACAGCATCCTGACAGATATCCTTTCTAATGTAAAGGGTTTTATCCTCAATTTTGCTTTCTCTAGCAAATTTTACCTCATTTATTTCGAAATATTTGCGCTTTAGTTTACGTACAATTATTTCTTCTTCTGCCTTTTTTTCTTTATCTGCTGTATCTTTAATTTTTAAACTTTTGCTTTGATTTGATTCTGCAATAGTTTGTGCACCCCCCTGTACAGTAGTATTGAGAGGTAATTCTATATCAATACCTTTTCCCTCATCTATCTTTATTTTAAGTACTCCACCTCTTTGAACATTATTTTGATTTGATTTTCCACCTTCTTCAGTTGTGGAATCAGGATATTCTTTAATTACTGCTTTTTTAATTGGAGTTAAAGCTGGTAAATCCTGAGAAAGAGTTTTACCTACTGCTTCCCTCCTGCTTAATACATTATCACTGTCATTTAAATCAATGAGAAGAGAATCTTCTAATTTATCAAAATGCATTGGATCTTCTAAATCGTCTATAGTAATTTTTTCACCTGCTTTTTTATTTATCTTAAGCACTGCTGCCTGGTCTTCATTACTTAATTTAATGTCTTCATCCTCTTCCATTTTTTTAATATCTTCAAACATTTCTGGAGTAAATGGTGTCAGAGAATCAACAGTTTCTTTAAGTTTGGCACCTATTACCTCCCCTATTTTTAAACAATTGTCCGGAATTTCCAGCAGGTTTGAATCAACTAGATCTGGAATAATAGCTGGATCTTCCAGGTTCTTTGCAGAAATGACTGTTCCGGCTTCTGTACGGCAGCAGCCAACTGCTACTTCATTTTTCATCTTTTGTGCTTCTTCAGCAGAAATTGACATAATTATTCTCCTTTCTTTTCTTATCTTTTATTTTCCAATATCTTTAAATTAATATATTTTTAATTCACTATGTTAAATTGAACTATCATAAGTAAGTTATTTTTATATATTTTTTACATAAACTAATAATTAATGCTTTATGCATCTAATTTTAGTCTTCTTGTGAGCGGATAATTTAATGTTCTAAAAACATGGTCAGTATGGTGATAAACTGGAATGCCCAGTTTAGGTGCACAGCACATTACTGTATTTGAACAGTCACTACAATTGGCAATAAGTACTCTTTCTGCCCCTGCTTTTTTTAGTTTCATTATTTTTTCAACCTGGCCAGGACATTCTCCAGGAGTTTTACATTTTAAACTGCCATTATTTTCAACAACATTTTTGCACTGTTCTACACCGACAACTTCTGCACCCATTTTTTCAGCTATATCCCGCAGCCTTGCTTCATCAGCACCACAGGCACAAACAAGTAATCCCAGTGGTCCAGTATATTCTGGAAAGGGAAGAGTTATTAGCGCTCCACCATCGACTTTTGTTAGAACTGCCTCTTCCAGAGAAACAGCTTTACCTGTATATGGTCCGCCAATTATTAATTCACCATAATCTCCCTTTATACCACCTGCTTTTTCAATTAACAATTTAATGGGGGTTCCAATCGGAACTCTTAATTTTACGACCCTTGTTTTTTCTCCATTTAACTTACCAGCAATTGTTATATCTTTATCTATTACCGGTTTTCTTTTTTCTACAGCCTCACTGATATTAAAAATTGTTTCTGCATTTAATACTACAGAATTTACCTCCAACGGCAGCTGATCTGGTTCCAACCATTTACCAAAAATTTCTTTGATAATTGCTCTTTCTTCACCCATAGGGTATATGTCTCTCAACTTTTTAACTTTAATATTATTTTCTGATGAAGTTTTTTCTTCTAAAGCTTTTACAGCTTTTTTGTTTTTAGCTTTTATCGCAATATATGCCTCTTCTGCCCCAGTAATTTCCATTACATATTTAATACCTCTAATTATAGAGGTGGGGTCTTTTTCAATTAAACTGATGTTATGGTTAAGTATTGGTTCACATTCAACACAATTAGCAATAACAAAACCGTTATTTAATTCACAATTAAGCTTAACATGTGTTGGGAACCCTGCTCCACCAGCACCTACAATGCCGGCTTCTTTAATCATTTCTAGATAGTCATCACTTTTATTCAGTTTTAAAAAATCATCCTTCTCTACTTCCTGACTGGATTCAATAATAACTTCTGTTTCTGTAATTTTTTTAACTTTACCAGAAACACTGGCATGGATATTTGCCCCCAGTCCATCAGCTTCTGCAATAAGTTGACCTCTTTTTACTGCAAAATTTTCATTTACGATTACTTTTGATAATGATCCTATATGCTGTTTTAATGGTATCTTAAAATCCATCACTGCACCTCCTTTATTTCTCATTATATTAATAATGCATAGTCTGTTCCATAAAGTCAACTTGAAAGAAAAAAGACCCAAAAAAGGCCGAATCAGCCTCTTTTAGGTCTTAAATAACGTTTTTTATTAAATTTTTCTATATATTTTATGACGAATTTTAGTCATTCTGACATCATTATTTTGAGTTGACGAAATTTAATCATTTTTTATAACTCTATTTTGTTCCGAATAATACTAGATATTATATTTATTAATTTTTGAGTGAAGTGTAGTTCTGGGGATTTTTAGCAATTCTGCCGCCAGCTTAATATTACCATCTGATATATTGAGTGCCTGTTTTATTAATGATGATTCGTATTCTTCAACTGCACTTTTTAAGCCAACACTTTCGGTATAAATACTATCAATATTTTCTCTATTTAAAACCTTTTCACGTATATAGTGGGGGACAAGCTCAGGGGTAATTACTTCATCATCCTGAGCAAGTGCAAGTAAGTGTTCTACCGCATTTTTTAACTCTCTAGCATTTCCCGGCCAGTCATAGTTCATCATAATATCCATTACTTTGCTTTCAACTTTTGGTACTTTTATTTTATTTTCAGCCGCTATTTCCTCTAAAAAATGCTGAAAAAGCAATATAATATCCTCTTTCCGCTCTCTAATTGGCGGCAGGTTAATATTAATTACATTTATTCTGTAGTATAAATCTTCTCTGAATTCGCCTTTTTTAACCATCCTGCTTAAATCTTTATTTGTTGCTGAAATTACTCTTAGATTAAGTTCTAATTTCTTTTCTCCACCTATTTTTTTTATAGTTTTATCCTGAAGCACCCTAAGCAGTTTAGCCTGCATAAATAAGGGGAGGTCTGCTATTTCGTCTAAAAAAATGGTTCCATTATTTGCCAGCTCAAAAAGTCCTTTTTTTCCTCCTTTTTTAGCGCCTGTAAATGCACCTTCTTCATAACCAAAAAATTCACTTTCAAATAATTCTTTAGGGATAGCACTGCAGTTTACTGGTACAAAATATCCCTCTACATCACTGTAATTGTGGATGGCTCTTGCAAAAACTTCTTTGCCGCTTCCACTCTCTCCAGTTATTAAAATAGAGGCACTGCTTTTTGCAACTCTTTTTGACATATCTATTTTTTCTTTAATAGCCTTACTCTGGCCTACCACATTACCAAAATTATTATCAGTCTTTTTATCAATCTCTTTTTGCAAAAACTCTATTAAATCATTGGCCTGTTTTAGTTCTTTCTGCATTTTTTTTACTTCAGAAATATCGCGGTCTGTACTTACTACCCCAAAAAATTTGCCCTTAATATAAATTGGAACTGCACTAATTATAATATGACAACCTTTACGTGGTGTATGATAAATATTTTTTACTTTTTTTCTTGTTTCTAAAATTTTAACATCAATAGCATTGGGAAAAAAATCCTGAAGCAGTTCTCCTATAATTTTTTTTGAAGTAATTCCATAAAGATCTTCAGCCTTATTATTCCAGACTAAAACTCTACCTTCTTTATCAATTAAACAAACAGCCTCACTGATATTATTAATTATATATTTGAGAATAACACTTATTTTTTCGATCCGCATATAGAGAAAATTTCTAATATGCTCCTGTCGAATTACCCCAACCAATCGTGAGCCGCGGATAACCGGCAATCTACCGATACCTTCTTTTACCATCAAATCTCTGCACTTAAGCAGAGTATCCTCAGGTCTAATATAAATTATATCTCTTTTTAAAAGCTCGTTAAAACTATCCCCATTTTTATGACAGATACTATAAAGATCTTTTAAGGTTATTATTCCTCTAATATTATCTGCTTCATCGACTATAAAAATTTCTTTTTTTGTATTCTTCATCAATATGTCTGAAATATTTTCTATGCTACTTCCTTTTTTTATTTTAATAAAATCTTCTGCCATTATTTCTTTTGCCTGAATGTCATAGCTTGCTAACTTCAATATTTACTCCTCCCCCAGGGTTCTAATGTAATTTATTGAACTTTTATAAGAATTAATATTAATTTATGTACTATTTTTCACAAAAATTCTTATCCACTTTTAAAAAATACTTATTATTAGTAGATATTCGCAATTATTATAACTTATTAAACAGAAATGAGCAAATAAAAAATCAGGTACCTGAGATTTTCCAGCCTGGTACCTGATTACAAAATTACCGTATTTAGCATTTGGCAAAATCTTTTTCAATATATTTCTTCAATATATTTCATCCCAAAAATCTCTGCCAAAATATTTATTTTCCAACCTAGTTATTTCAAAATGTGCTTCTTTACGGAAAGCCAAAAAATTGTTTAAAAACTTTCTTCCTTTGGAAGTCAGCTTTGAGCCACCACCAGAAGAACCACCTTTATGTCTTTCAATCAGTTTAAACCCCAGCCTATGCTCAATATCATTTATCAAATTCCAGGCCTGACTGTACGACATATTGATATCCTGAGCAGCCTTATTGAGAGAACCATATCTGTCAATTCGCAAAAGAATGTCACAGGGGCCATCCCCAAAAACTTTATCACTTTTTTCCAGCCATAATTTATAATTTAAATTTATACTCTCATCTTCAACCTTATTTTTATACTTTTTATATTCATCAAAATAATCTATATCCAGAATAATATTCTTATCATCAACCGGAAAATACAAAACATCTTCTGGATGTCTTTTAATCAAATTTCTAAGCCCATAAGGTGAATTTGTAAGCTGTTTAATCTGAGGTACCAATTCTTTAGAAATTATGACAGGATGGCCTCTAACATCATCATAAACTGGAACAATTATTTTTTTGCTGTCTGCCAGATATTTCTCTATAATTAGATTATAAGTATCAGGAGCAATCATTGGTTTATCAGCCAGAGTGATAAGAATATGTTCTGTACTCGGGGCCAGGTCTTTAAGTCCTCTTTTTATAGATGAAAGCATACCAGTTTGATAATCTGCATTAACCAATACCCTTATTTTTTCATTAATAATATCTTTTATATGCGGATATATCTTTTCAGCCTCTGCGCCAAGAATTATTCTTATTTCTCCGTCAAACAGGTCAGTTTTTATTAAATTATTTACAGTTGTTTCAAGTATCGTGGAATCAGAAAAAGGCAGGATTTGCTTTAATGCTCCCATCCTATTACTTTCACCTGCAGCTAATACAAGAGATGTAATCATAAATACCTCCAATATTTTCAAGTCGTTAAGTTTAAAAAACTCTAAAAATATATCAATTACTTTAGCTATTTAATTTATTATACCTACAAATATATTAATATTTTCTAGTCAATTAAATCAATTACCTCAACAAATATATCAACATTGCCTCCACATATTCCACCATGTTCAGCTATATCCTTATTGGTCAGATTATAATTTAACTTCTTAGATCCACCTGTTTTTATTAACTTTTTACTTTCTTCAATAATTTCAGCTTCTACAGGTCCTCCACCAATAGTTCCATATGTAGAACCATCAGGATATATTATCATTTTAGCACCTGCATTGCGGGGAGAAGAGTCTTTAGTTTTTATTACTGCTGCCAGCACAAGTTTTTCTCCACTGTAATTAATAATTTTCTCAAATAGTTCTTTATTCACGGCCCAGCCTCCTTACCTTAACAATCTGAGAAATAATTGAAACTGCTATTTCTTCAGGTGTTTCACTGCCAATCTCTAAACCGATCGGAGCATAAACTCTATTAATAAATTTTTTATCTATATTATCTTTTTCCATTAATTCTTCAAAAATAAGGTTCACTTTTGTTTGACCCTCCTCGGGGCAAGCCCACGAGGATTCCTGCTTCTTAGAAGTGGTAACCCACCATCTCCACAGGCTTAAAATCCTGTTAGCCCAACAGTATATCCTCTAACTTGCCTTTTGTATT
>NZ_QPJE01000014.1 GCF_003337245.1 Halanaerobium sp. MA284_MarDTE_T2
TTATTCTGGAACAGGGGATTTTGAGCGAAGAAGAGCTTGAGGAAATTCTAAATCCATTTGAAATGACAGAACCAGGTATTGCTGGGAAAAATCTCCTAAACTGTGAGGAATCCGAATTATAATGGAAAATATAATTACTTAATAAATAAAAATTGAATTTTAAATTATTTGAAAATAGTTAATTTTCCTGAAAGAACCAATTTTTTTAAAGTAAATTTAATAATAAGAGTAAATGTTCAGCATAAATATTATTGAAGAAAGGAGTAATATTGAAATGCAAAAAGAAAAAACTTTATGGCAAAAGTATCGCTCAATTCCATTAGTTTACAGAATTGCAGTATCTTTTATTCTAGGTTCTATAATGGGACTTATTTTTGGAGAAGCAATGGTTTCCATAAAATTTTTAGGAGATATTTTTATCAAATTACTTAAAATGATTGTTATTCCAATTATATTTTTTACTTTAATAATGGGAATGAAGAAATTAAGTCCTTCTAGACTTGGTAGAATTGGTATTCAAACTGTTTTATTTTATAGTTTGACTACAGCTATAGCTATATTAATTGGATTGTTTATGGCAAATCTTATTGATCCAGGTATTGGTTTAACTCTTAAAACCAGTGCTGAGATATCGGCTGAAAAAGCTCCTGGTTTTCAGCATGTTATTATGAATATTTTCCCAGATAATGTTGTAGGAGCAATGGCGGAAGGAAATGTATTACAGACAATATTTTTTGCAATTATTTTTGGAATAGCTTTGGCTATAGTAAAAGAAAGTGGAAAAGCTAAAATTAAAAAAATTGCTGAATTATTATTTGATCTTGTGGAAACAATTTCAGAAGTAATGTTCAAAATAGTATGGGGAATTATGGAATATGGGGTATTAGGTATATTTGCTTTAATGGCTGGAGTTTTTGGGGAATCAGGATTAAATGTAATTATTCCCTTTGCAAAATTAATTTTTTCTTTACTATTAGCTGTAATAGTTCATATTTCAATTACATATCTTTTAATAATAGTAATAGGCTTTTTAAGAAAATCACCACTATCTTTTTTAAATGGTTCCAAAAATACAATGCTGACTGCTTTGAGTATTCGTTCTAGTAGTGGAACTTTGCCTGTGACAATGAATGATGCTGAAAATAATTTAAAAATTGATGAATCTGTTTATAGTTTTACACTTCCTTTGGGTGCAACAATTAATATGGATGGTACAGCAATGTATCAAGGTGTAGCAGCTATATTTGCTGCCAATTTAATCGGGCAGGCATTAACAATAGGAGAACAGATGACCATTGTTTTAACAGCAACCCTGGCGAGTATTGGTACTGCAGGTGTGCCTGGTAGTGGTTTAATTATGCTAACTATGGTTTTAACACAGTTAGGCCTTCCATTAGAGGTTGTTGGTTTTGTGGCAGGAATAGATCCTATTTTAGATAGAATAAGGACTATGAATAATGTAACAGGAGATCTTGCAGTAACTTCTCTTGTAGCAAAACTAAATGATGCTATTGATTTAGATAGTGGAACCTGGATTTAGTAATTAATTGTATTGTTTCTGATAAGTTCAGTAAATTTCAAAATACTTTTGTAGTCCTGGGAATTGATGCAGCTGTTGGTTTTTTTGGTTGAGACGTTTTCTTCTATAAATAGCAAGCTAATGCTTCTTCTTTTATCTATAATTTTATCGGTTTTACCATTATATTTTTGATCTGATATTATTAATCTATTAATCTTTCAGAATTGTAATAGTCAATGAAATTTTCTATATTTTCTTTAGCTTCATAAAATTTCTGATAGATTTCTTTTCTATAGATATTCTTATACACTGGATGCAGATTGCAGATTCAATAAAACGTTTTTTTCCATTGATAAAATTGGTTTGCATAAATTCCATGTAATGAAAGCTGTAAATTAAGATGTTGATCAGGTAAGATGCAATGAACAGAATAAGCAGTTTGATAATAAAGAACTCAAAAGACAATGCACATCTGTCTTAAATACAAGAAGAATTTAATTAAAGGGCAGAAAAAGAAACTAAAATCACTATCCGAAATGAATTTAAAAACAATGAGAGCCTATAATCTTAGATTATTTCTGCAGAAATTCTGGAATATAGATGATCTCACAATAGCAGCAAGTTATCTGAAGAAATAATAACTCTGGGCGATTTGCAGCCAGCTGGAACCAATGGTTGAGATAGGCTGATTTATCTATAGACACTGGCAGGGGATAATAAACGATATTGAAAGCCGAATCAATAATGGTATATTAGAGGGTTTAAACAGTATTGTTTAGACCAGAAAGAGAAAAGCCAGAGGGTTCAGGAATTTTAATAATTTCATGACAGCTATATATTTACAGTGTGGTAAACTTGAATTTGATTTATTTAAAGCATTTATTTAATATTAAAATTCAGGCTGACTTGAGGGTGTATTTAAATTTTACGTTACCACTAATGTTAATATATACCATTTAGGTTATCCACACTAAACAGTTAAGAGCCTATTTCCTCATTAAGCAGGCTTTTTTTATATTCAATTTTTTTCTGCTTCAATAAATTCTATCAGCTTTCTGTAAAAACTAATATCTTTAGAATCCATTTCTTTAAGGTAATCCACCAGCTGTTCCAGCTCTTTATTGTCAGTTATTTCTTTCAGCAGGGATTTTTCTTTAACAGCATTTTTTTCATTAAAATCCAGCAGTGTGTCAATACTGCACTGTAATGTATCAGAAATTTTTTTGAGAATTTCATAAGAAGGCTCCTGATTTTTGCTCTCATAACCGGCCACAGTTGATCTTTTTATTCCCACCAGCTCTGCCAATTCTTTTTGTGTTAAACCGCGTTTTTTTCTCATTTTTTTTAGGTTTTCACCAAAAGACATAAAAACACCTCTGATTTTGTCGAAGGATTAAATAAAAAAGAAAATTTATGTAATTTGACTTGACAAAGTTCTGAATTGACACTATAATATAATTAAAATGTGGTAATTAAGAACAAAATTGTTGTAATACTAAACTGCAGCAGTAGATAAAAAAATAGATTAAAGACTATAAAAGGACAGAGTTCTTCCCCGAACTCTTAAAATTAAGAAAGGAGGGATTAAGTTTAAATAATTAAAATGTGGGGTAACAGATTACAGCTGCCACTGTTCTGTTAGTCAAACACTCTCTGACAAATTATATCATATTAATTAGTTTGTGTAAATTTATCACTGTTACTTTTGCCAGAAGTATCAGAATATTGTTACATACTGAAAATTATAATTTAAGAACTAGGGCTCTGGGCCGGGAGATATATTTCCCCGGCCTTTTTACATGTATAAGTAATAAGTTTGGGTTAATAAAGT
Organism: Halanaerobium sp. MA284_MarDTE_T2; assembly: GCF_003337245.1. Lineage (GTDB taxonomy): Bacteria > Bacillota > Halanaerobiia > Halanaerobiales > Halanaerobiaceae > QPJE01. The sequence goes on from NZ_QPJE01000014.1 coordinate 3,351, forward strand.
TTAGAAATAGAAAAGGGTGTTTTTATGTGCAAAAAAATGAAAGCTGTTGTCAAGGATAAACCTGGAAAAGGTGCTGTATTAAAGGAGGTTGATATTCCGAATTGTGGTCCTGAACAGGTTTTAGTAGAAGTGGAAAGTACTTCAATATGTGGAACAGATCTTCATATTTATGAATGGAATAATTGGGCACAGCAAAACATTAAAGTACCACAGATAATGGGACATGAACTTGCAGGTAAAGTTATAGAAAAAGGTGAAAGAGTTGAAAATGTAGAGATTGGGGACTTTATATCAGCAGAAACACATATTCCATGTGGACATTGTTATCAGTGCAAAACAGGTAAAAGACATATATGTAATGATATGAAAATTTTAGGAGTACACACAGATGGTGTATTTGCTAAATATGCAGTTATAAATAAAGTCGATGTGTGGGAAAATGATGATTCTATTCCTCCTGAATTTGCTTCTCTGCAGGAACCGATGGGAAATGCTATAGATACTATAAGTGCTGGCAATGTAGCCGGAAAAAATATTTTAATTACCGGAGCAGGACCGGTAGGTCTGCTTGCCATAGCTGTTGCCAGAGCATTTGGAGCAGCCATTATTATAGTGAGTGAAATTAATGATTACAGAAAAGAACTTGCGGAAAAAATGGGAGCTGATATTGTTGTTGATCCTACCAGCAGTAATTTAGAAAATGTAGTTATGGATAATACTAATGGAATAGGGGTTGATTTTGCAGCAGAGATGTCCGGAAATGAGAATGCTTTAAAGCACTCACTGAAATCAATTACTTCCGGTGGAAGTATGGCTGTATTAGGTCTGCCGGACGGCAGTGTTGATTTAAATTTAACCGATGATGTAGTTTTTAAAGGTATAGATCTGCACGGTATAACCGGCAGAAAAATGTTTAATACATGGTATACCGCAAAACGTCTGCTGAAAGAAGAACTTGTTGATCTCAGTCCTTTGATTACTCATACCTTTTCATTAGAAGATTTTGAAAAGGGTATGAAGCTAATGGAAGAAGGAAACTGTGGTAAAATAATTTTGAAACCCTGAGGAGGAATTTTTATGAATACCGAATTTCAAAGAGAATTACAAAATAGAATTTCAGATTTAAAAAAAGAAGGACTATATAATAAAATAAAAACTTTAGAGAGTCCACAGGGAGCATGGCTGGAAATTAACGGAGAAGAAGTTTTAAATTTCAGTTCGAATAATTATCTGGGACTGGCAAATCACAAAGAAATTGTTAAAGCTGCTCAGGATGCTCTCAATAAATTTGGAATTGGTCCCGGTGCTGTAAGGAGTATTGCTGGAACTATGACACTGCACAATGAACTCGAAAAAAAGCTTGCAGAGTTTAAAAAAACAGAGGCTGTTTTAACTTTTCAATCCGGTTTTAATGCCAATTTAGCTGTAATACCTGCACTTGTTGGCAGAGAAGATACTATAATTAGTGATGAATTAAATCATGCCAGTATAATTGATGGAACCCGTCTTTCTGGTGCTGAAGTAAAAGTCTATAACCACGTAGATATGAAATCATTGGAAGAGGTTCTGCAGTCAGATTGTAAGGGGAGAAAATTAATTGTGACAGATGGTGTTTTCAGCATGGATGGAGACATTGCTCCACTGGCAGATATCGTTGAGTTAGGTAAAAAATATAATGCTTTAGTTATGGTTGATGATGCTCATGGTGAAGGTGTTTTAGGGTCTCACGGACGCGGTATTGTTGATCACTTTAATCTTCATGGAGAAGTGGATATTGAAGTAGGAACTTTTTCTAAAGCAATTGGAACAGTTGGTGGATGTGTTGCTGGAAGTAAAGTACTTAAAGAGTATTTAAAACAGCAGGGAAGACCATTCTTGTTTAGTTCTGCAGTTACACCACCAGATATAGCAGCAACAATTAAAGCAGTAGAAATTTTGCAGAGAGATGATAAATTAGTCAGTAAACTCTGGGAAAATGGTGATAAATTTAAAGAAAAATTAAAAGAAGCTGGTTTTGATGTAGGCCACAGCGAAACTCCTATTACACCGGTTATGATAGGTGATGCAAAAACTGCTCAGGAATTGAGTGACAGACTATTTGAAGAAAAAATATTTGCACAGTCGATCGGTTACCCAACTGTACCGAAAGGGAAAGCAAGAATAAGGGTTATGATTTCAGCTGTTCACAGCAGTGATGATCTGGAATATGCTGTAGAAAAGTTCAAAAAGGTAGGTAAAGAAATGGATTTAATTTAGATAAAATTAATTCTAAAAAATTTTATAATCAACAAATTTAAAACTCCTTTCTTATTGAAGTAGAAAATTCAATAAGAAAGGGGTACTTAAATAATAGAAAAGAAAGAAAATTCTAAAATAACATATATAATAGTTAGTTAGAAACATTTTATTTATATTTTAATAAACTAGAAGTTTCCTTTTCTATTTTAGTTAATTAAAATACAGTAAAATCAAAATATTTTAAGGGGTGTCTAATTAATGAAAAAATTAGGTTTGGTTCCCAGGTTATTGATAGGTATTATAATAGGTATAATAATTGGTATGATTTTTCCTACCTGGATGTCTAGACTGATTTACACATTTACTCATATTTTTGGAGAATTTTTAAATTATATTGTTCCCTTTGTAATTTTAGCATTTATTATTCCTGGAATTGCAGAACTTGGTGATAAAGCAGGTAAACTTTTAGGTTCCACAGTTTTAATTGCTTATGGGTCTACTATTACTGCAGGTACAATTGCTTATTTAATTGCAAGCAGAATAGTACCTGCTATTGTAAAAAGTGCTTCTGTTGCTAATCCTGAAGAAGGGGGATTGGAGCCATATTTAAAATTGGAAATTCCACCATTACTTGGTGTGATGACAGCACTTGTAACTGCTTTTATAATTGGTCTGGGTATAAATTATATTAGATCTCAAAAAAATCTTCAAAACCTGTATGGATTTATGAATGAATTTAGAGAGATAATAGTATTAGTTATTGAAAAAGTAATTATACCATTTTTACCATTTCATATTGCCGGTGTATTTGCAAATATGGCACATTCCGGGACTGCATTTCAAACCCTTAGTGTCTTTGGTAGGGTATTTGCCTTAATTATAGCAATGCATCTTGGTTATTTGGTACTACTGTTCTCAATTGCTGGTGGATTTTCTGGTAAAAATCCATTTACAAGTTTAAAAAATATGATTCCAGCTTATACGACTGCTATTGGTACTATGTCGAGTGCAGCAACAATCCCAGTAACTTTAAAAAGTGCGAAAAAGAATAATATTAGTGAACGAGTTGCTGATTTTGTTATTCCCTTAGGTGCTACAGTTCATTTAGCAGGAAGTACAATTACATTAACAACCTGTGCCATTGCAGTAGTATTAATCCAGGGGGGAACACCAGTATTTGGACATTTCTTTCATTTTATAGTTCTACTTGGTGTAACGATGATTGCTGCACCTGGAGTTCCTGGTGGGGCAGTAATGGCTGCTTTAGGCCTTCTAACCTCCATTCTTGGCTTTGGTGAAGGTGCAACTGCGTTAATGATTGGACTTTATCTGGCTCAGGATAGTTTTGGAACAGCATGTAATGTTACTGGTGATGGAGCAATTGCTATAATAGTTGATTCACTGCGGAAAAAAAGTAGAGAAGGGGTAAATGCAGCGTAATGCAAAAAAGGTTGATTTAGATAATTCGTAGTATTAGTGTTTTTTAGAATATATAATACCAGGACATTTGTCCTAAATATAAATTTTTAATTTAGTTAGAATCATTTTTTAAAATTTTAAGGTTCATATGGTCAAAATAAGGAGATGAAATTTATGCATAATTTAAAAAAGGTTGATCCGGAAATGGTTGATATAATTGCTGAAGAAAAAAATCGTCAGGCTAAAAATATTGAACTTATTGCATCCGAAAATTTTGTTAGTGAAGCTGTAATGGAAGCAGCTGGTTCTATATTAACTAATAAATATGCAGAAGGATATCCTCATAAAAGATATTACGGCGGCTGTGAAGTAATAGATAAAGCAGAAGAACTGGCAATAAAAAGAGCAAAAGAACTCTATAATGCAGAACATGCAAATGTGCAGCCTCATTCAGGATCTCAGGCAAATCAGGCTGTTTATTTATCACATGTTCCAGTTGGTGGAACTATTCTGGCTATGGATTTAACTCACGGTGGACATTTATCTCATGGGAGTCCAGTTAATATATCCGGTAAATACTTTAACTTTGTCCATTATGGAGTAACAAAAGAAGAAGAAATTATAGATTATGATCAGGTCCAATCTTTAGCAGTAGAACATAAACCAAAATTAATTGTTGCTGGCGCAAGTGCATATCCGCGTGTGATTGATTTTAAAAAATTCAAAGATATTGCTGATTCAGTTGGAGCATTATTTATGGTAGATATGGCACATATTGCTGGTCTGGTAGCTGTTGGACTGCATCCTAATCCAGTAGAAGAGGCTGATTTTGTGACAACCACAACTCACAAGACACTTAGAGGTACCAGAGGAGGAATGATTCTCTGCAAAAAAGAATATGCAAAAGATATTGATAAGGCAATTTTCCCGGGCCTGCAGGGTGGTCCTCTAATGCACATAATAGCAGCAAAAGCAGTTGGTTTTAAAGAAGCACTGACAGATGAATTTATGGATTACCAGCAGCAGATTATTGATAATGCACAAACTTTAGCTCATGAATTAAAATCACATGGTATGCGGCTGGTTTCTGGTGGAACTGATAATCACCTTATGCTTGTGGATTTAACCAATATGAATATAACAGGTAAGGAAGCAGAAGAGGCGCTGGATAAAATTGGAATTACAGTTAACAAAAATACAATTCCCTTTGAGACAAGGAGTCCATTTGTAACAAGTGGAATCAGAATAGGTACACCTGCAGTTACTACCAGGGGTATGAAAGAAAAAGATATGAAAAAAATAGCTGAATTTATATTTGAAGCATTAAAAGCTTCAGATGATGAAAAAACTCTTAAAGAACTAAAAAATAAGGTACATAAATTTTCTGAACAATTTATCAACTAATTAAAATTAAATACTTAACATTCAGGCCGGGATATCCCAACAGAACAATAGTACCGGGTACAAATGAAATTTTTCACTTGTACCCGGTACTATTTCCTTTTTATGTACCCGGTACCTATCTTTTTTTTCTAAAAATACAGCAGGATTATTTTAACAAATGTAGAATTATACCATAATTGTACTAAAATAATTTTTTTAGGAGGTCAGCAGATGAGCAGAAAAGAATTAGGCAGGAACATATTTTTAAAAATGTCACTATTTATTTTTATTTCATTAATTGTTTTTTCTTTTACTATCTGTACTGCAGTAGAAGGTAAATCTAATAATACAGTGATGGGTGGTTCAGAATTTATTCAGGCTGTAGTGGATAATAATATTGATCAGATTAAAAATTATGTGGAGCAGGGAGGAGACCCAAATCTAAAGCTAACATATCAGGGAAAGGAAACCTATCCCCTCATTATGGCTGTAAGGACAGATAATATTGATCTGGCCAAACTGCTGCTTAATAATGGTGCAGATATTTCTATTACCAATTCTAAGGGACAAAATGCCTACCAGATAGCACAGAACTCCGAGGTGAATCCACTGCTGTTGGCAGAGTTATATAAAGCTAAAAGCAGGTGGGAAGAAGAAACTGGAGAGACTTTAACTGCTGATACTGGTAATTCTGATAAAAATGGACAATCTAACAGCAGTGCTAAAAATGAAACTAAAAAAATTGCAGTTACAAAAAAAATCAGAGATGAAAGAAAAAAAGAAGAGAATAAAATTATCGAAATTGTTACCAAAGAGAAAACTAAGATTTTCACCTATACTAGTGGTGAATCATTCACAAAAAGGATGGGCGGTTTTAATGATGCTATTTTCAGTCAGAATGGAAAAACTCTTGTCTTAGTTGAAAGTTATGATAAAGGTCACAGAACAGTCAATGGGAATAGGCAGTCAAGAGATTATCACAAATTCAGTCTTTATCGGCTCAAAAACGGAGTATATAAATTTATTGACAGTTTAAATTTTAATACTTTTGTAGATACAGGCGGCCGATCCTATAGAGAGAATTATAATATGGCATTATCTCCTGATGGAAGTCTAATAGCTATACATAGAGAAAATAATATTTATTTATATCAGGGGGATAATTTCAATTTTATTTCTACTTTACCAATATCAAACTCTGATGAAGGATATTATATCGCAATAAGCCCTGATAATAAATATATTTCGGGAATTTATAGTTCTCGCTCAGATGATGTTTATTATAATAAGTGGTCAATCAGCCGGAAAAGTAAAGTTGTTACTAGAGAAAAAATTAATTTAATTAAAAATAATGCTTCAGGAAGATATATATATAAAGGTCTTGATTATTCTCCTGATGGCCGTTATTTAATAATAAAAGGGTATTTATATGCAGACCCTGGAGATTATTATACGGTGGCACTGATTGATGCAGAAAGTTTAGAGGTAATAAATGATTTTAATGCCGCCCAAAAAAATGATGTAACAGCAGATTATGTATTTGACCTATATTTCGATGGGGTTGGCAAATATGCATTTCTGCACACCTATGACAGCCATAAATTATTTAATTTACAAGAAAAAAGAATTGAAGATCTAAATTTTGAAGAGAGAATTAAGTTTTATGCAAGTGAAGATTTAGTTGACGGAAAATTTTATAAAAACTGGCTGGTAGGACTTTACAGTAGAAATGCTTTTTATGAGGTACTGCTGACCGAAAGTGATTCTGCTGAATATGCAAAAAAAGCAGTGAAAAATAAAAAACTAACATTTGATGAGAAGATTTATGGAATAAGCTATTTATATGATACTGATGAATGGGTGATCGCTGCCAGAGATGGGCTCCATTATATTGAAGCAGAAGATCAGGAAGAATATGAAGCAGCAAAACAGGCAGAAGCTGAAAAAGAAGCTCTGGCAGCAGAGCGAGATAAAAAGCTGGCAAAAATGGTGGCAGAAAGACAGAAAAAAAGAGAAAAAGCAGAAGCATTATACAAAGAAAGTCTTGAACTTATCAATGTTGGCTTTGTTGATCAGGGTTATAATAAATATATAGAGGCTGTTAAGACCGATCCTTTAACAGCCCGAAATATGGCCAGACTTGATCAGCTTTATAATATGCTGGGGACTATAGAAGTTTATCAGCTGGCAGAAATTTTCCGCTATCAAAAAGAAGTTATTTTAAATCAGGATAAAACAGCCAAACTCGGATTTATTCCTGAGCTGAAAAATAATCAGTGGAAGATCAAATCAGTTACTGCAGGTACTCCAGCTGAAGAGGCCGGAATGGAAGTTGGTGACCACATATTATTATTTGATGAGCAGTATCCAGAAAATCAGGAGGAATTATTCTGGCTTTTAGAAGAAAAATCTCCCGGTGATCAAATTGGATTAACATTTATAAGTGCTGATGCAGAAGGTGATTATAAAGAAGATGCTTATTTTAGACTTGTAGAAGGATATAGAGAAAATTCAGCAGTGGCAAAGCTGACAAATAGGATATTTGACTATGGACTGCTTGCTTTTAGAAGTGGACACAACCATTTGACCAGAAAAAGTATTGAAGAGCTGGAAAAACTGGCGGAAAAATATCCAGCTGATTTTTATCCACAGCTAAAAGAAGTAAATAAAGACTCAATTATTATTTTGGAAGCTCTGCTTAAAACATCAGCTGACAGCAGCAGTGCCTACAATTATATGCTGGAAAAATTGGATGGAAGAAAGCTGAATGAAGTACTGCAGGGATATTTTAAATTTTTTATTACAGCAGAAATAATGGCACCACTTTATGCAGATAGAGTTAAATTGTCATATTTTACAGGTGTTCCGCAGGAAGAACTGCCGGAAGTAGAAATGTGGCCACAGCAGAAATTGAATTTTGTTGATTTGAACGGCAGCTTCATACAGGGCCAGGCAGCAGACCCGTATAAAAAATAGTGCAGGAGGCTTTACCGTATCTTTTGGAAGGAACAGCTGCATATCAGTCTCAGATTTACAGAGGTGCAATTCAGTCTGTAGGAGGATCACAGATGAAGGCTGTCCTTTCTCTTGGTATGACAAAATGGGAGGGAATAAGGCATATTATTCTGCCACAGGCTCTGAGGAAAGTTATTTCGGCCTTTTATTTCCACTTTACATCAGCTTTTTTTCTGGGTACAGTTCGCTGATATTCAACATCAGGATAACCGATTATCATAACTGTCACGAGCACTTTGTTTTCTTTAAGGTTGAGAAAATCTTTAATTTCCTGATTATCTTCTGCAGCTGTTACAGAAAAGCCGCTGAATACGACTCCCAAATTTAGTGCATTTGCCATCAATTCCATGTTTCCGGATGCAAGTGCAGCATTTACCGGAGATTCTGCAGAAACTGCTATCACTGCCGGAGCATTGAAAAACAGGTTTTGACCCTCCTCGGGGCAAGCCCCCGAGGATTCCTGCTTCTTAGAAGTAGTAATCCACCATCTCCACAGGCTTAAAATCCTGTTAGCCCAACAGTATATCCTCTAACTTGCCTTTTGTATTTTTAAACCTTCATCTAAGATGTTTTTGCTAGCATTAATATCTCTATCGTGTACTTTTCCACATTCAGGACACTTCCACTTTCTAATATTTTGCCTTTAACTTTTTGAGATTTACTGAATTTAACCCATCCCAATTTAGGCAGCTTAATCTTATTATCCTTTATTTCAATATTGGTAGTTCCACTTTTTCGAATAAACTTATTAGTTCGATAAGAATTTTTAATATTCTTTTTAGATTTAAACTGGGGAAAATTATATTTGCCGCTAAAAAAATTATTAAAAGCTTTATCTAAATCTTTAAGAGCATTTTGTAAAGCAAATTTATCTGGCTCTTTAAGCCACATTAATTCTCTTTTTAATTGTGTTAGCTGCTTAGAATATTCAGTATATGTTTTATATTTATCTTCTTTAGCTTTTGCAAGAAAATGGTTATATACATACCTTGTACAACCAACTGATTTATTTATTAATATTTTTTGTTTTTTATTAGGATATAGCCTGAACTTATATCCTTTTTCTCTTATAATTTTTTTGCTTGTCATGCTTTCACCTCCTCACTAATATTACGTTACGTCAAATCTAATAGTTTTTTTAAAAGTATTAATAGTTATCATAATTGCCAGGTTAGGAATCTGCATAAAATGAAGGAATCGCCTCCTCTGAGCTAGTAAATAGTAATTGAGAAGTCACAACCTTCTACACCTAGAAAGGAAGTGTTACCTTCCATCTTCATCTCACTGACTTCTTCACTGTGTATTTTCAAAAGCAAAATTAAAGCTATCTGATACTACCCCGTATGGGTATATAGTATTTACATTAAACATATCATTTGATTTATTGTTTGTCAAGAAATTTTCACGAATGTGAACTTTCCTTTGTCAGTTTTAATAATTTTTACCCATTATTCCTATGAGGTATATTTAAGAATAAAAATTTTTCTCCCGTCTTCCAATTTGTAGGATACTGAGTTAAGATATATAATAAACTAAGGCAGCATTCAAGGGAAAATTTATTCAAAAGATTACAGGGAGGTTAAGTTCGAATTTTTAGCTGATGATATGGATGTTAAAATCTTTCGCGCTGAAAAACTTCTCTTTGACAGATCTATCAGGGAGAAGTTTTTTGAACTGCAGCAGCTTAACTGCTTTGTATTTATTAAATTTAAATAAAAAGGTGGGATTTATGTGAAATCTATTGATTTAATTGAAGATCTTTCCAATGCAAATGGTATTTCTGGATTTGAAGATGAGGTTCTTGAGGTGATCAGGGATTATGTCGGAGATGACCTTATGGTTAAAGAAGACAAGCTGAGAAATCTTTATCTGTATCATAAAAACTTTGATAAAACAAAGCCGGTGCTGATGCTAGATGGACACTCAGATGAAATAGGATTTATGGTCAAATCGATCAACAAAAATGGTACTCTTAAATTTATTACAATCGGCGGCTGGTATTCGCAGAATGTGCCGGCACATAAGGTTAGAATCAGAAATAAAGATGGGAAATATGTTAAAGGTATTGTAGCATCAAAACCACCTCATTTTATGACAGATGAAGAAAAAGATAAGGTTATTAAAATTAATGAGATGGTAATTGATATTGGAGCTGTAAACAGGGAAGAAGTTTTGAGAGATTACCGGATAGAAGCCGGTGCTCCCATTATCCCCGATGTTGAGTTTGAATATTATGAAGATAGAGAAATTATGACAGGTAAAGCTTTTGACAACAGGCTGGGTACCGCCTGTGTGGTTGAAATAATGAAAGAGTTAAAAGATGATCAGCTGGATATAAATATTGTTGGTGCACTATCGGCTCAGGAAGAAGTTGGTACAAGGGGAGCAGAAATTACGGCGCGAACTGTTAAACCAGATCTGGCAGTTGTTTTTGAAGGTACACCGGCTGATGATACATTTAAGGATGAATATGATGCTCAGGCAAAATTAAAAAGTGGTCCACAGATAAGGCATATAGATGTTTCTGTTATAGCAAGTCCGAGATTTACAAAATTTGCCCGCCGGACAGCTAAAAAAAATGATATACCTTTTCAGGATGCAGTGAGGGTTGGTGGAGGTAATGATGGAGGCAAAATAGCTTTAAGCAGTTCCGGAATACCAACTATTATTATAGGAGTACCGGCTAGGTATGCCCACACCCATTACGGGATTTCCTCTTTTGAAGATTACAAAAATACTGTCAGGTGGAGTACGGAGATCATTAAAGCTTTAAATAGAGATGTTATTAGTTCTTTTTAGATTTTTTCCGTGAAAAATCATTTCAATATATCAAAATTAAATATTTAGTCTTAATTTAAATAAAAAGCACCTATAATTGCATGCTTATGTTAGGAAATTTATTTAGAGAATCTGGAGTAATGATTTCCATTTTTGGTTAATTAAATGATTTTAGTAGTATGTAAATCATTTTTGTTTTAGATAATTATGCAGCTGAAGGAGGTGTTGATATGTAAAAAATATTTTATAAGAATTGTTCAGTATATAAGAAAAATGTTCAAAAAGATTTTACAGTACTTAAATTATTTAAGGGGGAAAATATATGAAAGCTTTAGAAGGAATTAGAGTAGTAGACCTTGGCCATGTTCTAGCAGCTCCGTTTTGTACAATGATTCTGGCTGATTTAGGAGCAGAAGTTATAAAGGTTGAGCCACCTTTTGGTGATGATTCAAGAGAATTTGGACCATTTGCTGAAAAAGGTGATGAAATTCAGAGTGGATATTTTATAAGTGTTAACCGTAATAAAAAGAGTACTTGTATTAATTTAAAGACTGAAGAAGGTAAAAAAATACTTACTGAACTGATCAAAAAATCAGATGTTGTAGTGGAAAACTTTCGTCCAACAACTATGAAAAAATTAGGTTTTTCCTATGAAGATATGAAAGAAATTAAGTCAGATATTATTTATTGTTCAATATGTGGTTTTGGACATGACGCTTTACCAGAATATGCTACAAAACCAGCTTATGACATGGTAGCCCAGGCATATAGTGGACTAATGAGTATTACTGGTCCAGTAGGAGGACCTCCCTGTAGAGTTGGATCTTCTGTTGGAGATATTTTTGCAGGACACCAGGGAGCTATAGGAATACTGGCAGCTTTACAATACAGAGAAAAGACCGGTGAAGGTCAACATGTCGATATATCTATGGTAGATGGATTAGTTTCTGTTCTTGAAAATGCTGTAGTTCGCTATACTATAAATGGTGAAATTCCAGGTCCATTAGGTGGAGCTCATCCCACTATTGTTCCTTTCCAATCTTTTGAAACAAAAGATGACTGGATAATTACTCCTATTGGTAACGATAAATTGTGGAAGGACTTCTGTAAGGCAATTGATAAAGAAGAATTAACAGATCATCCTAAATTTAAAACAAATCGTCTCAGAACAGAAAATAAGGATGAACTCATTCCAATTCTTGCAGAAGTTATGAAATCTAAAACTACTAAGGAATGGATTGACATTTTTGAAGAATATGGTTTACCATATTCACCACTAAATACAGTTGATAAAGTAGTTGAAGATGACAATATTAATTATCGGGGTATGATGAAAGAGGTAGAACAACCTGGAATTGGTAAAGTGAAGATTGCTGGTTCTCCATTGAAATTATCTAAGACTCCTGGAGAAGTAAGATCACATGCTCCAAAACTTGGCGAAAATACAGAAGAGGTTTTGAGTAAGTTGTTGAATTACAGTAATAAAGAAATTGAAAATCTTAAAAATAATGAAGTTGTTAAATAATTAAGTAGTTCAATAAATATAATCTGAGGGGGCAGTAATGCCCCCTCGGAAAAAGGAGGATCTTAAATGGAAATATTGGGAATGGGTTATGTGGCCTTGTTTATGTTAATTGGTTCATTTTTAGGTAGAATTTTAGGTCAGTTAATAGGTGTTGGCGGAGATGTCGGTGGTGTTGGTATTGCTATGCTTTTAATGGTGGTTACTACAAATTATTTAAAATCAAAAGGTAGACCACTCCATAAAAATACTGAACGGGGAGTTAAATTTCTCAGTGCTATTTACATTCCTGTAATTGTAGCCATGGCTGCACGCTTAAATGTTGTAGGTGCTCTTAGAGGAGGATTTGTTGCCTTGTTAGCAGGAGGAGTAGCAACTATAGGTGCCATGTTTTTAGTACCTTTAATTTCAAAATTGAGAAAAACAAATGATTAGAGAGGAGTGATAATAAATGTTTCAAGCAGCTTTAGAATCCTTTATGGGGGCAGATCATCTTATAATTGCAATTGCCTTAGTAGCTTTTATTATGTTAATTACTAAAAAAATATCTAAAATGTTAGGAGAAGAAAGAATTGCTTCTGCTTTGGCCATTATTACGGGTTTAATACTGGCATATATAGGAGGAAGAACAACAGGCGGTGATAGTGGTCTGGCTGATGTATATATTTTTGGAGGAGCAAGTGGATTAGGTGTGGGTTTGCTTGGAGGTAGTATGATTAGAGATTATACTATTATTTCAACAGCTTATGGTGTAAAAACTGAAAATTTAAAAAAAGCGGGTCCGATTGGAGTCATCTCTCTTTTTATTGGTGTTATATTTTCATTTATAGTTGGTGCCCTAATAGCCAGAATTCTAGGATATACAAATCCAGCTGAAATAACTACAATAGGTGCTGGAGCAGTAACATTTATAGTTGGACCTGTAACAGGAACATCTCTAGGAGTAAGTTCAGATATAATTGCTTTATCAGTAGCAGCAGGTCTTGTAAAGTCTATTTTGACTATGATAATAACTCCATTTATTGCTGATTTGATTAACCTAGATAATCCCACTGCTGCTATGGTATATGGAGCTTTAATTGGAACAACGAGTGGTGTAGCTGGTGGATTGGCTGCAACAGATAAAGAACTTGTTCCTTATGGGGCGATGACTGCAACATTTTATACAGGTCTAGGAACTTTGTTAGTACCCTCAGTAGGCTTTCTTCTTATGAGAATGTTATTTGCTTAGCTATTTAAATAGGGCAATTTTAAATTATTATCCTGGGTCACTTTTAGATTATCATATATATAAATTTTGTGTAAAAGACCAGATAAATGTAGTAGAGGAGTAGAGAGGTGTAAAAAAGACGTAGATTGTTTTTGTGATTTAAAAATGATAAATAATATTCTCAATATGTAAAAGCTCCCTCATTATGCGGGAGCTTTCTTTTTAGTTAAAATTGATATACACCTGTTTGCGACAGTATGGTGGCACAGTAATGTGTTATATTAATATTAGGTAAAAACTTCTTGTTTTTAAGAAGGTTTATTCTGATAAATCGAGAATTTTAATAAATAGAAAATAAAAGTATTTTAAGTATATGGCGACTTTGTGTGACTTTAATCGACATAATATTTAGAATGAGGTGGTTTAAAATGCAGAGTAACTTCTCTTTTTTAAAGACGAAGTGGTCAAATTTAGCAGAAATAGCTGAACTGGCAGAAGAAAACTTATATCAGGACCCAAATACTACAATTGTCAAATTAAGGATGTTTACAGAACAGATTGTAGATTATATATATGCCTATGATAATTTAGAAGAACCTGAAGAAAACAGCTTTTTTAATAAATTAAAATTACTGGAAAGAGAAGAATTAATTCAAGGAGAAATTGAAGATGTATTCCATACTTTAAGAATTGAAGGTAATAAAGGTGTACATGAGTCTTTAGATTCGACTGAAACTGCTAAAACCCTGCTTTCTTTAAGCCATAAACTTGCTGTCTGGTTTATGCAGCTTTATGGAGACTGGAATTATGAAGCAGAAGAATTTAAACTTCCCGAAAAAAATGATGAGCAAAAAACAGACTTAACAGCACTTGAAAATAAATATGATAGTCTGATTGAAGAACTACAGCAAGAAATAGATGATTTAAAGAAAAGTCAGAACAGTCAGGAAATAGAAGATAGAAAAGAAAAAAGCAGAAAAATAAGTAACAACTTAGTATTTAATGCTGATGAAGATAATATTATTAAAATTAATAAAGATAACAGCATTGAAATCAGTTCAGAATATAAGTTTATAACTACAGATACTATTGAAGATAAAACACCAGCTTATAAAGACTCCTGGGATGCTGTAAGAAGAGCTTTTAGCGGCAGACAGTGTCTTGCCTACTGGCGTTATCCGCTTTTTTCTAAACGAGGCGAAAAACATAAAGAACCTGATATTACAATAATTGATAAAGATTTAGGTGTTGTAGTCTTAGAAATAATTGATATTAAATTAGATGAACTGACTAATGCTCAGTATGAGCGCTGGGATTTTAAAAATGGCAGCAGCCAGGAAGTGATCTATAAAGTTGAAGATAACTTATATGAACTAAAGGGTCTTTATCAGGGTAATAGAAACCTAAGAAGAATTAAAGAGAGTTCTGCAGTGATTTTACCTGAGATAACTAAAGAGCAATGGTTAGAACAAGACTTTGATGATAAAAAAATTATTTTTAAAGATCAATTAACACCGAAGAAATTTTTGAATAGAATTGAAGAAATTGATACTTTAGCAGGAAATGAAAAGTTGAGCAGTGAAGCCTGGAATGATATCTTAATGATATTAACAGGTCAGATTACTCACAGTGTTCAAAGTTCTACAGATATTAATTCCACTAATGAATCGGATAAATTGAAAAAGCGCAGTCAGATAAAACAGAAAATTAAAGAGGATCTTTATGAAGTAGATATGCAGCAGGAGGTAATTGGTAAAACAATACCACCCGGTCCCCAGCGGATTAGAGGAATTGCTGGTTCAGGTAAAACTGTACTTTTAGCTCAAAAAGCTGCTCATATGCATTTGAAACATCCTGACTGGAAAATAGCTTTAGTATTTTTTACCCGCAGCCTATATGATAGCGTCATCGAAGAGGTAAATAAATGGCTTAAAAGATTTAGTAATGGCAAGGTTGAATATGATCCAAATAATAATAATTTACAAGTATTACACGCCTGGGGAGCTAAGGATCAGCCAGGATTTTATAGAGAATTGTGTAAGGCTCATGGTAAAAAACCATTAAGTGCTAGAAGAAAAAAATTAGTAGATGGAGCCCCAAATGAAAAGTTAGTTCATGCCTGCAAATATTTGTTGGAAGATGTTGCTGAAATAAAAGAAATTTATGATGCAGTTTTAATAGATGAAGCTCAGGATTTAGTAGTTGATAATGAAGAAATAAAATATGAGAATAAACAGCCATTTTACTGGCTTGCTTATCAGAGCTTAAAAACAATCGATAAAGATAAGGATAAACGTCTGATCTGGGCTTATGATGAAGCACAGAGTCTGAATTCACTAAATATACCTACTGCACCACAGCTATTTGGGGATGATCCGCATTTTAAAAGATTGGTCAGTGGTTTTCATCCCGGTGGAATTAGAAAAAGTGAAATTATGAATAAATGCTACAGGACTCCTGGCCCAATTTTAACTGCAGCTCATGCAATAGGAATGGGGCTTTTAAGAAAAGACGGAATGCTTAGAGGCTATACAACTCAGGAAGACTGGGAAAATATAGGTTATGAAATAAAGGAAGGGAGCTTTAATCCAGTAGGACAGAAGGTAGTCTTACATCGTCCTAAAGAAATGACTCCCAACCGGGTACCGGAATTATGGCCGGATGATATTATAAAATTTAACAGCTATAATACTCGTAAGGAAGAGCTTAACAATTTAGTGGAAAAAATAAAATATAATATTGAAGTCGATGGCCTCTCACCAAGTAGAGATATTTTAGTTATTGCTTTAGGAGAGAGTAGAGAAGCATATAATCTAAAAGTCAGAGCTGCTAAAAGGCTCAATAAAGAAGGATTTGATATTTATATTCCTAAAGCACTGAAAAATAATATTTTTTATCCCAAATTTCCTAATGAAGATAGAAATAAATTTTGGAATGAGGGTGGAGTTACCTTTACAACTACTTACAGAGCCAAGGGTAATGAAGCTTATATGGTCTATGTAATTGGTCTGGATAAAATTGCAGAAGATGAAAGTAATTTTGCCTTAAGAAACCAATTGTTTGTAGCTCTAAGCAGAACTAAAGGCTGGTTAGAAGTTAGTGGCATTGGTGATTTCCCGATGTATGATGAATTTAGAAAAGTTATTAAAAGTGGCAATACTTTTGAATTTAACTTTCAGAGGCCGCTATTAGAAAAGAATGAAAAGAAAAAAGAAGCAAGACAAATAAAAATTAATGATATAGTTGAACTAAACGATGGAGAAAGAGCAAAAGTAATTGAAAGGAATGATAAACAGCTGATAGTTAAAGTATCTCAAGATGAGACTAGAGTTATAAAAAATAATGAATGCAAGTTTATAAAAGAAGGTAAAAAAGTTTATTAAATAATTATATTGGAGAGATGATATATGCAGGATATTGTAAAAAATGGATTAAATCTTTTTAAATATTTAGAAGAAGTCATTCGATTGAGTTATAAGGTAACCTATAATGTTGATAACTACAACAACCTTTTATTATACGAATATCAGTTTCAGTCTGAAGAATTTATTACTATAGAAAAAGAAACAGAATTATCTCCTCCAGTAATAACAATTAAGAGGCCAGATGAGCCAGAGAGACCGGAAATACCAGAAATATTAAAAGGATGGATTGAATTTGAAGAAAATGATAAATACATTCTGCCAACTAAAATAAATAAAAAATCTGTTGTTAATGAAACTGGAGAGGAAGAAGAGATATATTTTTCTGATGAGGATCAAAGAATTGAAAGCTATCAGAAGTATGTAAATAAATTAGAAAATTGGTTAGAAGAAATTGAGCCGGTTTTAAAAATCAGAGATATTTATAATAAGTTATTCCAGGAAAGAAAAGCTCTGGATTATCAGGATAATATTGAGTTTGTAGTTGGTTATGGTTTAATGCAGTGGCAGAAAGATAATTCATTCCTCAATTATCCAGTTATTACCCACAATATGACTATTAATTATGATGGTAAATCAAATGAAATAAAAATTACATATCCAGATGATGCAAGCTGGATGTTACAGGACGAGCAACTTTCAGAATTTACATCTATGTCAGAAAGAGAAAGTATAAAAAAGGTCTTCAATGAATTAGTGAGTTCAGATCCTACTGAAGAGGGATTTCTTGATTTATTATATTTTTTAAAAGGACTGGCTCCAGGTGCGGAAGTCAAAAAAATAGATAAATTAGATTCAGCTAAGATTAGTCAGGATTTAAAAATTTTTGACGGCTGGCTTTTATTTACCCGCAAAAAAACAATTGTTGAACAGATAAAGGATATTGATGAATTTAAAAAGGAAATAAAAAATGCTTCAGCTATTGATAATCCAATTTTAGAACAAATTTTAACTCCACCGGAAGATAAAAAAATTGATCACAGTCAAATTGATACCCACACCGAGTGGGACAGCACTTTGGATAAGAAGGTCTTATTTCCTAAGAAAATCAACCAAGAACAGGTACGTATTTTAGATTATCTGCAGCAGAGTCAGGGAGTTGTAGTCCAGGGACCTCCTGGTACTGGTAAAAGTCACACGATTGCCAATCTTGTCTCTCATTTTGTCGCCAGTGGGAAAAGAGTATTAGTGACCAGTGAAAAAGAACAGGCTTTAAGAGTGTTATCTGATATGCTGCCTGATGCTGTTGAAAAATTAAGTATGACTGTTTTATCAAATGATGATGACAGGATTAAGAGGCTGGAAAGAGTAATAGATAATATCACTAATATAGTTTCCAACTCATCTGAAGCCCAATTATTTGAAAAGAGATCAAATCTGGAAAAATCATTTGAACATAAAAGAAAGAAATTAGAGTCTATCAAAGCAGATATGAAAAAATTATCTAATGCTGATAAGGCAGTATTTATAGAACCAATGGATAAAGAATTATATCCAGCTGATGCTCAGAGATTTGTTAAAAATGAAGAACATAAATATCAATGGTTTAATGATTTTCCTGCCTATGAAATAGAAGAAAAAAGAACTAAATTTGAAGAGATCATAAAACTACATTCGACAAATATTCCTTCAGCTGAAAGTCTCAGTGAAGCTTTAAAAATTAGAAAAGATATTGAAGATAATCTGGAAGATTTGGTAAATTATAAGCTACCTGATCTAAATCAAATAATAACCAAAGCAGAATTTGAAAAGATTGCAGAAAACAAGTATGAAATTGCAAAAAAAGAAGCAGATATTAATAAATATTTTGAGGGCTTAGAGTTAAAAAATAATTTAGATGATTTAAAAGAAGCATATAATTTTACTCAAGAAGTAAATGAGATTTATTCTGATATTGAAGAAAGCTGGGCTCTGGAGTTTATTGAAAACAATAAAAAAGAGATGGATAATATTGAAAAAAGTTTAAAAGAAATAAATGAGTTAAATAATAAAATGCAAAAAGAGGCAGAAAAATTAAGTTTTACAGATAATATAGAGCTTAATGATAAATATGATTACGAGAGTTATCAGAAGTTTATTGATCAGGCTCTTGAGAGAGTTGAAAATGGGAAAAATGCCTGGAATGTTTTAAGCTTCTTTGGTCTATTAGATAAGGGGCAGAAAGAGGCTATTAAATCTGTCCGTTTAAATCAGGAACTTCCAGAAACAAAAGAGACTTGGAAAAAGATTAAAGCATATATTGAAAGCAAAATTATTCAAAAAGAACTTATTGTCAAATGGGATAATTTTGCTGCTAATTTTATAGATAATAATTTGCCTGAAATAAAAATAGAAGACAAGGCGAAAAAAGTGAATTCAATTGTTAACAAAATTGTTAATGCCTTTAACTATAATAAATCCTTAAAAAATCAATTAAAAATGAAATTAAATAAAGTGATCTATGGTTCTGGAAAAATAATTCTAAATAATCTAGAAAAAGAATTTACAAATATATTAGAGGTTTTAGAGCTTAAAATAGATAATTTAAAGTTGAATCAGGCTGATGATAAATATAGCAAGCAAAAAGAATATTTATTGAAATTTAAAAATAAAAATGTTCATCCTACAGCTTTAAAATTGTTTGAAATCTTAGAAAAAGATTTTGCAGAATTCAGAGATCATGTAGATAGCTGGGGAGAACATTATAATCAATTAGTTAAATTAGATAAGGCTCAAAAAAAGCTGCAGGAAATGAAAAGTTATTTAGAGATTCTTAAAAAAGAAGCTTTTCGCTGGTATCAGGATTGGTTAGATTCTGAAATTGATTCTAATGAGCTTAAACCAGATAACTGGAAAGAAGCCTGGAAATTTAATATTCTAAAATCTTATCTAAAAGATATAGCAGATAAAAATGAGAAAATGTCTAAATTAGAAGCTGAACTTAAAGAAAATCAGGATAAGATTAGAGAATTAAAAGAAGACATTGTGGAAGTGACTACCAAAATTAGTTTGATCAATAATATTACTCAAAAGAATATAGGGGCCTTAAAAAGCTGGAAAAGTATGGTCAAAAAAATTGGAAAGGGTTATGGTAAATATGCCAGTAAATATGCTGCCAAAGCCCGTAAATATATGAAAGAAGCTAGAGATTCTGTACCTGCCTGGATAATGCCTGTCTATAAGGTTTCTGAGACAACAGTGAAAAAAATGTCAACTTTTGATGTTGTCATTATTGATGAGGCAAGTCAATCTAATGTAACTAGTTTACTGGCCCTTTTGCGAGCTAAAAAAGCAATTATTGTTGGAGATGAAAAACAGATTACTCCTTCTGCAGTAGGTAGAGATAAGCAGAAAGTTTTAGATTATATTACTCGTTATTTAGGTGATATTCCTTTTAGTGATAACTTTGACTTAGAAACTAGTATTTTTGAGTTAGCAGAAATATTTTTTGGGACAAAGAAATTGATGTTAAAAGAACATTTTAGATGTTTACCTGAGATTATATCTTTTAATAATGATCTTTTTTATCAAAATAAAATAATTCCATTAAGAAATCCGGCTCAGAGCGAAAAATTAGAGCCTGTTTTAGAAAATGTTTATGTAAAAGATGGTTATAGAAAAAATAAAGTTAATAAAGTAGAGGCAGAAGCAATTTGTAAAAAAATAGCAGAGTTAATAAAAAAAGATAAATATCGAGATAAAACCTTTGGTGTTATCTCTTTAACCGGAAGAGATCAGGCCAAACACATTTATAATTTAATTGATAATTATATTAGTACTAATGATCAAGAAAGAATAAGATTTCATGCTGGCGATGCTTATGATTTTCAGGGTGATGAAAGAGATATAATTATTTTATCAATGGTTGTTGGTGGTCAGAATGATAATTATCGAGCTTTATCCGGTAAAACCTATGAACAGCGAATTAATGTTGCTACCAGCCGGGCTAAAGATAAATTAATCTTATTCCATTCCGTTCAATTGGGAACTGATCTTACCAATCCAGATGATCTGCGCTATAAATTATTGAATTATATTAAAAATGGAATTACAGAAAAAGATTTAGATGAAAATAAAAAGAAAAAATGTGATTCTGTATTTGAAGAAGATGTCTATGACTGGTTAACTGAACGCGGATATGAAGTTACACCTCAGGTAGAAGTAGGTGCTTATAGAATTGATCTGGTTGTTGAAGGAGAAAACAACAGACTGGCTGTAGAGTGTGATGGTGACCGCTGGCATCCACCGGAAAAATGGTGGGCTGATAAAATGCGTCAGCATCAATTAGAAAGAGTTGGCTGGACCTTCTGGCGAGTATCAGGTTCTGCTTTTTATAATGATCCAGACCAGGCAATGAGTTCTGTAATTAAAATACTTAATTCTTTAAATATAAAACCTCAAAAAAGAAAAAAAGAATTTGAAGAAGAGTCTAAACAAATTGAAATAGATAATGAGAATCAGGATAGATTAAAAGAGCATAATCAAGTAAAGGATAATGAAAATGATGAAGTTGGCTCTAATAGTTTTCAAGTTATCAGCAGCCAAAAAGAAATCACTGAAAATGAAGAATTAAATCTTAAGTTTGATTTTGGAGAAAGTAATGAAGAAGACTTTGATGAGTTTGATCTACACGATATTGTAGAAAATTATGATGGTAGAACAGGGAAAGTTTATGATATTGAAAATGATCATCTGATTGTTATTAACGAAGCAGGCAAGATTGAAAAGTGGAAGATCAAAGATGTTGATTTGATTAGGCCAAGTTGATTTTAGCAGAAAGGGGCAGTTATGAGTTATCAAGAGATGAATCTAGATTTTGATAATCAAATTAATTATAAAAAATTAGCAATAGACTTTATTAAAGCGGAAACAGAAAAAGAAATTGATTCTATCTTAAATAAACATGAAATTTTTGCTGATGATAATAACTGGCGAAATTATGGTGATTTAGATAATAACTTTGGCACTATTGGTAATCAACAGAGTGATTCTACTTTAGCTTTAGTAGAAAAAATAATCAATAGTATAGATGCAGTTTTAATATCTGAAGCTAAAAAGACCGGTATAGATCCTAGTAGTGATGCTGCGCCTAAAACTATGAACCAAGCAGTTGAAAGGTTCTTTAATATTCAAGATGGTAAAATTTCTCTTCTTAGTTCAAAAGAACAAACTAAACTAGCTGAGAAAATAAACTTGATTGCAACAGGATCCCGTCAAAATCCATCTTATATTATTTATGATAAAGGTGAGGGGCAAAGACCAGAAGACTTTCCGGATACTCTATTAAGTTTACATAAATCAAACAAAGACAAAATTTTATTTGTTCAGGGTAGATTTAATATGGGTGGTACTGGTGCCCTTCCTTTTTGTGGTCATAAAAATTATCAGTTTGTTATGTCTCGAAAACATCCTGAAATTGATGATTCAAATAATGAATGGGGCTTTACTTTAGTTAGAAGAAGGCGCCCCAAGGATGGAGAAAAATTTTCGGTTTATGAATATTTTGCACCAGATCAAAAAATTGCAAGTTTTAAGGCTGATAACTTAGATATACTACCTGATAGTAAATCTGGGAAATATCAAAACAGAATAAATTATGGTACATTAATTAAGCTATATGAGTATGATATAACTGATAGAACTTTAATTACTTTTGATTTATATTATAGCTTAAACAGAAAAAGAGGGAGATAGGATTACAATTGATGTTGAACTAGACAGTTTTGGTGCTGCACCTACTTTTGCGAAGAGTTTAATTTTAAATATAACTGAAACTGATAAAGGAAAGAAAAAGAAGACTAAAACTAATAAACCTAAAGATAAAAATGATAATTTAAATTTACCTAATATTTCTTTATTAGAAAAAGAGGATTGGCCTGAAAAATGGAGTGAAGATAGTACAATTTTAATTAAAGAGTCAGATAAAGACTTAGATATTTATGTAAATAGAGATAATGTTAATTTAAAGAGAACTTTAAAAACTAAAAAATTAGATCAGAGTGAAATAGAGCTCTATGAAGAAAGATTTAAAATAGCTCTGGGATTAATAGGCTTTTCTATCTACTCTCAGTTAGAAGATGAGCAGGATAAAGAAAAAGTGATTCAAAAAACTACTAAGCCCATTTCTCAAATCATATTGCCCTTGATTGAAGAATTGGGAGATTTATCAGATTTGATGTAGAATAAGATATTTTATTATAAAATCATTTTCTGCTGCAGTTATAACAATAACATCAAATTCATCAATTTCTGAATAATATCATTATTTTCCTTGTTATTGCAGGGATTAATTAACTTATGTATAATATAACAAGTAGGAGTTTAATTGGCCCGATTTACAAGGAGAAGTGATATTTGATGAAAGAAAAATTAAAATATAGTTCAGGAATCAAGTCTAAACCCTTCCTGTATGTAGAGTTTAAAAAGGCTGCCGAGCTTATGTTAGAGCATCCCGACCAGTCTATCAGAGATTTAAAAAAGAAAACTGTAGAAGAAAATATATTTCAATTTGATTCAACTAATCGTAAAAAAGAAGTCGCTTCTGCAGTTTTTAAACGATTAAAAGTTTTAGATGATTTTTTAATAGAAAAATTATTAAATGGCACCATTGATAGTGGTAAGCAAATAACAGTTTATTCTATTTTAAAAACCGACCGACTCTTTTTTGAATTTATGAATGAAGTTTATAAAGATAAATACCAAGTGAGAGATCCATATTTAAGAGATAAAGACTTTAATATTTTCTTTCAACATAAGGCTGAGCAGAGTGAAAGAGTCGCTAAATGGGTTGATTATACCTATTACAAGTTGAAGCAGGTTTATATAAGAATCCTATTTGAAGCTAATTTTATTAAAGACCAGGATGAAAGAGAAATAAATAAACCCTTAATTAGTCCAGAACTTGAAGATCATTTAATTAATATCGGAGACAAAGTATATCTAGAAGCTATGCTGGGGGGAGAATAATGAGCGAGATAAGAAAAAGATTAGATCAAATACTGCCAGAAATAAAAAAGAAAGATTTTTTAAATAACAAAGGATTAGGTAATGAAATAGGATTTTATTTATTTGATTATGATCCTGAAGATGAATTAATAGTCAGAGATCATATTGATTTTTTAATTCGCAAGATGAATAATAATCCAGACACAGCAGATATAGTAGAATTTGATCTTTTTAATATTATGATAGAAATTCTTGAAGATAAAGGTTATTTGGATAAGACTTTTAAGATGGAAGAAAAAAGCGGCAGTCAAAAGATGATAAAAAAAATAAAGACTACTTTAAGTTTAAAAAGTAATGCCCGTTTATTTACCAACTACATTTCTGAAAGAGTTGAAGAAAATCAGATAATATTCATCACAGGAGTTGGTAAGGCCTGGCCGATTGTAAGATCACATACAGTTTTAAATAATTTACATCCTAAAATAGAGGATAATCCCTTAGTAATGTTTTTTCCAGGAAACTATGATGGTGCCAGCTTAAGTCTATTTGGGGATATTCATGATGATAATTATTATAGAGCTTTTTCTTTAGTACCCAGAAAAGATTCAGTCATTTAGGAGGCTAAATTAATGAGAATTGAAAATATGTTTAAAAAAGACATAAATAGAGAGATCAGAGGAGTTATTAAGGTTGCTCAGAATGATGAAAAAATAGTTAAAAATGAATTAGAAGAATATGTTGTTACCAATGAATTAGAAATGCACTTCCAGGACTTTTTTGAAGCCTATAAAAAAGGAATTGACGATTATACAGATAAGATGGGAGTATGGATTTCAGGTTTCTTTGGATCTGGTAAATCACATTTTTTAAAGATACTTTCTTACATATTAGATAATCGTGAAGTTAAGAATAAAAAAGCTAGAGATTTTTTTGATGAAAAGATAAATGATCCAATGCTGCTTGCAGATATGCAGAGAGCAAGTGAAATTCCTTCTGATGTTATTTTATTTAATGTTGATTCTAAGAGTGATTCTGACAGTAAAGCTGATAAGGAAGCAATTGTAAAAGTTTTTATGAAAGTTTTTAATGAACATCAGGGTTATTGCGGTAGTATTCCCTGGCTTGCAGATTTAGAAAGAAGATTGGATCAAGAAAATAATTATCAAAAATTCAAAAATGAATTTGCAGATATTGCAGGAGATAACTGGGAGAATAAAAGAGAAGATTTCTATTTTGAAGAAGAAGCAATTATTGAAGCTTTAGTTAGATCAACCAAAATGAACAAAGAATCGGCCAAGCACTGGTATGAAACTTCTGAAGATAATTACAGTATTAGTATAGAAAAGTTTGCAACAAGTGTTAAAGAATATATAGCAGAAAAAGAAGATAATCACCATGTATTATTTTTAGTTGATGAGATTGGTCAGTATATTGGCGATGATGGACAGTTAATGCTTAACTTGCAGACTGTAGCTGAAGACCTTGGTATTCACTGTGGTGGAAAGGCCTGGGTTATGGTAACATCTCAAGAAGAATTAGACAAAACTGTTAAAAGAATTAAAGGTATGGACTTTTCTAAAATTATGGGAAGATTTGATACCAGATTAAATCTTTCTGGGGCTAATGTTGATGAAGTTATTAAACAGCGTATTCTTGCTAAAAATGAAACAGCAATTGATACTTTAAAACTCCTTTATAATGATAAGAGTGCTGTTCTAAAAAATATAATCACCTTCAGTGAGGGTACCAGATTTATGGAAAACTATAAAGATGCTGCAGAATTTGCAGAAGTTTACCCGTTTGTGCCTTATCAATTTAAACTTTTACAGCAGGTTTTCGAAGAAATAAGAAGACATGGAGCTACAGGTAAACACTTATCTGAAGGTGAAAGATCTTTACTAAGTGCTTTTCAGGAAGCAGCTCAAACCATTACTGATTCTGATGAAGGTGAAATAATACCATTTTCAACCTTTTACAGACCAATAGAATCATTTTTAGATTCAAATATTAGAAGAGTAATTGAAAATGCTAAAATGAACGATAATTTAAGAGATTATGATGTTGAAGTTTTAAAGCTATTATTTTTAATCCGTTATGTTAACTTTGTTACAGCAAATATAGAAAACATTACTACTCTTTTAGTTTCTAAAATTGATGAAGATAAAATAGAGCTTAAAAAGAATATTGAAGAATCTCTACGCCGTTTACTCAAAGAAACATTAATTCAGAGAAATGGTGAAGAATATTTCTTCTTAACAAATGAAGAGCAGGATATTAATAGAGAAATTAATTCTATGGATGTCGATAGTTCTAAGATTTTAAAATATGTAGGAGATATTATTTTTGAAGAAATTTATACTGATAAAAAATATAGATACAATAAGAAATATGACTTTGCTTTTAATCAAATAATTGATGAAATGAATAGAGGTCGTCAGACTGAAGATATTGGGATTAAGATTTTAACACCATATTATCCAACAGTTGATGATCGTCAGCTATTATTAGAGTCTTCAGGTGAAAATAATATCATTGTCAAAATGCCTGATAATGCTAACTTCTTAGATGAGGTAGAACAGTCTCTAAAAATAGAAAAATATTTACGGAAAAGAAGCAGTCAGAATAAAACTAACGCTTATGAAGATATTATAAGCCGAATTCAAAGAGAACAGACAACTCGTAAAAAAAGAATTCAATCTTTAATTGAAGATAATTTAGGTGAATCTAAAATATTTGTTAGAAATAGCAATCCTGATATTGGAACTACTGATCCAGTTAAAAAAATTAACGAAAGCTTTAAATATTTAATTGAATCTCTTTATGAAAAGCTTAATTATATTAATAAACACTATGAATCTCAAAGTGATTTAGATGATTTAATCAACTCTGATAAATTGCAGTTAGAGTTAGGAGAGAATAAAAATAACAAACTGGCCTATGATGAAGTAAAGAATTATTTGGATAGAAAAAATAAACAAAATATGCGTGTTAGTTTTAAAAACTTAGTTGAGAAATTTACTTCTGTTCCTTATGGTTGGAGAGAATTAGACTTAGCTGCTGTTATAATCCAGCTTTTAAAAGCTAAAGAAATTAATCTCCAATACAATAGTGAAAATATTAATCTGAATAATAAAGACTTAACTGAGTATTTAACAAAGAAAAGACATCAGGAAAAATTAGTTATCAAAAAAAGAGTTAAAGTAGATCAGTATTTAATTAATAATGCTAAAAGCTTGGGTAGAGAATTGTTCAATAAAAGTACCTTACCTGATGATGAAGACAAGTTAAAAAAGAAATTGCAGTATTTAATTAATAATGAATATCTATCTAATATAAAATTTACTTTAAGAGAATATCATGAAGAAAAAGGGTATCCAGGCAAAAAAGAATTGAAATCTGCCCAAAAGGTGTTTAACGAGATTGAAAATATTGATGACTCCTATCAGTTTTATAAAGAACTTGATGAGCAAAGTGAAGAACTAAAAGAAACTGGAAGAAAACTAGACAGGATATTTGGGTTTTTTGAAAATCAAAGGGAACATTTTGATAGAGCTTTAGAGACTCTTCAGCTTTACGATAAGAATAAAAACTATATTGAAAACCAGGATTTAATTGAAATAGCTAAAGAACTTAGATCAATAGTTAATTCTGATAATCCTTATGCTAAAATACATTCTATTCCTAATTTAAGAGATGAATTTAATGAAATATTTGTTGATCAAATTTTAGAAGAAAAAAGTAAATCGAAAAAAGAAGATATCTTAATAGATAAAGAAAAAGTAAAAAGTGAATTAGAAAATAGTTCTTACGAATTTGAAGAGAATTTTAAGACTAATTTAATAAAGCGTTTTGATGAACTTTTAGAAAGATTAAAAGAGTCTAATAATATTAATGAGATAATTGCTATGCCTCAAGAAAGTGAAGTTATAAAACAGAAATGTTTTGATGATATTAATAAAAAAATTGCTGAAATAAAAGAGAAGCAGGGTAATGATCAAGAACCTGATATTGAATATGGAACAAAAAAAGAAAATGAACCAGAAACTTTGGTTAGAGAAAAAGAAACAAAAAACATTAGTTTAAATAAGCTTTTTAAAACTACTAAAACTATAAAAAATGAAGATGATATAGAAGAAGTTTTAAATGAAATTAGAGCTGAATTAAAGAATATTCTAGATGAAGATAAAAATATTAAATTAATATAGTGGGGAGCATAATATAATGAATAAATCAGCTATAAAAAAGTTTGCTGTTCAAGCAAGAAATCAACTTATGAAAGAAATTGATCAGAAGGCTTATGAGATAGGTATAGAAAAAGATAAAATTCATAGTTTAGAAAATAATGCTCAAATACACGGGAGAACTTTAAATTCAACTGAGATAAATCAGAGAAATAAGTTAATTGAAGAAATAGAACAAAAAGGTTATGAACAGGTTATAGATGAAGTAGCTTATACCTGGTTTAATAGATTTGTTGCTTTAAGATTTATGGAAGTGAATGGTTACTTACCTACAGGTGTTAGGGTGCTTTCTTCTAAAACAGAAGGTAAAATAGAGCCTGATATAATACAAGAAGCCTTAAATATTGATTTGGATATTGAAGCAGAAATAGTTCATCAGTTTGAAGATAATAGTGATACTAATGGTTTATACCGTTATCTTTTAATTAAACAGTGCAATTCTTTGAATGATATTATGCCCTTTATTTTTGAAAAAATAGCTGATTACACAGAGATATTACTACCCAATGATCTCTTGAAAGAAGACTCAGCTATTAGAAATCTGGTAGAAAATATTGATAATGAAGACTGGCAGGATGTTGAAATTATCGGTTGGATTTATCAGTTTTATATTTCTGAAAAGAAAGACGAAGTTTTTGGTTCCTCAGGGAAAGTAAAAAAAGAAGAAATTCCTGCTGCCACTCAGTTATTTACACCTGACTGGATAGTTAGATACATGGTTGAAAACTCTTTAGGGAGATATTGGCTGGAATCTAATGCTAATGATAGTTTAAAAGATAAATGGGAATATTATTTAGAAGAGGCTGAACAAGAGCCTGGGGTAATAGAAGAATTAGAAAAAATCAGAGATAGAAATATTAATCCAGAAGAAATAACTTTTTTGGATCCTGCTGCAGGTAGTGGTCATATTTTAGTTTATGCTTTTGAAGTGCTTTATGATATTTATAAGTCGGCAGGATATATGGAATCTTCCATACCTCAATTGATTTTAAATAAAAATATATATGGTCTTGAAATCTGTGATAGAGCAGCACAGCTAGCTTCTTTATCAGTTATGATGAAGGCAAGACAAAAAGATTCTAGAATTTTTGAAAAGAAAGTTGACTTAAATATTGTTTCTATTCAAGAAAGTAACATTATAGATGAAACAGCAATTGATTTATTAGTTGATAGTATTGAAGAGCAGAAATATAAAAATTATTTAGAGAAAGATTTAAAATATTTAGTTGATCTATTTGAAGATGCTAAAAACTATGGTTCTATTTTAAAGATTGAACAGGATATTTCTATTGATTTAATTAATAAAGCTTTAAATAACTTAAGTAATAGTGCTGTTGATTTATTCGGAGGGAAAAATAGAGGAATAATTATCAATTTGCTTCCTAAATTATTAGAACAATATCAGATTATGAGGAATAAGTATAATATTGTTGTTACCAATCCCCCTTATATGGGAGATAGAAATATGAATAAAAGTCTTAAAGATTATTTGAATAATAATTATAAAAAAAGTAAAGATGATTTATTTACAAGCTTTATAGAGAAAATTTTTATTTTTACTAATTCAAACGGCTTAATAGGACTAATGTCCCCAAATGTTTGGAGATTCAATAAAGCAAGTACAAATTTTAGAATAAATCTATTAAATAAACAAAATATTAATAGCTTAATTCAATTAGAAGAATCAAGTTTTTTAGAGGCTTCTGTTTCAATTACTACTTTTATATTAAGAAATAAAAAAGTTAATAATTTTTTAGGGACTTACATAGATTTATCAAATTTTAAAGGTGCTAATATTCAACCTACAAAAGTTAAACTTTCAATAAATAATAATGTAAATTATAAAAAAATTATTAATCAAGATGTTTTTAAAAAAATTGATGGAGCACCGATTACTTTAGATATTAATCATAATATATTAAATATACTTGAAGAAAGTGAAAAACTCAAAAATCATATTGAGTTTAAATCTGGTCTATCAACAGGAAATAATGACTATTTTCAAAAATTTTGGTATGAAGTTGATTTTTTTTCAATTGGATTCAATTATAAATCAGTTGGAAAAACAAAGTCAAAAGATAAAAAATGGTTTCCTTGTAATAGTGGAGGTAGTTTTCGAAAATGGTATGGTAATAATGAAAAAATTATTAATTATAAAAATAATGGTTATGAATTAAAAAATTATAGAGATTCCTCTGGAAAACTAAAATCTTCATTGAGAAATAAAGAATATTATTTTAAAAAAGGTATAACATATAATAAGATAGGTTCAGATAGATTTAGTGCTAGATACAAAAATCATGGTTTTATTTTTGATGATACTGGTAGATCGGCTTTTACTGGAAATGAAATTTGGGACAAAATAATTTTGTCATTTTTGTGTTCTAAATTATCTATTTTATTTCTAAAATTGATGAATAAATCAATCAGTTTTACTCATAGTGCTCTTAACCGTATTCCATTTTTATATAATAATGTTAAAACTCAAAAAGATGAAATTGCTTATTTAACAAATAGCTCAATATATATATCAAAAAAAGATTGGGATTCTTTTGAAATATCCTGGGACTTTAAAAAGCATCCATTATTAGCATATAAAAATGAAGCTAATACTATTCAAGAAGCTTTCAATAACTGGTCAGAGTTTGCAGAAGAAAAATTCTATCAACTAAAAGAAAATGAAGAAAAACTAAATGAAATATTTATTGAAATATATGGTTTAGAAGATGAATTAGATCCTGAAGTCAAAGAAAAAGATGTAACAGTAAGAAAAGCAGATAAAGCAAGAGATATAAGATCATTCATGTCTTATGCAGTTGGCTGTATGCTCGGAAGATATTCTTTAGATGAAGAAGGTTTAGTTTATGCAGGAGGAGAATTTGACCATTTAAAATATGAAACATTTAAGGCAGATAAGGATGGAATAATTCCTGTTTTAGATAAAGAATACTTTGATGATGATATAGTAGCTAGATTTGTTGAATTTGTTAAGGTAACATTTGGTGAAACAAACTTAGAAGAAAATCTTGAATATATAGCTGATGCTTTAATTGAAGGTGGAACGAGTGACCAGGATACAGCAAGAGAAACTATTAGACGGTATTTCCTCTTTGACTTTATAAAAGACCATACTTCTGAATATAATAAGTGCCCTATTTATTGGTTATTTCAGTCAGATGGAAGAGGTAAAGCCTTTAATGCTCTAATTTATATGCACCGTTATGATAAAGGAACTGTATCCAGAGTAAGAACTGATTATCTACATGAACTGCAGAATAAAATAGAATCAGAAAAGGTTAGACTGCAAAATATAATTGATTCTGATCTTTCAGGTCGCCAGAGAACTCAGGCTAAGAAAGATTTAGAGAAATTAGAAAAACAGACAGCAGAACTAAAAGAATACGATCGAAAATTAAATCACTTAGCAAATCAGCAGATTGAGATAGATTTAGATGATGGAGTAAAAGAAAACTACGCTAAGTTTGATGAAGTATTGAAGAATATTTAGGGGTGAAGTTATGAACTTAGATGAAATAAAAAATTTGCTAGAAAAAGAATTCAACCAAGCAACTAAAGAAAAGGAGCGTCATATCATTTTTTGGTATGACGCTAATGCTGCCTTTGTCGAAGAAATAAATAATTTAGAAATAGAAAATGCAGAGATCTGGAAGTTAAAAGATAATAATAACTTTAGAACTAAATATCAGCTGGAAGTTGAAGATACTAAATCAAATTATTTAATTTATTCCAGCCAAGCAAAACCAGAAAAAAAAGAAAACTGGCTTTTAGATATTTATAGATACTCACAGGAATTTACTGCCGATAAAACTACTTTAATAATGAGAGACTTTGGAGTAGAAGAAGAGTATATGCGGCCAGCATTTGAAAAACATGAAAAGTTTTTTAATAACAAACAAAGATATAACAGACTTAAAAATTATAATATAAAGGATTTTAATCAAGAAAAATTAGATATTGCAATCTTTTCAGCTTTAGCTAAACTAAAAACACCAAATTTAGAAAGAGCAGTAAAAGAACTTTTAAAAGATGTTTTAAATGAAGATAATAGTATCTGGGAGAAGTTAAATAAGTTCAGTTATAGTCAAAGTATCTGGGACCTTATTTCCAAAAAATATGGGTATGTTAAAGAAGAAAAATCATTAAAACAGTTAATGCTGATGTTTTTAATCACTAATATCAGACACAATCTAAAAAGAGATTTGCCAGAAAACTGGCAGAATGAATTATCTACAGAAGAGGCTAACTGTGTGGTCTTTTTGAGTAACTGGATGAACCATGCTAAAGATTATAAAGAATTTGATCAAAAGGCAGATATGCTGCAGGAAGATTTAAGTCTAAAAGATTATTTGAAGAAATGGGATATTAATGATTATCTGCAGTGTGAAAGTTTTAGAGCTTTTGATGAAATGATTATTCAAAAAATAGTTGATAACTTAGTATCTGGTTCAGAAGAGTTTAATAATTTTAAAGAAATCATTTCAATTCGTAAAACAAAACACTGGTATCAATATTTTAATAATACTTATCAGGCAATTGATTCTGCAATTGAGCTATTGAGACTAAAAAAAGAAGTTGGAGATATTCCACAACTAAAAGCTGAACAATTTTTTGAGAAATACAAAGAAGAATATTATCAATTTGATAAAGCCTACCGTCATTTTTATTTAGCCTATGATCAGGTAAAGAATAAAGGTATTCTAGCTGAATTAAAAGAAAGAATAGAAAATCTTTATTCTAACTGGTTTATCCAGGAATTATCAATCAAGTTTTCCAATAGTTTAGCTGATAAAGAAGAATGGAAGATCGGCTCTATAAAACAGCAGCAGAAATTTTATTACAATAATATTAGAAAGAAAATGGATAAAAAAGAAAGAACCTTTGTTATTATTTCAGATGGGTTTAGATATGAAGCAGCTCAAGAATTAAATGAGCAGCTGCAAAAAGAATTTAAATCACCAACAGAATTAATGGCCTATCAAGGCAGCATCCCCAGTGAAACAAGTTTAGGGATGGCCAGCCTACTTCCGAATAATAAAATTAATATTGATCAAGAATTTAATCAAGTTTTAGTAGATGGAATGCCTACTAATTCATCTAAAAATAGAGAAAAAGTTTTAAATTCATTTGTAGAAAAATCAGTCGTCTTAAGTGCTAAAGAATTATTGCAGATGACAAGAGAAGAAATGAGAAAAGTTATCTTTGGTAAAAACTTAGTTTATATCTATCATGATTTAATTGATACTATGGGAGAAAGCCACCAAACAGAACAAAAAGTCTTTGAAGCAGTTAATGATACTTTTGAAGATTTAAAAACATTGATTAATGCTTTAAAAAATAATGTTAGTGCCAGCAATATTTTTATTACTGCTGATCACGGTTTTATTTATAGAAGAAGAAAACTAGAAGCCAGTGATAAGACTAAACATAATGCAAAAGATTCTAATAAAGAAAGTAAACGCTATTTAATCAACAAAGAAAAGCAGGATGTAGATGGAGCTTTAACATTTAGCCTTAATTACTTAGCTGAAGATAATGACTTATATGTTTCAGTTCCCAGGGGAGCTAATAGATTCTCAACTCGTGGAGGCAACCTAAACTATGTCCATGGAGGAGCTTCTTTACAGGAGATAGTTATACCTGTAATTAAGTTTAAGTACGACAGAAAGGGCAAATATAAAGCCTCTAAGGTAGATTTAAAACTAACTAATATCTCAAGAAAGATAACCAACAGCATCTTTAGATTAGAATTCTTTCAGACTGATCCTATAAGTGAAAAAATAACTTCTCGTAAGGTATTAGCTTACTTTGTTGATGAGGAAGGAAATAAAATATCTAATGAGAACATTATTATTGCTGACAGCAAAGAAGAGGATGCTAAAAAGAGAAATTATAAAGAGAAGTTCACTCTCAAAAACCAGCAGTATGATGAAAATAAAGATTATTATTTAATACTTGAAGACCAGGATGAGTCAGTGGAGAAGATTTATGAAAAAATTGCTTATAAAATTAGTTTAGCAATAACTAATGATTTTGGATTTTAATATACTTTAATCTTTAAAGAAGGTGAATTTATGGAAGACTTTCTAAATGATAAATTAAATAAAGTATTTTCAGGTCGAGTAGTAAGAAAAGACCTTACTCAAAAAATAAAAGAAGGAGCTAATGTTCCAGTTTATGTTTTAGAATACTTACTTGGAATGTATGCTGCTACAGATGATGAAGATAGTATAGAAGAAGGAGTTCAGAGGGTAAAAGATATTTTATCCTCTAACTTTGTTCGGCCTGATGAAGCTGAAAAGATAAAATCAAAAATTAGAGAAAATGCTGTTTATACGGTAATAGATAAAGTAACTGTTAAATTAAATGAGAAAAAGGATGAATATCAGGCCAGATTTTCTAATCTGGGAATTAGTGGGGTTACTATATCTAGTAATTTTGTCAAGCAGTATAATAAGCTTCTTTCTGGTGGTATCTGGTGTATTTTAAAGATGGAGTATTTTTTTGATGAAGAAGCTAAAGATAGAAATCCCTTTGGTATAAAAACTCTTACTCCTATTCAGATGCCTAATATGGATTTAAGTGAGATATTTGATGGTAGAAACGAATTTACTAAAGATGAGTGGATGGATGCTTTAATTAGATCGGTTGGTTTAGAGCCAACTCAATTTGAAAATGAAGCTAAATGGCATCTATTAGAAAGATTAGTTCCCTTAGTAGAGAATAATTATAATTTAGTCGAATTAGGGCCAAGAGGCACGGGTAAATCTCATATTTATAAAGAAATATCTCCCAATACAATTTTAGTATCTGGTGGCCAGAGTACAGTAGCAAATCTATTTTATAATATGAATACCAGGAAAATTGGTTTAGTAGGGCTTTGGGATACTGTAGCTTTTGATGAAGTTGCAGGTATCAAGTTTAAAGATAAAGATGGAATTCAGATTTTAAAAGACTTTATGGCTTCTGGTTCTTTTGCCCGTGGTAGAGAAGAAAAGAGTGCTAATGCTTCCATGGTTTATATCGGTAATATTAATCAGGATGTAAAAGTTCTTTTAAAAACTTCTCATCTATTTGATCCATTTCCCGATGAAATATCTTATGATTCAGCCTTTTTTGATAGAATTCACTACTATCTGCCTGGTTGGGAAATTCCTAAAATGAGGCCAGAGTATATTACTGATCAATATGGGTTTATCAGTGATTATTTATCTGAATTTTTTAAAGAGATGAGGAAGTTCTCCTATTCGGATTCTATTGATAAACACTTTAAGTTAGGAAATAATTTAAACCAAAGAGATGTCATAGCTGTCAGAAAAACAGTTTCTGGTTTAATAAAACTTATATATCCCAATGGTAATTTTAATAAAGAAAATTTAGAAGAAATTTTACAATATGCTCTTGTAGGTAGAAGAAGAGTTAAAGAACAGCTTAAAAAAATAGGAGGAATGGAATTTTATGATGTACATTTTTCCTATATTGATACTGAAAGTAATGAAGAGGAGTTTGTTTCAGTACCTGAACAGGGTGGAAACAAGTTAATTCCTGAAGGCCAGGGTAAACCAGGTCATGTTTATACTGTAGGTGATACTGAATCTGGTATTATTGGTGTTTATAAGATTGAAGTTGAAGTAGTAAGTGGTAAAGGTAAGTTTACTAAATCAGGTTTGAGTTCAAATAGATTGGCCAGAGAAAATATTGATATGGCTTTCAATTATTTTAAGGCTAATTCAAAAAGTATCAGTAATAGTATCAGCATCTCAAAAAACAATTATCTGCTTCATATACAGGATTTACAGGGGGTGGGATTAACACCAGAGTTAACCCTTGCTGCCTTTGTTGCTATGTGTTCTGGAGCTATGCAGAGGCCTGTGCAGGAGAGAATGGTTATTTTAGGTTCGATGAGTATTGGGGGAACAATTAAAAAAGTATCTTCATTAGCTAATGTGTTACAGGTTGCTTTTGATGCAGGAGCAAAAAAAGTATTATTGCCAATGTCATCTGCTTCAGATATTTCTACAGTGCCTTCAGAACTATTTGCTAAATTCCAGATTTCTTTTTATGAAGATCCTATTGATGCAGTTTATAAGGCTTTGGGTGTGGGGTAGAATCAAATTAATATAAATTGGGGGATTATAGATGAGTAATAATATTGATAAATCTAAATTAGTTTATGTTAACATAGTCTGGATGAAATATTATAGGGGTCTAAAAAATAATGACAAAATTAATCCAGAATCAGGTGGAGGATCTCATCCACAAAAACATTTAGATGCTTTAGAAAAAACTAAATTTAAAAGATCATTTTGAAGATACTGACGGTGAAAAGAGCCTTAAACTGGCTAATTTGAATATATTTAAATCAGAAAGAAGGAAAAATCATGAATGAAACTCGCTTAAAAGAACATATAAAAAAATATAACGAAAAAGTTAACAGTTCACCAGAAATAGTTAATGAAGATCTTTTAGAACAAGATCAGCGGATAAAATATTATCATTCTTGGACTAAAGATAAAATATTAGAAATGACAAGAGAAGATCTATACAAATTTTTCTCTAAACTCTGGGCCATGGTAATCTGGGGTAATAAAAAATATGCTGTAGATAAAATAATTGATGGTAATGGAATTGATAAATTGAAATCAAGAATGGCAGAGTTTTTGTGGAGTGAAAGAGATATAGAAAAGCGATGGGATAAATTCAGAAAAGATATGAAAGGTTTTGGTCCAGCTATTATGAGTGAACTTTTATGTCATTTTCATCCTGATAAATATATAATTTGGAACAGCAAAACTTTGACAGGTTTAAACTACTTAGGGCTAGATGATCTTCCAAAATACAATTATCAACTTGATGGTAAAAAATATAAAGAAATTTGTCAAATAGAACAAAAAATTGCTGAATTTTTAGAAAGAGGAAGTGAACTTAAAGATGTTAATTTATTAACTGTCAATTATTTCATTTGGGACGAATTGCAGATAAAAACTGCTGTTGAAACAGATACTCCAGAAGATGATGAAGAATTAGCTAAAATAACAGAGGAGGACAAGCGAGGCTTTGTTCATGATGAGATCAAAGAAAAATTAGCTGAAATTGGTGAGTGGTTAGGATTTAAAACTTATACTGAAACCAGGGTGGCTTCTGGTTCTGTTGTAGATACAGTTTGGGAATCTACTGTTGGTAATATGGGCCGTATTATATATGTTTTTGAAGTCCAGACTAAAGGTTCTATTGATAGTTTATCAATGAATTTACTTAAATCCTTAAATAATCCTGCAGTTCAAGGAGTTATAGCAGTTTCTGATCCTAAACAATTAGAAAAAATCAAAAAGAATGTTGCTGATATATCAACTTTAGAAAACAAATTAAAGTTCTGGAATTATACTGAGGTTTTAGATAATCATGAAAGATTAGCCAGGGTAAATGAATCTATCAATAAGCTTGGTTTAGTACCAGAAGGATTTTAAATAATTTTTGAAAGGAGTATAAATTATGGCCCGTTATTCTAACTGTCCTCAAAGTTACGAAGTTTTTTCAGATTTTATGGATAGATGTCTTTTAAATGATCAAAGTTTAATCTGGCCTGAAAAAAATGTCTGGACTTTAGAAAACTTGAAGAAAATAAAGGTTAATTTTATAGATAATCCAATTATGGGTGGTGAATTTTGGGATAAACTTTTTAACCAATTTTCTGATTTGAATGATGACTGCTGGCGTATTTTGGCAGATGCATTTTTTGTCTATACGTTGCCTTCAACTTATATGAAACCAGAAAAGAAATATGAATATATAAATAAGGTGTGTGAGCAGAGGAATTTAGAATTACCTGATTTTAAAGAGGATATGTGGGATGTTTTAAACCAGGGTTTTACAAGAACAGCTATTCAATATCATCAGAAATATAAACAGCTCTGGGTAATTTTTCTTTTTGCAATTAAAGTCAAGGAAAAAGAAGACAGAACAGAATTTTTAGATGATCATTTAGCAGTAAGAGAAGAGTTATATAAGATAATTGATGATATTAATCCTAATGATAGATCTTACGGTATGTTAAACGCCATTTTACATTTAGGCTATCCAGAAAAATATGAAAGAATGATCAGTCTAAGTAATAAAAAGAAGGCTGTTAAATATTATGAAGATAAAATTAAAGATCAAATTGATTCCGAAGCTAATTTGGACCAAAAGCTATTAGCTATTAGAAATTATCTAGAAGAAAAAGAATTAGTAGATGAAAAATTAAATTTTTATGCACCGCAATTCCAAGAGCGATGGAGAGGAAAAAATAAGGTAAAAGAGGAGAATGATGAGGAGTATACTACAGATGAGCAAGTGGAAGAAGATCCATTTTTAGATGAACTTGTTAAAACTTTAAGAAATAAAAAGCAGATAATATTATATGGACCTCCTGGAACAGGAAAAACATATTATGCTAAAAAATTAGCTAGAGCCATAATTTCTCAGGATAATTTTGAAAAGGATTATTCGCAATTAACTGCTTTAGAAAAAGATAAATTACAACTTGGAGCAGCTAAAAATAATGGTAATTCTCAAAAATATCTTCGTTTCTGTACTTTTCATCCAGCTTATGGTTACGAAGAATTCATGGAAGGGTATAGACCGGCCTTATCAAAAACAGGAAAAGCTATTTTTGAACTACAGGATGGTATCTTTAAAAAAATCTGTAATGATGCTAGAGAAAATCCAGAACAAACTTATGTTTTGATTATTGATGAAATTAATAGAGGAGATATTCCTAGAATTTTTGGGGAGTTAATTACTCTTTTAGAAGCAGATAAAAGATGGAGCAAAAACAATGAAGAAGATTATATTTCACTTACTTTGCCAGCTTCTCAAGAAAACTTTACTGTTCCAGAGAATGTTAACATCATAGCAACAATGAATACAGCAGATAAAAGTATTGCCTTATTAGATATTGCACTTAGAAGAAGATTTGGTTTTAGAGAATTACTACCTAAGCCTGAATTATTAGAAAATCAAACTATAGCAGGAATTAATTTATCAGAACTTTTAAATCATTTAAATAATAGGATAATAGAAAAAATAGACAAAAATTTACAGATTGGACATTCATATTTAATGAAAAATGAAAAAGCAATTAAAACAGAAGAGCAGTTAATTAGTAGGATAAAAGATGAAATACTTCCACTGCTGCAGGAATACTGTTTTGATGACTTTAGTACTTTAGAAGAAATATTGGGTCCTAAATTATTTAATTTAGAACAGGGTAGATTTAATGAAGAAATATTTTCTTCAGCAGGTAAAGAACTAATCTTAGATAGTTTAAAAAGCATATTAGCTGAGGAAAAAACAAATGAATGATCTAAAAACAGTATATATATCGGAGTGGTCCAAATTAAGTGCAGAAGAATTGAGGGAAAAATATAATCTCAGACAGCTTGTTAACTCTGATTTTAAATTAATTAATGAAATAGAAAACAAATTAAAAATTAGACAGTTGAGTAATGGTATAGAGATAGAAAGTAATTCTTATGTAGGAGTAGTTAAATTAAATAACTTTCAAATCATAATTTCTCCTAAAATAACAAATTTTAATCTAGCTAAAATGATTGCCTTTGCTTATGATTTAGAAAGCATTGAAATATTAAATGAGCTTAATGAATTAGCAACTGATAAAGCAAATATTTCAGATATTATTTCTTTAATTTTTCTAAAAGAAACAGAAAATATATTTTATCAAGGTTTAAGAAAAAGATATCAGGAAAAAGAAGAAGATATAGCCTCCTGTAGAGGTAAAATAAATTTTAATAAACTAGCTAAGAATTCTTCCTCTTCTGTAACACTACCTTGTAGATATCAGGAATTAACTGTTGATATAGAGGAAAATCAAATCATTTTGGCTGCTTTAAGATTATTATTAGCAAATACAAATAATAGAAAGTTAAAGAAAAAGTTAAATATTCTATTTTCTAAAATTAAAATTGAAGTCAGTTTAAGGTCATTATCTTATCAATTATTAACTAAAGGTTTAAATAATAGTGATCGTTTAAATAATAATTATAAGAATCTTTTTAGATTAGTTGAGTTGCTTTTAAGAAAAGAGGATTTTAATTTATTAGGGGAGCAAGATAATGACTTTCCAGGTTTTTTATTGGATATGAATCTTTTATTTGAAAGATTTTTAAAAAAATATTTTAAGAGTAAATTATCTCCAGGCGTTAAGGTTGAAGCTCAAAAGAGTTTAAAAAATAAATTTAGATCTGATAAATTATCATATAATTTAATTCCTGATTATCAGTTTTTTGAAGATGGAAAGTTAGTAAGAATAGCTGATGCCAAATATAAAAATTATGAGCAGAAAAAAGTGTCAGTTTCTGATTTATATCAGTTAACAGCTTATGCATTAGCCAACAAAGGAAAGATTAATCAAGTTTACTTATTTTATCCAGGTTCTAAAATTGAATCTAAAACATTTTCACTTAATAATTTAGCTAGAGATATCAAAGTTGAAATAATAGCTCAGGGATTGAATATTGAAAGGATTTTAGATGATATTGAAAATAAAAATTTGGATTTTAAATTATTTGATTAAGAGGTGTATAATAATGGATATTGCTAATGTTGCAAATGTCATTAATGATAAAAGCAAGGATTATAAAGTTGGAAATCTTCAATATTTTAGAAAAGAATATAAAGATATTCAACATCCAAATACATATAAATTATTTTCAAAAAGAACTATTATGGATGATGATCCTGATAACTCGTATATTTTTCATTCTGCTGGTAGAAAAGAATTTCAAGTCAATGTAGGTTATGAAAAATTTAGAAATGAATTTAGAGCTGGTTTTGCTTTTTCTATAGAGCCAAGTAGATCTGTTACTGATCCAGTTTCAATTTTTAAACCTAAAATAAAAATTTATAATAATTATATTGAAAAAAATCTTGATAAGTTTGATGATTTAATGATGTTTCATCATGATGAAGATTATAATAGGAGTTCTAATTATCCAATTGAAAAAATTGAAGATCATCTTATTGATCAAGGTATGTTTATATTTATGGGAACTATTTTCAAAAAAGAAGCTGATGAATTCTTAACTGAAAAAGAATATAAACATATTTTAAAGACATTAGATAGACTTTATGAGATCTATAAATATATTGAGAAAAGAGAATACTGAGGTTAATAATAGAAAGTATCAAGGGGGGGATATGTGTCAAAAAAATATATTGATGAATTTATAAAAGCACTAGATTCTGAAATAAAGAGCTTAAAAAAGGGAACTTATGGTAATATTGTTCCTATATTCAATGGAAAATTCAAAAGAAAAATAAATAATCTATATATTTACACTTTTAAGCTAGAA
This sequence comes from Halanaerobium sp. MA284_MarDTE_T2, assembly GCF_003337245.1. GTDB lineage: Bacteria > Bacillota > Halanaerobiia > Halanaerobiales > Halanaerobiaceae > QPJE01. Next base: position 44,873 of record NZ_QPJE01000014.1, read on the forward strand.
AATTTTCTTAGTGTTATGGATGATACCCCTGTTGAAATAATAATTAATAATAAAAATTATAAGGGACAAATAATTTCAGTTAAAGGGTTAGAAGTTGATATTGCAATTGAAGAAAAATTAGGAGTTTCTATTCCCAAAGCTATTATTAATACTAATTTATGGTTTTTATTAGAGAGATTAAAAGACAAATTTGAAGAGAATAAAATCAAACAAAATAGATTTAAAACTAGTGATAAATTGTTTGGTTTTAACTTTAAGAATAATAATTCAAACATTGAACCTAACTATACAATCTCAGATAAGGTTCCAAATCAATCTCAAAAAGATGCTATTTTTAATTATTTAAATAATGAAGTGTCAATAATTACGGAAAAGTACGTAAGTTTTTTCTACATTAAATTCTGAAAAATTAGAAAAAGGAAAAGATAATATTTCAATTAAAATTAGTTCACTGAATAGGGTAGATAAAGCATTAAAAAAGGGAAAAGTTTCATTACTAGATATTCAATACAGAATGGCACCTCAAATAGCAGATATTTCAAATAGATTTTTTTATAATAACATTAGCAGCTGCAATTGTTATGGGGAGAAATGCTAATGGTTTAAGAGAATGGAAATTAAAAAATGGAATGACTTTAAAAGAATTTGAAAAGCCTGATGAAGAATAAATTGTAATTATAAAAAATAAAAACACCTGATAAAATATCAGGTGTCTTCATAATTTTAATTTTGCCCATTTAAGAGCTCTTTATAATTTTATTTTCTATATTAATAATACTATTTTATCAGTCAATTGTCAAGCAGTTTCAAACAAAAATTCACTTATTTTTTGGTTAAGATCTGCTGGTTTTTCTTTGATGTCATATATAGCTTTTTGTTCATTAATTCGCTGGATATCAATTGCTCTCATATCACTTAAATGAAGTCGAGAAGTTTTATCATTTTTAAAATCTTTAATTTTAATATCAATTTCAATTTTAGAATTAGGAGGATTAGAATTTTCTTTTACTGATGTTGTAGGAATAACCAAATATTTTGATCCAAAATCTTTTAATATATAGCAGTAATGACCACCATAAATTTCTTTTGGATATCCTCTTCTTAAATTAAAATATGCAATTTGTCCTGTGGTTGGCCTAGTTGCTGGTTTTATTTTATAAAAAGAGGTTGATGGATCATTCGTTTCGTTTGGAACAATTATATTGTAAAAAAAGTGTAGTTCTCTAATCCAATATTTTAATTCTCTAGCAAAACCGTTAATATCATAGTTTTTAATTTTTTTGAGCGTAGCTTTAGCTTCCTTCACATCATCAGAAAAACTCATATTTGGTTCACCTCCATTAAATTATATTAATTATAACATAATTTCTATAAAAAGGAAATAAATTTCTGTAAATTTCAGAATATTATACGGAAAAATAAAAAGAGGTAGATACAATGTCATCAATTAAAGATTACTTAGCAAAAATAGTTTCAGAATATAAAGAAGCAAGATTACATGAAGAATTTACTGGCCATAAACTTGGAGATTTAATGCGCCATGAGCTCCCAGATTATCTAGAAGAAAAACTTTCATCAAATTTTAAAACAGAAAATTATATAATCAAAGGTTCAATTGGAATGGGTAATTGGGCTAAAGTTCCCTGGCTTGCAATAATGAATAAAGATATAACAACTACAACTCAAGAAGGAGTCTATGTAGTTTATCTTTTTTCTCAAGATATGGAGAGAGTCTACTTAATCTTTAATCAGGGAGTAACTCGCAGCACCAAAGAAGAATTTATAAATAACCGTGATAAATTAAGATCTAAGATGGATTTAGGTGATTTTAAAACTGATAATGAAATTGATCTTGCTGAATCTGGTAAAGGTAAGGCTTATGAGTTATCAAATATATGTTATAATAAATATGAAGCTGAACAATTAATTAATAATCAAATTCCAGAATCAGAATTAATAGATGATTTAATTCAAATGATGAAAATTTACCAAAGATATTATGAACAATATTATTTAGAATTAGATGAAGCTGAAATTGAAACAGGAGAAGGAGTTTCTGAAAATATGGATGACTTAACAACAAAAGAAAAACTAACTCAAATCAAAAACTACATCAAAGCTCAGGGCTATACCTATCCTGACAATTTAATAGAAAACTTCTATCTTTCTCTAAAAACAAAACCTTTTGTCCTGCTGGCAGGTATCTCAGGTACAGGTAAAACAAAACTGGTAGAACTATTTGCCAGAGCTATTGGCTGCAGCTCAGATAATGACCGCTTTAAGTTGATTTCAGTTAAACCAGACTGGAATGACAGTGCAGATCTTTTAGGTTACAGCAATATCAGAGGAGACTTTCAGCCTGGCCCGATTTTAGAAATAATTAAAAAAGCAGCTGAAGATCCCGCTAACCCCTATTTGGTCTGTCTTGATGAAATGAACCTGGCTCGAGTAGAATATTATTTCAGTGACTTTTTATCAAAGATGGAAACCCGTCACTATGATGGTGATCAGATAAAAACAGATAGATTATTAAATGAAAATGATTTTGATCAAAATGACAGCAATGATTCTAAAGCTAAATACTCAAATCTACATATCCCGGACAACCTCTATCTCATTGGAACGGTTAATATGGACGAAACAACCCATCCATTCAGCAAAAAGGTATTAGATAGAGCAAATACAATTGAGTTCAATCAGATTGATTTAACAGCCTTTTTAGAGGAAGATTATTCAGTGCAGGCTCAGAGCTTAAAGGTAAATAATCAATTTCTAGAAACAGAGTATTTAAATCTAAAAGATCTGCTGCCTGCTAAAGAAGGTGAAGTCAGAAGAATAACTGAAGAACTGGAAAGATTAAACCAGATACTTAAAAAGGCAAATCTACAGGTAGGCTACAGAATCAGAGATGAGATTAACTTCTACATAGTTGAAGCTCTGGATAAAGAACTGCTCGCTAAAAACACTGCCTTTGATAAAGAAATTCTACAAAAAGTATTACCCCGGATTCAGGGTAGTTCAGCCATCATTAAAGAAATACTGCTGGAATTATTTGATTTCTTTAGTGGAAGCAGCTTCAGTCAAGAAAACGGTCAGCTGTCTAATAGAGTCTGGAATTATTATCAGGCAAATCAGGAAAGCTTTAAGTATCCGGAATCAGCAGAAAAAACAGCATATATGCTGCGGCGCTTTGAAGAAGATGGTTTTACTTCTTACTGGCTGTAAAAATATATAAGATTCCAGGCTAAATTGGGTAATAAAAATTAGTTATTTTTAAAGCTTTTACTTCAATAAAATTAAAAATGAATAGAGAGACAGTTTTCTTAAATTAATGATAAGCAATAAATTTAAATATTTTTTTGATATCAGTCTGACATAATGTTGTCACACTTCTGTGATATTATAAAAATAACAGAAGAAATATTGTATTTGATTCAGGTATTAAACTTTAAATTATTTTTTAAGAGGTGATCCAAATGGCAAAGTTCGTTTCTTTTCTCTACAAGCTGGCCAGAATTGCAAATGATGCAGAAACTTTAAGCAGCGGCAGTCCTAAAAGAATTGCTAAACGAGCCAAAAATAAAGTTATCGGTAGATCAATCATTAAAAAATTAATGAAATAGGGGGATATTTATGGAAGAAATCTTAGATGAAGTAAAAATTGGTGAAAAGTTAACTGTAGGAGTAAATGCTTCTAATGAAGAAATTGGTCTATTTATTGCTTCAGAAGATGTTTCGGCAAGCTGTGCCTTTAGAAAAGAAGAGTGGGATAAATTTGTGGAAGCAGTAAATAAAGCTGACAAAAAAATAGAATAGAGAGAAATAAAAATAGGGCTGTAAGTTTTCATTGAACTTTACAGCTCTGTAATTTTCAGTATATCTTCATGCATATGCTAAACTAAAAGTGTACCCAAAATAATGTTGTGAATGTCAAATAATATTTTACGCTTTTCGCTCAATAAGATTTTACACCTAAGATTTTCCAAAAATGGTTTCTCTGTGAGTTAATCTGCAGCTATCAAACTAATAGAGCTTAATAACAAATGAGTTTTAACTTTTTTAGCTCCCATTACAGTTAAGTTCTCTAAATTTAGATGCTCTTTTAATCTGGAAAAAGTTCTTTCAACACTGGTTCTTTCGTTGTAGATCTTTCTCCAGGTTCTAGAATCCCTATGTGGAGTTGAAATATATCTGGGGTTCTCTTTTGGTCTGGTTTTAGTTACTCGACCATAGTTGCTGTTAGAACACCACTTAGTTCCATGAATACAATCAACTTTACCACATACATGTGGGCATCTAAATTTATTGACCCCTTTGTAATGACCCCAGTAATACATTTTGTGTCCACCACTACAGACTGGTGTTCCTTTAAAATCATAGAAACCAGCTGGTGGCTGTTTAGCATTACGCTTGTTAATTGGGATAATGGTCTGAGATTCCTGCTCAAAGAGAATATACTCATAGATATCAGTATAGTCATAACCTGAATCCATAGTCCAGTATTTAGGTTTAGTTAAATCTCTTTCAGCTAAAAAGTCATTAACCTTTTCAACTAAAGATATTGCCTGAGTTTTATCTGCATGATTGGCTGGAGTCAAAGTTAAAGCAATTGGTAATTCTGAGTTAGTTTCAACTGCAGCATGTATCTTCCAGCCAAACCAGGTTATCTGATTTTTATGGGAGTCGAATTTAGTACCCCAATCAGGGGTAGAATTATTTTCCTTATCTATCTTTGACCTTGGCTTAGCTCGTTCATATGCTTCAAGTTTTGAAGCATCAATAGCCATTATTTCAGTATCCAATAAATCAAGTTCTATACTTTGATCTAAAAGATTATTCATTAAAATTTCAGCTCCATCAGTCTCAGATAATTTGCTGTAATATAGGCTAAATGTTGCTTCACTGGGCACCCTACCAGTGGTAGAAAAACCGCAGACATATCTGAGATAAGGACTTCTATCAATTTTACTTACTAAGTCTGCTCTGGTGGGAATCTTTTCGATCTGTTGGACCAGAAAAGCTCTTAAAATAGCTTCTGGATTGTATCCAGTTGGTCCTCCATTAGACTTAGGCTTAATCTTTTCAACAATAGGTTTTAAATCAATAGGATCTAAAATACAAATTAATTTGTCTGTTTCCGATAAATTCAGCAATTCTTCAAAGGGAAAGAGACATTCTTGTCGAATAGTATTAATAGGCTTCACCTTCTTTCTGTTTTTTTAGGTGTTACTATTAAATTCGACAAGAATGGGGTGAAGCCCTTTTTATATCATTAAAATCTTTGTTATATCAAGGCTTATTTTTATGAAATTCACTTAATATAACTGAATTTATTCATTTCAATCTCCAATTATGGCATACTATACCTATAACCTATACTATAACAGAAGATGATTTTAATGTTTAACAATATAAATTTATTCACCCAGCCTTTATTAATGGCACTGCTGATAACTTTTCTCAGGATAAGGTTGTCTTTGATCAATTTCTATAAATTAGAATAACACAATAGGGAGATGTTAACATTATGAACAATTGGTTTTATCATGGAAATAATATTGATACAAAAATTAATAAGTCAAAACCATATAAAGGAATTAGACAGGAATTAAAAGATTTTAGAAAAAATTATTATTTATCCTTTAAAAATAATTTGATGTCTATTACTGATATCAATAAAGAAGCAGTGTATAGTAAAGTTGAATTAATAAATAAATATTATAAAATTGCAGAATCATTTGAAAGAAAACATAACATTAGTTCCCAATCAAAATTCAGATCCACTATATTAGAGGAATTTATGGGTTATCTTTTTAAAGATATACCTGAAATAGAGGGTATGGGATTAGAGTTTAATAATAAAAATATATTTGCTGGGATTAAATTAGATCATAATGGCAATATAAATATTCAAACTAAAGATGTAGATTTTTGTATTGGTAAAAATTTCGATATTTATGTTGACGCCCAAAAAAACAAATATGAAATATTTATTCCTATTGTTGCAATTGAATGTAAAACTTATTTGGATAAAACAATGTATAGTGAAGCACAGTTTTCAGCTCAAAAAATAAAAAATGGTACTCCTAATGCTAAAACATATATCATAATGGAAACTAATGAAGTAGCTCTTGATAAATATTCACCGCAAAGTCCAATTGATGAATTATATGTATTAAGAAAGGAGACTGGTAAAAACATAAGCAAAGAGATTACATATACTTTCTTTAAAGAACTTCATGAAGATATAAGACAGGTTAATAAATTAAATGAAATAATACTGCCGGGTAAAATTCTAAATCCTGATGTAGGATAGTTATTAGAAAATTACATTTAAAAAAAGCAGAAAATTATTGGTTGAGAAAATTTTTTCCACCAATAATTTTAGTTTATTATAATCTATAATTTTTTTCTCATTCAAGATTCAATTTTAACTGTTTAGGTACTTTTTTTACTCTTTCACGAGCTTTTTTAGTATATTCTTCAGATATATCTATTGAAATATATTTTCGGTTTTCCTTCTTGGCTACTGCGGCAACAGTACCTACTCCACCGAATGGATCCAAAATTATATCTTCTTGATAGCTAAATAATTTAAGTATTCTTCTGGCTAGTTCTTCTGGGAACATTGCAGGATGATCATATTCTTTCATATTTCTTTCGGGTGCAATACTCCATTTTGAGTATACCCATTCTTTAAATTCATCAGCAGTTATGTCTATATTTTCTTTTTTACCAGTTTTTTTGATATCGCCTTTACAGTAAACTTCAACAAATTCCCATGTATATTTAAAATAAGGGCTTGAAGGACTTTTCCAACTTCCCCAGGCAGTATATTTACAATTGTAATTATTTTTCTCCCATAATATTTCTGTTTTCCAAATCATCTTTTTATCTATGAAATATTTACCTACGATATGATGAAGTGGAATGTAATCAGAAAATAAGGGTTGAATATTTACAGCAAATCTACCACCATATTTTAGAACTCTAATACATTCATCAAAAATAGCAAAGAGTTGATCTAGATACTGCTGCCACTTTATTGAATCATCGGTTGCTTCATAATCTAATCCAAAATTATACGGTGGTGAAGTAAAAATAAGGTCAATTGAATTATCAGGTATTGTTTTTAGATATTCTAAACTATCAGCGCATACAATTTGATTAATCTTTTCTTCTGTTAGCTTATTATTTTGTTTTTTAAAATTATTATCTTTTGCATAATAATATTTACCTCTAGCTGTTTCTTTTTTCTTTCTGTTTTTTACTTTGCGTTCTTTATTATAATCAATATATATTTTTTTACCATTATCAATACCATAACTTTTATTTTTATTAATTTTTTGTTTAATAACTTGAAAATATTCAGGCTTTTCATTGAAAAAACTTTCAAATTTATTTATATCAAAACTATTAAGATATATTAAAATGTCATTATCATTATTCTTTTTAAGGAACAACTCATTTTCATCAAAATATTTATTTATTTCACTTAAAATATTTTCTGAACTTTCTTGTTTAAAATTTTTCTTTTTGATTTTTATTTTGATATAATTGTTTTTGTTCATTATTTTAATCACCTTTCAGTAGAATCATCAAATTTTTTTATATATTGTTCAATTGCTTTATTCACAAGCCAGCTTATAGATCTATCTTTTTTTTCAGATATTTTACCAAGTTTATCCCAATTTTTTTTATCATCTTCGGAAATATATATGTTTTTTCTCAAGGTCAACACTCCCTTTTCTTTTATGCATATATTATAATATGATATGCGTATAAATTCAAGCATTTATATAATTTTTTTGAGCGTATATTTAGCTTCATTTATATTATCAGGAAAATTTATATAAAAGGAAAAATTTAAAAGGAGTAGATACGATGCCACAAATCCCTATATGGTAGACTAGTTGTCGTGGGGCACAAAAAAAATCTGTGTATAATAGAGTAACGACAATAAATCCTAAGGAGAATTACAATGCCAAGAAAAGTTTATTCTAAAAAATTAAAAGAGTCCATATTTAAAAGACTGGCTCCACCTAATGCTGAAAAAGCACCTGATATAGCTAGAGAAACTAATATACCCGTTAATACTCTCTACACCTGGAGATCTAAAGTTTTAAAGAGTAATCCAACCAGCAATAAAAAAGCAAGTAAATGGTCTTCCGGTGATAAGTTTCAGGCTGTTTTAGAAACTGCAAGTCTCTCAGAACTAGAAACTGCTAAATACTGCCGTGAAAAAGATATCTATGTAGAAGATCTAAAAACTTTTTTTGGTAAAGACAGTACGGTATTTATTTAAAATTTTTTAAATTGTTTTTAATTGTATGGTAGATAGTTTGTGAGTTATTTAATATACTGTTTGTGTGGCTGATTTCCTTTCTTGGGTATTTATTTTTCATTAAAGATATTATATCAAAAAAGGAGGTCAGCTGCATTTTTATTTAGTTTTCTTGTAAAATGGTGATGATATAATTAGAATGAAATCAATATTGAAAAAACGCATTAAAAGGACTGATAAATATGCTGATCCAGGCAACTAAAAAGTTGAGAGATGAATTAAATCTGGAAGAATTTGAGCAAAAAGAAAGACCTGCTTTATTTTCCTGGCATGCTAATTTTTTAAGAATTAATCGGAGAAAAACAGTAGTTTTAGTTAATGATGCATGTGATTATACTGTGATATTATATGGTGTGAAAAAAGATGATCTTAATCATTTTCCAGACCGGGTCAAAGAGGGAATAAAAAGATCTTTTGAGCGTGAAGGAATTAAGGGAAGTTTAATAGAAAAATATTTATCTCAATTTGAAGATTTTTTCTATCAGAAAGCAAAAAATAGAAGTCATATAGCCAGAATGAATAATTCCTGTAAAGAGGCCAAAAGATTTGCTGATAGATTTAATGAAAATGAAATTTATCAGCCTCAAGTAGCAAAGAATATAAATAATATGCTCCGCAAAAATGATAATAAAGATTATTTTTATCCTGATAAATCTCTGCAGCAGGAATTAGCAGAATATTATGGAGAAAAAGATGTAATCGAGACTAAAGCAGCTGTTTTAAAAGTTGAACTTGAACTGGGTAAATATGAAGCCTGGAGAAAAGTAATAGTACCCCTAAGTTATACCTTTAGAGAGCTGCATAATGTTTTGCAGAAGCTCTATAACTGGCAGGATTACCATCTGCATGAATTTTTTGTCTACAGTGAAGAAAAAGATGATACTAAAAATTGGAACCATGGAGAATATCACCGGAACGGCTATAAGGCTATTTTGAATCTAACAATAAATCAGGATAATTTAGAATATAATAAGTATGAATTGAACTATCAAGATGAAGATTTTGAACTGGCGGTAGAAAATGAAGTTAAATTAAAAGATGTTTTGCCTGCCAGAATAAAATACATTTATGATTATGGTGATAATTGGCAGCATTATCTAGAAACTGAAAAAATCATAGAAGATTATAAGTCAAATCAGCCGACCTTTTTAGAAGGAGATGGAACTGCTCCCCCGGAAGATGTAGGAGGAGTAGGTGGTTTTGATGAATTTATGCAAATCATATCAAATCCCGAGCATGAAGATTACGAGTCAATGCTGGAGTGGGCTAAAAATCAGAGGTTTAAAGAATATGACCCGGAAGAAATAAAAACTAAGCTTGAGCGTCATTTTTAAATATATAAATTAAAAAATCGGAGAGATAATTTTTATGAAAGGTAAATGCAAAATTTGTGGTAATGAATATACTCAATCAGGAATGTCCAGACATTTAAAATCATGTCTAAATAAGAATTATGACAAAATAGTTGCAGAAGAACAAGCTCAGAAAACTTTATATTATCATATTTATATTAAAGGGACATATAGGTCAGAATACTGGCTGCAGCTGCAGGTCAAAGCAGACGCTAAATTAAGTGATCTTGACAAGTTTTTGCGTGATATCTGGCTGGAATGCTGTAATCATCTGAGTGAATTTGAAATTAATGAGCGGCGCTTTACATCCAGTGGACTTAATATGAATCACAAAATTAAGGAAGTTTTAAGAGAAAAAACTAAATTTTCATATACCTATGATTTTGGTTCTTCCACTAAATTGGATTTGAATGTAGTTAATGTATTTAAAGCTGGGGAAAGAGAAGAAAAGATCAGTGTTCTGGCAAGGAATAACCAGCCTGAAATTAAGTGCAGTCACTGTGATAATCTCGCTGAATTTGTATGTCCAGATTGCATTTATAACAGTGGCGGCTGGTACTGCAGTAACTGCCTTGATAAACATGAAGAAAATGACTGTATGAGAGAAACTGATAATCTACTGCCGGTTGTTAATTCTCCCCGAGCTGGAGTCTGTGCTTATTCTGGCAGTTAAATATTATTTCTCAAGGTTTTGGCAAAGGAGTTAAAAAAGATAGCTAGAGAAATCTTCAAAAAATATAACAGCTATAACATGGAAAATCATTTTGATTTACCTTTTTGATTATTTTCAAGAATAGAGGTGTTAAAAAATGACACTTAGAGTTAATTTAGAAGATGTTTTAGAAGCATTAGAACTTAGAACCAGAGAGAGTAATTATTTTTATTATAAAAAAACTGGTGAAGTTTTCATGATAATGGATGATGAATTGAGAGCTGGAGAGGAAGATCCTGACCTTGATAAATTTCCAGAATGGCAGCGGGAGAATATTAAAGCTGCAGTAGATATTATCTCAACTAATGACTATATTAGGAGTTTCCCCAAAATTTATTTTCAAGCTGCAAAAAATGGGGAAAGTCCAGATGACTATATAAGACTTCCGGATGATTATGAAATTGATGACTATAGCATTATGGAAGATTTTTGCTATTCAGTCGAAGATGAAGAACTGAGAGAGGAACTTCTTTATGCTATCCGAGGAAACGGTGCCTTTAGAATGTTTAAAGATAAGATTTATCAATATGATCTAGAAGATCAGTGGTATGATTATAAAGATCAGAGATATAAGGATATAGCAATAACGCAAAAGTTATTAAGGGTGATAAAATGGCCACTAAAAAAATTGACCTGATCACAATTAAAAATAATAAATTTTCTTTAAACATCAAAGGAAAGCCTCTTCATCCTGATCACGAAAAAGAATTTCCGGAGGCAAATAAGGCTCAGGCTGCCTACAGCTTTAGCTCAACTCTAGAAGAGATCTTTGACTTCAAATACCATGATCCAGAAATAGACCAGCTCAGGCTGAGTAAGTTCAATTCCACAAAAAGCTATCCCCTCTTTTTTGAATATCAAAACTATGATTTTTATCTGGAAGCCGAAATGCCGATTGAGATCTACCATCCCAATCGCGAGATCAGAGAATCTCTGTCCCATCCTAATGATAATCCCAATGTGCTTTACGGCAGCATCAACTTCGGCAGTGATATCGGTTATTCTGAGTTTGAAATTCGCAGTAACTCTCAGGTGGTTTTAACTTTCAAACTGGAAGTTTTTCCGAGTAAAATTGACTACCAAAAGGACTACAATCAGCTTTTAGCGGAAGTAAACAGGGAAGTATATAATTTAGCCTATGATTTTTTGAGAAAGACCTACCAGCAGATGAAAATTTCCGAAAAGCAGAATATCACGGAAGCTGAGTTTTTTGTGATAATTGAAAATATCTTTGATGATTTATTTAAAGCTCTAAAAAGAGTTGAGGAGTCACCTCATCACCGGATCATTAAGAAGAGAAATGTTCGGCCTGCTGCCAGAGTTAAAAAAATGGGCAGACAGAGCCTGAAGTGGTTGAATAAAAACAGCCGCCATTATGATCAGGAGCTCAAGCTGCCGGAAAAAATGCTGGCAGTGGAAAAGGAGTTAAGCTATGATAATTTTGAAAATAAGTTTATTAAATGGAGTTTCTCAGAGCTGATCAAAAGACTTAAACATTTTAAAGCAAATTACCGCAGTTACAAGCTTAATCCGGATCCGGATTTGATTGCTGAAATCGATAAAATGATCAGAAAGCTTAAATTAAAGCTCAAGCATTCTTTTCTGGCTGAGGTAGGTAAACTGCAGAAAATTGATTCCATTTCTCTGGTGCTGCAGATGGCCCCCGGCTACAAGGAATTATATAAATATTACCTGATGCTTTTAAAGGGGCTTTCTCTGAATGGCGATATCTTCAGGCTTTCAATTAAGGAACTCTGGCAGCTCTATGAATACTGGACCTTTCTTAAATTAAACAGCCTGCTCCAGGATAAATATAAGATGGTTAAAAATAACATCATTGAGCTTGATTACAGCGGTATCAATGTCACTCTCTCACAGGGAGCATCAGCAGAGGTCGAATATCAGAATCCAATTACCGGTGAAAAATTTACTTTAAGCTACAACAGAGCAAGCGGAGATTCTATTACCACCAATCAGAAACCGGATAATATTTTATCTTTAAGCAAAAATGATTCTGAGCACCAGTATAAATTTATCTTTGATGCTAAGTATCGGCTCAACACTGCAGAAGATGGTACAGGATATAGCAAAAGGTACAACGGCATTCCTGGTCCGGAAGAATCTGATATTAATACAATGCACCGCTACCGGGATGCAGTGGCAGCTGAGATGGGAGAAAACTACAGGAGAACAATGGTTGGAGCCTATGTGCTCTTTCCCTATCATGATCAAAAAAAATTTAAAAACCATAAATTCTTTCAGAGTATTGAACAGGTTAATATAGGAGCCTTTCCTTTTCTGCCGGACAGTACAGAACTGGTGTCCGAGTTTTTAGAAAATATTATCGATGAATCAGCTCAGAGCAACTTTAACCGCAATCTGCTGCCGACAGCTGCGGATGAATTCAGACCAGAACCGGAGTTTAAAGTTGACCTGCTGGTCGGTTCACTGAGCAGTAAAAAACAGCTGCAGTATTTACTGGACAACAATCTCTATTATCTACCCCTACAGCAGTCAATTTTAAATCATAATTTAAAGTACACAGCAATCTTTCAGAGCAAGGCGAAGTTTGGCGATCAGAGCGGGGTCACCTATTACGGCAGGATTAAGAATAAAAAAATAGTTAAAAGAGACGAAATTGGTTTTCCCTCCACCAGAAGCAGTGGAGATCAGAACTATATTCTTTTTGAAGTTGAAAGCTGGCAGCAGCTGGGTAAAAAGATCAAATCAGAGGGTTATGGAGTTAGCGGCAGCCATATTTATTCAAATTTAATGCTGCTCAAAAAAGCTGATACCCTGCCTGAACTGAGTATACGCTCTCTTAAAGAATGGCGGCTCTGGCTGGAATTAAAGCGGCTGAAAGAAGATATAAAGCTTAAATTGAAAAATAATAACTTAGATCAGAACAAAAAAATTGAGGGTTTTAAAATCGGAAAAGTTGAAATTAAGTTTAAAGAAAATAGGCTGCTGGCTGGACTGAAAGATGAGCAGCTTGAGTTTTTTAAGTTAGAGTTTATGAAAAACCCGAGAGCTGTTTTAAATAAAATAATGGAACTTTTCAAAGAATATGAGGAAAATTAATCCAGTTTTCTTCCTAACGCACGATACTTTTTACGGATAAAACCTGCCTGTTTACCACAGAGAGACTTTTTCGGCTAAATTCGCTAAAATATCTTGTTGAAATTACCAGCAGGGAAAGGTCGTTGTAAAACCAGTCAGATAATAGCAGCTGGGGTAGGACTGGAGCTGAATTACTAAAGTAAAGTAGTCTGTGATATAATAAAATTAACTAAAAGTTAGAAATAGGGAGGTTTTCAGAATGCCCAAAAAAACTTTTGCTGAGTATAGAAATCAGAAAAGTGACAAACAGTCTAAGATGAGAGAGGTAAGAAACTATTTAAAATCGACCAATAAAAATAATTCAGAAAATAATTTGCCTGATATAAATGGAAAGGATAATTATCGTAGTGGATCCAGAAGAAGAAATCCTCAGAAAGAAATGCTTTTATTTAAAATGATGATTAGATCCAGGAAAAATAAACTTGAAAGAATAGAGGATAGAAAATATAGACTTAAAAATTGAGGTGCTTTAAATGGATTATAAAAAAGAAATAGAAATCATTCTAAATGAAGATATTGATAATTTTTCTAAAAAAATAAAGATAATAGCAGTTTTAACTTCAGCAATAAAAGAAAATTTAAATATCACTCCAGTAGTAGTTGGTGGCCAGGCTGTCGAATTTTACACTGGGGGCGGGTATGCTACTATGGATATTGATATAATTTGTGAGGCTTCTACCGAAAAAATAGGAGAAATATTAGAAAAATTAGGCTTTTATAGAGATAATAAATACTGGATTCTTGATTCAAAAAAAATTGATTTAGCTGTTGAGACTCCATCTGGACCACTTGCAGGTGCAGATGATAAATTAATGGAACTTAAAAGTGGTCAGCATACTGCTTATTTTATTGGAATTGAAGATATAATAATTGATAGATTAAATGCCTATGTGCACTGGAATGAAAAGTGGCAGGAAGAATGGATTCTCGGTATGATGGTGACTAATTATAAAGATATTGATTGGGAGTATTTAAATAAAAGGGCAGACCAGGAAAGAGTTAATGATGCATTAATAAGAATGATTAATAAAACAGAAGAAATTAATAAAACTATTTAATAATAATATCAACTCAGTGATAAAACAGAAGAACTACTTATTAATGATATACAAAATTTATTTAATTGAATTTGTAGATCATTTTGTTTTAACTTTAAATATAAATATTGAAGGAGCCAAAAAAAGATTAAATTAATAGTTTTAAATCAGGCCGGGAATCCCCGGTTTTTTATTTTTTACAGGGAAAATCCGATTAATCAAGAATTATATAATAAGTTAATAAATATGGATATAGAATAAAATATCTCCAACTATATTCTATAAAAAAGAGGTTATAAATAGCAATTTTTAAATTGGTTTAATTTTATGTCCTGAAGATAAAGAATAATTGATATTTATTTAAATTTGGAAAAAGATTGAGGATTATCTGTAATATTTTTGGGATGTGATCAGAGTTTTCAATTTTTAAGCATAAGGAGGCAAATTATGACCTGCAGATGGTATCCGATCTGTCCAATGAAAAGATATTATAAAGCCGGGTGCATATGCTAAACTAAAAGTGTACCAAAAATAATGTTCTGCTAATCGAAAAGTGTACCACCTCAACACCATCTCCTGTATAATTGATTTATCCA
>NZ_QPJE01000015.1 GCF_003337245.1 Halanaerobium sp. MA284_MarDTE_T2
TTATTAGCTAAACATAATAATTGAAATTCAAAACCGTCTGCTATTTTCTCGGGGCAAGCCCACGAGGTTTGCTAGCAGACTATAACTTCTATCACACTTTGTTACTACACCCCTGCCGGGAACATCTTTTATTGCCCCTACCGGACAGACACTTACACACATATGGCAGCCAATACATCTGTCTTCATTGATTACTACTGCCCCTGTCTCATTTCTGCCAATAGCGCTGGCAGGACAGACATCCATACAGAGTGGGTCCTCACACTGTAAACAGGTAAGAGGAACGGTCACCATCTCCTCCGGAAAATAAACTGCTTTGATAAGTGCCCGCATCGGATTAAATTCTCCTTCTTTTGTCATTGAGCACACCAGTTCACAGTCACGACATCCAGTACATTTTTCAGGTTCGATAACAATTTTTTTCAACTGTAAATCCCCTCCCTTTATATTTTATATCCTCCTTTGCACAATGGCAGGCCATAGAATTACTCCTATAACCCTGACGCCTGAGCCGCCTAAATATAGGTGGAGACAGGTCGGAAGAAGATTGTAAACAGCTTAATATTTAAATTGATATTTAAAAAATTATAATATTTGCCTTTTTATGTTTTTTGTGTTTATAAATATTTTTCTACAAATATATTTCTATAAAAATTTAAAAATACCTTTTAAAATTAACTAATTTTCATACAATTTGTAAAATTTTCAGTTCTTTAATAAATGTTATAAAATCTAAATAGCACCGATTGAATCATATTATCTCTTTAATTTTTAAAAAAATTATCAGATTAACTGGATTTTAAACATGATATCAGATAAAATTTATATAAATCAACTACATATATATAATTCTGCTGTAAAATGTGGCTGAAAAATACTGATTTGTAAAAAAATTAAAATTAAGGGTGAATAAACTATGAATAGCAATTCGGATTTAAAAAAACTTCGGGAATCTCTTTTTTCTGAAATAGAAAATTTAAAAGAAGAAGCCTTTTACATCAATGATTATATTGCTGAAAATCCTGAATTAGGTTACAGAGAATACAAAGCTGCCTCTCTACTAACAGAAATTCTTGCTGACCACAATTTTAGCATAGAAAAAAATCTCTCAGGTATCGAAACTGCTTTCAGGGCCAGCTATAATTTTAATGGAGATGGACCGACTATTGCTTTTCTCTGTGAATATGATGCACTGCCGAATATAGGACATGGCTGTGGACACAATATGATTGCAGCAATGAGTACAGCTGCCGGAATTGCTTTAAGTAAACTGAACATAAAAGGAGGTAAAATTGTAGTTATCGGCTGTCCGGCTGAAGAAACAGGTGGAGCTAAAGTACAGATGACAGAAACAGGTGTTTTTGATAATATAGACTGTGCAATGCTTCTCCATCCTTCCAATATTAATCAGGTCTATTCTACAACACTGGCAATAAAAGCAATTCAGTTTAATTTTCATGGTCAAACTGCTCATGCTGCTGGAGCTCCAGAGAAGGGCATAAATGCACTGGATGGAGTAATACAGTTTTTTAATGGCATTAATGCACTGCGAGAACATTTGCGGGATGATGCTCGGATACATGGTATTATTACAAATGGTGGAGAAGCTGCCAATATTGTACCCGATGAAGCTGAAGCTCAATTCTACTTCAGGGCCAGAGATAAAAAATACCTGCAGGAAATTATCAAAAAAGCGGAAAATACTGCTGAAGGAGCAGCTTTAATGACAGGATGTAAAGTCGAATGGAAGGAATACGAAAATCCCAATGATGATCTCAGACCAAATCGGATGCTGGCAGATATTTTTGAGCAGAGTATGAAAGAAATCGGAACCAATAAAATAGAACCAGCAGCACACCACTACGGATCATCAGATATGGGAAATGTGAGTCATGTTATCCCTGTTATTCACCCATATATTAATCTGGGCAGTGAACTTACAGGACATACAAGAGAACTCGCAGAAAAAACCACTACTAAAGAAGGTCATACTGTTTTGATAGATGGAATAAAAGCTCTGGCACTAACAGGACTTAAAATTTATGGTGACAGGCAAAAATTAGAAAAAATAAAAAAAGAATTTAAAAAAACCTGCTCTAATTAAAGCAGGTTTTGCAAAAATAAATATACTTCTTCTGGATTATTTAGATAATATTCAGCAGATGTGTGTAAATCACCACTATTTTTTACGTAAATACTCAATCCTTTTTCAATTACAGCAAACGCATCTTCATCAGTCCTATCATCACCAAGATAAATATTATACCCACTATTAAGATTATACTGTTTTTTAAATCTGTCAGCTATATAATTTACTGCTTTTCCCTTATTCCAACCAGCAGGCCTAATTTCTACAACCTGACGTCCGGAAATAACTTCCAGATTATCTAAAGATAATTTTTTAATTTTAGTTTCCAAAGTTTTTTGGACAGATACTTTCTCCAGATCATTATTACAGTGAAAAGCAGCTGCAAAACCCTTATCCTCAATTTTTATATCATCATTTATTTTTAATTCAATATCTGATAATAATTCTTCAAATACAGATCTAAATTCATCTTTTTTATAAATGGGATAAATAACCTCTTCTGCAAAATTGAGATCAATTTCCAGTCCATGGCTTCCTGCATAATTTAAACCCTTTAATTTCAGCATAGACTCCAGATCATTTAGTGCTCTCCCGGAAATCAAGCATATATATAGATCTGACCTGCAAAGCAGCCTTTTTAATACCGCTTTAATTCCCGGAAAAGCATCTGCCTGCTCCGGTTTATCAGAAAAAGGAGCCAGAGTACCATCATAATCGAGAAAAAGAAAAATATTTTCTGCTGCTTCAATTTTATTTTTTACTTCTTTTAGACTTCTCTCCTGCAGAAGGTATTTTTTATTCATATACTTCAGCCCACTGCTTTAAAAAAGAATCTCTCCACCAGTTAATATCATATTTTTTCAGCTTTTCTTTTTCAATCTTTAGACGCTCTTTCCTTTCTTTTTTCGGCATTGTTAGAGCACTATAAATGGAATCTGCTATTTCTTCCTGGTTATATGGATTTACAATCAGCGCATTATCAAGGTACTCTGCCGCACCGGCAAATTCTGACAGTATCAGTACCCCATCTTCCTGGACAGCAAGATATTCTTTTGCCACTAAATTCATCCCATCTATCAGAGGAGTAATCAGTGCTGCATCTGCTGCTTTATAATAGGGGAGGAGCTTTTCCTGTGGTAAGGAACCATAAAAATATTTAACCGGTACCCAGTTATCTTTTTGATATTTCCCATTGATTTCAGCAATCTTTTTATTTATTTTTTCCCTCATCTTCTCATATTCAGCCACTTTATTTCTGCTTGGGGAAACACGCTGAAGAACTGTCACTCTACCTCTATATTCAGGATATTTTTCAAAAAATTTATCGATCCCTTTAAGCCTCTGCCAGATGCCTTTGGTATAATCAAGGCGGTCAACTCCAAAAATCAATTTTTCTATATTATATCTCTTTTTTATTTTTTCTGCTTCTTTATAATAATTTTTGTTATCAATTAATTTAGAAAATTTATCATAATCTATTCCCAATGGTATACTGCTTATCTTAGTTTTTCTACATTTGTACTTTATTTCCTGTTTCCGATAGTTAACTTCTGCTCCGATCTGATCTGCACAGCTGATAAAATTATATAAAAATAATTCTGTGTGAAAAGCAATAAAATCCGACTGCAGCAAATTCTCTAAAATTTCTTTTCTCCAGGGAATGGTTCTAAATGCTTCCCAGGCAGGCCAGGGAATATGCCAGAAAACAGAAATTTTAGTTTGATCAGCTCTTTCTTTAATCATCCCCGGCACAAGAGCAAGGTGATAATCATGTATCCAGACCAGATCATTTTCTTTAATTTCTTCAATAATACTGTCTGCATATTTTCTATTAACCGTCTTATAGCTGTTCCAGTAATATTCTTTAAAATTAGCTTTGCTGATAAACGTGTGACAGATAGGCCACATAACTTCATTGGAAAAACCATAATAAAACCCATCCTGCTCATCAGAACTCAATCTAATTCTCTTAAGAGTATATCCATTTTCATCAGGAACCTTCACCTTATTATCTCCATCTACCACTTCAAAATCAGCATCTCCTCTTCCCCAGGCAATCCAGAGGCCGCCTTCTTCCTGCATAAGTGGATCTAAACCGGTAGTTAACCCACCAGCTAACTTCACTTTTTCTATTCTATCATCTATAAATTCATGTTTATAAGGTTCTCCATTGGAAACAAGTACTAGTCTGCTTTCAGAAAGGTCTGCTCCCATTTTTAACAACCCCCTCATCTCCTTATTATTAATATTAACAGCTAATATGACAGGTGTCAAAAGCATAATCTTAATTTCCTTAATTTTCTAACAAATTGTAGTTAAAATTTTTCTGCTGTGTTATAATAAAGTTAAATAAAGATTTAAGAAAGAAAGATTTAAGAAAGGATGAATATCTTGCAAATTATAACTATTTCCAGACAGACAGCAAGTGGTGGTGACGAAATAGCAGAAGAACTTGCAAATCGGCTGGGGCTAAAACTTATTAATCGTGATTTTATTTTAAAAAACTGGCTCCCCCAGGTTGCTGATGAACATCAGCTGCATATGCTTCAGCAGAGTTCCAAATTTTACACCAAAGCAATAGATAATAAATCCGATAATAATCAGACTTTTGCTGATTACATAGAAAAAAAATTAATAGAGCTGGCTGAAACACAGAATTTATTAATTGTAGGGTTGGGGTCTCATGTAATATTCCGCCATCACCCTGGTGGTATCCATATCAAGATAGCAGCTTCTCAGGAACAGAGAATAAAAAAACTAAATAAAAAATATGGCCTTCCCCGAGAACAGGCTGAACGGTCAATTGAATTAAGTGACCGCAAGCGGAGGCGCTATGTATGGAGAGTTTTTAATGAAGACTGGTCAGATCTCACCCTTTATCATATTTCTCTAAACAGTGATGGATTATCTACAGAACAGGCTCTTACAATTTTAATGAGTTTAATAGACTGCAAAAAAGAAAATCCGGAACCACTTGCTGATCCTGAAAAAAAAGAAAAACCTGAAAAAGAAAAAACAGAATATAATTTTGCCCATCCCAGTGAAAAAGAATTTGCCAAAATACTGGACATGCACCACATTAAATGGAAATATGAGCCGACAGAATTTCCTCTCGAGTGGGATGCTGAAGGTAATATCAGAATGGGATTTAGACCGGACTTTTATTTGACTGAATATGATACTTATATTGAATTAACAACAATGAACCGCAAATATGTTACAGAAAAAAACAAAAAAGTTCGCCTGCTGCAGGAAATTTATCCACATATAAATATAAAGATTGTTTACAAAAAAGACTTTAACAGCCTTATTGATAAGTTTGAATTAAATGGAAATAGTGAGGAGGAAAATAAATGAGAGAAGATGAAAGATTGGGGAAAATAGTACTGTCAAAAGAAAAAATAAAAAATCGAATTTCAGAATTAGCTGACGAAATTAATGCTGATTATCAGAATAAAGAGTTAATAGTTGTAAGTATCTTAAAAAGTTCTCTCTATTTTATGGCTGACCTGACAAGAAAGCTGGACCTTCCATTAAAACTTGATTTTTTAGAGTTAAGCCACTCCACAAATGAAGACAATACAGGTGTTATAAGAGTTATTAGAGATTTAGAATTTAGTATCACCGGCAGAGAAATTCTGGTGATAGAAAATATAATAAAAACAGGTTTAACCCACAGCTATCTTCTAAAAAATCTAAAAGCACGCAGCCCTGCCGGAATAAGCATCTGTACACTGCTTAATAATACTGATAAAAAACTAGTTGAACTTCCTATAGATTATGTTGGATTTGAAATATCTGAGCATTTTGTTGTAGGATATGGACTGGATTATAAAGAGAAATATAGAAATTTACCTTATATTGTAGAATATAATATAGAATAGAAAACAGTAATATATCTGCTGTTAACCCTTTCATATCTGCAGTTTTTCATCTGCCAGTATTAATCGTCCATCAATCTCAACCCGAGGCTTTCTAATAACAAGATCAAGATGGGCAGGGGCAGTATTAGAAACACCAAAACTATTACCTTCTCCAATGCCAAGATGTAGAGTGCCAAATTTGCTCTCATCTTCTCCCATACTTCCTTTACCAAATTCAGAGTTTGGATTACAGCCAATACCAATTTCAACAATATTATAGATATTTTCACAGTTGAAAAATGCCAGCAGCTTACTAAACTTTTGTGCTGACCTGCCCCCCTTAATTTCAGTAATACACCCCTGCTGAATTTCTATTTCGACAGGCCTATCAACATATCCACCGGGAATAATTACTCCATCAACAACAAATATTCCATTTAAAGTTCCAACATCCGGTCCAACTGCGACTTCAATATTGGGAAAGGGTGACCAGCTGCCCGCTTTATCTGCCAGTCCTGTCTGTTTAACACTCTCTCTACCACACAATTCTGCAGTAAAATCTGTGCCAGCCTCAGAACTTACAGAAATAGTTTTTCCTTCGGTCATTAAATTTCCTATCTTATCTATTATTTTTTTCTGTTCTTTAAAATCAACATCTAATGCTGAAGAATCAAAAAGTTCTTCACTGCAGTCTGGGATACTTATAATCCTTGTGCCAGATTCAACTGCTTTTCTTCTTGCTGCTGAATTAGTTAAAGAATAAACTGCTGCCAGTACAGCCGCATCTGCTCTGCATAAAGCAGATATAGCAGGTTCAGGCGGATTTTCTCCATGAGAACTTCTTTTAAAAAAATTAACTACAGCAGCCTCAGCTCCAAGTTCTTTACCATATTCTGCTAACACTTCTGCAACTTTTTTATTTTCAAAATCTGAAACTATGAGCAAGTTTTCTTTTTCACCAACATTCATACAATCTTTCAGAATTATTTCAGCACCTTTTTTTAAATTTTTAAGACTCAACTTCATTCCTCCCTGATAATTAAGTATTACAGCTATTTTATAATATATTATTGTTTTTCTCAATTTTATTATGCATTATTTTCCTATTATTTATATTTTTCTACATTAATTAATATATAGTTAATCACTCATATATAAAATATAGCTATTCAGTATAAGATATTATTATTTTAGTATTAATTATAGATGGTATATAATTATCAGTAGAATATGATTTTGTGAATATAATATTATTTAAAGAGAGGTGACAGGTATTTTTTTGCTTTTTTTTGCGAATTTAAGAACAAAGTTTTTATAAATAATATTTCTGCATATAATAATTTTAATTATGCTCTTTATTAATATAATTATTAAATCTAAAGATATATGAGGGAGGTAACAAAGTGAAAAATTTTGAAAGATTAATAGGATTTGCAGCTGCTTTAATAGTATTAATTGGCGCTAAATTCTTTTTAAAAACAGATATTTTATTTTTTAGATTGCTTGTTGGTACAGGAATAGGATATACACTGACAAGAGCGTACACCGGATTTGCTGGAAGTGTAAACAGAGCCTACAGAACAGGTTCTACTAAATTAATGAGAACCCTGATGTTTATGTTTTTTATAACAGCACTTCTTACAACTGCATTTCTTTTTGGAAAAGATCCTGCCAGCTATAATCTGTGGATCAACCCAATAAATACCGGTCTTCTTTTGGGAGGATTTTTATTTGGATTTGGAATGTCTCTTTCTGTATGCTGTGCAACTGGAGTTTTAACTGACCTGCCAGTAGGACTTCCAAGGGCATTTATTACACTTATTTTTTTCGGCATAGGTGTTTTCCTCGGCTTCCCGATACAAAATACAGCCAGCTGGGTTAAAGAATCATGGTACAGTACTTATATAGGTTATAGAACATCTGGTGGTGTATTTCTGCCTGACCTTTTCCAGGGAGATGGGTTTGAAGGTTATCTGGGAGGACTGGCATTTCTTGGCGGTCTCTGTCTTCTTTTCATAATTTTATCTTATTTCTATGAGCATTATCAGATCAAAACAGGCAAATATAAAGGTCTTCCAATAGAAAAGGTTCAGGATGAAGTAGATTCAATCGATCTAAATAATTTTAAACTATTTAGTTCAGATACCTATTATCACTTTTTTGAAAAACCCTGGACTCTAAAACAGGGTGGAATAGTTCTGGCGATGATCTTTACACTTATGATGGGTATTACCAGAGCCGGATGGGGTGCTTCTACTCCTTATGGAATCTGGTTTGGTAAATTTTTAATGCTATTTGGTATTTCTGCTGAATCTCTGGCAGAGTTTACACATATGTCAGCATCAGTATTTGATCTGCCATTTTTTGAACATCAAATTTCTGTACAGAATTTTGGTATTATTGTTGGTGCAGTAATTTATCCTCTTACAGCCGCTAAATTATCCGAATCATTTACTGCCGGATTAAATATTTCTAAAAAAGAAGCATTACTATATGCACTTGGTGGTATAACAATGGGACTTGGAACTCGTTTTGCAAATGGATGTAATGTTGGAGCTCTCTATACACCAATTGCAAACTTCTCACTGTCTGGATGGTTTTTCCTAGTATTTATGATAATTGGTGGTTTTGTAAGTAATAAATTTACTGATAAAATTTACAGCTAGTAATTTGGCTTTCAAAAATAAAATTTTACAGGAGGAAATTAATTATGAGTAATAAAATTGTTGTTATTGGTGGTGTAGCTGGTGGTGCATCTGCTGCTGCCAGAGCCAGAAGATTGGACGAATTAGCAGAAATAGTTATGTTTGAGAGAGGTCCACATGTTTCTTTTTCCAACTGCTGTCTTCCCTATCGTCTAAGTGATACAATTGACAGCTGTGATGACCTTGTCTTAATGAGTCCTAACTGCTTTAAAACTCAGTACAATATTGATGCAAGGGTAAATAGTGAAGTCACTAAAATAAAAAGAAAAGAAAAAAAGGTAGCAGTCAAAAATTTAGAGACTGGTGAAGAATATGAAGAATCCTATGATAAACTAGTACTCTCACCCGGTGCTAATCCAATTCTTCCAGGAAGTATCAAGGGAGTTAAAAAAGATAATGTATTTACAATCAGAAATGTAGTGGACATTGATAAATTATATAGTTATATTAATGAAAACAATATTGAAGATATTGCTGTTATAGGTGCTGGATTTATCGGTATTGAAGTTGCTGAAAATCTTCATAATGCCGGCAAAAATGTAAGTCTTGTAGAGGCAATGGATCAGGTAATGGCTCCTTTTGATTTCGATATGGCACAGCTGCTGCATAAAGAACTTTATGATAAAAAAGTAAATCTTGTTTTAAATGATGCTCTTGTGGAAATTACTGATGACTCTATTATCTTAAAGTCAGGAAAAAAAATCGATGCCAAAGCTGTTGTAATGGCAATTGGTGTTTCTCCAGAAACAGATCTGGCTAAAGATGCAGGACTGGAAATAGGAGAAACAGGTGGAATCAAAGTAGACCACAATTATCAGACAAGTGATGAGGATATTTATGCTGTTGGAGATGCTGTAGAAGTTTACAGCAGACTAACACACAAAAACACAAGACTGGCTTTAGCAGGGCCAGCACAGAGACAGGCAAGAGCTGCTGCTGACCATATCTATGGTATCCCGCACAGAAACAATGGCACTATTGGCTCCTCAATAGTTAGAGTCTTTGACTTAAATGCTGCTTCTACTGGTTTAAACGAAAAAACCGCAAAAGAAGCCGGTATTTCTTATGATGTTGTATATGTTATACCTGGAGACAAAGTTGGTTTAATGCCGGAAAGCAATCCAATGCATTTTAAACTTATTTATGAATACCCGACAGGAAAAATTATCGGTGCCCAGGCCATCGGTAGAGGTAATGTAGATAAAAGAATAGATGTAATTGCAGCACTTATTTTAATGGATGGAACATTAGAAGATCTCAAAGAAATGGAACTGTGTTATGCACCTTTATTTGGTACAGCAAAAGATGTGGTTAACCATGCAGCACTTGTAGGATTAAATCTACTCAATGGGGTATTTGAACAGGTGAGAGTTACAGAAGTAAGAGAACTGGTAGAAAATGATGCATTTATAGTAGATGTCCGCGAAGAAGATGAATATGCGAAAGGACATCTTGTTAATTCTGTTAATATTCCTTTAAGTGAATTAAGAGAAAGAACTGATGAAATCCCTAAAGATCAGCCTGTATATTTGCACTGCCGTTCAGCACAGAGAAGCTACAATGCTGTAATGGCTCTACAGGGAATGGGTTATGATAATGTGTATAATATCTCAGGATCATTTCTCGGCATCTGCTGCTACGAATATTATCTGGATCAAACAACAGATAGAGAAAAAATTGTAACTGAATATAATTTTGAGTAAAATAATGCTGGCTGGGGACTTTATTGTTTAATTGCAACTTGATAATTTCTTCCAATCAGCTCGGTTAATACTAGTTATAATCGAAAATTAAAAGAGCCCGGGTACCTGGATTAAATTTCTAAGTACCAGGTACCCCAATTAGGCCATCAGGATTAAACTTGGTGGTCTTTTTAATCATTTATCAGCTATTTTGAAATTGATAATTTACAGCAAATATGATATCTTGAATGGTAGTATATGACTTATGTTCAAAAAGATTGTGATAATTATGAGGATGTGTAAAAAATGGCTTTAAATAAAAAGAAAAACAATAAACAAAAAGAAAAGCCAGCAGCAAATCATCCAAAAGTTAACCGCGAATCTGAAAAAAATAAAAAAACTAAAACAGAAAAGGCCCTCACTTTTATAACCTGGGCTTCTATTTTTCTTACCTGGTATATAATTACTAAGTTAGGTATCTTTACTCCCACTCTTCTTCCTGGACCTGCAAGAGTCTGGATGGCGTTTTTAAGAATTCTAGAAAATGGTTATAATGGAGTTCCTCTCTGGCTTCATTTAGGAGCCAGTTTTAAACGCTTATTTGTGGCGCTCTTCTTTGCCATCTTTACTGCTGTTCCTCTTGGTTTATTAAGTGGTTATTTTGACAAAGTTGAAGCAGTAATTGATTCTGTTGTAGAATTTTATCGTCCCTTACCACCACTAGCTTATTATACACTTCTAGTGCTCTGGTTTGGAATCGATGATACCTCCAAACAGATTCTCTTATTTTTAGCTGGCTTTGCTCCTATTTATATCGCCTGTGTTTCTGCAGTCCGGAAGTTAAATCAGGACTTTGTCTTAAGTGCACGCTCACTGGGAGCAGCTCAAAAGGATGTTTTTTTTAAAATTGTGCTTCCTGCTTCTCTACCTGAAATTTTTACTGGAATTAGAACCGCCTTTGGTGTTGCCTATACAACCCTTGTCTCCTCAGAAATGGTTGCCGCAACATCTGGCATAGGCTGGATGGTTTTAGATGCATCCAATTTTTTGAAAAGTGATGTAATTTTTGTTGGAATTATAATTATGGGAATTACAGGTGTGATAATTGATGCTGGTTTAAGATTTCTAGAAAGAAAAATTATTTTTTGGAAGGGTCATGTTTAACTATATCTGGACTTTCCCCATTTTTTATATACTGCTGCAAAAAGGGGAGATGCAGGAATATTGAAATTTTTAGTCAATGAATCTTAACGAAATGTGCCCTATTTCACACCCGAATTGAGTTTTAGATAAATCTAAAAATTTCGTTGATGACTAAAGCCCCCTTTTTGCAGCTTGAAAATAAATTTTGGGGAAACTCCTATAACTATATTGTTTGAAATATATTAAAATATTGTGAGATAAATTTTAAAACTATTAGATTTGACGTAACGTATCACAAATCTGGAGGGAAAGACAATGAAAAATAAATATTTAAAAAAGATAATGCTTATTTTCTTAATCACATCTCTGGCTTTAACTTTAACTGCCTGTAGTAATGAGCAGGCTCAAAATGAAGGTCAAGAAATTAAAAATACAGCTGCTGAGGAAGAACTGCCAGAAGAGATTAATTTTGGGATTTTAAGGGTTCCAAATGATGAAACTATTGCTCTTGCAGAAGGTTTTTTTGATAAATATTTTACCGAACGTGGAATTAAAGTTAATACCAGAATTTTTGACTCAGGTGTAGAGGCCAATCAGGCTTTAGCTTCCGGCAGTATTGATTTTGCAACTATGGGAAACACCAATGCTATTACTGCTCTAGCACGTGAACTTAATGTTGAATTAGTCTGGATTCATGAAGTTTTGGGAGAAAATGAAGCTCTGGCAGTCAAAAATGGTTCTGGAATTGAAAAAGTTGAAGATCTAGTTGGAAAAAGAATTGCAGTCCCTTTTGCTTCTACTTCCCACTATATTCTTTTAAATGTACTAAAAGAAGCAGGCATAGAAGATCAGGTCCAGCTGTTGGATATGCAGACTGCCGAAATTGTAGCAGCCTGGGAGCGCGGTGATATTCAGGCAGCTTATACCTGGCAGCCAACCCTGGCCCAGCTTTTAAAAAGCGGCTATACTTTAACTGACAGCAGCGAAATGGCTGAAAAAGGGTATATAACTGCCAATGTAGAGGTTGTTCGTAAGAAGTTTTCAGAGAAATATCCCGAATTAGTTGCTGATTTTATTTCTGCTTTAAGTGAAGCCGGTGACATTTATAGAAATAATCCGAAAAAAGCAGCTGAAATTGCAGGTAATGAACTTGGAATTGAAACCGAAGTCGCTCTCCATCAGATGCGCGGCACCACCTGGAAAACTAGAGAAGAACTTTTAAGTCAAGATTTCTTTGGCACTGCTGATCAGCCTGGCAGCTTTGCTAAAGTGATGAAAGATACTTCTGACTTTCTGCAGCGGCAGGGCTCTATAGAAGAATCTCCTTCTCAAGCAGCTTTTAATAAATATGTTAATCCAGAATATATAAAAATATCTTTAAAAAATGATCAGAATAATTAAAGAAGTAATTTTCAATTATATATATAGTATGGTTCTCCCGTAAAAAGGTTATTTGCGTCTCTAACTCATTTTTCGTAAATACCCTTTTTGTGGACACACCATAGTATAGTTAATCAGGAAAGGATATCTTTTATGTCTGCTCAAACAAATAAAGAAAGCTTAATTAAAATTGAAAATATGAGTCTGGAGTATGGGGAAAGTATTAACTCTACTCTGGCTCTAAAAAATATCAACTTAGAAATTAATAAAGGTGAGTTCATCTGTGTTTTAGGACCTTCCGGCTGTGGTAAAAGTTCACTGCTTAAATGTATTGCTGGTTATGTAAAGCCTACTTCCGGCAGAGTTTTAATGCAGGGAAAAGAAGTTGATGGACCTGACTGGCATCGAGGTGTCGTTTTTCAATCTCCCACTCTTTACCCCTGGATGACAGTTAATGAAAATGTAGAATTTGGCCCCAAAATGCGCGATTTACCTAAAACTGAAATTAAAGAAATCCGAGAATTTTTCTTAGATGAAGTTAATTTAAGCGGTTTTGGGGAAAACTACACCTTTGAATTATCCGGAGGTATGAAACAGCGGGTAGCTATTGCTCGAGTTCTGGCAAATTATCCTCAGGTAGTTCTAATGGATGAACCTTTTGGAGCTCTGGATGCTTTAACCAGAGAAAATATGCAGAACTTAATTCGCAATATCTGGAAAGAAAACAACACTACTATCTTTTTTATCACTCATGATGTAGATGAAGCGCTTTTGCTGGCTAATAGAGCTGTTGTGATGTCCAAACAGCCGGGAGAAATTATAAAAATCTTTAATGTTGATTTTACCAATCAAATTTTTGAAAAAGGTTCTAAAGAAGTAATTTATAATGAAGATTATTTTGAAGTCAAAAATGAAATTATGGATATCATCCACAGCCAAATTGATTAAATTTAAGATCTTTAACTAGAGTGTAAATTTGATCAAAATCTTAAGAAAATATAATTGGCTTTAAAATAATCTATAAATATATGTACAAACAACATAAAGGAGCCCTTAAGGGCTCCTTTTTAATATCTATAAATTTTATTTTATCAGATATTCAGTTTTTTAATTTTCAATTTACTGCACTAAATTTACTGCACTACTACTTTACTACTTCATAACCTTTGTTAGACCAACCATAAGGCTTGTTAGCAGGAGTACCCATACCACCATTAAGTGATACAGCATCATAACCTAACATTCTTAAACCTGCTACGGCCTGACCTGCTGTTTGACCTGTGTAGCAGTAAACTACTATCTTTTTATCCTGCGGCAGCTGTCCAAAATACTGCTGCATACCAGCACCCCAGGGAATATTAACTGCACCTTTGATGTGACCTTCAGCAAAATCTTTAGGCTGTCTGATTGATACTATCATTATATCTGCACCAGAATCTACAGCCATTTTTAACATATCTTCAGCAATCTTATAGTTTTTATATATTGTATCACTAACATCAGCTAAACCTGCATAGTAATCTTCAACTGCAGCTTTAAGATCTGCATTAATCTTATAATCTGTAACTCCACCAAGTTGATGTGCTTCAGTTTCAACTATTTCTTCATAACCTGCAACTCTTGAAATACCTAAGTTCCAGCCAAATCTAACTGACTTAGCCTCAAAACCAGCAAAATTTAATAAAGCAGCTGTCTGGTTAGCAGTCTGAGCTGTATAGCAGTAAACATAAATTGTTTTATCTCCGGGTAACTTATCTAAAGCAGCTGGAATTGCTTCTGGGCCCCAGGGTATATTAACTGCACCTTTTACGTGACCTTCATTATAAACATCAGGCTGTCTGATATCTAAAATAAAGAGATCTTCTCCAGCCTTAACTTTTTCTACAAACTCTGCTTCTCCTATCATAGAATTATCGGAAGGCAGATCTGCAAAATAACCATTAACTGCATCTTCTACTGCATCTGACACCGCAAAAGCAGAGGCGGAAAGTACTAGAGCCATTACAACAAAAACAGCTGTTAATATAATTTTTCTTTTCATTTTATTCCTCCTAGATTTTTTTAATAAAGATTTTTAAAACTGAATCACAAAACTGCAGTATATTACCATATTTTTCACAAACTTCATTAAATAAAAAGTTCTTAACCACAGTATTTATAATCAATCAGTTAAGAACTATTTATTTTTTTAAGAACCATCCTGGGCACTGGGTTTGGCTGGTGCACCAGTAGGCACAGCCTTAGGTGTTGAACTATCTGATGACCATTCAATCCAGGCACCATCATAAATCTTCAAATCTCTATATCCTGCATTGTGCAGAGCAAGAAAAGTCTGTGCTGCTCTAATTGAAGTCTGGCAGTACATAATAACTTCTTTGTCCGGTGTTATACCATTATCAGGATAATATCTCTGAATATAATTTGCTGGATAATACTCTCCATTATCTTTATTATTATCAACATAATTAACGTGAACAGCTCCTGGAATAATTCCTTCATTAATTTCTTCTAAAGTTCTGACATCAAGTATTACTACATCTTCAGCAGGATTATTAACCTGGGCAAGTACTTCCTCTTTATCGGCTATAAATTCTTCATTTTTTTCAGATGCTGAATATTCTGCTGCCTCTACCGTATAATCACCGGAAATAAAGTCGGCTCCTGCTCTTTTTAGAGCATTTAAACCACCACTAATTACCTTCATATTGTCTGTATCATGACCGTAAACAAGCATTGTCCACCACAGACGAGCTGCATCCATATTATTATTATTATCATAAATAATTACTTTTGTCTGATTTCCTATACCATTTTCACCTAAAGTAGATTCTATCTTAGCTGCTGATGCCAGCATATTCGGAAAAGGACCAAAAGTAGTTATGCCACTTCTGGTAATATTAACCGCACCATTTAAATGCCGATCTTCAAAATCACCAGAATTCTGAGTATCAACTACTACTACCTCTTCATCCTCAATCATCTTTAAAGCCTCATCTGCTGTAATTATATCCTGGTTAATTTCACCCGGAAACGTTATATTACCTGTACAACCTGTTAAAATTAAAGAAAAAGCTAAAATAATTAACAACAAAATTGATAATTTTTTCACTTCTTCACCTCCAGAAATTAAAGTATATTGTTAAATTTAGAACAATCTATATATATTATAAAACACAAAGTGAGTTTATAGGTATAACTATTTTAAATAGTGCATTCGATTATCTAATAAATAGCTTTACTTGCAGCTCTGAATAATTAAATGGTATACTGGAAGCAAATAAAACAAATCTTAAATGAGGCTAAAAAATGAATTATCTCAAAAAAATAAAACCCATATATTTTATAATTATAATTTTTTTCGCTGTTAATCTTCTATTTTTAGATAAATTCCCTTTTGTCCACTCTGATGAAGCATGGCTGAGCGGGCTATCACGCCATATGCTTAATCAAAAGAGTTTTGCTGTGACTGAACCTTTTTTTGACCTCTATCCACGCAGTCCTCACGCTGTGAAAATTATTTTTCATTTTCTGCAGATTATTTTTATTAAACTTTTTGGTTATAATATCTTTTCTTTTAGATTGATTTCCCTCATTTTTGGAACATTTTCTATTTATTTTTTCTACAGATTGACAGAAATCTTTATTGATAATAAAATTTTAAGGTATTTAACAGTGCTTCTGCTGACTTTTGATATTCATTTTATCTATAGTTCACATTTTGCCAGACAGGAAATCATATTAGTCTTTATTTTCCTGGCCGCTTTCTATTATTTTTTACTTAACAATAAATCTATATATCAGAATGATGAAAATTACAAAAAAACTAAAGTATATCACAAAGACTTTATTCTGGCCTGTATTCTGGGTATAAGTATGGGAATTCATCCAAATATTTTTATTATTTCACTGCCTTTTATCCTGCTTTATACATATGCTCTTTTCTTCTCATCAGCTGTAAATATAAAAAATTATGCAGTCTTTGCCCTCACACTTGCTTCTTTTGCTGTTATATATATATTGATTAGTCTGGGCTTTGATGCTGATTTTTTTATAAACTATGCCAGATATGGAAAAAGTCTGGGAGTTTTAAATACCTTTTCCAGTAAATTTGACAGCCTTGATTATTTTTATAAAAAAATTTTTTACAGAGTAAGCGGCACTTATTACATACCTCCTATAAAAATACAGCTCACCCTATTTTTTTTCAGTTTTGCCGCCGGCCTGATTAAATGGATTAAAGATAGAAATAAGTTAATATTTATTTTGTTGATTTCCATTATTTCCATCAATCTTGGCTATGCTATCATCGGCAGATATAATCAGACCTCTATTATATTTATTTTTCCCCTATTTTATCTGCTGGCCGCAAAACTTTTGGCAGACTTTAAAATCAAATATGCCTGTTCTGCTGTACTGGTTCTGCTTTTAATACTGTCTATAAATACCTTTACTGCTGTTATTAATAGCTCATTTTCTGATTACAATGATTATCTCAAAAATATATCCTCTGCTGTTAAGGCAGAGGATAATGTTCTGGCCAACCTAAATTGTGATTACTATTTTGAAGATGGCAGTTTATTTGATTATAGGAATTTATCTTATCTAGAGAAAAGTAATCTTTCTTTTGCTGAATATATAGACAAAAATAATATTGAATATATTATTTATCCTGAAGAAATGGATTTTATTTATAATACACGTCCAGAATGGAATATTCTTTATGGAAATCCCTACCCTTATTATAATGAGATGAAAGAATACCTGCATAATAATACTCAACTTATATATCAATTTAACGATAAAACATATGCTGTACGTATTGTAAGATATATTGGTGAAAAGAACTGGTCTGTAAAAATTTATAAAGTTATAACAAAATAATCTTTAAAACACTTCCCCTATTTCTCTTATAATAAGATTTTTTCCCTGATTATCAACAATTTTAAGCCTGTCGTAAACTTTTTTGAGACGTTCTTTTAATTCAGTTCTGCTCTCTGCTCTTACAATAAAATAGCCTGCTCTCTCAGTAGCATTTTCTATTTTCTTTATTTTATCACCTTTTTTAAAATTAAATCCAATTTGAGAAACACCATCCAGGCTGAGAATTTCTTCAGTACTGCTTATATCTGCTATCCTGCCGGGAAGTGCAAAAAACAGCTGAACAGAAAGCCAGTTTTGGTTTTCTTTTAATTGATATCTGTTTAGTGAACTGTAATCTATCTCCTGATTTAATGCTAAATTTACCATCATCTCAAGAATATCAACTCCTGTCAGTGATGGCATAAAATCACCTTCATAAGCACCACCGATTCTGCAGGCGATTTCATTAACTTTTATACCATTATCACCAATTAACATTTGGAAATATATCGGTCCATTTTTAATTTGAAAGGCTTTTACTATTTTTTCTGACATGCTTTTTATTTCCTGATGATATTTAGACAGAAATTTTGAAGGGAAAATATGTGCTGTACAGATACCGATATGTGGTCCATTTTCGTAAGTTACTCGATCTGTGATAGTTAAAATTTTTAATTTTCCTTTATTGACCCATCCACTTACTGTAATTTCCCCACTATTGTAATATTCTTCTATCAAAATTTTATTTTCTCTGGAAAAGCTTAATACTTCTGCAAAACGCTTTCTTACTTCCTCGATACTATTCAGCTTAAAGACTCCTCGCTGGCCCTGACTGTCCAGAGGTTTAACTACAGCAGGAAAAGAAAATTTCTCTAATTCTCTATCTAAAAAATTCTGCTGAAGAAATTTATGTTTTACTGATGGAATATCTGCTTTTTCAAATAATTTTTTCATCTCCATTTTATTTGTTACTTTTAATGCAGTATCCGAAGATAAAAATGAAGGCAGATTAAGCTCTTCTGCGGTTCTGGCTGCAGTATATACCGGCTGATCGGTACCTGAAGTTAAAACTCCATCAACACTATATTTTTTGGCAACCTCTATATTAGATTTAATATCAAATGTACTAACAGTTTCTCCATAATCAGCATATTTTTTTCCTGGTGCATCTGCATAATAGTCAGATACAATAACCTGATGACCCATTTCTTTTGCTTTTTTTATTATACTTATCTGTCCACTTCCTCCACCCAATACAAGCAGCTTCATTTTATTCACCCTTAGATAATATAATTAATAATCTTTTCTATTTTTCAAATAAATCTTCCTCAGCTTATTTATTTATAGTATTTAATTCTTTTCAATTACTCAAGATTATAGGTTGTTTTTTCAACTATAAACTGTTCTTTTTCGCTCCGCAAATATTTCAAAAATGAAAATTTTCCATAATAAATGTACAGTTTTAAAAATAATCTGGTGAGCTTAAAATTGTTATAATTTGAATCTCCATATTTTCGTTTACTGTGTGAAACATATATGTTAGCAATTTTATCTGTATGTTTAAGCAGAACAGCAGAAATGTATACAAATGATGTCTTTTCTGCTCTAATCTTGTTAACAAGCTCTTTTTTTATTATTCTAAAACTGCTGACTCTTGTACTATGACTTTTATTTGTTATCAGGTCAAAAAGATAATTAGTCAGCTTGGAGCCTAATTTCCTATAAAAGCTGTATTCTCTATCTTCAGGAACAGCATATACAGCATCATACCCTTCTTTAATTTTTTGGTACAAATTAATAATATATTCCGGATCATGCTGAAGATCATCGTCCATTGTCACAGTATAATCTCCATTAACATAATTAAAGCCACAGATTAGTGCATTCTGCTGGCCAAAATTTTGAGCTAATTTAATTCCCTTTACTCTTCTATCCCTTCTGCTCAGTTCTACTATTTTGCTGTAACTTTTATCCTGACTGCTGTCATCTACCATTATTATTTCAAATTCATCTGTTATTTTTTCAAGAGTTAGTTTAATCTGCAGGTAAAGTTCTTCCAGAGAGTTTTCCCCATTATATACGGGAATAACTACCGAAAATAATGCTGACATGTTCACACCTCACTGACATAAATCACAAAAAATATTTTCTAATTTATCTGCTATATAAGATAGCTCTTTTGCTGTTAAATCAGGGTAGAGCGGCAGGCGCAGTATAGTGTCGGCTGCTTTATTGGTTATACTGAAATCATTTTCTTTATAACCCATTTTTTTACCCATAGGTGAAGAATGAAGGGGAAGATAGTGAAAAGAAGCATTGACACCTGCTTTTTTCAGCCTTATAATTACATAATCTCTATATGACTTTTTATTGAATTTCAAAAAAAATATATGATAACTGCTGTCACAGTATTCTGGTATATAAGAAATTAAATCTAAAAATTTATAATCTCTATATTTGCTTAATCTCTGATAATAATAGCTGTATATTTTTTTTCGCATGTTCTTAATTTTATCCATTTTTTCAAGCTGAGCCAGCAGAAAGGCCATCAGAAGATCTGAAGGTAGATAACTTGAGCCTTTATCAAGCCAGGTATATTTATTTAAATCTCCTCTTAAAAATCTGGATCTATTTGTTCCCTTTTCTCTAATTATTTCTGCTTTCTCTATTAAGCCTTTATTTTTAGAATTGATTAAAAGCGCTCCTCCTTCTCCACTGACATAGTTCTTACTTCCGTGAAAACTGAAGCAGCCAAAGTCACCTATCCCTCCCAAATAATTACCTTTATATCTGGCATTTACTGCATGAGCAGCATCTTCTATTACATACAGGTTATATTTTTCTGCAATTTCTTTTATTTCATCCATGCGGCAGGAAACACCTGCATAATGAACAGGTATTACTGCTTTTGTTTTTTCGGTAATATGCTGTTCTATTTTTTCTGGATCCAGATTTAAAGTATCTTCACAAATCTCAGAAAATACAACTTTCCCCCCTTTAAGCAGTACAGAATTAGCAGTTGAAGTAAAGGTAAAAGACGGCATTATTACTTCATCACCGTCTTTTAAATTAATTAAATCTGCTGCCATTTCCAGAGCATGTGTACCTGAAGTTGTCATAAAAATTTCATTTAACTTGAATTTGTTTCTGAGCAGTGTAGAAACTTTTTTGGTATAATAACCGTCACCACTCAGCTGGCCCCTGTTAAGTGCATCCTGTATATATTTTATTTCATTTCCAGTTAAATAAATTTTGTTAAAAGGTATTTTCATAATTTTATTTCTTACCCCAATCTTTAATAACAAATATGTTTGCCCAGAGCTTTAAATGTGTTTATAAATTCTTTTACAGAATCACTCAGAAATTCCGGCTTTTTATGAATAATAAATATATCATAATCAAGATTATAATCACTGACACGTGATATCTGAAAATCATTGGCAGCATATTCCTCTTTAACTGCATTATATGGAACAAAAGCTACACCAAAGCCCCTGCGGACAAGTGTTTTAGTTGCTTCTGTAGATTCCAGGCGAGAAATAATATTTATATTTTCAAAATTGTAATCTATATTTTTAAGTGCTTGTTTAAAATTTTCTTTTATTATACAGTCTTCTTTTAAGACTATAAACTTCTGATCCAGAACATCCACCAGATTTATTTTTTCTGGAAGATGATAGCTGTTGGGAGATATAAGTACTACCTTTTCATTTACAACTTTTTCTGCTATAAGCTCATTTTCTTCTGTCGGTTTTGTTATAAATCCTATCTCATAAATATCATTTATTACATCCTGCTCTATTTTAATCGAATTATCAGAAATCAAATTATAATTGTGTCCGGGAAACTTAAATTTCATATTTAAAAGCGCACAGGGCAGGCAGTAGGTTGCAATGGTATATTCTCCAGCAATTTTAATTTCTTCATTATGCTGCTCGGTCAGCTCAGATAACATTTTATTATATGTTCTAATAATGTTATCTGCATATTTTAAAACTATTTCTCCAGCTTCTGTCAATTTAACTCCTCTGTTGCTTCGCAAAAAGAGCTGTTTGCCAAGTGAATCTTCCAGCTTCTGTATCTGCTGACTTAAGGCTGGCTGTGAAATATGTGAAGAGTTTGCCACCTTTGATATACTTTTAACTTCAGCAATTTTTTGAAAGTATTCCAGACTTTCAATATGCATAAATATCCCTTCCCGTTTCATTTTTAATTTTACACATGTTTTTGATTACCTTTTTATTTTGATTTTTAAATATACTTTTAGTTTCCTTATATTTACAAATAATTTTTGACCTATGTTCTTAATATATTATATTATGATCTGCAGATTATAACAAGAATTATTGCAAAATAAAAAGGTTTTACCCAATTATTCCCACCAGTCTACATGCTGATAATACCAGTCAACTGTCTTTTTAAGTGCAGAATAAAATTTATGCTCTGCCTCCCAGTTGAGTTCATCTCGTATTTTATCTGTATTTAAAGCATAGCGGTAATCATGTGCTTTTCTATCTTCAACAAATTCTATTAAATCCATATTCCTGTTTAAAATTTCAATAATATTTTCTGCCACTTCCAAATTTGTTTTTTCGCTTCCTGCTCCAATATTATATATTTCTCCAGATTTCCCCTTTCGCATCACTGCATCTACTGCTCTACAGCTGTCTTTTACATATATCCAGTCTCTAATGTTTTTTCCATCACCATATAAAGGCAGCTGTCTGCTGTTAAGTGCATTTATTATACAGAGTGGTATTAATTTTTCTGGATGCTGATGAGGCCCAAAGTTGTTGGATGATCTACATATATTTACACAAACCCCATAAGTTTTATAAAAAGAATTAACTATCATATCTGCCGCAGCTTTGGATGCAGCATAAGGATTTGTTGGATTTAAAATATCAATTTCTCTAAAAGAGCCTCTGTCATCTAAAGAACCATACACCTCATCAGTTGACATCTGGACAAATTTTTTTATATTGAAATCAAGCGCCAGCTTTAAAAGATTATGAGTGCCTTCAATATTGGTCTTAATAAACTGTGAAGAGTCGCTAATACTCCTGTCCACATGAGATTCAGCAGCAAAATTTACTATACAATCAATATCCTCTTTTAAAAATATTTTTTTCATCATATCTTTATCCAGAATATCACCTTTAAAAAATTGGTAATTATCCTCTGCTTCTATATCTTCTAAATTCTTTATATTACCCGCATATGTCAATTTATCAAAGTTAATTATATAATCATCATAATTATCTAATATATAGTGAATAAAATTGCTGCCTATAAATCCCGCTCCTCCTGTAACAAAAATTTTCATAAGAATCGCTCCTATAAAATAGATCTCATATTAATTATATCACTCTGAACAGAAAAAAGAAAAACCCACCCTAATGTAGGCCTTTCTATAATTTGTTTAAAAAGCAAATAACAATTTCAAATCCTGCAGTAAATTATTTTCTAATTTAGATTCAATATTTTAAAAATTTAAGAATCAAGTAATTTAAATTCAATCATTTTACTAAATAATGTTTCAAACCCACCAGCAGCTTCAAATGCATCTTCAATCTCTAGCTGTAGATCATATTCAGAAAATACATTGAATATGATTGAATCTTCGTTAATATTAATTTCTACTTTCTCTACAAGTCCCTTTCTATTCAGATCAAGGCTTTCAGCAATTTCTAAAATAATGCCCGCTTTCCTTATCAGTTCCTTATCCTCACCTTTAAGATTTATAATATCCTTAAAATTTTTGCGGTTCAAGTTATATTTATGCAGGCTGTATTTATTGTGCCTGTGAGAAGCAGAGATATATGCTGCTAAAAGATGTTCCCTATGATTTAAACCATATAAATCAGCATTTAAAATAACATAAAATGAATGTTCATGATGATCATAATAATTAATATTTGTTCCAACATCATGCAGCAGTGAGGCAGTTTTTAAAATTCTATCTATTCTTCCTGAAAATTCATCTGTTTTAAAAGAGAAACTTGTCTTTAATTGATCAAAAATACTTTTACTTAATTTATAAATCTTAGCTGCATGAGCTTCATTCATATCAAAATTATGCAGCAAATTTCTTATAGAGTAATCAAGTACATCCTCTATAATACCTTCACCTTCAATTAAATAGTCATATACCAGTCCTTCTCTAATTCCTTTTCCACTAATTATCAAATCTTCAATACCTGTATAACTCATCAAATAATTTACAAGGGCACTTGCACCTATAAAAATATCTGCTCTTTTTTTGGATAAACCATCTATATTTTTTCTTTCTTCAATATTTTTACTTGATACTTTCTCATAAACTGAAGTTACATTTTCTTTCTCCATACTGTAATAATGGAGCAGATCAAGTGGATAGTTAGTTTCTCGCTGCCATATTTTAGCTATATTTCTTATAGTGCCGCCCACTCCAATTAAAGGTATAGAATTAATTTCCTGAAGCCAATCTAATTTAGAAAATTGCTCATAAAGATATTTTTCTATTTCTTTATCATACTTATTTTCTTCATATAAGGCAAATTTTTCTGTAATAGTCAATGCACCAAAAGAAAGGCTAATACTTTCCTTTATTTTCCTTTCTTCCATCAGGATAAGCTCTACACTACCACCACCAACATCCATAATCAACGCTGAATTTTGGTCAAAACTATTAGATACCCCCATATAATCATAATACGCTTCTTCTTTACCAGAAAGAACTCTTACTTCAAGACCAGTTTGTTTGTAAACCCGATCAAGAAATTTCTTCCGATTTACAGCTGCCCTTACTGCAGCTGTAGCCACTGTAATAATTTTATCAACCTCTACAGCATCACATAGATTCTTAAATAAAGTAAGAGTCTGTAAAGCTTTATTTATTCTATCTTCTTTTAAATAGTTATTTTTATACATTCCTTCTCCCAATCTCACAGTTTCTTTTAATTCATCTATAATTCTAAAAGAATTATCCTCCCTATAGTCAACTAAAATCATCTTTATTGAATTGGAACCTATATCAACAATTGCTAATTTATTCATTGTCAACTCTCCTTTTGATAAATAAACTTTATGTAAATTTTACATTAATTTTTGATCACAACACTATTATTCTTCATAATCATATGTTAAAATTAAGCCACAGTAAAGCTGTTTTGAAAAATTTAACATAAATTTAAAGTAGGATGATTAAAATGATAAAAAGAGCAGCGATAATTTATATCGATTCTAATGATGTAATTATGAAAATTTCCGATTCTTTAGATAAAAGTCATGAAGAACCTTTTTCTAAAATTGAAATTTCTTTAAATAATAATAAACTAGAATTAACAGTTAATACAGAAAAAGATATTCTGTTAGAGAAATGGACATTTGACAATAAATCCAAATTATTTAAAGAAGTGTTTGAATTTGATGCTATTTTAAATAAAAAATACAAATATATAAAGAGGTAGTTTTAAATGAATCTTGACAATTCAAATTTTTATTTAAATAAATTGATAAGCTGGTTAAAGTTTAATATTAGAGTTCTAGAAGAAGCAAATGTTCCAGAAACACCACTTCTGGAAAAACTTAAATTTCTAGCAATAACTTCAACAAATCTCGATGAATTTTTTATGGTCAGAGTTGCAAGACTAAAATATGACATTGAATCCGGTTATAATGAGATGGATAAATCCGGCTATTTACCAAGAGAACTATTTAATAAAATAGCAGACATTGTGCATGATCTTTATAATAATAAATACAATTATTTACAAAAAACACTCAAAGAACTTGAGTCTGAAAAAATATATTTTAAAAAGTACAAAAATTTAAATAAAAAACAAAAAGCTCACCTGGATAAATATTTTGATGAAATTATTTTTCCCGTTTTAACACCTGTAGCAATAGATACCAGCCACCCATTCCCATTAATCTCAAATAAAAGCTTAAATCTTGGGGTTATGATTGAAAAGGACAAAGAAAAAAGTGCTTTTTCCCATATTGAAGATCAAAAAATCTTTTCAGTGGTAGAAGTTCCAGCAAATTTAAAGAGGTTTTTTAAATTAACTACCCCAGAAAATGATATTATTTTTGTTCTTCTGGAAGATATAATAAAAAATAATATTAAAAAAATTTTTAGCGGCAATAAAATTATTGAAGTCTGTACATTCCGTATAACAAGAAATGCTGAAGTGTTATTAGATGAAGAAAGCGAAAATTTACTCAATGAAATGGAAAGATATATTAAAAGAAGGCGCTGGGGATTTGCTGTCCGTCTTGAAATAAATTCAAAATGTAATGATTATATGCTTAACTTCCTAAAAGATAAGCTGAATTTAGATGATAAAGATATTTATAATGTACCAGAACCAGTTAACATCGGTTCTTTTATGAATTTTTCTGATTTATTAAAAAACCATGAACATTTAAAGTTTAAAAAATTAATACCACAGCCACATCCGATTTTATATAATTCAAAAGATTTATTTAAAACTCTCAAAGAAGAAGATATAATACTCCACCATCCTTTTGAACAATTTGATTATGTAATTGATCTAGTTAAAAATGCTTCTAGAGATCCAGGAGTTTTAGCTATAAAACAAACATTATACAGAATTAGCGGTAATTCTCCACTTATTGAGCATTTAATCAAAGCTGCAGAAAATGGCAAACAGGTCACTGTGCTGGTAGAATTAAAAGCTAGATTTGATGAAGAAAAAAATATTGAGTGGGCCAAAAAATTAGAGGAAGCAGGCTGTCACGTCATATATGGAATAAAGGGACTAAAAGTCCATGTTAAAGCTTTATTAATAGTAAGATTGGAAAATGAAGGTATCAAGCGTTATGTCCACTTAAGTACTGGAAATTATAATGACAAAACTGCTAAATTATATACTGATATAGGTTTTATGACTTCCAAAGAATCCTTTGCAAGTGATGTTTCTGCTCTTTTTAATTTGCTGACAGGTTATTCTAAACCTCCCCACTGGAAACTTATTTCTGTTGCACCTCTTGATTTAAGAGAAAACTTACTAAAATTAATTGATAATGAAATTAAAAACGCAAAAAACAATTTATCTTCCAGAATAATAGCAAAAATGAATGCACTTATAGATACTGAAATAATTAAAAAATTATATCAGGCTTCACAGGCTGGAGTAAAAATAGATTTAATTGTTAGAGGTATCTGCTGCTTGAGACCAGGGGTGAAAGGATTAAGTGATAATATAAGAGTTATTAGTATTATTGGAAAATTATTAGAACATAGTAGAATTTTTTACTTCAGCAATAATAATGATCCATATGTATTTTTATCTAGTGCAGACTGGAGACCTAGAAACTTCGACCGTAGAGTTGAAATTGCTTTTCCAGTGGAAAAAAAAGAAAAGAAAAATAAAATAATCAATATTTTATGTACAATTTTAAAAGATAACAAAAAAGCATATCTGCTCAAAGAAAATGGTAAATATATAAAAATAAAAAGCGAAAATCCTTTTGACTCACAGTTAGAACTCTATAAACTATCTAAAAATATTTTTCAAACTGAATTTTTGAACAATAATTTTAAATTACCTCAAGATTATATAATGTAGTATATATTTGCTGTCTAATTTTAATGTTAAAAACTCTTATAATCTAAGCTAATTTTTTTATTTTTACTTTTATTTTATAAAAGCTTTCCCCATTTCTCAAAATTATTTTCAGTCAACTTGATTTATTAGTAAATAGCTCTTTATTTTCACTTTTTTCTGAAGATTGACGCTCCACGGGGCAAGCGCGTCAGGTTTTCTAGTGCCTAACTTCTATAACCTCTAAAAATTTTCCAGTAAGCAAGGCTGATTAGAATTCCTCCACCAATTATATTCCCCAGTGTAGCAGGCAGCAGATTATAAAATAAACCTCTCAAATTTAAATTAGCAAGTTGTGAGACAGAAATAGCTGTATTTTGAGCAAATTCTGCTTTGGCAAGAATTCCGGCTGGAATATAATACATATTGGCAATACTATGTTCAAATCCACTGGCTACAAAAGCCATAATTGGAAACCAGCAGGCAGCAACCTTGCCCATCATATCCTGTGCCCCCACACTCATCCATACGGCAAGACAGACGAGAAAATTTGCCAAAATAGCTCTAATAAAAATCTGCATAAAATTTAAATTTACTTTTGAAGCTGCAATTTTGACATGTAATGCACCAAGTTCACCTGCCGAAGTATTGAATAAACCTGAATAATAAATTAAGTAAACAAAGATTATTGAACCAATAAAATTACCAATATATATTAAAACCCAGTTATTTAATAATTCTTTAATTGTGACTTTTTTATCAAGAACAGCTAAAAATATGAGTGTATTACCTGTAAATAAGTCAGCCCCTGCTACAAGTACTAGAATTAAACCAACAGGGAAAACCGCCCCCTGAATAAACTTAAACAACCCATAATTATCAATATTATGACTAACTACATTGGCTGTAAAAGCCCCTACTGCAATAAATGCACCAGCAAGTATTCCCAGTATTAACATTTGCACATTATTTCTGCTGACTTTTTTCTTTCCGACTTCAATCATCGATTTAGTAATTTCTTTAGGTCCTAGTAAAACTTTCATTTTTTTCCTCCCTATTGTGTTATCGTTACGTCAAATCTAATAGTTTTAATTTATCTGTTTAACGACTCATATAATATAATAATACTAGGAGTTTCCCCAAAATTTATTTTCAAGCTGCAAAAAGGGGGCTTTAGTCATCAACGAAATTTTCCTGCATCTCCCCTTTTTGCAGCAGTATATAAAAAATGGGGAAAGTCCAGTAATAATACTTATTGACTAAAAAAACAAGGATAGAACATGACGGCAAGACGGCAAAGCCGATAAAATTATATTTGAAAGAAAGAAGAAACATCAGACTGATTTTTATTAATTTTTTCTCTAAAATCTTGATAATAACCACTGGCACTCTTTTGTCTTTCTATTCTTAATTGATTAATCTCATTATAATTTTCTAAAAGAGTTTGCACGATATCTTTATCAATTTTATTGCTGACACTCATTTCTATCAAAATCTTTTCAACTTGATTTTTTTTCATACCCTTTCTGTAAGGTCTATCTTCAGTTATTGCTGTAAAAATATCTGCCACCGCCATAATTCTTTCACTTAAGCTGAGTTTTTTCTCATCAATTTGAAAAGGATATCCAGTACCATCCAACTTTTCGTGGTGATAAGCTGCTATATTTCTAATTTTATTTAGTTTAGGACTGGTAGATAGTGCCTGATACGTATAATATGTATGGCTCTTTAAAATATTCCATTCTTCCTTT
Organism: Halanaerobium sp. MA284_MarDTE_T2; assembly: GCF_003337245.1. Lineage (GTDB taxonomy): Bacteria > Bacillota > Halanaerobiia > Halanaerobiales > Halanaerobiaceae > QPJE01. Next base: position 29,025 of record NZ_QPJE01000015.1, read on the forward strand.
GTTGGTTTTCCTTTTTTATTCAAGATTTCAGTTGGTACTATTAATTTTCCAATATCATGCAGGTAAGCTGCAGCCTTAATTTCTTTACATTCGCTTCTGCTGTAATTATACTTTTCTGCTAATACAGGAGCTACTGCAGCAATCCCCTGAGAATGTGCAGCAGTAAAAGGACTGCGAAAGTCTGTAATATGACTGATTAATTTAGATACATTGATTAATTCATCCAGATCTATCTCCCAGTCAATATCTTCAAAAAAATTATCCAGCGTTTTGCTTATCACTTCCTCAGAAACTATATCAAGGCAAAATGCTTCATTTTCTATTAGTTCTGAAAATATTTTAAAACACTCAGGACAAAATCTTTCTTTATTATTCTCAATAACTTTTTTTATATGGTCAACCTGATTTAAAATTGATTTATCATCTAAAATTAAAACAACCATTCGATCCGCAAAATGGATAATACTGCTCAATTGATTCGGATTATTAGGATAACCATGGTGATGATATTTAATAATATCAGCAAATTCGGGGTCAAAAGAGTTTTGCTCAAGCAGTTTATATCCTACTTCAGCATGATAATTGCTTTCGTTATCAAATTTTAAATCCTGGTATTGCTGATCTAAATAAAATATACCTAGATCATGAATTAAAGAAGCTACAATTAATTTTTTCATTTCTTTGATGTCTAAACCTAACTTTAAGCCAAATCTATAGCTTACATAAGCTGTTCTTTTATGATGACCAACTAAAGTTTTACTGACTAAATCCATGGCATAGCTTAATGATTTTATAATGTTGTAAAAATTATAATTCTCCTTCATACTACTCGCACCTTTCCTGATTTATCATAAATTCAATAACTCGTTTTATTATATTTTCTTCCTTTATTTGCATACATCTTCTGGTCAGCTTTATTAAAAACCTTATCTAAATTCTGATTTTTATCATTCAATACTTCAAAACCTAATGATATAGATAATTTTTTTGCTGTTTTCTGCTTTTCATTAAATTCAGTAATATTTTTTTGTATTCGCTGACAGAATTTTCCTGCTTCATTATGATTAGTATTTGGTAAAATTACAGCGAATTCATCTCCTCCTATGCGAGCAATTACATCTTCAGCTCTAGCTGTCGATTTCAAAATATCTGCAGCATTAATTATATACTCATCACCCTTTTTATGACCATAAGTATCATTAATAAATTTTAGCCCATCAAGATCACCGATCACAATTGTTATTGGATATTTTCTTGAAGATTCCAGGCGTTTTAACTCATTTTCAAAATATCTTCTGTTATAAAGACCTGTCATTTCATCATGAAAAGAAAGATATTCTATCTTTTTTTGCCTTTCTTTACTTTCCGTTATATCCTTATATAAGGCATAAATACCTACCTGACCATTTGCTAATCTAATTGGAAAGCCCTGCAGAAAAACATGGATTTTATCTCCATTTTTTGTTTTTCTAATACTTTCAGCTTCAACTTTTTCGCCCTGTTTAACTTTTTTAGTATATCCGACCCCGGTTTCAAATAGCTTATCAGGTAAAATAAAATTATCAAGATTTTTATTTATAATTTCTGACTCTTTGAATCCAAATAAAGATTCGAATTTTTTATTTATTTTTATTACTCTATGTTTGTTATCCAGAAGAACTATTGCCTCAGTAGAATTATTAAAAAGCTGTTCAAAATATACTTTTTGATTTTTTAATTCTTCCTCCTGCTTTTTCCTTTCAGTAATATCGATTCCTGTTGCTACGATATATTTTATTTGACCCTGCTCATCTAAAATAACATTATTAGACCAGGAAATCAATCTTTCTTCTCCTTTTTTAGTCAGCAAGTAATTTTCATATTCATTTGGGTAGTCTCTATTTTTTAACTGATTAAAAACTTTTTTAACTTCTTTTTTTTTATCATTTTTTATAAATAGATCCCAGATCGTTTTCCCTTTTACTTCTTTTTCTGCATAACCGGTTAGTTTTTCACAGGCATTGTTGAAACGAACAATTTTCCCCTGACAATCAAGCAGTAAAACCAGTCCACTCTGAACTTCTAAAATAGTTGACAGAAATTTTTTCTGTTCTTTTATTTCTTGCTGAGCATATACCCTATCCAGAACAGCTGTAACATGTGAGGTTAAAATTTCTGCCAGTTCTAAATCATTTTCATTAAAAGCATTTTTTTCTGGTGCAGTAACCTGGAAAACACCGTAATTATCTATGGGAATACTTATTGCAGATTTATAAATGTTTTTAATTTTAACAGCCTCATGATTATTTTGAAGGTCATCAATAATGAAACTTTTAGTTAGATTATAGGTTTTAGCGGCTATGCTTTTTTGGGAAATTGAAATTCTTTCCTGTTCAAAATCACTTGATGAAGCTAAAGTTACAAATTTATCCTCTTTAACTATAAGAATATTGCAGAGATTAAAATCCAGGAGATTTTCTGCTGCTTCAACAGCAGCCTGACATATTTCTTTTTCCGTTTCTAATTTTGTGAAGTTAACAGCTATTTTATGGAGATCTTTAATTATTTTTTCAGTTTTTTTATCTTTTGTAATATCCCTAGCTGAACAGACTACATATTCTACTTCCCCTTTTTTATTTAATTTTGGATTTTTAGTTACTGCAAGTAATCTTTTTTCCCCCTCTGCATTTTTCAGCCATTTTTCAGTTTGTATTTTCTTTTTTTCTTTAAATACCTTTTGGTTTCCCAGTTTATAAGCTTCAACTTCATCTGGGTCAAAAAATTTCTTTATGTTTTTATTCTCTATCTCAGATTTATCCAGACCTATAAAATCAGCGTGAGCCTTATTAACCCTACCATAAGTTACTGAATCTTTTAGATACCAGATTTGAGTATCGACTGTATCAAGTATCATTTCCTTTTCTTCATTACTCTTAAGCATTTTCTGATAAATATCGTGCTTATAGAGGGCAAGTTCTATATTGTTTTTTAGCTCTTCATTATTAAATGGTTTATTTAAATAGACTGAAGCTTTAAAATCTTTAATTTCAGCTGATCTGCCAGACAGAAATATAAAGGGGATATTACCTTCGGAACTGATTTTTTCAGCCACTTGATAGCCGTTCATCTTCCCTTCTAATATAATATCAATAATTATTAGGTCAGGTCTATTATTTTCTTTTAAAATATAATCAACTGCTTTTTCGCCACAACTAAAAATAGCAGCAACTTTATATCCAAGTTCTAAAACTACATCTTTTATTTTTTGCTGATGTAATCTAGTGTCTTCGATAATAACTATTTCTTTCAAATTTTATCACCCCTATTTTATCACCAATCCTCCAATATTTTTTATTTTTTTTCATGTATAATAGAATACAAATATTCTTTCTCCTCAAAAGGTATTGGCTGACTATAGACCTCTACATCCTTAGCTTCTTCATTAACTGTTCGATGCTTAAAATTAAAATAGTTTTTGTTTTTATTCCTTGCCTCTTCCATTTCTTTTTTTACCTCTTCTTTATTTAAGACATTTATATCTGATATTTTCATTGAAGTGAGTTTATCCTTACTCCAGCCATAAAAATTTACAGCTGCAGGATTAGCATCAACTATCTCACCATTATCAGGATCAATAATCAACATAATTGTGTTATCATTTTCAAAGAGTGCTTTATATCTACCTTTTATATTCTCATATTTCCTTTTGGTTTCTTTAAGTTCATTAATATCTCGGTAGATAATATAATATCCCATATTACTACCATTTAAATTAATCGGAAAAGCCTGGATTGAAACATTAATCAGTTCGCCATTTTCTTTTTTTCTGACAGTTTCTGAGTTAATATCTTCACCCTGAATTAATCTGTGGATATAATTATCAGTTTCTTTAGTTTTATCTTCAGGAACAATCTTTTTGATATTTTCTCCTATTATTTTTTTCCGATCATAGCCAAACATGTCAAGAAAATAATTGTTAGCTTTGATAATAGAAAAACTATGATCAACAATTACGATCCCTTCTTCAGATTTTTCAAATAATTTTTCATATTCTTCTTTTCTTGTTAAAATATAATTTCTGTTTTTAGAATTGTTAATCTCATTATTTAAAACTTTCACTTCAAGCTGGTTAATTTCATCATCTTCGATAATCCTGATAAAGGTATCTGCCACCTGAGGTGAAAACTGGCTGCCTCTATTTCTTTTTATCTCCATCAGTGCTTTTTCAAAGCTTAAAGAATTTCGGTATGCTCTTTTAGATAACATTGCATCCCAGGCATCTGCTACTCCTAAAATTTGAGAAATCAAAGGAATCTCATTTTCCTTTAACCCTTCAGGATAGCCCCTACCATCCCATCTTTCATGATGGTGCAGCAGATATTTGGCAATCGGTTTTAATATTTCAGAACTGCTCAATGCTTTACTTCCCCAAACAGGATGTTTTTTGATCAATTCATATTCCTGGTCAGTTAATTTTTCTGTTTTATTTATAATATCGAGTGGTATAAGTAATTTTCCTATATCATGAACTAATCCTGCCCAGTAGGTGTTTCTAATTGTTTGTTTGGAAAGATTCATCTCCTTAGCTATAGCGGCTGCTATTTTTGCTACATTTTCAGAATGCCCCTTAGTATAGAGGTCATACATTTCCATAATTTTAATAATTGAAGTTATAAGTTCTTTTGTAAAATTAGTCTGTAAATTATCAAATCTCTTAAAGGCAAAAAAGGAAGAAGCCAGACTTGAAAAAGATTTTAATACTTTTTTACTAGTCTCACTAAAGTTTCTACTGCTTTCTTTTTTAATATCAAGCCCTATCCGACCAACTATCTGACCTTCTATTACAATATTTATATAGAGAGAATCTTTAATTGGTTTTAATGCTTTCAATAAGCTTTCTTTTTTATCTAATTCCATCCTATCTATATCAAAAAAATAATTTTTAGTATTATTTACAGATTTATTTCCCTCATCAATTAACAGTTCATGGTCAAAAGTTATTTTTTCTAAAATTTTAATATCATGGCCAACTGCATCTACAAATTTACATTTGTCCTGCCTGTTTATTATACAGATTTTCCCATAGTCAGCTTCTGGAATTATCTCTACTGCACTTTTTAATAAATCAGCAAAAAATTCTTTTTCACTGAGTAGGGTTTTGTCTTCCATATTAGATACAAGCTCAATCATATTAACAAATCTCTGGTTGAGTAAATTTATTTCTTCAAAAGACTGTTCTAATTCCTCGTTCATAGCTATAACTTCTTCATTATAGGCAGTTAACTGTTCAAAAGCAGCAGAAAGTTCTTCTTTTTGTTCTCTAATTTGTTCTTCTCTTTTCTTTCTTTCAGTAACATCAAAAGCAAAGCCTTCAATTACGTAAGTACCATCTTCTTTTATTCTGCTTTTTCGAGCATTCATACTAATCCATTTATGAATTTCATTTTTTCCTATCGCTTGATATTCAAAATTTTTAACTTCACCATTTTTATTTAATATTTTTATAAATTCTTCTCTTCGCTTTTGATTTAAATAAAGGTCTTTTTTTAAGTCATTATAATGTTTTAGAGTATCATCTATACTGGAAAATCCAATAATTTCTGCCATGGTTTTATTAATAGAAATCACTTTACCGTTAGAAGTGGTTTCAAAAATGCCTATTGGTGCTTTATTAACTGTATCATCATATTTATCATTTTTCTTTTTTATTATTTCATTAGCTCTTTTTATTTCAATATTTTTATCAATTATTTCAAGGTGAGATTCTATTAATTCTTTAAACTGCAGCATAATTTCCTGTGTGTTTTCAGAAAAATGATGTGTTTTTTTGTCATAAATACACAGTGTACCAAAAATTTTACCATCAGCCCATTTTAAAGGATAGCCTAAATATGCATTTATTCCAGCCTGAGCATCAATTGAATCTTTCCACTTGCTGTTTTCTAAAGCATTGACAATCATTACTTTCTTCTCATTTTTAATAACTGCCTCACAATAATGACCTGATAGTTTAGTTCTCATGCCCTCTTTGAAGATATTCTCAATATTATCACCTGCTTTAAAAACATCAAGAAAAGGAGGTTCAAACCTTGTTATCAAAGCATCTGTACTGCCTGCTGTTCTAACTAATATATTTACAATGTTCTGCCATTTATCCTGAATTTTTACTGGGATTTTTTTGTTATAAGCTTTTTCACTCACTTAAAATTCTCCTTTTATAATTCAATTCTGGTTTGTTTCCAAATTTAGAACATTAAATAACTTTTCCGTATCGATTACTATTACTAATTTCTCGTTAAATGTTAAAATCCCTTCTATTTAATTCAATTACATATTTCCCTGACCTAAAAAATGAAACTCCACCTAAATCCTTTTTTGCTTTAGGTGGAGAGGTTCACATAAAAAGCAAAACTGGAAATCACAGATTTTAATTTAATAAACATGGACAGCCGATGCTTTAAATGTTAAATAAACTTCTTTTTCTTTTTTTAAATCAAATTCTTTAAGTGACTGTCTGGTAATATGAACAGCAACATCTACCCCTATATCTACTATTACCTCCAGATAATTAAGCCTATCTTTTATCATTTTAATTTTTCCTTTAAATGAATTGCAGGCTGATGAGGAAAAAGTTCCAGTAGAAATTATTATGTCTTCAGGTCTAATTGTCAAATTTGTTTTATCATTAATATTATCAATTATTGTTATTTTAATATCTTCACTCTTTCCCTTAATTAATACTTCATTCTCTGCATCAGTAGCTTTTGCCTCATAAATATTTTTAGTTCCAACAAATTCTGCAACAAATTTTGAGGCAGGTTTCTGAAAAATTTCTTCAGCTTCACCTTTTTGTTCAATTTTACCATTATTCATAACTGCTATTCTGTCTGCCAAAACAAGAGCTTCAACAAAATCATGAGTTACATGAATGGTAGTTGTCCCCAATTTATTATGAATTTTTTTCAATTCATTTATTAATTTTTCTCCAGTAACGGGGTCAACTGCGCTTAAAGGTTCATCTAATAGTAATACATCAGGGGAGGTTATTAACGCTCTGGCCAGGGCTACCCTCTGTTTTTCTCCTCCACTTAGAGTATTTACATCCCTATATAAAAGATTTTCTATATCGAAGAGATCCAGCATCTCCTGCAATTTATTCTCTATTTCATTTTTACTATATTTATTAGAAATTTTTAACCCAAAAATTATATTGTTTTTAACATTAAGATGGGGAAAAAGCATATAATCCTGATATACCATTCCTATTTTTCTTTCTTCTGGTGAATAATTTGTTATATTTTCATCTTTAAAAAATATGGACCCTTTATCTTCTTTTATCAAACCTGCTATTATTTCCAGAATAATAGTTTTACCTGTCCCGGTAGGTCCCAAAATAACAAAATATTCTCCACTCTCAATCTCTAAATTAATATTTTCCATCTTAAAATCATCATATTCTTTTTTTATATTTTCTAATTTCAGCATTTTATCCCTCAGTCCTATCTTCAATAGAACTCATTTTGGTATTAACAAGTCGAAGAACAACAAAAATTATTAAACTTGCTAAAACCATTATAGCAGAAATTGGCTGCGAATATTTTAAACCAAATGAGGTGAATCTTTCATAAATCAACACTGAAGCACTCATTGGATGATAGGCTAAAATAACTACTGCTCCAAATTCAGATAATCCTCTGGCCCACATCATAAGAGAACCAGAAATAATATGACTTAAATTAAGTGGTAGGGCAATTTTAAAAAAAGTCTGAGCAGGTGAAGCGCCAAGACTTCTGGCAGCTCTTTCAAGTCGGGGATCTATAGCTCTAAAACCCTCGACTGCATCATTTAAAAGAAAAGGCATACTAACAAACATCATAGCAATAACAATACCTGCAAATTCGCCAACAAAGCTCAATCCAAAATTACTAAAAAACTTCCCAAGAAAAAATCTATTACCAAATACAGTAAGTAAAGCTATACCAGCAGCAGGATGAGGAATGATAACTGGAAGGTTCATTATTCCCTCAATAAAAACCTTCCCTGGAAAATTAATCCTGGCTAAAAAATAAGCCAGGGGTACTGCTAAAAAAATTGAAACTACAGTAGCAACTAGGGATGCTTTAAAAGTTCTCAAAATTGTACTATATACTTCCCTTTCTTTTACAGTATCTAAAAGCATATTTACACTACTTCCAGCAATTAATTTAAAAATGGGCGCAATCACAAAAAATATTAATATTAAAGATAATATTGTAATTACAAAATTAAAAAGGGATTTCTTAATCATATTTATTCTTCCTCAACAAGCGGTTTTAAATTCTCTGGAATTGCTTTCATATCATTTACTACAGGTGGATTGATAGCTGGCTGACCATTTTTCTCCATTATTTTTTGACCTTCTGGACCGGCCAAAAATTTAATAAAGGCAACTGCACCTTCTCTATTAGGGGGATTGTGCGGAATGGTCAGCCCATAAACCATTGGTTTACCGGTTTTAGTTATTGTTTCTCCAGGTTCCTTACCGGAAACTTCAAAACTGGCTTTTGCATAAAAATCAGCATATTTATTTGTTCTGAGATTTATTTTATCTGAAAGAATTACAAAAGGAGCTTCATGCTGTTTCGCAACTGAACGATAAATAAATATATAGTCCAGCTCTCCTGTTTCCAATAAAGCAAGTAAATCAGCTGATTTAGGTCTTGTATTTTTAGGTGGGCAGTTTTTTCTCAACTTATTATAAAGATTTTCTTCACCGTAATGTAATTCAGCAAGTTTCCAGACCAGCTGACTTCTATAACCAGCAGGATCTGCATCTGGATCAGAATGACCATATTCTACATCATCTCGGAGTAAAATTTTATACCAATTTTCACTATTAATTTCATCCTTATACTTAGAAAGCTCATTATACATAATAACCAGCTCATTTGTAGCAAAATTTAGATACCAATCAGCATAATCAGGCATCATTAAACTTTCAATAACTGTATAATCAGCTGAGGCAACAATATCAGCCTGTCTACCTAAATCAGTTACTTTTCTGGCTGTTGTTCTGCTCCCAGCTGATTCTCTTACAATATTTGCTGCAGGATATTTATCTTCAAAAGCTTTTTCCATGTCAAGAAAAGGAATACTCAATGATCCGGCATGAAAAATAATTATTTCACCAGAAACTTCCTCAGCCATAACATTATTACCTGCAAAAACAAGACTAAAAGACAAAACCAATAAAACCGCTAATACCTTCTTCATTTTATTAAAAGCCCCTTTTGAGTTTTTTGAATCTTAAAGAAAAGAAGATTAAAAAAAATAAAAATCCGATGTTAAATAAAAATAAAGAGATAGGATTAAATGTCTTCTTTCCCAGCCAGGAAGTAAATTAGTTTCCCAACAGACCTATTGATCTTATAATCATAATTTATACCTTAGTTTTTAAGAATTGAAGACTCATATTTTGCTTTTTTAATTATATCCTATTTTTATGTCTAATTCAAACCGTGCATTTAATTATGCAATCAGTCAGGAATTAAATTTTCTGCATAAATAATTGGATTTTAATGTGATTCTGTATTTTGCAAATCATATTAAAGTTTAACCAAAAGAAGACAGGCTAGATCAGTTTCTTTCACTTTTTAAAAATCTAATTTCACTATTGTTACTTCACTATATTTGTTATTCTTCCTATATTTTCTATCTCTACTTCTATTTTATCTCCAGATTTTAGAAATATTGGAGGTTTCTTATTATATCCTACCCCTTTTGGAGTGCCTGTTAAAATTACAGTTCCTGGATTTAGGGTAAAGTTTTTCGAACAATAACTAACTAATTCTTGAATATTAAATATCATGTTAGATGTATTAGAATCTTGCACAATTTGGTTATTTAATATAGTTTTTATTGCACAATTATTAGGGTCAGCTAACTCAGTTTCTATCCAGGGACCAATTGGTCCGAATGTGTCAAAAGATTTACTGCGAGCCCACTGTGAATCAATTTCAAACTGACAATCTCTTGCAGTTATATCATTGGCACAAGCATAACCAAATATATATTCATTAACTTCATTAACAGAAATATCTTTAGCCTCTTTCCCAATAACTACCGCTAATTCACCTTCATAATCTGTTTTATTTGGAGCTATACTGGGAAGAACTATCTTCTCTCCATCCCCTATAATACTTGTAGTAGCCTTTAAAAAAATTAGAGGCTTTTCTGGGAGTTTTTCATTTAGTTCTTTTGCATGTTTTTTATAATTTAAACCAATACCAATAATATTAGGCGGATTTATTGGAGCTAAAAATTCAACTTCTTCTTTGCTAAATTTATCATTAATACTATAATCGTCATCAAAAATGTTCCCTTCAATTTTATAAACATAATCATCTACTAATTTGCCGTAAAATTTTTTGTTGTTATTTTGAAATCTTACAATTTTCATTATATTACCCCTCTTTTTATAATATTTTTTCGCCTTTAAGAACTCGAAGACCAATTTCCATTTCCTCATCAGCATCATAAGTTTTAGGCATTTGCTTTTTACCCCCCTATAATTATTATCAAAAGAAAAGCTACTAGAAAAATATATACTAATGACGTGAAAAAAACTGCTAATATAATGCTCGACAGCGTGGAATCGCTTCTTTTTGTGATGAATGGCAAGGAATATTTAAGATAATATATTGAATTGTTACATCTGCTCCATTATATACTTAAGGACAAAAGTTTAAAAGAGAGGAATAAAAAAACATGAATGACAATTCAGTTTTAAATATGACGATATATGAGCTGGAACAGTGGATTATTGCAAATAATATTGCTGATAAAGAAATATATTTAATTACAGCATTTTTATTTTTCGCATTTTTGACAGTATTACTTTCAAAAAAATACCATATACATGAGGTTGTAGGCTATGTATTTCTTGGTATTTTATTGAGTCCGGATATAGTAAAACTTTTTCCTTATGTAAGCGTAGATTTGAGAAATCTTTATACCTTTATTCTAGCAAATATGAGTTATATAACCCAAATGGCTCTAGCATTTATAGCTTTTACAATCGGTAGTAAGTTATGAGCTTCCCCCATTAAATTAGACACTTATTTTAGATATTTAGATAGTTTTACTTATTTTGTGATCTTTTTGATAAATTAATTCTGTTTTATAGTGAAAAAGCTTTATGCTCCTGCATTGTCCAAGCAGTCTCCTTGGCAGCTCGTTGAAGAACTTATTCCTTTTTTCATCAGTATCATAAGTGGTAAATTAAACCTTTAATCAGCACACTCTCTGTTTCCATATTAAACAGCTATTACTTTAAAGTTGGGCTACCACTATTAATAACAAGTAATTTCATTTTTCCCCAATAAATTTTATTTAATTTTTTATAACTTTTTCAACCCATTCTGAACACAGAACCCAGACAGCCGCTCCCCTTTTTGCAGAGTTAAACCCATCATTTTCAGACTCAAAGAGCTTCTGCCAGCTCTGTCTAATCTTATTTTTCAAAACTGGATAGTATGGAGAAAGCATAACTTCTGAATCATCAGTTATTCCCCACTTTTTTAAAGCTTTCTGATGCTCTTCTAAATCTTTTTGATCATCTGCAATATAACTGAGATTTAAAATTTTATTCCATTTCTTTTTATCAAAAAATATTATTTTTTCTTTAGGCACCTGCAGTTTAATTAAAAAACCTCCCCCACCATTCAGTACAGACTTTGGGTCAGCTGCAGCCCAAAATGGATATTCAGCATCTTCAGGTTTTTGAACTATCTTTTTAGCTTCACTAACAAAAAAGTCATATGCTTTCAAAAATATTTCAGCCTCTGAACCATACTTCCGCTTAATATATCTTTTCTTAACCGTCAGCCTTTTCTCTTTAAATAATAAATCTTTGACTTTTTTGCTCTGCTGAGTCCAAAGTTTAACTTTTGTACTCATAATCAACCACCCATTCCTCTTTTAGCTCCCAACTTATTGCAACTTTTTGATCTGAAAGCTCTATATTTGGGTCAAATAGTCTTTTCCAACTTGAAGTCATTTCTTTTTTTAATCTTGGATAAAAATTCTGTAAATAAATATCTGATTCAACATTAATATTGTACTTTTTAAGTTTTTCCTTAAATATTCTTCTATCATCCCTATCTTTTGGTAAATATAGATAATTAACAATATAATCCCATTTCAACATATCAAAGATCATTATTTGATCTTTGGGTATTTCAAGCTCAAAAAAAACCATACCCTCAGCTGCAGGAAGTTTAAGTTCCTCCTCGACACTTAGCCAGATAGGATATTTAACTTCTGCTGGAATTTTCATTCTTTTAGAAGCCTCATGACGCAGCCATTTATATACATTAAGATAAATATCAGCACAGTCATCTAGCTTTTTTCTTATATATCTTTCTTTTACTCTATAAACTCCTTTTTCTTTAATTATTTTAAGCACATTTTTATGCTGCCTGCTCCAGACTCTAGCCTTAAGCTCTCCGTTTTCGCTCATTATTTTTTCCACAGTTATCACCCAGCCTTATTCTTGAAAAGTTTAATCAGTTTAAAAAATCTTAATTAAAAAGCACTCTGGATCTTTTATTATTTATTGTTCCAATAATTTTATAAATCTAAAATTATTTCCAGCTAATATCAACTTGTTCACGGGGAACCGTTCTAAAGTATTTTACATCCGGATAACCAATAACCAAGGCTGTTACTATTTCTTTATTATTTTTAATTCTGAGAAATTTTCTGACTTCTTCTTTATTTTTAGCTCCTCTTAAAGTAAAACCACTAAATAAAACACCTAAATCTAAAGCATTAGCCATTAATTCCATATTAGAAGCAGCCAAAGAACCATTAATATTAGAGCTAGCTGAAATAACAATTACGATTGGAGCGTTAAAAAATAAACGGTCATTATGTACAGATTCGTTTTGATAATTTTGATACATCTGTATCCACATTTCAGCATATTTTTTAAATTTCATCGTCTCTGGGTTCAGGTTATTAAGTATTGATCTGCCTTTTTCATTTAAATTTTTCAATATTAGTTCTCTAAATTCATCTATTTTATCCTTCACTACGGTAAAAGAGACATCCTGCTGATTGCTGCCAGTTGGTGTATAACGTCCTGCTTCTATAATTTTCATTATTTTCTTTTCCTCTACATCTATTTCTTTAAATTGTCTAATAGACCTCCTAAATTTTATAAAATTGAGTAGATTATCTGCAGGTATTGAAAATTCTTCTTCATTATATTCTTTTACTTCGCTCATATTATATTCAGAAGTTGAAACTGCATTTGCGGGACAGATGGCAATACAGTGTCCACACTTAAAGCAGTTTTCGTTTTTCATTTGGGCCCTTTCTTCAACCATTATGATATCATTTGCTAAACAGTCATCAATACATTTAGTACAGCCAATACATTTTTCTGAATCAACTTTCATCATTTAGAAATCACTCCTAGTATTTTTATAATTTTAAGTTAATTTACTTCTTTGTGTAATTATACATTTTTTAGAAAATTTAACAGTACAGGCTTTTTTACTTCAGGTGAGCGCTTTGTATTTTTACTAATTGCTATTTTCCTTTCTAGTTATTATTTTGAAGGAAGAAAGCAAACATGTCAAGTTAGCTGACACAATTTAAATTGATATAAAAACTTTTGGAAATCTCTTTGACGGGCTTAGAAACATTATAATATTTTGTTCTATTATACTCAAATGTTAGGATCTACCCCTTAAAACACAAAAAACCCGCCTCTCGGCAGGTTTCTTAAAATGGGCATCAGCCCTTAATATTCAATGGCGGAGGGACAGGGACTCGAACCCTGACACCTTTCGGCTTCACCGGATTTCAAGTCCGGCTCCTTAGCCAATTCGGACATCCCTCCACTTTTGTCACAAATTATATTCTACTATATTAATTCAATACTGTCAAGAGTTAAACCATTTTTTTCTGCACGTATAAATTGCAAGTTGCAGTGCACGGTTTTATTATTTTTTAACTCTTAACTTTATAACCAATTTTAAATAAATATATTACACTCCAACCAGAATCCCTCTTACCATACCTCCAATCATAAATCCAAGACTGAGTTCAATATAAGAAAAAGGGGCCAGCAAAAAATCCATAATTATACCATCTCACTTTATAGATTAACTTGATGTTCCACTTTATTCCCTGCAAAAAAATCGATCAAATTTTGTGCTGCAATCTCAGCCATTTTATTTCTTGTCTCAGTAGTAGCACTTGCTGTGTGAGGTGTCAAAACAACATTATTCATCTTCAGCAGTTCAGGATGTACTGCAGGTTCATCTTCAAATACATCTAAAGCTGCTCCAGCAATTTCTCCTTTTTTAAGTGCTTTTACCAGTTCACTTTCATTAATAATTGGTCCTCTTGCTGTATTAATTATAACAGCCGTATTTTTCATCAATTTAAATTCATTTTTCCCTATTAAATGATGAGTTTCATCATTCAATAAGGCATTAATAGTTATAAAATCTGACCTTTCGAGAAGTTCATCCAGTTTATAGTATGTTACATTAAGTTCTTTTTCCTCTTTATCTGAAAGTGGACTGCGTTTATTATAATAAACTTCCATACCAAATCCTTCTGCACGTCTGGCAACTGCTCTACCTATTCTTCCCAGACCAATTATACCCAGCTTTTTTCCATAAATATCTTTACCCAGCAGCAGTTTCGGCGCCCAGCCTTTATATTTTTTATCTCTTACAAATTTATCAGATTCTACAATACGCCTGGATACTGCCATCAGAAGTGCCCAGGTCATGTCAGCAGTTGTTTCTGTAAGAACACCAGGTGTATTTGTAACAACAATATCATTTTTGCTGGCATAATCAATATCTATATTGTTATATCCAACTGCATAATTGGAAATTATTTTTAAATTAGGATTGCTGGCTATAATTTCTTTATCTATTGTATCGGTTAACAGAGATAAAAGTCCGTCACATCTGTCCATATTTTCTATAATTTCTTTTTTGGTCAGTACTCGGTCTTCCTCATTAACTTTAATATCAAATTTTTCTTTCAGCATATTGAGACCTATGTCAGGTATTTTTCTTGTAATATAAATTTTTTTCTTCAGCATAAAATTTCCTCCCTAATCAGTATATATTCAATAAAACAGATAGTTTCTTTATTCATTATATCAAAGGTAGTACAATAATTCTTCCTTTTTAAATAATTTTTAAATATTCCTGCAAAATAAAGGATTTTTCAAAAAAATCTTTAAATATATTACTGTAGAAAGTAAATAAGATTAGTTAACAACAAATTATTTTCTTTATTTACTCAGACTGGAAAATTTAATTATTTTTAGAATATAGCTGTATTTATATACAAAAGAGGAGGAAGAAAAATGGTTGACACTATAGGTCTGCTGGAATTTAAAAGAATTGCCTCAGGTATTGAAGCCTGTAATCAAATGATTAAAGCTGCAGATATTGAACTCCTTAATGCCAGATACATCTGTCCTGGAAAATATATTGTTTTAATTGCTGGTGATGTAAGTGCTGTTAAATCATCTATTAATGCCGGTCTTAATATAGGGAAGAACGATGTAATAAAAGAACTAACCATTCCTAAAGTAAGCAAACAGCTAATTGATTTAATCCAGCATAAAAAGAGTAAACCAGAAAATTTTATAGCTCTCGGAGTTTTAGAATATTCAAGTATTGCTGCAGGTATAATTGCTGCTGATGCTGCAGTAAAAGCAGCAGAAGTAGAGCTGGTAAAAGTAGTACTGGGTATGGCAACCGGAGGTAAGTCTTTAATCATATTTACAGGCAGTATTGAAGCCTGTAAACAGGGATTAAATACAGCTGAATCAGCTAATAAAGATAATCAAAAATATTTATTGGGTAAAAAATTGATCTCTTCACCAGAAAAACCTCTAATTGATTCTCTCGTATAATTTGACTTATAATCTGATTATATAATAATCAGTTGAAAATCATTTTTGAAACAGAAAGACCACAGTTAGGTTTAAAAGCTTAACTGTGGTCTTCTTTAATTATTTTATTATTATCTTATTTTTTAAACTTTTATCGACTTATTTGAATCAAAATTTATCTAACCCATCTAAAAAAATTTTTCTAAATCTGCGATTTATTGAAAAAGCATTACTTCTTAATTTCAATACCTCTATCTAAAAGTATTTCTGCTGTCCACATTGCTGATTTACCGGTTACATCCGGACACTGATCTTCATGTGCTCCTGCTTCTTCAAATTTTCTGAAATCATCCTGATCCCAGAGATCAAAACTTCTTCCCATCTTTTTCGACTGAACATCATTACAAATTACACTTCCAAATTCATCAATAAATTTTTCCCTCAATTTTTTTGCAATTTTAGAAGAACCGGTCCACCCATCTGCACTACTTTTTCCAAACTCTTCTCTGCTGCGGCCAAAAAAACATCCTAATGCTGCCATACCGCCAACAAGTCCACCACATGTTCCATCACCACATAGTGCTCCTCCGCCAGCAAGTGTGTGATTGGCTTTAATCACCTCATCATCAATTCCATCAAAATAATCCTGCAGTGCAGCTAAAACTGCCTGGGGACAAAAACCATAATCTGCTTCATATTCATAAGCTCTTTTATAAATACTGTCCAGCAATTCTTTACGTTCTGAATTTTCCATAGCTATCCCCTCCAAGTGATTTTATTCACTTTTATTATATTACATTATTGAACATATGTCAATAAACATTTAATCTAATATTATATCTGTTTCTAAACAAAAAAAGAGATTCCTCTTTATGAGAAATCTCTAATACAACATTAATTATACAACCAAAATTCAATTCTATTGATGAATATGTTATACCTATGACTACAGAAAATGGCGTTGTTAATATATTTCAATTTCTATATCTTTAATATCTTTTTTAAAAAATGCCGCAATTTCTTCAATTCTTTTCCTGGAAATCTTTTTAATATCTGAGATTGCACCAGGTCTATCAAGAGTATTTAATTGAACTTTTTCTGGATTAATCCTTTTGACAGCTTTTTTAAATAGCTGAAATTCTACTTCATTATCATTAATTCCAGGCACAAGAAAGATTTCCAGCCATATTTTACCATTCTGCTCTCTTCGCAGGGAAATAATATTTTCAATGACTTCTTTAATATCAATATCCAGGTGTGGTCTATCAATTTTAGCAAAGGCTTCAACAGAAATCCCATCAAGAGAAGGAACAATTAAATCAAAATCTTTTATTTCTTCTCGAACCTCTCTATTTAAAAGGGTACTGTTTGTCAGCAGTGCTGTATTATACTGAGAGAAATTATTTTTAATAAACTTTAATATTTTCCCTAGACCACTGTGTAAAGTTGGCTCCCCAGAGCCAGAAAATGTTATATAATCTAATTCTGGATTTTCTTTTAAATAGCTTGATAATTCTTTTAAAACTTCCCCTGTATCTACATATTCTTTTCTTTCTAAAGTCAGCTCCTTTGTTGGGCCACATTCACAGTAAATACAGTCTAAACTGCATATATTATAGGGAAATAAATCCACTCCAAGTGAGCGCCCCAATCTGCGCGAATTAACTGGACCATATATGTATTTATAACTCATTTCTGCCTGTCTCCTTTTTTATGGTTGATTAAGAACCAGCAACAAATTTACAGAATGATATTACTGCCAAATCAACAGCATTAATTTCTCGCTCCTGCATTGTTATATGAACACTAAATTATGTTATTTTCCCAGGAGATAGAGCCTAATTATCTGTTCTGTCAGCTCTTCTAACAAAATATCACCTGATTGCATTGCTTCTTCTAAAGTAATTGGACTTTTTAAAATACTAAAAACTGCATCAATTCCAGATTTATTAACTTTTTTATAACCTTCTGCTAAAGAACCAGCCACAGCAATTACATCGATATTATGTTTTTTTGCTCTAGAAGCTGCACCAGCAGCAGCTTTGCCTGATACAGTCTGGCTATCTA
The DNA here is from genome assembly GCF_003337245.1 of Halanaerobium sp. MA284_MarDTE_T2. GTDB lineage: Bacteria > Bacillota > Halanaerobiia > Halanaerobiales > Halanaerobiaceae > QPJE01. The sequence goes on from NZ_QPJE01000015.1 coordinate 46,987, forward strand.
TCATTCCTTCTCCAGTAATTAATAAATCAACATTTTTAAGGTAATTATCAAATCCAACTTTATCTAATACAATTTCTATACCTGATTTAAGTTCAGAATTCAAAAATGTAATTAAACCTCCACCAAGGCCACCCGCAGCACCAGTACCAGGAATTTTTTGAAGATCAATATTAAATTCTCTTTTAATGAGCCCGGCAAAATGTTTTAGATTTTTATCAAGTATTTTAACCATTTCTGCGTCTGCACCTTTTTGAGGTGCATAAACATATGCAGCACCATTTTCCCCATAAAAAGGATTATCAACATCACATGCAGTTATTACTTCTACTCCTTTTAAAGTTTCTTTTAATTTGCTGAGATCGATTTCTTTAATTTTGCTGAGGTTTTCACCACCGAAAGATATCTCTTCTGCATTTTTATCAAAAAAATGAGCCCCTAAAGCCTGGGCCAGCCCCACTCCAGCATCATTGGTTGCACTACCTCCAATAGCAATAATCAACTTTTTCGCTCCCTCATTAAGAGCATCTGCTATTAGCTCTCCAGTACCATAAGTTGTAGTAACAAGAGGATTTCTCTCTTCTGGAGAAAGCAGAGTGAGCCCAGAAGCTTCAGCCATTTCAATTACAGCAGTCCCATCATCAAGTAGAGCATATTCTGCTTCTATAATCCTTCCCAGAGGGTCATGCACCTTTTTAGAAATTTTTCTACCACCAGTAAAATCAATCAAAGCCTGGATGGTGCCTTCACCACCATCTGCCAGCGGTATTTTTTGGGTCTCAATATTCATATCAAAATTCTTTATTCCTTTTTCAACTGCACTGGCAGCTTCCAGAGCAGTTAAAGATCCTTTAAAAGAATCAGGAGCTATTAAGATTTTCAAAATAATACGCCACCCTTCTCCGGTTTTAAAATTAAATTTTATAAGTTGATCTAATTAATCAAAATAATTAATGAGATTTGCTTCTTTATCAATAAAAGTCTCAATTAAATTATTTTTAGCAGTAAAAAGAGTAGTCACACCTGGTCCATGTCCCATCTTTATACAATCACTGTGAATTACAACACCAATACTCCCCGCACCACGCTTAAATTCTCTACCATAAGTATTATCACAATCTTTTAAATACACAATATCGCCCAGGCGAAGTTTATCAATCTCCAGTTCTCTGATAAGTTCAGTATCACCTGTTGTAATATCATAATCACCTCTGCCGACAGAAGAAGATCCTATACCAGATCCCATTATTTCTCCAGGTATTTCTGCAGCAACACCTATTTTTAATTTGCCGTCCTCTTCTTTAATATTCAGCTTTTTTAATAATGTCGGATCAATATTAAAGACTTTAATCTCTGGATAATCTCTAATCTTTATCCCCTGTCCATATGCCTTAATGAGGATCTCATCACCAATTTTCATTTTTTCCAGTTCTTCAGCTTCAAAATATATTAGAACATGGTCAATACCACCATGTGTACCGGTAACAAATCCTTCAGCTCCTTCTGCCTTTCCACTTACCACCTTTGCCCTATTTCCTATACATGCAAGTGTAGCCAAACCCATATTTTCTGCTCCCTGATTATTATCAACTATCTTCATACTTACACCAGGTTCAATATGATCTCCAGCCCAGCCAAAAGCTGGATCTCCAATACTTACATTGTAAGTTATACCACCAGTCGCAGGCAGAATATTCCCCATACCCTCTCTATCAACTCTGTAAGGAGATGCTCCTGCTTTTGGATGAGCAATCACTCCCTGTACAGACTGCATAACAAGATTCTTTTCATTAAATTTCATCTTTTATTCCCTCCTGTAAAATATTTTTTTGACAGCAGTATTTATCATTCTTTAAAACGATTTTACTTATTTTTTGCTGTTCAAAACAATTCAAAAAAATGAAAGCATAAATATTGCTGCTTATCTGCAAAAATACAATATAAGTTATCAATTATATTGTATCACAAATACTTAATTCTTTATAATTAAACAAATTTCCTTCCTAAAATAAATTTAACTTATTTTTAACTATTTGTAAGTTTTTCCTCTTACTTATTAAAATTACTTCTTTTAATTATTTAAAATTTTATCTCTGTTTAAATTCAACAAAACAAGTAAAACAAGTGCGGCTACAGGCAGCATTAATATTACTCTTATAGAATAAATAATGCTAAAACTATCTGCTATATATCCCAGTCCAGTGGCCCCCAGTGCCCCTAAACCTGATCCAAAACCAGTCATCAGTCCGGCAGCAAGGCCTGCATTACCGGGCATAACTCGCTGGCCCAGTATTACTGTTATACCAAAAGTGCTCATTAAGACAAAACCTGTCAAAACTGCAGCAATATTTGTAATAAAACTGCTTGTATTAAAAATCAAATATGTAAAAGGTATAGTTAAGGTAATAAAACCAGTTAAAATTTTAAGCATCCCTATTTTATCCCCAAGCCGACCTGCTATTACAGTACCTACAGCCCCTGCAGTTAAAAATAAAGTTAATAATCTACTGCCAAAAAACCCTGCTTTTCCCAGATAATCAATAAAATAAAGTGGTATAAAATTCAAAATACCTGCACTTAACCACGATCTAACAATAACAAATAGGAGAAGAATAATGATAGAATTTACTCTTTTCTTTTCATCTTCAGGATTTCCCTTTTTAGCACTTTTTTTAAAAGGATCCTCAAGTACATATTTACCATCTATTTTAAAGAGATAATATCCGGCAGCTGGAATAACTAAAATAGCCGGTATTAGAAAATAGATTGTTCCTTTAAGACCAGAAAGACCAATAAAAAATGACATCAGCACCGGTGCAAAAGCAACTCCCAGGGTTCCACCAAGTGAAAAAATAGACATTGCCTGTGCCTGATTACCACCTCTGCTGAGCTGAAAAACCAGTCTGGAAGCATAAGGATGAAATGCAGCTACTCCAATTCCAGAAAGAAATACTACAAAAAGCAGCAGTTTATAATTATCGATAAATCCAAGTGAACTTAAAGCAGTGATAGAAAGAACTGTAGAAGCAGGTATAATCCATACTTTATAACCTTTATCTGAAATATAACCTAATATTGGCTGCAGAAAAGAAGATGTAACTTCAATCATTAAATAAATTAATGTTGTCTGAAAATAACTTAAATTTAAGAGTGTTTTCATGTGTGTCATTATTATTAATATGGATCCTGGCGCAAAATCAGTTACTAGATGAACAGAACTTAAAATATAATATTTTAGCATTTTAATCCCATCACTCCCAGATATTTTATATAAAACAGCATATCTTGGAATCAAAGATAAAGCAAGTATTTTTTATTTTTTCTTTACCAAAATATTCTTATCAATAATAATTCTCCATAAAATATCTCAGGATACCACTGTTTTTTTACAATAAATGAAAAAACTATTATTCTGTGGTATAATAAATGTAATCATATAAAATATTAAAAAAGAAGGGATCAAATGAAAAATAATACATATATTATCTTATCAATTTCAATTATAATTGCTGCTTTAATACTGGGAGGATTTTTCTACCAGGCAGTTAATAAAGAAAATACAATTAAAGTAGTAGGAATTGCAAAAAGACCATTTGAAGCTGATACTTTAAAGTGGTCTGTCAATCTGGAAACAGAAGTAAATCCAGAAGAACTGCAGCAGGGCTATTTAATAATGAAAGATCGGCTGTTAAATTTTAAAGAAGAAATCAGCAAAATAGGCATAGAAACTGAACAATTTAATATCCAGCCAATACAGGTAACAAAAGAATTTAATTATATTTATAAAGATGGAAATAGTGAAAGGGTTTTTAGAGGTTACAGATTGAATCAATATATTTTCTTAATAACAAAAAATATCGATCAGGTAGAAAACCTTGTTCTCAATCCATTAGAACTTTATAACAAAAATATCTTTATAGAAAATTCCAACCTCCAGTATTATTTTTCGGAAATAGATAATCTCAAAAAAGAAATTATTGCTGAAGCCACAGTAAATGCACGTGAAAGAGCAGAAAGAATGTTAGAGGAAACTGATCTTAAACCAGATAAGGTTCTTTCTATGAACTCAGGTATTTTTCAAATTACAGAACCTTATTCAACCAATACCTCAAGTATGGGAATCTACAATACAAGCAGTAGAAACAAAGAAATCAGTGTAACAGCACATGCTGCTTTTTCTTTAAAATAAATTCTTTATGCTTATAAAAATAAGCTCATAAATTAAAACCCTGCCGTGACATTATATATCTACAGCAGGGATTTTTTTAATTATTTAAAAATTACTTTATAATATCTGTTCCCATATATGGCCGCAGAACTTCTGGCACAGTTACAGTTCCATCTTCATTTTGATAATTTTCCAGAATGGCAGCAACAGTTCTTCCAATTGCCAGACCTGAACCATTTAATGTATGCACAAATTCTGCCCCTGCATCCTTTTTGGGGCGATATCTAATCCCGGCCCTTCTGGCCTGAAAATCTTCAAAATTACTGCAGGAAGAGATCTCACGATAAGTATCATATGCAGGCAGCCAAACTTCGAGATCATAAGTCTTTGCAGAAGAAAATGTTAAATCTCCGGTACATAAAGTAACTATTCTATATGGCAGTTCTAATTTTTGTAAGATATCTTCTGCATCAGCCGTTATTTTTTCTAGTTCATTATAAGAATCTTCTGGTTTAACAAACTTAACCATCTCTACCTTATTAAACTGATGCTGTCTAATTATACCTCTGCTGTCCCTTCCATGAGCACCGGCCTCTGCTCTAAAGCAGGCACTGTAAGCACATAAATACTGAGGTAAATCTTCTGCACTCAATATTTCGTCACGGTAGAGATTTGTCACAGGAACTTCGGCAGTTGGAATTAAATAATAATCCAGCCCTTCTAATTTAAACATATCTTGTTTAAATTTAGGCAGCTGACCTGTCCCGGTCATACTATCAGCATTAGCTACAAAAGGAGGAAATACTTCTTTATAGCCGTGTTCCTCTGTGTGGAGATCAAGCATAAAATTAACCAAACTGCGCTCTAACTTTGCCCCAGCACCTTTAAGAAAAGTAAATCTCGCTCCAGTCACCTTTCCACCACGTTCAAAGTCTAAAATATCCAGCTCTTCTCCAATATCCCAGTGAGCTTTAAATTCAAAATCAAATTCTCTAGGTTTACCCCATCTTTTAACTTCTTTATTATCTTTTTCATCTAATCCAACTGGAACAGACTCATGTGGTATATTGGGAATAGTAAGCAGAATATCATTTAATTTTTCTTCGATTTCTTTAACTTCCTGGTCATATTTCTTAATTTGTGCAGAAACTTCCTGCATTTCAGAAATTAATTCAGAAGCATCTTTCCCATTTCTCTTAAGTTCACCTATTTTTTCAGAATTAATATTGCGCTTATGTTTAAGCTGCTCTGCCTCATAGAGCAAATCTCTTCTTCTGTCATCCAGCTTCTTAAATTCAGGCACTGGTGAATCCATATCTCTCTTTTCAAGTGCCTTCTCAATAATTTCTGGATTTTCCCTGATAAATTTCATATCTAACATTTTTTATTCCTCCTTCTTTAAGTTAAGTTTATTATAATTAAATTAAAAAACTCCCATCCCTAAAAAGGGACGAGAGTTATATTCCCGTGGTGCCACCCTACTGGCAGATTATTATTATCTGCCTCTTTGAAAAAATAACGGATTTTTCCCGGAAAAGACTACTTGATTTCATCTTTTCAGCTCCCAGGTGGATTCAATAATCAATCTGGCTGGTTTTCATCATCCACCAGCTTTCTAAGACAGATTAGATAATTTACTATTCCTGTTCAATGCTTTTCTAAACTGGCTATTAATTTGAATTTTATTATAATACAGCAGCTAAAAAAATGCAAGTCTTTAAAGAAAAAAGAGTTTCCGAATTTTTAGTATTAAGATGCAAAAAAGCAGGCAGCTTAAATGCCACCTGCTTTAATAATATCATTTTTCAGATTTATGATTCAATTTATGCTTCAAAATCAGCTATAAGATCAGAAAGTGGTGTATAATCCATATCAAATGCATCTGCAACTGCTTTATATGTCAGTTCACCTTCATGAGTATTTAATCCCTTTGCAAGTGCTGGATCATCTACCATTGCTTTTTTGTAACCTTTATTGGCAAGTTTAAGTGCATAAGGCAGTGTTGCATTTGTAAGTGCATATGTAGATGTTCTGGCAACCGCGCCTGGCATATTTGCAACTGAATAGTGAACTACTCCATGACGTACAAACACAGGATCATCGTGAGTGGTAGGATAAGTTCCTTCAACACATCCACCCTGGTCAATTGCTACATCAACAATTACTGCCCCCTCTTTCATTTCCTTTATCATTTCTTCTGTGACAAGACTTGGAGCTTTAGCACCAGGGATTAAAACTGCTCCAATAACTAGATCAGCTTTTTTTACCTCTTCCATTACATGATATGTATTTGACATTACTGTCTTTACTCTACCATTGAAAATGTCATCTATATAACGCATTTTTTCCTGATCAATATCCATAATAGTTACATCTGCTCCCAGACCAACAGCCATTTTTGCTGCATTTACTCCAACAATTCCCCCTCCAACAATTACTACTTTAGCAGGTTCTACACTAGGCACTCCTCCCAGCAGAACACCTCTACCACCATTAGGCTTTTCTAAAAATTTAGCACCTTCCTGTGCTGCAAGCCTGCCTGCAACTTCGCTCATCGGTGTCAAAAGCGGTAAAGAACCATCTTCTGTCTGAATTGTTTCATATGCTACACCTACAACTTTTTTGTCCAGCAGAGCTTTGGTTAATTTCTCTTCAGCTGCCAGATGTAGATAGGTAAATAGAAGTTGGTCTTCGTGGAAGTAATCATATTCTTCAGGTAGCGGTTCTTTTACCTTCATAATCATTTCTGCTCTTTCAAATAATTCTTTTTTATCACTAAGAATTGTTGCCCCTGCAGAAATATATTCTTTATCATCGATTCCACTGCCTTTACCGGCATATTTTTCTATTAATACTTCATGCCCGGCTTTAGTCAAAGCTTCAACACCTGCAGCTGTAATAGCAACTCTGTTTTCATTGTTTTTAATTTCCTTTGGTACTCCTACTATCATCAAAATCATCCCCTTTAATTTTTTTACAGTTTAAACACTGTATTTTTAATATAATAAAAGTGTTCTAAAAATTTACATTTTAACTTTTGATATAAAAATTAAAATGATATTTCCCACTTTTATTTATACTCATTAAATCATTTAATTTCTGCTTTAAACAAAAAATTAATCTCTATTAATTTGTAAAATTTCATCAAAATCTCAACTTAACAATTAACAACAAATTTTTTTAAAGTCTATCTCCTTTTATACCGGCCATTTTTTGTTTTTAAATTTTCTGCAAGTCTAATAAGACAATTTATTTCTTATTTACTGTGACCACTCTACGACATAAGTCCATAATCTATAATCTTTATCAGCAAACTGAAACTTCTATCACTTATAATATTTTTTTAAATCATAGGGGGAATATATGCCTTTTCCGGTCACTACTCCACTTACAAATTTGGGTGGTGTTATATCAAAGGCCGGATAATATCTTTTAACACCTTCCACTGCAGTTCTTTCTCCCATTGCCTGGAGTACAAAGTCCCCATCTCTTTCTTCAATCTCAATACTATCAATATCAGGATGATCTCTATCTGGAGCTCCTGTTACAAAATAAGGTATATCATTATAATGAGCAGCCATTGCTATTTGAAAGGTTCCTATTTTATTAACTACATGACCGTCCATAGTTATTACATCTGCTGCTGATGTAAATAGATCAACATTTTCTTTTTCCATTACATATGCAGGCATATTATCTGTTATAACCCTTACATCAAATCCCTGCTCACAGGCTACACTTGCTGTCAGACGAGCCCCCTGAAAATATGGTCTTGTTTCGGGACAGATTACTTTAATATCTTTGCCCCTATTTTTTGCTTCTCTAAGCATAAGTCCAACTATTGATTCTGCAAAACACTGTGTAATTATTGTTCCTTTATCAGGAAAAAAATCAACTAAATTACCGGCAATTCTATCTATTTTTTTATATTTATTATTAATTTCTTCTAATGCATGTTCAAATATTGCCTTATCTGCTTTTTGACCAGCTTTAATAGCTTTTTTTGCCGCATTAAGAGCTTTATTTACCACTATTTCCATTCTTTTAACAGTAGTTGGTCTAGCATGAGAAAGTTTATAAGCTGCTTTTTTCAAATAATCAATCTGTTCTTCTTCTTTTTTATCTCTAACTTCATATGCAGCAAGAGCCATCCCCATTGGAGCAGCAAGATAGGGGCCACCACTCTGAGTCACCATATCAGCAATTGCCTGAGCCACCTCTCTATGATTTTCACAGCAAACATATTCTACTTTTTGGGGATATATCCGTCTATCTAAAATTTTAACTTTCCCATCTTCATACCAGGCCACATTTTCATATTTAAGTATAAAAGCAAGTCCTTTATCTGCCCTCTCCATTTTTCCCTCCTACTAATATAATCGTGAA
>NZ_QPJE01000016.1 GCF_003337245.1 Halanaerobium sp. MA284_MarDTE_T2
GTTTTAAATGCTTTTATTGTTGTGTTTAGAAGACTTATTTTAGTATTTGAAACATGTAAATTGGAAAATATTATATGCTTTTTGTGTTACAATCAACATATTAGTTTAATAAATTTAATTAATATTGCTTTTTTAACAAATTTTATAAAATCTAAATATTTAATTATTCCGACAAAATTTCTTTAAACAATCCTTTAATACCCGGTGCTAATTTTCCCATTAAAAGTTCCATATTTTCGGAAGATATAACTTCAGGATTATATTCACCGGCAGTATCTGTTATCACAGAAACAGCAAGAACATCCAGCCTGCTCTGCACCGCAGCAATTATTTCCGGAACAGTTGACATTCCAACACAGTCTCCACCTATCCTGCGCATATACTCTGCTTCTGCTGAACTTTCAATTTCCGGGCCACAGATAGCTGTGTATATACCTTCATGAATATTAAGACCATACTTTTCTCCCAAACTGATAATTTTCTGCCGCTCTTCCTCCTTATTATAATAGGCTTTTTCCAACAGCGGGAAGCGTATTTCATCTTCTAAAGCTGGTCCTCTTAAAGGGCTTGTTCCCTGCAGGTTAATATGATTTTTAACCACCATAAGATCTCCTCTGTGATAGTCTTCATTAAGTGCTCCTGCTGCATTTGTCAAATAAATCTTTTTTACTTTAAGATATTTAAACACTCGTATCGGAAAAACAACTTCTTCCATACTGTACCCCTCATAATAATGGTATCTTCCCCCTGTAATAATAGTATTTTCCCCATTAATCTTCCCAAAAATAAGGCTGCCTTTATGTCCTGGGGCAGTAAGAGGTGGGAAATAAGGAATTTCTGTAAAGGACAGTTCAATTTCCTTATTCAGTATATCCTTTAAAAAAGAAAGACCACTTCCGGCAACTACTGCCGTATTTAATTTATTATAACCGGTTCTTTCTTTAATATAATATGCTGCTTTTTTAGCTTTTTCCAGATAATTCATTCGTCTGTCCTCCCAACTTCACTATTGAACTTTATAAATTCAGATAATTTTTTTAAACCTGTACCTTCTAGAGCACTTGTAAGAAATATTTTCTCTGCTCCAGCCATTTCCAAAATTGATCTTGCATATTCAATATCTGCATCTTCTGCATCTATTTTTGTAATAATACCTACCACAGGTCTCGCAAAAACAGAAGCAAAGCCTGGTGGCAAAAAATTTTGTTCTGCCGTGGCATCTGCAACAAGACCTATTATTTCAGCTTCCTGTGCAGCTGAAATTAAGGCTGTGTAATAATGCTTGTTCTCTATATATTCTCCAGGAGTATCAATAGCTTTATCATTAAACTCAAGACTTTGTGTTCTGTAATCTATATTTTTAAATTCTCCATTCTCCAGAACTTTTATAAGTGTTGTTTTTCCTGCTCTACTGGCCCCTATAAGAATTATTTTTACCATATCAGGACCTCGTAATATCTGTTATATCAAAATCCAAAACATGTTCTAATAAGTTAAGAATATTTTTTAAAGCTGATTCAACACTGGACACCTTACCACTTATAACAAGAGAACCACTAAATCTGTCAATAAAACCAATTTCAATATTTGCTGCTTTACTTGCTGCATCTGCAGCAATAATTGCGGCTTCACTGGGAGTAATAGTTAAAATTCCTAATGCTTCGTGTTCCTGGTTTAAACCAATTTTTTTGTAGATATCTTTGGATGGATGGGCAATTAGATGTACCAGAGTAACCTGTTTACCAGGTACATATTCCTGTATCATCCGCTGTTTTTCTTTTTCTGCTGCCATTTTCTCTCACCCCAGTTGCTTTTTAATTCTTTTTTAATTACCTGCAAGTATATCCTCCAGTACTGATTTAATGTGATTTTCTATTATTTTTTTGTTTCTCTAGCTATAACCAGCTCTTCATTTGTTGGAATAACATATACTTTAACTGCTGATTCTTCTTTACTTATTTTTATTTCCTCACCCCGACATTTATTTTTTTCTTTATCAAGACAGATACCAAAATACTCCATGTCAGATAATATTATTTCTCTTACCTCCACAGCATTTTCTCCTATACCGGCTGTAAATACTATTATATCAACTCCACCCATCACTGCTGTATAAGATCCTATATATTTTTTTACTCGACGGCAGAAAATTTCAAGGGCCAGCTCGGATTTGCGGCTGCCTGCTTCTGCTGCTTCAGATAAATCTCTAAAATCATTGCTGACTCCAGAAATTCCTAGTACTCCACTTTCTTTATTAAGAACTTCATCAACATCTTCGATGGACAAATTTCTTTCTTTCATAATATAAGGTATTATACCGGGATCAATATCTCCAGATCTGGTTCCCATTACAAGTCCTTCCAGTGGAGTAAGACCCATACTGGTATCAACCACTCTGCCTTTATCAATCGCTGCTATACTGGCACCATTACCCAGATGACATGTTATTATTTTTAGATCTTCATAATTTCTTCCATCCAATTCTGATGCTCTCTCAGATACAAATTTATGTGATGTTCCATGAAAACCATACCTTCTTACCCCATTTTCTTTGTACCAGGAATAAGGTACTGCATAAAGAAATGCTTGTTCAGGCATAGAGTAATGAAATGCTGTATCAAAAACACCAACATTGGGAGTATCTGGCATCAGCTTCTGACTTACTTCAATACCAATTAAATTAGCCGGATTATGCAGTGGAGCCAGTTTGATATTTTCCCTCAGTGCTTCAGATACTGCATCATTTATCAGCACAGAACCTGAAAATTTTTCTCCTCCGTGCACAACGCGGTGGCCGACAGCACTAATTTCATCCATATTTTTAATAACTCCAATTTTTTCATCCTGAAGTACATCTAAAACCATTTTAATAGCTTTATTGTGAGCAGCTATTTTTTCCGAAATCTTTATTTCTTCTTTATTTAAAGCTTTATGTTTTAAAACTGAACTTTTTTCTCCAATTTTTTCCACAAGTCCTTTTGCCAGAACTGTTTCACCTTCCATATTTATTAATTGATATTTTAATGAAGAACTGCCACAGTTAAGCACAAATACTTTCATAATATTACCATCCTCTGCTGAAATATATTTATCTATTATCTCCTTGAATTCATAATTTTATCCGTAAAAATTCTTCATCAGTAAACATCTTTAAGAATCTTTATAATATCTTCTCTTTTTACAGGCCTTGGATTACTTCTGAGCATAAGAACTTCTTCAAGAGCTAAATCTGCAACTTCTTCAAAACTGTCAACACCAAACTCTTTTAAACCTGTTGGCAGTCCAATATCTGCAGTGAGCCTCTTGACTTCATCTGCAGCTCTTCTAGCTGCTTCCATTTCAGTCATATTCGAAATATTAACGCCCAGCAAACGAGCAACATTAGCAAATTTAGTCGGGTTGGTAATTATATTAAATTTCATAACATGTGGAAGCAGTATAGTATTTGCAAGCCCATGAGGAATTTTGAATCTTCCTCCAAGCGGATGGGCAATAGCATGTACCAGACCCAGACCACAGTTGCTTAGAGCAATTCCTCCAAAAAGACTGGCAAGAGACATCCCTTCTCTTGCTTTCATATTATTTCCATTACCTACTGCTGGACGCAGATAATTTTTTACCATTTCTACTCCTTTAGTTGCTATCATTTCAAAAGGCAGTACTGCATCCTGTGATACATAGGACTCTATACAGTGGCTTAAAGCATCCATTCCACTAATTGCAGTCAAATATGGTGGAAGTGTTCTGGTAAGCTCTGGATCAACCACTGTTATATCCGGTATTAGACTTTCATCTACAGCGGAAAACTTATTTTTTGTTTTTTCATCTTTAATCACTACTGCTTTTGTTACCTCACTGCCAGAACCAGAGGTGGTGGGAACTGTAATTAAAGGTATCCTACTGCACTTTTCATTCAGTTCTTTCTGCTGACAGACAGCTCTAACTGCCTTTGCAGAGTCAATAGGACTTCCCCCACCTACCGCAAGCAGTGCATCTGCAGTGTTTTCTATTGCAAATTTAACACCCTGATCTATAATATCTATAGTAGGATCTGGTTTAACCTTGTCAAAAACAACATAATTAACTTTACCATCCAGCTCTGCTGTTATCATATCCAAAATACCAGCTTTTTTTATACCTTCATCTACAACAATCATCAAAGTTCTGCATTCCAGATCGGCAGCTGTTTGAGGCAAAACCTTTCTCTTCCCAGATCCGAACTTTATTTTTGTCTTTATCTGGAACTCAAAATTAAAAGAATTCATCCAACCATCTCCTCTTTATAGCAACAGCAGCATATATTTAGATTATTTTATATCTGCAGTTTAAAGCAGTGTTTTAAATACATCCTTATCAGGAGAAGAAATAAATACTTTATTATAGAGCATACCATTGTCCTTGCCGGCAGCTGCTCCTGCATTAAGAGCCTGTTTTACTGCACTGACATCTCCCGTAAATGTCACATATGCCTTTCCTCCCAAACCCGTACCCAATCTAACCTGTATAAGATCAACCTGAGCTGCTTTGGCAGCTGCATCTGCACCAATTATAGCACTTGCTATACTGAAATATTCCAGCACACCAACTGCATTAACTTTTTCTATCTCTGTAGTTGCATTAATTGCATTTAAAAGCTGATTGTGTATTCTTGAGATAACAAGATGGTCTACTACAAATGGATCACCTTTTTCTATTCCTGATTTTACAGAAGATTTAACTGCACTTACATCTCCAGAAATTAAAATAGTATATTTACCCGGACAGGTTGGCTGTGCCAAAATCAGATCTACATCTGCTGCTTTTTTCATTATATCTGCTACTTTTATACCCTGGCTGATTGAGTTAAACTCAAGTAAGCCTATTGTAGTAATCATAATTCCACCTCAGAACTTTTACTTATTACTATTTCTTTCTCGTCCACCTTAATAATTTTCCCCTCTAAACTGGCATGTATATTGGCACTAAGGCTGTCTTCTTTAGCTTTTCCAACAAGATCTCCTTTTTTGATCTGCTGACCTATTTCTACCACAGGATATGCAGGTACACCAATATGCTGGCTCATAGGAATTTTAACCTCTTTTATTTCAATTTTTTCTGTTTCCGCAAGAGACTGATGATAATATTTACTCAGGTTAAGCCTGGAAATTTGGCGATCTGTTGGTATTCGTCTGTATTTTTTCATTGGATGAGCACTGTATTCTTCCTGTTTACTCTTATACTTGTCTTTTACCTTTTCTTTAAAATATACATTGATAAGCCTCGGTGATAATCCCATCGGGCAGGCATAAAGCTCACATACTCCACACTCACAGCATAGCTGTGCCATCTTGAAAATTTCTTCATCTTCTGAATAGGCCAGTGCTCTCATTATTCTGTGCGGCTCCATATCATGTCCTATTAAATACCTGGGACAAAAATCAGTACACATGCGGCACTGTATACAGGCTGCCTTAGACTGGTTTTTCATATGTTCCATGCTCTGCTGATTTCTCTCTATCACATAATGGTTCCTGGGAAGTACAATAAGAGCTCCATCTGTTTTTTTAATAACAGCACTATTTATCTCTTCATCTGTCACATAGTGAGTCCCCATCATTGGTCCACCAATTATTACTGCATAATCATCCACTGATGCACCACCTGCTGCTTTTATACAGTCATTAATAGGAGTACCAATGGGTACATTAATTATTTTGGGATCATTTACTTCTCCCAACATAGAAACATATTTATCTGTCACTGGTTTTCCCTGTAGAGCAAAATAACTATTTACAAGAGTTCCAACATTTGTAACTACTACTCCAACCTGAAGAGGTATACCACCTTCAGGAACCGTACGTCCTGTTATGTCATAAACCATAATCTGCTCATCACCTGCAGGATAAAAACTGTCCATCAGAAATAAATCTATTTTATATTCCTCATCCTCTATTATTTTCTCCAGACAGGCTCTTTCATTTTCATATTTTTTCTTAAGAGCAAAAACTGTTTTTTCAACACCTATTTGCTCTGCTATTTTATTTGCTGCTGAAATCATCTCTGCTGAATAGGTTCTCATGAGATATTTATCTGTCATCAAAAGTGGCTCACATTCTGCTCCATTGATAATCAGATATTCTGCTTCACAGTCATATTTAACATGAGTAGGAAAACCGGCTCCTCCAGCTCCTACTACCCCTGCTTCAAATATTTTTTTTATAAGGCTCATAAAAATACCCCTCTCCATTTAGAAACCACTTTTTTATATAATGGAGAATCCATCTACTAATACACATCTTCTCTTTCTGGTGAATGTTCTGGCAGAAGTTAATCCTTCACCAGTAGGACCAGCTATTGTAAAAGTTGTATGTCCCTCTCCTCCAGCACCGATACCTGCATAAGAAGGTGCATTTTTGACATAAATAGTAGTTTCAATTTTCTTGGCAAATGCTGTTAAATTATCTACATTTTTAGAATGAATTACTGCTGTATGTCTGTTCCCGTGTTCAACCTGAACTCCAATTTCCATTGCTTCTTCAAAGTTTTTGGCTCTAACAAGAGGGATAACAGGCATCAGCTGTTCTTCCTGTACAAATGGATGGTCAAGTTCTACATCTACAATTACAAGCCTCAAGTCCTCACATTTTGGTTTAATTCCTGCTTTGCGAAGGATATATGCAGCATTTTTACCAACAAGATCTTTGTTAATGGAACCATCATCATTAAGAATAATTTTTTCCAGTGAAACTGTATCATCTATAAGCTGAGCATTATCATCGATCATGTGTTTTATTAATTCGTCTGCAACACTGTCCAGAGCAACAATTACTTTTTCCGATGTACATGGTAAATTATTATCAAAACTTGCACCTTTAATAATATCTGATGCAGCTCTTTTTAAATCTACTGTATCATCAACCAACACCGGGGGATTACCTGCTCCAGCACCAATAGCTTTTTTGCCTGAAGAAAGTGCTGCTTTTACCACACCTGGACCACCTGTAGCAACAATCATAGATATTCTGTCATCAGCCATACAGCTTTCAACTGTTTGAATTGTAGGTTCAGCAACTGCTGTAAGTAGATTTGCAGGACCACCTGCTTCTATTATTGACTGATTTAAAACTTTAATTACATATGTTGAAGTTTTCTTTGCTCTGGGATGACCATTAAAAACTACTGTATTGCAGGCTGCTATCATTCCGATTGAATTGCAGATAATAGTTTCTGATGGATTGGTTACAGGCGTTATTGCACAGATCACTCCAAAAGGTGCTTCCTCCAGAATTGTAAGACCTTTTTTCCCACTCTTAGCCTCAGTTCTAAGATCTTCGGTTCCAGGAGTTTTATTTATAGCTAAATTATTTTTTATAATTTTATCTTCTATTCTTCCCATACCACTTTCTTCATATGCCATCCGTGATATTTTATCAACATGCATACTTATTTCATTTCTCATGGCCTTTATTAGCTCTTCTCTTTCTTCTATAGAATAATCATTCTGAAGTATATTTTGAGCTTTACATGCTGCATCAATTGCCTCATCCATGGTAGGGAAAATGCCTAAATCTCCTTTAGAACTATTTTCAGTTTTATTATCTTTTATTTCAGTTTTTTCTTCCTCTATTTCTTTTAGTATCTGTTCTACTATTTTATTAATATCCTGATTTTTAATATCCAATCTTTCTCCTCCTTCCCTGTTTAAACTAACTGCTCGTATATCTATTGACAAAAAATTCTGCTCCCGATTCAGCAATTTCAATATCTTCATCCACAGTACCACCACTTACACCAACTGCTCCAACAACTTCCCCCTGACTTTTGAGCGGTATGCCGCCTCCAAAAAGGACTATATTTTCACAGGAAGTATCAATACCATAAAGCATATTGCCAGGACTCGAAATTTCTCCAAGTTCCTGAGTAGTCATCCGCAGAGCATAAGCAGTATAAGCCTTTGCAGGTGCCAGTTCAATACTTATGGGCAGGGCATTATCCATTTTTTTAAAAGTTATCAGTTTTCCATCATCTCCAACCACAGAGATAACAGCCGCTAAATTCATTTTTTCTGCCTTTTTCTGGCACTGTTCTGCAATTTTTTCTGCTATATTAAGAGATATTTTCATAACTAACTCTCCTCATTATTCAGAACCTGACAAACCTTCTCAGTAATTAAATCTATTAAATACCTTCTATCTGCAGTTCTGCTCAAAATATAAATGAGGTCAGACAGCCGATTAATATAACTATGGAGTATTTCCGAAAATTCTATATCTTTCTCTTCCTCAGCAGCTATAGTTCTTCTTTCAGCTCTCCTGCAGATTGTTCTGCAGATATCAAGCAGGCTGCCCACTTCACTTTCACCAGGTACTATAAATCCTGACAGATTAAAATCAGACTGATAAGAGTCTAGCTCAGCCTCCAGAAAAGCAAGGTGCTCTTGTTTTAATTTATCTTTGGGTTCTCGCCCTAAAGATGCAAGTTCTGCAGCAACTATAAATAAATCCTTCTGTACTTTAAAAATTATTTGTTTAATATCAGCATCCTCACACTTTACCCGGGCCAGCCCCAACCAGGAGTTAAGCTCATCAATAACACCATATGCTTCAACCTGTGGGTCTGATTTTGTGATTCTTTCACCACTCAGGAGGCTTGTATTTCCTCTATCCCCCCTTTTTGTCGCAATAGACATATTAATAACCCCCTCCTGAAAAGCTTGACTCATCAAGTTCAATTTCATCAATAATACCTACAATAGCATGATCTATTGGACTCCCTTTAAACTGATCAGTCTGACGTGCAGCACTACCTTTTGTGACAAGAACTCTTTCACCAATTCCAGCACCTACACTGTCAACTGCAACCAGACATTTTTCTTTTCTAAATTCACCATATAAAGGGTGTACTAAAAGCAGTTTTGTTCCAACTAGATCTTTATCTTTCTGTGTAGCCACCACATTACCCACTACTCTGGCTGTAAACATAATATCATCCCTTTGTTTTCTGCCACTTCTCTGGCATATGGAGTAATTACTGCATCTTCCCTGACATATATTTTCTTAATAGTATCCCGAATAGGATTAATATCCTTATAGGTAATCACTTTTTTATTTAATACTACAGAAGTTCCCGTCCCAGCTTCTGCTGAGTTTTCTTTAGATAAATTGCTGTCATTAAATTCAGCTTTATTTTGAATTTTTGCTGTATCTGATTTAGAAAATATTACTGATTCTCCATCAAAATTAAACTCTACATCGCTATTTAATTCATTTTTTAAGATACTGTCAGCTTCTTTATAAAGATCAGCAGCATCAACAATTTTAATACCAAAACTTTTTACTCTTTTCAGCTGTTTTTGATTATATTCCAGTAAAGCTGTCGGAGTTTTATTCATCCCCAATTCTCTCCAGCCTTTTGCAGAAATATCAGCTGCATTTTTTACAGCTGCTACAGGTATACCGCACATAACAGCTCTAAAAATATAATCGATCAGCTGTGAATCTACAAAATGTGCTGATAATTTAGCCACTGTATTTCTGGTCATTACAGGAATTAATACAAGATCAGCATCATTGATACATTCAAAATCAGCTTCATAATTATCCCAATCAACATTAAGAGCTGACAGTATTTCGCTTTTATCCAGCATCTTTTCTGCTGCAGTAGAAAAGAGAAAACTCCAATTAATATCATAAGTGCTGTCAATTTTTTTTAGCTGATCTAAACTTTTTTGATAAGCAATTTTGCCTCCGGTAAAAACAGCTGTTATATTTTTCTTTTCCTTGTTTAGTTTGAAAGAATCTGTCATCAGAGTATTCAGTACTTCTCTGATAATTTTTTCTATCAGTTCTCTGTTCACTTCAACCATCTTTTTACCTCCATCCTCAACTATTCACAGTTAATGGCAATACCGAGGGGAGTTACCAGTAAAGTCTGAGAGGGTTTTACAATCTTTAAACCTGTTTTTTTTGCAAGCACCTCTTCTATACCATCTATGGCACTTGTACCGCCAACTAAATAGACTGTTTCAGCTTTATATTTTCCAATATGATTATTAATAATAGAAGCAATTTTCTCTATTACAGGAATAACCATTGGAAATATTTCGTCTATCCTATCAGGATCTCTTTTTATTTTTTCGGCTTTTTCTATACTAATTCCCAATCCACCTGCAATTACAAGGTTTAAATGTGTTCCACCTGTGGCTTCATCAGCAGTATAAACTACTTTACCATCTTCCAATATGGAAATCCCTGTTGTTCCACCACCAATATCCACTACAACACCTCGCTCAATACCCAGCAGCGTTGCTGCTGCAGAAGGTTCATCCACAACATTTTTTACAGTGAATCCTGCTCCCTGTACAACATTTTTAAAGGTATCAATATCTCTACCACCAGTACCTGGCGGTACAGCAGTTGCTGCATATTTGATTTCTCTGTTAAAAATAGCTTCCATTTTTATTTTCATTTTTTTTACTATTTTCAGAGCACCAATATAATCTACAACAAGACCATCTCTTACAACTGTTCCAGGTTCACAGAGTGCCAACAGAGGTTTATTATCTTTATCAACTGCTGCAAGAACCAGATTGGCAGTTCCAAGATCTACACCTGCCTTAATTTCACCTTGATAATCAATTTTTTGTGGTGGATTATCAATTAATTCTGCTACTTCATTTAAGACTATATTGGCGTTAGCAACAAATTTATTCATTAATATTATTCTCCTTCATCAGACAGCAGATCATTTTTTGATTTTTATAATTATCATAAATTACATATTTTATTTGATAAGTAATAAATAAATTCCCCCTCCCACCTCAAAGAAGAGGGGGATTGATCATCACAATTTACTCCATTTCCGGCATATCTAGTTTTTCAGCCACCATTTTAGGTAAAATTGTTTCAACATCTTTATGAGGTCTTGGAATAACATGTACAGAAATAAGTTCTCCAACTCTTCCGGCTGCTGCAGCTCCTGCATCAGTCGCTGCCTTAGTTGCTCCAACATCTCCTCTAACCAGTACTGTTATTAATCCTGAACCGATTTTTTCATAACCAACCAGAGATACATTAGCTGCTTTAACCATTGCATCTGCTGCTTCTATTGCTCCAATAAATCCTTTAGTTTCTATTAATCCTAAAGCTTCACCGTTCACGTTTCATTCCCCCTTTTCCTTAATTATCATCATTTATTATTTCATCATAGTGAATACAGTTCTTTCTCAGATCACCTTTTCTGCGCGGACAGGCTGGATCTCCACAAATATTGCAGATATCTTCTTCATCTTTATTATCTGATTCCACTTCTTCAACTTCATCTACTTTTTTAGCATCTTTTTCTGTATTTAAATCTTCATCATCTGTCTGTTTCTCACTCTCTTTTTCTGCATCATCTAAATCTTCATTATCTGATTCATCATCTTCCTTATTTTCAGCGCTGCTGTCTTCAGATATTTTAGAATCACCTTCAGTTTCTTTAGGGGTTTGTTCCTGTTTAAACGAATTATCTTCAGAAATCTCGCCCTTTTCTTTTTTATAACCCACAGTTTCATCTGTACGAATCATATTATCAATATCCTTATGTGGTCTGGGAATAACATGAGCACCAACAACTTTGCTCAGTTTTGATGCTGCCTGTTTAGCTGCGTCTACAGCAGCTTTAACAGCACCAACATCACCAGTGAATTTGACAACAATCAAACCTCCACGGCTTATTTCATAACCAATCAAATCAATATTAGCAGCTTTTTTAGCCACATCTGCAGCTTCAAACGCTGCATTTAAACCCAGAGTCTCTACCATACCAAGTGCAGTTTTTGCCATATTCCCTCCTCCCTAACTTCTCTGTTCCATTAATTAGTTATTTAATTTTTTAACCACATCCACAATTAAATCTGTCAGCAGATTAAGCTGTTTTTCAGATATACTATCTTCACTGTCCAAATTGATCTCACTAAAATCTTCAGAGTTATCTTTTTCCTCGTCAATTTTAGAATCACTATTTTTTTCATTATTTTTAGAACTATTCTTTTCTTCACTAATTTTTGTATTTATTTCTTGATCTTTATTTTCAGAAGAACTGCTGCTTTTAGAAGATAAAACAAGATCACTCAAACTGTATTTATTGACTTGATCTGCATTTAAATCTGTTTCTGAATGCTTAAATTCTAATTTATCTTTTTCACTAAATTTAATATCCGGAGCAGAGCCTGTTGTAAATTCATCTTTTAAGGGAATTTCTTTTACCGGAATACCTTTTACAAGTCTGGCAGCATTAGAGCCAATAATCTTTGCCTGAAAATTATAATCAATTTTTTTCTTGAAAAAAGGATTTTCCAGATCCAGTTTTTTATGCTGAAGCACAATATTATTATCAGCTCCTATACCAACACCGATATTAAGTCTTGATCTCTGTGCTGCTTCATGGGCCAGTATTTCTGGATTTTTCTCTTCACTTGCAAAATAATAGAAGGGAATGCCTTCTTCCTCAAGTCCATAGCAGACATTTTTAAAAATATCACTACCTGCGATTTCCGCATCAAATCCTATATATACAGAAGGTTTTTTAGACTGCTCTTTACTACTCATCTAAAACACTTCCCTCCTCGTCTAGATAAGACAGCACAAGACCTGTTGCTACAGCATTGCGGGGGCCCATTAGTCCTCTAATATTTCCACGCCCTGCCACTACTCCATATTCCGAAAGACGGTTGGAAATCATTGTTGGAATTTCAAAATCAATTGCCGATCCGCCAACCATTACTACAAAATCGATATCTCTTATATTTCCTGTTGGTATAATTCTTTTTAATGCCCTCTCTGAGTTGCGTACAAAAACATCATGTTTTGCTTCTCTTCTTACCTGACGAATTTTATCCAGCGAATGATCTGTATGAATCGGCACCATTTCATCATCAGAAAGAATTACTACTCTCCCAAATAATTTTGGCGGTAATGGTTCATCAAAAAAATTAACTGTCCCATCTTCATGCCTTATATGGAACATACTCTCCACTTTAGCAAGTGGAAATATTTTGATCATCTCTGCCAGCTTAACATCTGATAGACCCAGTTCGATATTAATCAAAAGTGAAACCATATCACCCGCACCTGCAAGATGTGTTGTATATACCATATCTTTCCGTGTAACCATTGCAGCATCTGTGGAGCCGCCGCCCATATCCAGGATTACAAAAGGTTTGTCTGTACCTGGAGTTGTAAGGGCTCCTAGAATCGCCATATTGGCTTCAATACCTGCAATAGTTACTTCAATATCTGTTTTTTCTTTTAATTTATCAGCAATTTTCTGCATGGGAAGCTGGCTTGTTTTAACCATTGCTGCCAGTCCTACAGCATTTTCCATTGCATGCTCTTCTGCTAGTCCTCCTCTCACTTCTTTTGGGACAAAGGTATTTACTGCAAGTATATCCTTTATTTTAATTTCTGCAAGAGGCTGATCTGTAACTTTACTCATAGTTTCTTTTACTCGATCGAGCATACCACCGACATTTGTTCCCGCTTCACCTTTAACATCTTTTATTGGCTGAATTTTTTCTATCGAATCCATGATCTCTTCTGCACCTGCATCTATTCCTATTTCAGATTTTCCCCTGTCACCAAATATAACAAGATTTCCAGCAGGTATTTTACGCTCTTCTACATCACCTTCCGGTGTTCTTATTACAACTGCAGATCTATTCCCAATTAAAGATCTAGCCACAGGAAAAATATGCTTTGTTTCTTCAGAGTCAAGCTCAAAGATTGTAGCTATGCCGTAGGGGTTGGAAAGTTTATCGATTGTACCACCAGGGCTGGCCACTTCTACAGCAGCTTTTTTGCCAAGTGGTATTTTATCGATATATTTAACTTCATCAATAACCGGAATTATTTTATTGAGGCGGTTTACTATAAGTACTGCATCATCTTTTTGTGCCACTGCACCATTAATATTGATCCCCTGTTCTGCTGCCTGATTGATAATATCTGCTGCTCTGGCAAAATCAACTTCTCCTGGTATGATAAGTATAATATCATCACCAGGACGGCAGTCTTCAACATTTTCTACCCTGGTTGTTATCCCAACACCCAAGCCGACTCCACCAGGTGTCCAGGGGTCATGACCTATCATGGTAGATTCTGTAATAACAGTTTCAGTTATTGTTTCCATTGCTACATCACCAATAACTGGTGTAGCTTCGTTTATCCTGATTAAATCAATATCCTGGTAACTTAAATCGATTTTTTCTAATGCCCTATTTAAAGATTCCAGAATACCTTCAATATTATCTATTGTACCTTTTAATCCAGTGGTCTTATATATACCATCTGATATAAACTCTATATTTTTATTTTCTACTCTGCCGACTGCAACTTCCGTAGTGGAGTTGCCGATATCGACCCCTACAATATATTCCATAATCCCACCCACCTGTTAGCTTTATCTGTCACCTTTAAGTCTTTTTCTCTTTTCGTAAACATCTGCAGCTTCACGAATTAAGTTAGCATTAATAATTGCATCATATTTGTTTTCAAGTTCATCTGCTATGTCCAGTAATTCTTTCTTTGTGGAACGATATGGACGCATGGCATTGTATATTTCAAGGATTCTATCATCTTCTACTTTAGTTAATTCAGCAGCTCTTTCTAGGTTTTTAGCAAACTGCTCTCTGCCAACAGATTTCGCAATTTCTGCCTGATGATATAGTGTTTCTGCAGTGATTCTTAACTCTGCACCATCTATTTCGCCAGAAAGAATTTTTTTAAGCTGAATATCGTCCAGGGTTTTCCCTGAAGGAGTTTTTACAAGGTCAGCTCTTTTTTCTGCAAGTGGGTAATCTTTATCTGAAAGACCATTACTGCTTTTATTTACTGCTGTGGTTTTACTTTCACCTTCAGCTTTTTCCAGATTACCAAGAACATTACGCACAATAGATTCTACTAAATCTCTATCCATTAAATCCACCTCCTGATAATTAAATAATTATTCAAATTTCACTTCAAGTTTAACAACCTTTTTCTGTGGATCAAGGTATTTAACTTCTTTATTATACAAAACAGCAGCTATTGCCTGATATTTAGGTCTTGCCATCTGATCATTACGGGTTGGAACAGGATCAGGATTTTCTCCTTTTGCATATCTGGCAGCATTTTTTCCTATCTGACGATAAGTTTTTAAATCAAGCAGTGGTGCCTGTGGAAAAAGTTCCAAATTAGCAAGTGGATTTAGATCTTTCTGATGAATTAAAACCGTACCTTTTGACTGTAATCCAATTCCAATACCAGAACCACTTAACTGAGCTGCCTGATGACCAACAAAACCTACATCAGCGGTAGAATAATTTTTTACAACCCGTGCTTTTAATCCCTCTTCTTCAATACCAGCCATGATCTCACGCAAAATATTGCTGTGTTTTTCATCGATCATAGTTTTTGTCAGTTTATCTCCGAATGCTGGTGCAACTCCAATAACAACTTCATCATTACTGCGACCTTCTTTAGCAGGACCAACTTCTTTTAAGATCATATCACCTTTTCTTTCAGCAACGGCTGTATTAGAAGATGAGTTTTCTCCTTCTTCTGACATACCGGATAAAACATCAACCACAATTTTGCGAATTGCATCTTCATTTAACTGCATTATTACACCTCCCGAATATTGAGATTACTCTCCAATTTCTTCTGGATCTCTGGCAAGTCTGGTGTCCTTGAGTTTAGCCCAGAGTTCATCGGACACTCTGTAACCAGTTCCAGGACCTGCATAATCATTTTTATCATTAACAGCACTTATACAGTGAAATTTATCATCAAAAATAGCTGATGTATGAAGATAGTCACCAGCAATTCTCTGTTTTAAAAGATTAAATACACTGTCAGCCACATCTTCAAAACCATGTTTGGCCAGTGCTTTAACAATTTCTACACCAGTGGTCCCTTTATTAAGCATTTCTTCTATACCTCTAAAATCTTCTCGTACATCACGGTCTGGAACGTCTTTACTGCCATGAGCATATGTTACTGCTTCTATTTCTTCATCAGTAATTTCAGGCATACCTAATTCCTTAAATACTGCCTGCAGCGCTCTGGCTGCTTTGTTCCTGATTTTTATAACTTCTTCTTCTTCTACAGGTACTAAACCACCATTGACCTTCAGATCACGCTGAAGAGTTAGATAATCATCATAATCATCTACATCATGAGTGGAACCAGCAAACATATTATCATAATTTGGCACACCACTATAACCTGAAAAGATAAAGTCTGTACCAGGCAGGAACTGCATTAACATTCTGGCTGTTCTTCTTGTACGGGAATGAGTAAATGTCTGATCATTACCTGAAGCGCACTCAAGATCAAGCATCATGGCAATTAAATTCTCTGCCAGAATTGCTCTTATTCCAGAAGGAACTGCACCAGGTATACCAATACAGCTAATTGAACCATTCTGTATACCCTGTACTCCAGCACCTTTGGTCATATAGAGGCATCGGGCTTCCAGATAAAGCATGGATTTACCATCGGCAAATCCCATCTCTGCTTCAGAACCTGTACCAGAAGTATATCTCATCTTAAGTCCCCGAGATGCATAAGCTGAAGCAAGAAAACTCTTTGACCATGGTGTATCATCACCATCAACAAAAACCTGTTCAGTACCATAAACAGAAACGGTTTCTGCATATGCTGTAAATCCGCGCATACCCATTTCCAGCTCCATTGCTTCCTCTACAGCGCACTGTGTTAAAGCACCACGACGGCCTGTCTGTGCCCCTACCATAAGAGAAATAGCATTTGAAGGAGCATATCTAACCATACCTACCGTTGTTTCCAGTTCATCAAAACCGCGCATTGCTGCTTCAGCTGCATCTGCTGCAATTAAAGCAGGATGCTCTTTTAGATTTGTAATGTGGCACTGGTTGGATGGAGTCTTTCTGGCCCTCATCTTCTGAACTGCCATCATCATTTCAACAACATTCATGTGGCCGACAACTTCTACCACCTTAGCGGGAGTCATTCCAAGTCCTAGTTCTCGTACTTCATCACGGGAAACATTTATATCTACTATCTTTTTGGCCAGTTCTTTAGAATCCATTGCCATAACTTTTTCGACTGTATTTATATCAAGTGTATGGTCGGCAATAAAACTATCAAGCATGTCAAAATCTGCTCGTTTTTTTCCATCAAGTTCAACTATTTTCTCATTTTCGATCTTTACACTTGGTTTTGGATCTTCTGGTCCTTCCATTGCAATAAGACCAGCTTCCGGCCATTCTTTAATAAAAGCATCCTGACTGATCGGTCGTTTTTCTAATTCTTCAAAACGCTTGGACCTTTTCACATTTTTCCCTCCTTAAATTCATTTTACTATACAACAATCATTTTACTATACAACAACATCTATTATTATATTTTAAATATAGGGTGTTGCTGATGATTCGGGTTTAGCTCCAAGACTACCCAGAAGCTTCAAGCCAACTTCACGTGCAGCAACAATTGCCTGACGAACTGCTCCTGAATCTCCACTAAACTGCAGAATAACCTCATTGGTCAAGCTTGTACCTTCACTAGGACTTGCATATGCCACAACATCAATAGTAGCAGCTTTTACTGCAACATCAGCCATGATAACTCCAATACCTGCTGGAGCACCAACTGTTATTCCAAATGCTTTACCTTCTGGAGCACCAAAAGCTGCATTCAAAGCTTTACTTGCTCTTGCAGTATATTGAAATTCAAGATGACCGGCATCATTACCATAAACATCACCAAAAGTACGTTCAAGGTCTTCCAAAGCAACCTGAACTGCACGCCTGGCATCCGAAACTTCTTCAGCTCCAAAGATAATTAAGGACCCATGTCCGGCACCACCTTTGGTATCACGAGGAAGTTCAATTTTTACTATTTCAGTATTTGATGCCTTTACTGCTTCATCTGCTGCATAAATCTGAGGTCCTGCTCCAGTTCTACCACCAAAGACCCCTATTGAACGATATTTAGGATCAATACCCATTAATTTTCTTAAGTCTGGATCCACATTTGCAATGACCAGACCAATCGTATCTCCCATTGCTGTACCAATAAATTCAGTTACTTCATTAGCCAAATTCAAATTAAGCTCACCACCTTTATTATTTTTGTTTTTTTTGCTGTCTTCTTCTTTCTCAGCTGATGATTCAGCATTTTTAATTCTATTCACAACTTCATTAACTAAATCATTAATTTTGGTTTCTTCCATATTTTTTCACCCTCCTCTCCATTATTATTCTGGTAGAAGTTTACTTACATCTTCATGGGGGCGTGGAATTACGTGTACAGAAACAACTTCACCTACTTTTCCTGCTGCAGCTGCACCAGCATCGGTTGCTGCCTTGGTAGCTCCAACATCACCTCTTACCATGACTGTGATATAACCTGAACCAATCTTCTCATAACCAATCAACTTAACATTGGCTGCTTTAACCATAGCATCAGCTGCTTCAATTGCACCAACAAAGCCAATAGTTTCTACAAGTCCGAGTGCCTCTCTAGCCATGTATTGCACCTCCTTTCACAAAAATAATATTAAAAAGCATACTAATCTTTTCACTAATCCCTTCACTCTCTTTACTTCACTCTCTCTAAATATATTAAAAAAAACTTTTATTTTACCTTGAAAATTTCTTGCACACTTAATGAAATTTTTTGATATTATTTTTTATATTTTGTATTTTATGAATATTAAAATTAATTTTGCAAAAAAAGATGACAATTTTTTATCATTTAATGACAAAAAATTGTCATCTTGTCTAATTTCTATATTCTGAAGGAGATACTCCTTCGTATTTTTTGAAAACTTTGCTAAAATAACTTGGCTCACTATAGCCTACCTCTTTTGCAATACTGCCTATATTTGTATCTGTTTTGTTTAATTTTCTTTTTGCCTCTTCCATTCGCAGTCTTGTTATATATTCTTTAAATGTACAACCCATTTCTTTTTTAAAGAGCCTACTAAAATAGTGAGTGCTTAAATTTGCCGCCTTAGCAGCTTCGCAGAGGCTTATGTCCTCAGAATAATTGCTCTGCACATATTTTACACCATCATAAATTATCTTTTCTTTAAATTCTTCTCCCATATTATCTATCTTTTTATTTAACTGTTCTACCAGTGAATTCAACCAGCTTTTCAGCTGTTCAGGAGAATTTACTTTTAAAAGCTTTTGTGTATAATCATAATTGAGTGGAGAGATTTCTTTAAACTGAGCTCCTGCCTCTACAGCAGAGCGGGACAGCACTCCCAGCAGTTCCAGCATTCTGGATTTAACAATCATGGAATCAAAATTTTCGTCTATCTGCCAGCTGTTAAATAGAGTACTTATAAGTTCAGGAAGCTGTGTGTTCTTTCTGGATTTTAATTTTTCTACCAGCATACATTCTATATCATATGGATAACGGTCTTCTTCATAATCTGCATTTTTTATATCTTCCCAGTGAATGATAGAGCTGTCTCTGGCCAGAAGTGAATTTTTAATTGCCCCCAATGCCTCATGATATGAGCGGTCCATCATTCTGGGGTCATCATAATAATTTCCAATTCCAATAGTAATTGTAAAATCTGTGTCTTTTATTACTTCCTCACACATTTCCTTACCTATCTGCCTCAGCCAGCTTTTTATTTGACGCCCATATATTATTTCTTCTCCAAAATAAAGTATTACTATTTTATCACTTGTCATAGGAACAACCATTAATGATGAATATTTATTTTCAAAACCTTTGAGCACACTGAATACTTCTTTTTTCAGCATCTGCCTTTTTACTTCATCTTCATTTACTGTAAGCCGTGCAAATTTATCTATATCTGCAATCATAACAGCTGAGGGAAGATCTCCAATATCAAAAAATTCTGTTCTACTTCTAACTTCTTCTACTGTATCTATATTAAGAAAAACAAGGTCAAATACAAAGGACATTTTTATATA
The DNA here is from genome assembly GCF_003337245.1 of Halanaerobium sp. MA284_MarDTE_T2. Lineage (GTDB taxonomy): Bacteria > Bacillota > Halanaerobiia > Halanaerobiales > Halanaerobiaceae > QPJE01. The sequence continues at coordinate 19,934 of NZ_QPJE01000016.1, forward strand.
GGGAACAATCATATCGAGTTTATCTTTCATCTCCTGCCGCCGCTGTTCCTCAGCTTTAACTGTTTTAATCTGCTTTATCTGCTTAGCTACAACTTCTATAACTTTTTCGGGTTTTACAGGTTTTAAAAGATATTCTTTTATACCCAGATTTAAAGCCTGCTGTACATATTCAAATTCATCATAAGCAGTCAAAATAACAAATTTCACATCAGGCTGATCATCTTTAATCATTTTTACTGCTTTTAGTCCATCCATTCCCGGCATTTTGATATCCATAAAGATAATATCTGGTTCTGTATCATGGGCAAGTCTTACTGCTTCACGTCCATTTGCTGCATCAGCAATAATTTTTACATTATTGATATCATCTCTAGTCTCTAAAATAATTCTTAGTGCTTTCCTTTCCAGATATTCATCATCTGCAACAAGTATTTTATACAACTTCAACCCCCCATTACTGTGTATTTTCAGCAGGTAGATTAATTTTAACTTCTGTTCCTTTCCCAGGACGGCTTTTTATATCAAGACCATATTTTTCTCCAAAATAATGCTGAAGTCTTTTGTGAACATTGTTAACACCGATTCCCGTTATATGACTTTTTATTTTATCTTTGTTATTATCATATTTTAAGAGATTATTTAAAATATTTTTGTCCATACCAGCACCATTATCTTCAACACAAATTATTACTTTATTACTTCTTCTATATCCTTTAACCCTGACAGTACCAGATTCCTGATCTTTTAAACCATGTATTATCGCATTTTCCAGCAGAGGCTGAATTGTAAGTAAAGGAATATTAATATTTAATATATTATCATCAATATCTATAATAAAATTATATTTATCTCCATAACGTTTGCGCTGAATGGTGAAATAATCCCGTACACAGCTGAGTTCTTCCTCCAATTTTACAACCTCTTCTATATTGCGAAGACTGTAGCGGAGTAGATCAGAAAGTGCATAAACAACTTCTTCTGTTTCTCTTGCATTTTCTATCAATGAAAGACGGGCAATAGAATTAAGCACATTAAAAAGAAAGTGTGGATTCACCTGTGACTGAAGAACTTTTAATTCTTTTGTCCGCAAATGCTGTTCTAATTCCCTCCTTGTCCTCGACTCCTCTATCAATTCCTGTTGATAAATATTTACCAGACCCATTTCAGCAATATAATTTGCAGTAATGGAAAGAAATTCTGTTGCAGCAACAATTCTGCTTCTTGGAAGAATCTCAATTTTTTCAAAAGCTCTTTCCAGTTCTTTAAAATTGATATCATAATCTTTTGTTTTTGCTTTTACTCTTGCAAATGTTTTTTCCCGGCCATCTTCTTCCAATATTATCTGACCACAGAGAATTGTTCCTATAAATCTGTTCTCAAGAATAATAGGTGCTGCCATATCTATCAGACCCGATTTGCATACATATGGTTTTGACTGACCTTCTTCTTTTGCTCTGATACCTCCCTGTGCATCTGATAATTTACAGTTCTGAAAACCCTTTTCACAGGAACGAACTGTATTACAAAATAATGTAAATTGGCTGCATTTTGTAACAGGTACTCCCTCTCTATTTACAATAACAGCCGCCAGCCCTGTAGCTTCTGCAAACTTATCCTGAATACTCTGAAGTACATCAATATTAATTATTTCTCGCAAGTTATAATCGTAATTAATTTTCGCTCCCCTCCTTATTAATATCGGCAGATTTATAATCAGAGCTGTAATAATTTTCTCTGTCAGATAATTTATCAACTAAATGAATAGTCTGAGTAGGGAAGGCAAATCTTATTTCAGACTGATCAAATAGTTCTCTCAATTTGAAGTTTATCGTTTGCTGGATATCCATATAGACCTTATAATCACTGTCATTTATAAAATAAACTACCTGGTGGATAAGACTGAAGTTCCCATATTCACTAAAGTGAGCTCGAACAAACTCTGTTTTATCTATATCTTTAATGATAGACTCCACCATTTCCGGTATCTGTTTTAACTTTTCCAACGGAGTATCATAAGTAACTCCAAAGCTAAAATTAATTCTCCTCCTCTGCATCCGCTTATAATTATTTATCCTAGAATTCATAAGGTCGGTGTTGGAAATTACCAGCTGTTCTCCACTCAGACTTCTAATCCGCGTAGTTTTTATTCCTATATGCTCAATTGTTCCCTTATAGTCTCCCACAATAATAAAATCACCTACATCAAACGGCTTATCAAAAAAGATTGTAAAATAATTAAAAATATCTGCCAGAATAGTTTGAGCTGCAAATGCAACTGCAATACCTCCAATTCCAAGCCCGGTCATTAAACCTGTTATCTCAATATTTAAATTATCAAGTATAAAAAGCAGTGCTATAAACCAGATAATCACCTTGATAAAAAATATTGAAGCACTAAACACCCTCTGCTGCTCTTCATTTACAACCTTTTTGCGCCAGTATTTTTTTAGGAAAAATAATATCACATCTATAATAATTAAAACAGTAAAATATACCGATAGAATCAGCAGTATACTATTAATAACTCTGTTTATTTGCTTCATAATATTAAGCTGTGAAAGGCTCAAATACAAAAGAATAATATAAAAAAGTGCATACCCCCTTTTTTTTATAATTTTCTGAAATAGTTCTGAAAAAGAGGAAGATATTCTATCGACCAGCTGACAGATTTTAGTAAAAAAAACTCTGTCAAATATTTTGATGAATATATATCCAATTATTATAATAGCTGCCGAAGTTAAATAGTCAAAAAGAGAATTGGTTAATATAATTGAACCCAACCTAAGATTATTCATTATTTCCACCTCTTATAGTTTTAAATTAGCGATCCTGTCAGTTTTCTCTGTATTAATTCTTTCTGCTCAAAACAGCTTTATCTATATCTAAATTATATCCTTCTAAAACCGAATTTAATCAGACAAAATAATGGCTAAATATCTTTTCCCTTCAATAAAGGGATCTTTTGCTGCATTTATTTTATTTCCCAAAGATTTTAAATCCATAATCTAAACCCATTTTATTCTCTACATATTATATTAAACATTTTTTTTATTAATCCTTTTTGTAATGTCAAATTTTTATCATTAGTCAATTTATTTATTTTAACAAACGACATAGCAGAAAGCTAATAGAAAAATATCATCCTGAATATTTTGATTTTGAAAACTATAAATAATAGTTCAATTTGAAATACTAAAAATTAGTAAGAATAAAACCGGACAAATGTCCTAAATGTTAAATCCTTAAAAACAAAAAAAGACCCTCTTAATAGGTCTCTATATGTAAATATATTAATTTTTGGTGGAGGTGGTGGGAGTCGAACCCACGTACTGTATGGCTCACCCAGTAGTTTCTACGAACGTAGTCTGATTTTTATTTTCACAGCAGCAACTCCATCAGACAGGATTTACTGCTGCAAGCCTGTTTATTGTCCTGTCTTCCTACAGGCATCAGAAGACAGTTAGTCTGTTTTATATGACACCTGAGTTAACCCCACAGACAGGGGTCAGTCAGGCGTTAGCCACCTACGCGGCAGCTAAAGCGTAATTATTATCGTTTGCAGATAATTTTAAGTTCCCAGTGTTTAACGAGTGAAAGGAACTCCTCGGTCCGCTTCTAAAGGGTTCACCATACAGGCGAAGCCAGAACACCCCCTGAATAAATTTAATATTTCTACAGCATAATTATTATAACTTAAAGGTCAGGAAATGTCAAACCCTTTTTGTTTTCTTCTAAAAGCCTTTTCCATTTCCTTTTTTGCCGTCTCTTTTGCAATATCTCTCCGCTTATCATATTTTTGTTTACCTTTAGCAACAGCAAGCTCCACTTTGGCAATATTTCTTTTAAGATAAATACTCAGTGGTATGAGAGTATATCCCTTTTGAGTGGTATAACCAATCAATTTTCTAATCTCATTTTTGTGCAGAAGAAGTTTTCTTTTGCGCTCTGGATCATGATTAAATCTATTACCCTGCTTATATGGGCTAATATGCATGTTATAGAGATACACTTCTCCTTCTTCAACCACAGCAAAACTGTCTTTTAAATTAACTCTGTGGTTTCTAATAGATTTAATCTCTGTACCTTTAAGTTTTATTCCGGCTTCATAGGTTTCTTCTACATAATAATCATGTCTGGCTTTTTTATTTCTTGCAATTACTTCAATATTATCTCCAGGCATTATTCTTCCTCCTTTCTGCAGTATACAGCATAAATTAGTAATTATCTTATTTATTCTACCAGTTCAAAATCAAGTTCTCGTTCTTCTCTGTTAACTTTTACAACTTTTATTTTAACTTCATCACCAATACGGTAGATTTTTTTAGTTCTTTCCCCGATCAACCTGTACTGTTCACTTTCAAAATGGTAGTAATCATCTGTAAGTTCTCTAACATGTACCAACCCTTCAACAGTATTGTCTAATTTTACAAAAATTCCAAATCCTGTTATACCACTAATAATACCTTCAAATTCTTCTCCAACCTTATCTTCCATAAATTCTATCTTTTTAAGATCAACAGAATCCCGCTCTGCTTCCATGGCCCTTCTCTCCTGAAGAGAACTGTGATCTGCAATTTTTGGTATTTTTCGCTCCAGCTCATGCTGACGCTCTTCAGTTAGATATCCTTCTGATATGGTCTCCTTAATAATACGATGTGCTATCAGGTCGGGATATCTCCTGATTGGTGAAGTAAAATGGGTATAATGATTAAGTCCAAGACCAAAGTGGCCTAAATTTTTGTCTGAATAAACAGCTTTTTTTAGAGAACGAAGTAAAACTGTATCAATTATCCGCTCTTCAGATTTACCATCTACTTTTTCCAACATTTCCTGAAGCTCCCTTGGATGTACTCCATTACTGACACCTTTGAGGTGATAGCCAAAATTATGGATAAATTCATTGAATTCTTTCATCCGATCAATATCTGGCTGTTCATGTACCCGATAAATAAATGGGATTTCCCGCCACGACATATCAGCAGCCACAACCTCGTTTGCTGCAATCATAAACTCTTCGATCAGCTGTTCTGGTATACCATGTCTTCTCTTCTTTAAGGCAACAGGCCTACCATTTTCGTCCAGCTCCACCTTCACTTCCGGAAAATTAAAATCAATACTCCCTTCAGAAAATCTTTTTCTGCGCAATCTGCGGCGCAGATCATTCATTATCTCAAGTTCTTCAATAAAATCACTGTATTCTTCTTTTAGTGATTTATTTCCCTCAACAAGTATTTCATAAACTTCATCATAAGTCAGCCTGTGATTAGATCTGATAACACTTTTTATTATTTCATGATCAACAGCTTCTATACCATTTTCCCCACTCAATTTATAATCTATAAATACTGTTAGAGTTAATCTTTCAGCAGCCGGATTAAGGCTGCAGATACCATTAGATAATCTTGGTGGGAGCATTGGTATAACCCTGTCTACAAGATAAATGCTTGTTCCTCTCTCATATGCTTCACGGTCTAAAACTTCATCTTCTCGTACATAGTGGCTGACATCTGCTATATGAACACCCAGCCGATATGTGCTGTTAGATATTTTTTCAATAGAAACAGCATCATCCAGATCTTTTGCATCATCACCATCAATAGTTACAAGTTTTAAATCGCGCAGGTCAACCCGCTCCTCATCTTCTTCGAGAACAGAAAGATCTACTTTATCTGGTATAGATTCGGCAGCAGAAAGAACATCCTGAGGAAAATCTCCTGGCAGATCAAGCTGACGTATAATAGCTTCAATATCCACACCTGGCTCATCTTTAAAACCAAGAATTTCTATTATTTCACCTTCTGGATTCCTGTTTTTTTCGGGCCATTTTTTTATTTTTGCTACTACTTTTTGTCCATCTCTGGCATTTTTTAAACCTCCAGGTGGAATAAAAATATCATTACAAATTCGCTGATTATCGGGGATGAGAAAAGCATAATTTTTATATTTTTCCAGATTACCAACAACTTTTTTGTTCACTCTTTCAATTATTTCTGCAATTTCTCCTTCTTTATTTTTACCCCTCCTTGAACGAATAAGATGAACAAATACTTTATCATTATGCATGGCGCCATTCATATTTTCGGAAGCTATAAATATATCTTCCTGTTCTGGATCATCAGGAATTAAAAATCCATTACCTGATGCTATTTTTTCTACTCTTCCACCTATTAGATCAAATTTTTCTGGAACTCCATACTGTCCAGATGAATTTTTGTAAAGCAGACCTTCATTTAGAAGTTCTGATATTAGTTCATCAAAAATTAATTTTTGGTCTTTGGATATATCAAACTCTTTATATATTTCCTCTCTGCTGATTGGACGGTGAACATTTTTTCGCAGATGTGATAACAGTTCTTTTCTGGCACTCATTAATAATCATCCCCAATCTTTTTGTAAGCAAAAAATAGACAGAACTTATAGCCCCAGTTCATCAGAAATATTCTGCATTCCTTCCAGAGATAATTCAATAAATTCTTCCAGTTCCAGATCCATTTCTTTGCAGGAAGCAATAACATCCCTATCTGCACCTTTTGCAAAAGAATTTTCTCCATAGCGGTTCATAATAAATTCTGTATCAAGGGCTGAAAGTTTTTTGTCTGGATGTATAAGTGCAGAAGCAACTATTAAACCTGTAAGTGGATCACTTGCATATAGTGCTTTGGCCATCAGGGTATTTCGCGGCAGCTCATGCATGCCATTATGTGCCCTAACTGCCTCAACAATATCATCTTCAATTCCCATCTCACCTAACATATCTGCACCAATTAAACTGTGTTTTTCAGGCTCATCTGCAGTTTCTTCATAGTCAATATCATGCAATAAACCAGCTAATTTCCACTTTTCTTTATCTTGGTCAAAATACTCTGCTAATCGACCCATTACAGCTTCAACAGCGAGACAGTGTTTCTGTAAATTCTTCTGTTTAATATTTTCCTTCATTAAATTCAAAGCTTCTTCTCTCTTCATAAATTAATTACCCTCCTTATTGCTCTGTTAAAATTAAATCTCTTTTTCCTCCATAAATTTTGCTTCAGCCTTTGCCTTTACTTTTCCTGCTTCATCTTTTATTTCTGCTTCAGTAAAATGAATGGTTCCAATAGATTTACTGTAACAGTCCCTATAAAAACCTGTTATTTTAATTTTTTCTCCTATCTTAACAGCTTTTTTAAAGCGAACTTTTATTTCAGCTGTAAAGGCTGATACTCCCCGGGCACCAACCGCATATGCCATTGCCTCATCCAGTAGTGTGGATACAAGTCCACCGTGCATAATACCATCATATCCCTGATAAAGTTTTCCCGGTACAAATTCTGCTTCTACAGTATTTTTATCAATTTTTTTGAACTTTAAGCCCAATGAGATAGGATTTTCTTCTCCACAGGCAAAACACATTTTATCTTCTCTTTGCGGCATCAATTTCACTACCTTTCCGAAAACTATAATATAGTATTTAACTTCCAAAAACCCCCCTAAACAGCAGCAAACTCTACTTAAAGGGGGGTAAAAATTGTTTAACTACTATATTAATTTTACATGAATAATGGTGCAAATACAAGTGAAACAATAGTCATTAATTTGATGAGAATATTAAGAGATGGACCAGAAGTATCTTTAAAAGGATCTCCAACTGTATCTCCAACTACAGAAGCCGCATGTGTCTCTGTTCCCTTTCCACCAAAATGACCTGACTCTATATATTTTTTGGCATTATCCCAGGCACCACCGGCATTGGCCATCATAATTGCAAGCAGCACTCCTGATGAAAGTGAACCTGCCAGTAATCCTCCAAGTGCCTGTACATCCCACAGGCCAACGACTACAGGTACAACAACAGCTAAAAGTCCTGGTACCACCATTTCTTTTAAGGCAGCTGTTGTACTGATATCAACACATTTTCTGTGGTCAGGCTTTTGAGTGCCTTCCATAATACCCGGCATTTCTCTAAACTGTCGTCTTACTTCTTCGATCATTTCTCCTGCAGCTTTACCAACAGCTTCCATGGTAATCGCAGAAAATAGAAATGGAAGCATTGCACCAATAAAGAGTCCAATAATTACCTGTGGATTTGTTAAACTAATATTCTGCAGTCCAACTGCTTCTGAAAAAGCAGCAAACAGTGACAGTGCTGTCAGTGCAGCTGAACCAATAGCAAATCCTTTTCCAATAGCAGCAGTTGTATTACCTACTGAATCAAGTTTATCTGTAATATCTCTAACACTGGCATCAAGTTCAGCCATTTCTGCAATTCCACCTGCATTATCTGCAATTGGACCATAAGCATCTACAGAAAGAGTGATACCAGTAGTTGATAACATACCTACAGCAGCCATTGCAATTCCATATAAACCGCCAAATTTAAAAGCAATAAAAATAGCAGCTGCAATGACAAGTATTGGAAGCATAGTACTTCTCATACCTACAGAAAGACCACTTATAATATTAGTAGCAGTACCTGTCTGTGACTGTCTTGCTATATGCTGTACAGGCTTATAATGTTCAGAAGTATAATATTCAGTAATGCGACCTATAATTGTACCTGCAATTAAACCAGCAATAATAGCAAAAAATACTCCCATATTACCAATAAGTAAATTAACCAAAAAATATGCACCAATTATTGTTATTACTGCAGCACTGATTGATCCTCTTTCTAAAGCTTTAGCAGGATTTACACCTTCCTTGGCTTTAACAAATCTTGTTCCAATAATAGAAGCAATAATCCCTACAGCAGCAAGCAGCATCGGCAGCATAACAAGATTAACCGGTGTACTAACTCCCAGCTTTTCTGCAATAGATGGTGTTACACCTAATGTCATCGCAGCTACAATTGAACCAACATATGATTCAAAAAGATCGGCTCCCATTCCGGCAACATCACCAACATTATCACCAACATTATCAGCGATAACAGCCGGATTGCGGGGATCATCTTCTGGAATACCCGCTTCTATTTTTCCAACCAAATCAGCACCAACATCAGCAGCTTTAGTATAAATTCCACCACCAACACGTGCAAACAGTGCAATAGAACTGGCTCCAAACGCAAAGCCTCTTAAGAATTCCACATTATCTGCAAAAAATATGTAAAGAATTCCCAGACCTAATGTTCCTAAACCAACAACAGACATACCCATAACAGAACCACCTGAAAAAGCAACAGTAAGAGCTTCATTGAGCCCTGTCTGTGCTGCATTAGTAGTTCTGGCATTAGATTTAGTAGCAATCTGCATACCAATAAATCCGGCTAGGGCAGAAAAAATAGCGCCTACGACAAACGACAGAGCTGTCTGCCATCCCAGACTTGGTACAAATGTCATGATAACTGCTACAATGATAACAAAAATAGATAACATTTTGTATTCACGACCAAGAAATGCCATGGCCCCTTCATTGATGTCATTAGATATCTCGGCCATCCTTTCATTACCCACTTCTGCTCTATTAACTTTTCCTGCCAGAAAAAATGCAAATACCAGTGCAATTAATCCGGCCAGGGGTGTGTAAAAACTCATGCACTAACCTCCTTATTCGAAATTATATAATTAACTTATTTATTTAGCACATTATTATTTAAAGAACTGCAAGTATAAGTGAATTGATCATAAACACAATCGCTGCACCTGCTGTGAACTTGCTCAATTTCGATTCTAAACCTTTTTGTGATTTACCAAAAAATGTTGAAGCTCCCCCATCAATTGCACCGGAGAGACCTGCACTTTTTCCAGATTGAAGCAAAACACCTACTATAACAGCAATGGCCACTATTAAATGAAAGATTTTTAAAACCAGCACCTGATATTTCACCTCCAGTGATTAAGTAAAATCTATTACTTTAAGGAGTTTCCCCCAGATTTTTTGCGGCATAATCTAAAAAATGAGAAAACTCCTTATTATTTTATATATATGGTCTAACACGTATTTCATTTTAACATACTGTTAATAAAAAAACAATAATGATTAAAAGAAAAAACAATTCTAATTATTCTAAATATTGATGGATGAATTAAAGATTCAAAATGAATTTTTCCAGTCTGCCCTGTATTCTGCTTACTGCTGTACCGAGGTCAATATTATAAAAATTTGCCATCATTCTAAATACCGCTCCTTAATACATACACAGAATTTATCAAGGCTCTTTTCCGAGATTTTTCTTAAAAAAATCATTTAACTCTCCATAAAAGATAAAATATGATTTTTTCACAAATATTCTCCCCTGCAACATTCCAATTTAAACACATAATATCTACATAAGAGAAATCATTTCTGATGAATCTGACAATTTTAATAAAAAAGAGGAAACACTGCTAATGTCTCCTCCAAGTTTAGATCATTAAATTTATGCTGCCGAAACTGCATTACTTTAAATTAAAAAACGCATCTCTCCCGGCATATTCTGCTGCATCTCCCAGCAGTTCTTCAATTCTCATTAACTGATTATATTTAGCAACTCTTTCCGAACGAGCAGGAGCACCTGTTTTAATCTGCCCAGTATTCATTGCCACAACTAAATCTGCAATTGTTACATCTTCTGTCTCACCAGAGCGATGTGACACAATAGAAGTAAATCCTGCTCTTGTTGCCATTTCTATTGTTTCCAGGGTTTCAGTTAAAGTTCCAATCTGATTTACTTTTATAAGAATGGAATTGCTCGCTTTTTCCTTAATACCTCTACTCAATCTTTCAGTATTAGTGACATAAAGGTCATCACCAACTATCTGCAGTCGGTCTCCTAATCTTTCTGTCATTTTACTAAAACCTTCCCAGTCATCTTCAGCAAGCCCATCCTCAATTGATATAATTGGATATTTTTCAATCAAATCTGCATAAAAATCTATCATCTCTTCAGAAGTCTTTTCTACCCCTTCTCCTTTAAGCACATATTTACCATCTTCATAAAACTCTGATGCTGCAGGATCAAGTGCAATTAAGAAATCTTCTCCAGAAATATAACCTGCTTTTTCAATAGCCTTGACAATCACTTCCAGAGCAGCTTCATTTGATTCTAAATCTGGAGCAAATCCACCTTCATCTCCTACACCTGTGCCCAGACCTCTTTCCTGTAATACTTTTTTAAGGTTGTGGTAAACCTCTGCTCCCATCTTCAATGCCTCGCGAAAGCTCAGTGCACCAACAGGCATAATCATAAATTCCTGCAGATCAACATTATTGTCAGCATGTTCTCCACCATTAAGTATATTCATCATCGGTACTGGCAGTGTATGTGCATTCATACCACCAATATAATTGAAAAGAAATGTACCTGTAGCAGCTGCAGCTGCTTTGGCAACGGCCATTGATACACCCAGTATTGCATTTGCACCAAGTTTGCTTTTGTTTTCAGTACCGTCAAGTTCTCGCATCAAATTATCTATTTCAATCTGATCTCTTGCGTCATATCCGACAAGTTCCGGAGCAATAATTGAGTTAACATTTTCTACCGCATCTTCTACTCCTTTACCGAGATAGCGTTCTCCACCATCTCTTAATTCAACTGCCTCATGAGCCCCTGTAGAAGCTCCAGATGGAACTGCTGCTCTGCCCATTATTCCGTCTTCTAATACTACATCAACCTCAACAGTTGGATTACCACGTGAATCAAGTATTTCACGGGCATAAACATCTAAAATTGTTGTATCTATCATATTCTAATTACCTCCCTATTTGTCATCATACAGTAATGATTCTCCTGTCATTGCTTTCGGTTTTTCAATTCCAAATATCTCCAGTACAGTAGGTGCAATATCGGCCAGTTTTCCTGATTTAATAACTTTATTTTTAGGACCACCTGCATAGATAAGAGGTACAATATTGGAAGTATGTGCTGTAAATGCTCCACCTTCTTCATCAAACATTTTTTCACTGTTGCCGTGGTCAGCAGTAATCAGTGCCTGACCACCTTTAGCTAAAATAGCTGGAACAATCTCAGATAAACACCTGTCTACAGTTTCTACTGCTTTAACTGCAGCATCAAAAAATCCTGTGTGTCCAACCATATCCGGATTGGCAAAGTTGAGTACAATAAAATCATATTTATCTTTTTCAATCTGTTCTAACAGATTATCTTTAACTTCATATGCACTCATCTCTGGTTTTAAATCATATGTTGCAACTTTAGGTGATGGAACAAGAATTCTATCCTCATTTTCATATGGCACTTCAATTCCACCATTGAAGAAAAATGTTACATGAGCATATTTCTCTGTTTCAGCAATACGCAGCTGTTTTAAACCGGCTCTGCTCAGCACTTCTCCCAGACCATCTTCTATTGATGAAGGAGGAAAAGCAACCGGGAGATCGAATTCTTCATCATATTCTGTCATACAGACATAATAGAGATCTGAAGGATGTTCTGCCGGCCTTTTAAATCCATCAAATTCATCTATTTTTAAAGCCCTGGTAATCTGTCTGGCCCTATCTGCCCGGAAATTAAAGAAAATAACAGAATCGTGATCCATTATTCTACCTACAGGTCTGCCGTTTTCTATTATAACAGCAGGTTCAACAAATTCATCATTTACTCCCTCAGCATAAGAATCTTCTACCACTTTGACAGCATCTTCGTTTTTAATTCCCTGTCCGAGGACTAATGCATTATATGCTTTTTGAGTTCTCTCCCACCGATTGTCCCTATCCATTGTATAATATCTGCCGCTGACTGTTGCAATTTTCCCTGTACCAACTTTATCTAATTCAGCCTGCAGATCTTTTAGGTAAGAAACTCCACTTTTGGGAGGTGTATCCCTGCCGTCAAGTATTGGATGAATATATACTTTTTCTACATCTGCTTTATCTGCCATTTCTATCAGACCAAAAAGGTGCTTTATGTGGCTGTGTACACCTCCATCAGATAAAAGTCCCATTAAGTGAAGTGCACTATTATTATCTTTAGCATGCTGAACTGCTTTTTGGAGAACTTCATTTGCCAGTAGTTCTCCGTTCTCCACAGCCTTATTGATTCTTGTATAGTCCTGATAGACTATTCTTCCTGCACCAAGATTTAGATGCCCTACCTCAGAATTGCCCATCTGTCCTTCAGGCAGGCCGACCTTTTCTCCTGAAGCATGCAGAAATGCATGTGGATATTCTGATTTCAGCTTATCTAAATATTCTGTGTCAGCTTGATATACTGCATTACCTACTGCATTTTCATTTATCCCAAGCCCATCCATGATTATCAGAGCCAGGGGTTTTGGTCTTTCCATCAGCTCAACCTCCTTATAGCCTTATTAAATTATAGGCTTATTTGTCTTATTTATATAGTTTAGATGTTTTTGTAATTATCTCTGCAAAAGAATCTGCCGACAAACTTGCACCACCAACAAGCGCACCATCTATTTCTTCCTGAGCCATAATTTCTTCAACATTATGTGGTTTTACACTACCACCATACTGAATTCGAATCTTATCAGCTGCCTCTGAAAAATCTCTTCTGATGCTTTCTCTGATAACACCAATTACACGGTTGGCTTCCTCTGCAGAAGCGGTCTCACCAGTACCAATAGCCCAGATTGGTTCATAGGCAATAACTGCCTGTTCTACCTGTTCATCTGTTAAACCTGCCAGAGCAGCTCTTACCTGAAATTTAACTTTATCTTCAGTTTCTTCTGCTTTTCTTTCGGAAAGTGTTTCACCAACACAGATAATTGGTTTTATGCCGTTTTCAAAAGCAGATTTAACTTTTCTATTTACATCTTGATCATTTTCATCAAAATACTGTCTTCTTTCGGAATGGCCAACAATTGTATATTCTACTCCCATATCAGCCAGCATTTTGGCTGATATTTCACCGGTAAAAGCACCAGAATCTTCCCAGTATATATTCTGAGCACCGGTCTTTATATTGCTGTCTATAAGAATTTCTTTTACTTTTGCCAGACACAGAGAAGTAGGATATACTCCAATTTCAACATTATCTACAGATTTAACCTTTTCTTTTAGAGCTCTCACAAGCTTTTCTGCCTCATCAATATTTTTATTCATTTTCCAGTTGCCAGCAATAAATGGTTTACGCATTTATATAACCCTCCTATTCGCTAATATCAGAAGTTTCCACTTCATCCAAAGCCTCTACACCGGGGAGCTTTTTCCCTTCAAAAAACATTAAAGAAGCTCCTCCTCCAGTGGAAATGTGACTCATCTTATCAGCTACCCCAGCCTGATTTATTGCAGCAGCAGAATCTCCACCACCAATTACTGAATGAGCTTCTGATTCAGCAAGAGCCTTTGCTAATTCAATAGTCCCATGAGCAAATTTTTCCATTTCAAACACTCCAAGTGGGCCATTCCAGATAACAGTTTTTGCGTTCTTAATAATTTCTTTATAATTTTCTAAACTTTTAGGACCGCCACAGTCTAAAATTTGCCATCCAGCAGGAACTTCCTTAACAGAAACTATCTTTGTATCTGCATCATTAGAAAAATCATCAGCAATTACCACATCAACTGGAAGTACAATATCTACTCCTTTTTCTTCAGCTTCAGCCATCAATTCTTTAGCTAATTCAACTTTATCAGCCTCAACCAGAGAATCTCCAACTTCATAACCTTTTGCCAGCAGAAAAGTATTGGCTATTCCACCAGCAACAATTAATTTATCTACTTTATTAATTAAGTTTTTGATTACATCAATTTTATCAGAAACTTTGGCTCCACCCATAATTGCCACAAAAGGACTGACTGGATTTTCCATTACTTTACCTAAGGCATTTAACTCCCTCTGCATTAAAAAACCTGCAGCAGCTGGTAAATACTCTGCAACTCCCACTGTAGTAGCATGAGCTCTATGGGCAGCTCCAAAAGCATCATTTACATATACATCTGCAAGGGAAGCAAGTTCTTTTGCAAATTCGGGATCATTTGCCTTTTCACCGGCATGGAAGCGGCTGTTTTCTAAGACTAAAACTTCACCATTTTTCAGCCTATCAACAGCTTTTTTAACTTCTTCACCAATACAGTCATCGGCTTTTTTAACTTCTTTATTCAGCAAATTAGCCAGTTCTTTTGCCACCGGGTCCATACGAAGTTCCTCTTTAACCTCTCCCCCTGGTCGACCCAGATGAGAGATAAGCAGTACTTTAGCATCTTCCCTAATCAAATATTCTATTGTTGGAAGCGCTGCTTCAATTCTTGTTTTATCTGCAACTTTTCCATCTTTCAACGGAACATTAAAATCAACTCTAACAAGAACTTTTTTTCCTTTAAAATCTATGTCTTTAAGTGTTTTTTTCATCTTTATACCCCCTGCAAAACTGATCAATAGAAATCAGAATCAACAATAACCTGCTCTGAATTATTTTGCTAACCCAGAGCAGACTATTTTATTATTACTAAAATTCAGATTGTAATTATTATAATCCTAATTTCTTCATTTTAACTGCCAGGTCAATTACACGACTGGCATAACCCCACTCATTGTCATACCAGGATAAGATTTTAACCTGATTACCCTGAATAATACGTGTGTGGTTTGCATCATAGATAGAAGAACGGGAATCTCCAATATAATCGCGGGATACAAGTGGTTCTTCAGTATAACCAAGAATTCCCTGCATAGGTCCTTCAGCCGCTTCTTTCATAGCTTTATTTATATCTTCAACTGTAACATCTTCTTCTAAATCCACAACCATATCTACCAGAGATCCGGTAGGTGTGGGAACACGAACTGCCATACCATCAAGTTTGCCGTCAAGTTCAGGTAGTACTAATGTAACAGCTTTTGCGGCTCCAGTAGTTGTTGGTACAATATTTTCTGCAGCTGCTCTCCCTCTTGTAATCTTCTTCCAGGCATATGGACCATCAAGAATGTTCTGACTTGTTGTATAAGAGTGAATTGTTGTCATTAAACCCTTTTCTATTCCAAATTTATCATTCAGTACCTTTGCCACAGGTGCCAGACAGTTTGTTGTACAGGAAGCATTGGATACAACATTATGTTTTTCTGGATCATATTTGTCATCATTTACACCAAGTACTATTGTCAGATCTTCATTTTTGGCAGGTGCCGAGATTATAACTTTTTTTGCCCCTGCTTCAATATGTTTTTTAGCATCATTTGCATCAGTAAATAACCCTGTAGATTCAATTACAATTTCTACACCATTTTCTCCCCAGGGAAGCTCGGCAGGATTTTTTTCTGCAAAAACTTTAATTTCCTTACCATCAACTATAATACTATTATCAGTAAAATCTACTTCAGCATCAAATCTGCCCTGACTGCTGTCATATTTCAGCAGATATGCAAGAATTCTGGGTTCAACCAGATCATTAATTGCTACAAACTCCACCTCAGGATTGTTAAATGAACTTCTTAAAGCAGCCCTTCCAATTCGACCAAATCCATTAATCGCAACTTTTACACTCATCTATTATCTTCCTCCTTCAAAATAATTAATTAAAAAGTAATCACTTTCTACTGTTTAATAAGCTGATCTAAAAACAACGGATACTTTTCAGACCTCACCTCCTTTTAGCCTGATAATTTTCCTGGCCGTTACTTCATCTGTAATTAATATATCCTGATACTGTGGTGAAACTGCTGCAAGAATTGCTTCAGCTTTATTTTCTCCTCCAGCAACAACTATAACTGTCTCTATATCTTTTAAATCCTCCAGGGTTAGACCAACACTAGCAGTTGAATAAACAATTTTCCCCGAACTGTCGAAATAAAAGCCAAAAGCTTCACTGACAGCTCTTTCAGCAGTGAGAAAATCGATTTCTTCTCTGCTTAATCCTCTGCGGACAGCCATATCTTCAGCACTGCCTACTCCATGTATCAATATATTTGCTTTTTTTAAAATCTGCAGTGTTTTCTGTATGCTGGGTTCATGACAAATCCGAGAAAAATTTTCCTCAGCAATATTGTCAGGGACATGTAAAAGATAATAACTACCGCCAAGTTTTTTGGCAATCTCAGCGGCAATGGTATTTGCCTGTATTTCAACATCTTCACCAAGACCACCTCTGCCGGGAACAACAAGCACATCACTAACTTCCTGTCTGCTGTCCATACGTGCTGCAACTTCTGCCAGTGTTGTCCCCCCAGTAACTGCCAGTATATCTCCATTTTTAATTTCTTCCTGAAGCAGCTGTGCTGCCAACCTGCCTATTTCTACTTTTCGGTCAGTTTCTGATACAGCTCCATTAACAAGTTTAACTTTTTTTAAGCCCAGCATCTTTTCAAGTTTTTGTTCCAAATTTTTAATATCTCGCAATTCTTTAATGTACTCATCTAATTCTACCAAAAATTCTTCCCCAGTTCTAGTAATCTGTGTACCAGCAGGAGTAATTCTTATAAAATAATTTTTTTCAAAGAATTCGAGATCATTTCTTACCTTTCTTTCACTTAAATCAAGCATATGAGCAAGTGCCCTTCTACCAACAGGCTGATGATAATAAATACTTCTAAGTATATTATAACGTATTTGTGCAGTTTCTACTATTTCAGGTACTATTTTTTCCTGAATTTTGAAAAGCTTTTTCATAATAATCCTCCGTGTTGGAACGATTTTGACCAAATGGAACAAAAATGTCCCGATAATGATAAAAACAGACTTGGAAATCAAACTTCCATTTATTCACCTACAATAATATATTCTATAGTAATCTAATAATTCCTGCCTAGATATCAAAAAAATTTTATTATCAGCATTAAAAATCTATTAAGGATGCTTATATTTCTTTTTTCTTTTACGTGAAGAGGCAATTCCCATTTCATTTCTATATTTAGCCAGTGTCCTTCTATTAAGATCCAGATTTTCATTATGTGAAATTAAATCTGATAGTTTAGAATCACTGAGAGGAGATTCTGGATCTTCTGCTTCTATATATTTGCGGATAATAGCCTTTATGCTGTGAGAGGAAATTCCATTAATACCACTGGAGAAAAAAAATTTAAGGCTGAACAGACCTCTGGGTGTCTGCATATATTTACCGCTGGCTGCTCTGCTGACAGTTGATTCGTGCATATCGATAATTTCTGCAATCTCATCCATGGTCATTGTTTTTAGAAATTCAATTCCTTTATCAAAAAATTCTTTCTGCCGTTCTACAATTGCCCTTGAAAGTCTATAAACAGTCATCCTCCTCTGTTCAATACTTTTTATCAGCCAGAGTGCTGACTTATATTTTTTCTCCAAAAATTCTGCGGTTTCACTGTCATTTTTTTCTTTCATCATTTGAAAATACATCGGATTTATGCGGAGAGTTGGGCTTGCTTTTTCATTTAAAATTATCACATAATCATCTTTTATCTCTTTAACAATAATATCCGGTATTATATATTCAGGTTCCTTTTCCTGAGTGAGCTGCTTACCTGGAGCTGGATCCAGAGTGCTGATCAGGTTTAGTGCAGCCCATATATCTTCAGAACTTTCTTCTAATGAAGAGATAATATCTTCATACCTCTGTTCTGTTAGTTCTTCAAAATAATCTCTAATAATTTTTTCAGCCAAATCTGTATCAAACATAGAATTGTTCAGCTGTATAAGAAGACTTTCCTGTAGATCTCTTGCCCCAATTCCCGAAGGATCTAAATTTTGTACTGCAGAGAGAACTTTTCCCACCTTCTCTCTGCTTTCATTCAGTTTTTTACTTATGCTGTCTAGATCTTCTTCTAAAAAACCACTTTCATTTAAATTTCCTATTATATATCTGCCTATACTGATTTCTGAAGGTGAAATTACTTCAAAAAGCTGATTTTCTAAATGTTCATAAAGATCTGGTCTATACTGAACCATATTTTCAAAACTGTAATCTCTTTCTTCATCTTCACCAGAAAAATTATTTCCGGAAAAATTCTGATACTGATTTCTAATCCTTGCTTCAAAATGATCGTCTATATTTACTTCTTCTCGATCAAGCATTGGATTTTCCTGAAGTTCTTCTTCCACATATTCATTAAGCTCCTGGCCTGAATACTGCAGGAGTTCAATCGCCATCTGCAGGCTGGGAGTCATTACTAATTTTTGCTGTTGTTCCATCTGGAGATTAAAATCAAGTTCCATTATCATTACCCCCGAATTTCGTCCGCTAATTTTTTTAAACGTCTAAATCTATGATTAACCCCTGATTTACTTAAATCTAATTTTTCTCCAAGTTCTTTAAGACTTGCATACGGATTTTCTTTCCTCAGCTCTGCAATCTCCTTTAAGCTTCTACTTAAAACATTCAGTCCCTTTTTGTTTTCAATAAGTTTTATATTTTCCAGCTGATCTGTGGCAGCAGAAACTGTTTTTTCAAGATTTGCTGTTTCAAAATTCACCTTTCTATTGACATCATTTTTTACCTGTTTAACAATCTGAATATTTTCCATATCAAGCAGTGCCTTATGAGCACCAATAATATTCAAAATTTTGACAATTTCCTCATAGTTTTTGAAATATATTACATAATTTTCTTTGTGTTCGGTCTGATGTGGGTTTAATTCAAATTTTTTCAGCAAATCGATAAGGTCATCGGACAGACTGCTTCTCTCACATCTAAATTCCAAATGATATTCGCTTTTAGGGCTATTTATAGAACCTCCCCCCAAAAAGATGCCTCTCAGATATGCCTGGGCCAGCTTTCTGTTTTTGAGATATTCTTCCTTTATGCGGAAAATAAGATTATTTTTGGGATTCAAAAATCCAAGTTCAAGCAGAAATTCCCTTATTCCAGGCTGTGGTGTCAGAATCAGTTCATAGCTGTGTTTGCGGTTAAATTTCCTGTTCTGACGTACAATAATTTCTATATTAAAGCCAAACCTTTCTTTTATCAGAGAAAAAATTCTTCTGGCGAGATTGCCATGGTAAATCTTTATTTTGACAGCAAGGTGCCTTTCGGAAATCTGAATAGAACCATTCATTCTGATAAGTGCTGCCAACTCTGCAAGCTGTTCTTCATAACTTCTATTTTCATACCTGACCAGCTCATCCTTTACCCGATCTGTATAAGACATATTTTCACCTACTTTCGTACAACCTGTAAATCACCTCTGCCAGTGCATCAGGATCATGACGCAGATAGCTGTCTGACATAAGCAAATTTTTTTCTATTATTTTTAGGTTCATCTCTTTTAGCCGTTTTTCATCAACCTTTACAGGAAATGCACCCTCTGCTTCATAACGTTTCATCACTTCAGCAGAACCTTTTTCTCCATTTACTATTATATAATCAAATAATCCCTCACCAACATGATCAATTATTGCCCGGGCATGATCGGCGGCAGTATAACCATCTGTTTCCCCCGGCTGAGTCATAACATTTGCAATATATATTTTTAATGCACTGCTCTTTTTGAGAGATTCTGGAATACCTTTGATAAGCAAGTTGGGCAAAATACTTGTATAAAGGCTTCCCGGTCCAATTAGAATAATTTCTGCATTTTTTACTGCCTCCAAAACTTCTGGAGTTGTTGCAGCGGTTTCCGGCTTAAGAAACACTTTTTCTATTTTTTTGTTATAAGCAGGAATGGCAGATTCTCCAATCCTCGTTTCCCGATCCTGATAATGTGCTCCCAGCTTTATATCTTCATTGGAGGCTGGAAGAACTCGACCGCGAATTGCAAGAATTTTGCTGGAAGCTCTAACTGCTTCTTCAAAATCACCCAGCACCTCAGTCATAGCAGCTATATACAGATTACCAAAACTGTGGCCTCCCAGCTGTCCTTCTGACTGAAAGCGATACTGAAAAAGTTTTTCCATCAGAGGTTCTCTATCGGCAAGTGCAACAAGACAGTTGCGGATATCTCCCGGGGGAAGAATTCCCATCTCATCTCTGAGCCTACCCGAACTTCCACCATCATCAGCCACTGTCACCACTGCTGTTATATTATCACTGTATTTTTTTAAACCTCTAAGCAGGTTTGACAGACCTGTTCCACCACCAAAAGCTACAATTTCCGGCCCTTTTTTGAGCTTTTTCTTTTTATAGAGTATGTCTATTAGCTCATCATTCGGAGCAAGCTGTTTGTTCAGTTCATCTTTAATTTTATAAAGGGAATAATAAATAATAAATATTCCGAAAAAAATCATAAAAAGCCCAACAAATTTTAATATAACAGCATAATAAGCTGGAAAAACAGCTGTTATTATATTTGATAATATGCTCTCAAGATATAATGTTAGATCAAAACCAAAAAATGGATTCATCCCCGCACTCAAAATTATCATTCCGAGCAGAGTTAAAAACAGCCATCTTTTAACCCCCAGTCCGGGTAAAAACCACTTCCAAAAATTCATAATCTTTCACTTCCTCATTTATCTAAATCACGGTGATCTATATTTATCTTATAATCCATCTTTTTTAATCTTTCAGCAAGTTTCACAACTGTGGTTACAGATCTGTGTTTACCACCTGTACAACCAATAGCGATAGTAAGGTGGCTTTTTCCCTCTTTTCTGTATTCAGGAAGCAAAAAATCAAGCAGAGCATAAAATTTCTGCAGAAATTTTTGAGTAACAGGCCATTTCAATACATAATCCCGTACTACTTTCTCTTCCCCAGTGTGGTTTTTTAATGATGAAATATAATGAGGATTGGGAAGAAATCTTACATCAAAAACCAGATCAGCATCACGGGGCAGACCATATTTAAATCCAAACGAAAGCAGAGTAATGGGCAGATATTCTTTTGAATTTTCCTCAAAATTGAGCAGGCGGCTGAGATTTTTATAAAACTCTTTAATATCCAGATTGCTGGTATCAATTGTTTCTGCAGCCCTACCTTTCAATTCTTCTAAAATTTTTCGCTCCCGTTTGATAGCTTCTAAAATCCTTCCCTGCTGATCAAGGGGATGCCTTCTTCGGCTTTTCTTATACCTTCTAATTAAAACTTCATCTGAAGCTTCTAAAAATAATATATCATAATCAATCTGTAATTCTTCCAGTTTTGAAAGTTCTTCAAATAATTCGGTAAAAAATTCTCGTCCTCTGATATCACTTACAAGTGCAATCTTATTCATCTCTGACTTTGAACATAATTCTGCAAATTTTGATATAAGTGCTGGCGGCAGATTATCCACACAGAAATAGCCCTTATCTTCAAAATAATTAAGGGCGACTGATTTTCCAGCACCAGACATTCCTGTTATTATAAAAAAATTCATCTGCTTAACTGGCTCCTCTCAAAACCTATATAATCTGTCTTAATTTAATTTTACATCAAGCTGATAAAAAAGTAAAACATCAATCCTGCTCCCAATTATAGGCTCAATTTCTGGATTTTTTTGATAAAATATTTTTCCGGTGATTTTAATATTTTTAAAAATTCTATTTTCGATACTTTAACAGGTCTGCTGCCATAAAATATTTCTTTGTTATCTTTTAACTTCTCTAAAGTGGCAGCACCCAGTGCATTATTTACCGCAAAAAACTTCTTATATCCAGAAAGCTCATCTGGGAGTGCCCTATAATATTTAACAAGTGCTTCAGTATGTTTGCCTGCATCTTTAAGCATTGTATTTAAAGCTTTAAGAGCTCCTGACTTATTCTCTTTATCTCTCAGCTCCTCTTCAGTAATTTTTAGATCTGCAAGTGGCCAAAAATGTTTGGCCCTATTTTCCAGATCATCCTTAATATCACGAATAAGGTTAACTTTCTGCAGAAAAAGTCCTGCTTCATTAAAATTTTCCTTAAGTACTTCTTTTTTTCTATCTTCCATATCCATTTTGTAAATAATGAGATCTGTTAAAAAACCTCCTACGGTTCCCGCTACATAATAGCAGTATTCATCCAGTTCAGAAAAAGTCCTCACTTTTTTCTGCAAATATTTCTGCATACCCTGATTCATTTCTACAAACCAGCTGTAGGAAAATACTTTTATCTGATCATCAAATTTATCATAGGCTGCATGAACCTGTCTTATGTTGTGACTCAACTCTCTTAAAGACGGGTTTTTAATTAAGCTGCTGTTTTTTTCTATAATTTCAAAATCTTCATTTCTGTCATAATCTCTACTGGAAAATATTTTGCTGACAGTATCCATCAGCATTTTCCTTTTTGCAAAGTCTAATTCTTCTACCTCATCTTCAAAATTATCCAGAATTCTGTCCTGAAGATATGTAACAAGTACCTCATTTCGAATTATATCATCCAGCATAGGGATTGTCAGAGCAAAGCTCCTGGAAACTTTAGATAAAATATCCCGGCAAAATTTTAAAGATTTATCTGACATCATTTCACCTCTTCCATAACTTTATATGCCCGCCCAATTCATTATTGAATCTGTACTATATTAATCTATATTATGTTTAAATTAAACTTTATACTTTTTTATAAAAACATAGATTAAATACAAATAAAATAGAAATGCAAATACAATAATTAAGTTTTTTTCTGTAAAATAATATGCTGTCAGTTTTTTAAAAACAGGCATTGATGGTTTTAACTTCAGATAAGGAACCACCGGCAAATCGCCTTCCGAAAGTATTTTTTTCTGATCTTTACCATCTGGAACCAGAATATCAACCACACTGGGAGCTTTTTTTATATCTCTGCCGCTTAAGTCATATAACTGCCAGGAAGCAGGAGTATCTGAAACACTCCGATAGTGGCCAAAACCAAAAGGGTCAAAACTCCCTATCAGCAGAACAAATTTGCTGTTATCAAGCAGACCCAGCTCTTTTTTTGCAATTCTCATAATTATTGTATTCTCCCTTTTGTCCACAACAGCTGTTTTTGCAGCAAAAGGATCAATAAGTGCATTTTCGTTTAAATTGTAAAGATCTTTTCCTATATCATCAGGTTCAAACAGACGCACCCACCAGCCGCTTATTTTAAGATATTTATCCCATTTAAAATCCTCGGAAAAACTTATATTGGCGCCTTTCTGAAAGAGCTTATCTGCTCCACCATCTTTATTATCAAAATATATTTCTATCAGCGGCAGACTAAACCCAAATCTGCTGTTCCAGGGATCGCTAAGTTTAGTAAATTTAAATTCAAAACTGTAGTGTTTTTCAGACTCATAAATAGTTAATGACAGAAGATCAAACAGGTGTCCTTCTTTCTTAAAAATATGGTTTAAAGGATAATTGTAAGTGCCGGGTCCATAATCATCTCCAGCATTATCCATTTTATTAAAAATAACATGACTGTCAGCTGCTGCTTCAACAATGATACTAAACAGTGATATCATTAAAATAATATTTATCAGCAGTACAAAAGTTATTATTTTTACTAAAATTTCTTCTTTAACAGCCAAAATCACCGACACCTACCTCCAGTTATCTTCTCAAAATATTTTCAGCAAAATCTGCAGCAGCATTATAACCCATTGACTTCATTCTGAAATTCATGGCTGCAACTTCAAGTACAAGGGCCAGATTCCTCCCCGGTTTGACAGGTATCAAAATTTCTTCAACTCCAATACCCATTATTTCTGTTTTCCGGCTGTCAAGTCCCAGACGTTCATACTCTTCTCCTTTTTTCCAGTTCTCCAGCCGTGTCACCAGGTTTATAGGAGAAGAATTCTTTACGGCTCCAGCTCCAAAAAGATTTTTTACATTTATAATACCAATACCCCTCATCTCCAAAAAATAGCGTGAGTTTTCTGGTGCCATACCTGTTAAACGCATTTCCGCCACTTTGCGAAGTTCTATTATATCATCGGCTACAAGTCTGTGCCCTCTTTTTACAAGTTCAATTGCTGTTTCACTTTTCCCGATACCGCTTTCTCCTGTGATAAGTACTCCAATTCCATAGATATCCACCAGAACTCCATGAATTGTCTTTACTGGAGCCAGCTTCTCTTCCAGATAATTCAGCAGCATACTGCTGAATCTGGTTGTAGAAATTTTGGTAGAAAAAAGAGGTATTCCTTCTTTTTCTGCCTTTTCGACCAGCAGGTCAGGAACTTTTTCTCCACTGGAAACAATAATACAGACAGGATCATATGAAACAAACTGTTCGATTCTCTGTTTTAAAATATCTGCTTCCAGCTCATTGAGAAATGATATTTCAGTCTTTCCTATTAAATTTATCCTCTCTGGAGTAAAATATTTCCAGAAACCGGCCAGCTCTATTCCCGGCCGTTTTATATCACTCACAGTGATCTCCCGCTTTATACCTGCCTTACCTGCAATAATTTCTATATCAAACCTATTAAAAATATCTAAAACAAGTAATTTTTCCTTATTATCCATTTTTTATTAACCTTTCTTTCATGGCAACCGCCAGTGCTCCCATTAAACCTATTTTATCACCCAATTCAGCTTTTTTTACTTCTAGCACAGACAAAGATGCATCCAGAGCATTCTGGTGCATAACCTCAAGAGCCTTATCTAAAAACAGATCAGAGGCCTTCATGACCCCACCTCCCAAAACTATCAGCTGTGGATTAAAAATATTAACAACATTGCCTAATCCTATCCCCAGATAAAAACCTGTGGTCGAAAATATCTCTGCTGCTGTTTTATCCCCTTTTCTGGCAGCCTCAGCACAGACAGCAGCATCAATTTTATCCATATCTCCATCTGCAAGTTCTAATATAAGATCACTCTGCTTGGATTTTACCGCTTCTTTGGCCATCCTGCTAATAGATTTACCAGATGCAAAAGACTCCAAACAGCCGTGATTACCACATCCACAGAGAGGTCCATTCGGGTCAATAACAGTATGACCAATCTCACAGGCATTATTAGAATATCCGCTAAAAAGTTCTTTTTTTATTACTGATCCCCCGCCAATTCCTGTGCTAATTGTGAGGTAAACCATATCGTCAACATCTCTTCCAGCTCCAAACCATTTTTCTGCAAGTGCAGCTGCATTAGCATCATTTTCCAGCACGGTTTTGATATTAAATTTATTTTCTATAATTTCTACAATATGTACCTTTTTCCAGGGAAGATTGGAATTTTCAACAATTATACCGTTTTTTATGTCAAGTGGTCCAGGACTACCTATACCAAGTGCTTTTATATGACCGGTAGCAATACCTGCTTTTTTGAGCACATCCTCAACTGTCTTAAATATATTATTTATAACATGTTTTTCCCCCATCTCGGCCTGAGTATCTCGACGAGAAGATGCAAGGATATTTCCTTCTCCATCTCCAAGTCCGGTCAATATTTTGGTTCCTCCCAGATCTATGCCCAGATAATATTCACTCATAAAACAATCCCCTTCCCCTCTAATATTAATTAAACATCCTTGAACTTGCATTAATTATCAACACAGTCCGACAACTCCCATAAATGCCGGCAATCTTTCAGCGCCCAGTAAAAGTAAAATAAAAGTGATAAAAATCAAACAGTAAATATTAGTCTATAGAATTATTATATCACTGTGAAGTAATGCTTTACAAACTGATGTCGATCTGGCAGAATAATTCTACTATAAATTAAAGTAAGCTTTTAAATATTTTGCTGCACCAAGTTCTATATTTCTGGGAGCGATATTTTTTATGTTTTCTTTTAATTCCGGATGTCCATTTTCCATAGCCACACCATGTCCAACCCACTGCAGCATTTTAAGATCATTTAATCCATCACCAAAAGCCATAATTTCTTCTCTGTTTACAGACAGTTTATCTGCAATTTTTTTTAAGGCTGATGCCTTAGAAATATCTCTAGCTGTCATTTCCACAAAATTATTAATAGAAGTTGTTACTTCAAGTCTGTCAGCAAATTTTTCTGACAGTTTATTATATATTTCCTTGTGCAGTTTTGAATCATTTTCTATTATTACCAGTTTTGTTGGCGGCTTTTTGATAAATTCATTTAAACTGCCGACTTCTTCTGCCTTTATACCAGCTGTCTTTTCGTATATAGATGTTTCTTCCTGTTTTTTTTCTATAAAAAGTCTGTCATCAAGGTAAACCTGCAGATAATAGCCTTCGTTTGCAGCAAATTCAATAATCTCTCTTGCAGTTTTAAGTGGTATTGGATCATGAAATATAACTTCTTCTTTTACTGGATCTACAACAAGGGCTCCATTATAATTTATAACAGCTTCTTTGATATTCAGCTGTTTAATATAGGGCAGAGCGGAGCAGAACATTCTACCTGTTGCAGTAAGTGTTGTTATTCCTTTTGACTGTAATTTTTTTATTGTTTCAACTGTTTCCATTTCCAGCTGGTGTTCATTATTAAGCAGAGTTCCATCAAGATCAAATGCAATTAATTTTATACTCATTTTTATCCTTTCTTATTAAAAAGGCCGGGGCAGCCCCGGCCTTTTTTATCTTTATTTTGATTTTATAATTACACTGCAAAAAAACGATTTTTGGTATCATTACGATTTAAAAGCATTTCATGATAGGAATTTCTTATTTAAAACTTTCCACAGTGCAACAATTTTATTTATTCTTAAACAAATTTTTCGGAGTATTTATGTACCTCTTTTTTGAGTTCTGCAAGGGTTTTTTCATCATCTGAGGCTTTTAATGCTTCAAATATAAATTCTCCTATTTTCTTCATATCTTTCTCTTTCATTCCCCGTGTTGTTACAGCTGGTGTTCCTATTCTGATTCCACTTGTTACAAACGGACTTCTTGTCTCAAAGGGAATTGTATTTTTGTTGACTGTAATTCCTACTTTATCTAGTGCTGCTTCTGCATCCTTACCTGTTATATTCATGTTATTTAAGTCTACCAGCATCATATGATTGTCTGTTCCACCTGATACAAGGCGCATACCGTAACTGCTTAAGGTCTCTGCAAGCACTTTAGCATTTTTTATTATCTGCTTTTGATATTCCACAAATTCATCTGTCAGTGCTTCTTTAAAAGCCACACCTTTTGCTGCTATTATGTGCATTAGAGGACCACCCTGCAGGCCCGGGAAAATTGCCTTATCAATATCTTTTGCATATTCTTTTTTACAGAGAATCATTCCTCCTCTGGTACCTCTAAGTGTCTTGTGAGTTGTAGTTGTCACAAAATCTGCTTCCGGTACCGGATTTGGATGCAGATCTGCTGCTACTAAACCTGCTATATGAGCCATATCCACCATAAATAGGGCTCCAACTTTATCTGCTATTTCTCTAAATCTGTGAAAGTTAATAACACGCGGATATGCACTGGCTCCTGCAACAATGAGTTCGGGTTTAACTTCTTCTGCCAATTTTTCTACCTGATCATAATCTATAATTTCCTTATCTTTTGTTACTCCATAATGGACAAAATTATAATATTTACCCGACATATTTACAGGACTTCCATGAGTGAGGTGCCCTCCATGTGTCAGATCCATGGCCAGGACTGTTCCTCCGATTGGAACCTGAGAAAAATATACTGCCTGATTTGCCTGTGAACCTGAATGGGGCTGTACATTTACGTGTTCTGCTTTAAAAAGCTCTTTTGCCCTCTTTATTGCCAGCTCTTCTGCTTTATCTATTACTTCACAGCCGCCATAATATCTTTTATGTGGATATCCTTCTGCATATTTATTGGTCAACACAGAACCGGCGGCTTCCATTACAGCCTCACTAACAAAATTTTCGGAGGCAATAAGTTCAATATTCTGGGCCTGACGTTTTTCTTCTTCTGCAATTATATCAGCCATTTCGGGATCAACACTTTTTAACTCATGCATATGCATAAATCTCATCTCCTTATTTTAATTGTCTTCATAATATTTATTCTATATACAAATATTAAATCCTGCTTAATTTTCTCCATAATATTAAAATTATAGTTAAGTGTGCCTCTCCTCCTAAATCAAAAACAAGATTTAGATGGATTTTTCTTGGCTGATTTAGATAAAAACAAATAAAAAAACCGGAGTATTAACCACTCCGGTCCTATTGGAAAATTTATGCCTGGCTGATTGCATCAACAGGACATACAGCAACACATGCAGCACAATCAATACAGGTATCTGCATCGATCACATACTGTGTATCACCTTCGCTGATAGCATCCACAGGACATTCTGGTTCACAGGCACCGCACATGATACAGTCGTCAGAAATTACGTGAGCCATTGTCTACATTC
This sequence comes from Halanaerobium sp. MA284_MarDTE_T2, assembly GCF_003337245.1. Taxonomy (GTDB): domain Bacteria; phylum Bacillota; class Halanaerobiia; order Halanaerobiales; family Halanaerobiaceae; genus QPJE01. The sequence continues at coordinate 48,843 of NZ_QPJE01000016.1, forward strand.
ACCCCCGCTCTATCACTTATATGTATTTAAACCCTTAAGTACACAAAACTATTATATCCAGACATCTTTTTAATGTCAACCTGTCAGATATTAATTTATAATATTTTTTGCAATTATACTGACATCATCTCTCAGTACAGGCTAAAAGCTGTATCTTAATCCTACTGATGTAAAGTCATTATCATCAAATTGACCAAAAGTAGTCTCTCTATCTCCATTAAATATTTTGTGAGACAGCTCAAGATGCAGATCCTGCTGCAGTTCATAATCTACAGCAGCTTCCAGACTGTAATCATTATCGTTCAGATTATAAATCCAGGTTAATTCTGGAATTATTTTTTCACTGCTGTAGCTGTCTTTAAGTTTTACAATTGCTCTATGTGAGGTATAATCCCCCTCTGGGTTGTAATCAATATGATTTTTTTGAATCTGTTCATCATCAAGAATTTTTGTGCCTTTAAACTGAATATTTAAATTAATATTATTTATGGGGAGATCTCTATCTCCACCTATAATCCAGGCTATTCTATTATTTTTTACTGATGGATTATTACCAGATGTATCATCTGTTCGATAGTAGGCTAATTCAAAACGGCTGTTTATATCAGCAGCAGCTCCCGCCAATTCAAAACCAAAAATATCTACTTCATCATAGTGTAAATCAGCATTAGTTAAAATTTTATTAAATTCAGCTGAACTTATACTTGAACTTAAATCTATATTATCTAAACCCTGTTTTAAGGCCTGAGGATTATAACTTGGTTCTCTAAGATAACCTTTATAATAGCTGAAACCATAATCCACGCCCTGTCTGCTGTCTGTAAAGCGGAGACCAAATTGATTTTCTTCGCCTTCTAAAGAATTTTCAAATTTATTTATTATATCTGTCTGTGTATATGGTGTAATAACCGCCAGATCTGAAAGCTCAAACTTATCAGCAAAAGGATTAATTATCCAGTTTCCAAGTGGGCTATCAGGGTCATCCGCCAGCCTGTGTCCATTAAAATCAGGTGTGTAAACAAATTCAAGACTGGCATTACCTCCCCTAAAGTAGCGGTCTATTTTTAACATTTCTTCGCCTATCTGCCTATCCTTATATTCTCGATTTATAAAATCACTCATATCTTCTGGATTTAAATTATCAACAACATGAACTTTATCTCCTGTGCCCCATATTAGGCGGTGTTTTCCAATTAGAAAATGATATTTATCACCATAGTAGCGGTAATATGCTTCATCAAAATCAATTTCTTCTGCTGCTCCAGCCTGAAAATCGAGCAGAAATTTAAATTCATGTGTTTTACCAGGGTAAGTAAAATTTATTTCTCCCATTATATTTTCTTCCAAATCACCATTATCAGTCATTATCCTGTATTCCGGGAAAAATTCTCCACCTACCTCAACTGATGTTTTTTCATCTCCATAAAAACTGCTTCCATTAAAAGCAGAGATAGAATTTGTCGCAATTAAAATGAAAACAGCTGCAGTTATAAAAATTAAACTTCTATTTTTAAACATTTTAATTTCCCCCTGCATTAACGCCCTGTTTTAAGATACTGCTGAGTAAATCTTCTGTCACTAATCTTTTTATTATATTCAAGCAGATATTTCCCATTCTGCTGTTTTACATATAATCTTGTGCTGTGGCCTGTGTCTAGATTCTTCATTAGTATAGAATACACAGTCCAGACTCCACTTACCTTTTCTACTTTACTTTCCACAACCATCTCTTTATACAATTTTTTAGTGTCTTTATGATACATTTCTACTTTTAAAGGTACATAATGTTCTTTTGTCACCCAACTTATTGTTTTAGCATACTGCTCCTCTTCTGGATTTTTTGGTACAGCTTCTACAACATAACAATCATAACCATTGATTTCTTCCTCTTTAAGCATCTCATATACAAAATCATCTATCTCTCTGGATTTCATATCATCATATGTAAAATCTGTTCCCATAAACGAATCTTCACCCTGACCCCCAGATATTCTTCTTACTCTGCCCAAATCAGGAAGATATATCCATTGATCATCATCTTGTCCATCATTTTCAATCTGTAAAAAACGAGTATTTTTTACAGAAGCTGGTTCATGAAACATCATAATTGTCTGATCTAAATCGTTTTTTATATCAATTTTTTTGGACCAGACCTCAACAACCCTGGGCCTCACGTTTCCATTTTCATCTATTAAATCCATACCCATAAGTACATGTCTTGTTTTTCCTGTATCTCTTTCATCAACTCTTTCCATTACTTCCCTTCCATCAACAGCATAAACAGATAAACTAGCTGATAAAATTATGGCTGCAGTTATAACCAGGGTGATTTTAACATAATTGTTTCTCCCTTTCATTTTCTGTTCCTCCTCTTATAATGTAATTAGTGACACTAATTGAATTGACCCTCCTCGGGGCAAGCCCACGAGGATTCCTGCTTCTTAGAAGTGGTAACCCACCATCTCCACAGGCTTAAAATCCTGTTAGCCCAACAGTATATCCTCTAACTTGCCTTTTGTATT
>NZ_QPJE01000017.1 GCF_003337245.1 Halanaerobium sp. MA284_MarDTE_T2
TGAACACCCTGTCACTGTTGACTTCTACATGATACATGCCACAACATAGATAGGACTTTCACCTATTATCAGAATAATTTACGGAGCACACAAAATAAAAACCATGACAAAATAAGTCATGGCATTAATTCTATAAATTATCTCTAAGATTATTGATCAATTGATGAAGCTGTTTTTTCCCCCCATTATTCCATCTAAACACAAAATCTTTTATTTTTTCTTTTTCTGATTCCGAAACACTGATATCAACATTATCTTCTCTATCAATTTTTTTCATTAAAGTTATTGCTTTTTTTAACGGATATTGTATTTTATAATATATTTGATCAGTCATTAGTTTCCTCCTCTAATTCCTGAATAAATTCTTTCATTAAATTCAGTCCTTCTTTATCAATATATTTTATATAACCTTCCAAAGTAATTATTCTATTATCCAATACTCTATCACTCATTTCAGGAGCAAAATTGTTAAATTGAGCTGATTTTTCAACTGCAGAATCGATATACGCTATTGCTTCCAGCATTGCATTTTTCATCTTAACACCCCTTTAATATTTAAAATGTATAATAAGTTAACCTGTAAGCCGAGTTCTGTATTAGGCGATCATCTATCTTAACTAATAGTTACCTATTAGTTTGAGCGTCCTTACCCGGAGAAGAGCGGACCACTCCTCATTCTCCCTATTTGGACTTACTCCAGATGGGGTTTACCTAGCATTCCAGTCACCTGAAACCTGGTAAGCTCTTACCTTACCTTTTCACCCTTACCTTATTAAAATAAGGCGGTATATTTCTGTGGCACTTTCCTGGGAGTTACCTCCACTGGGAATTACCCAGCATCCTGTCCTGTGGAGCTCGGACTTTCCTCAGCCAAAAAGGCCGCGATCACCTGGTTAACTTATTTTTACATATTTAAAAGTATACCATTGAATTAATGATATGTCAAGCAAATCACTCAACTTAAAATTACCTGTAATTCCAGGGATTTGTATTAATATTGGAAATCACAAATTCAACATCTTTTTTATTTTCCTTATCAGCATAACAAGTTAATTTTTGATATAATAATTTTTTTACCCAAATTTCACTTTCATAATGACCAATATCAATTAATGCCAGACCCATTTCTTCAGCATACTGTGCTTCATGATATTTAACATCACCAGTTAAATATAGATCTGCCCCTTTATAAATGGCTTTTTGGGTAAGATCTGCACCACTACCATTACATACAGCTACTTTTTTGATCTCTTTGTTTTTATTCCCTACAAATTTAAGATAAGGAAGATTTAATTCTTCTTTTACAATATTTAAATAATCATTTAACAATATTTTTTCTTTTAGATAACCTATACGTCCAATCCCACTAATCTTACTTTTCCTATCAATTTTATAAATATCATATGCTACTTCTTCATAAGGATGAACCTTTAAAACAGATTTTAAAACCTGATCAATTTTATCTTCAGCTACTACTGTTTCCAGTCTAATTTCATCTACTTCCGAAATCTTTCCAGTACTACCTATGTAAGGACTGGAACCCTCCAAAGGCTTAAAACTGCCTTTTCCCTGTAAATAAAAACCACTGTGGCTGTACTTGCCAATTTCCCCTCCACCATTTTCATATACAGCAGATTTAATTTCTTCTATGTAATTTTCTGGTACAAAAACCACAAATTTATAATAATTTTCAGATTGTGTTACATCAAGCGGCTGAAAATCCTTAATACCAAGTTTATTACAGATATAATCATTAAGCCCTTCTTCTGCAATATCAAGATTTGTATGGGCAGAAAAAACTATTATATCGTTCTTTATTAATCTTATAATCATCTGTCCTACAGCAGATTCTGAACTTACTGAATTGATACCATTAAATATTACAGGATGATGTGTAATTATCATATTACAGCTTTTTTTTACCGCTTCATCTATAACTTCATTATTTAAATCCAGGGTCAGCAAAATTTTTTCCACTTCATTATTAAGATCACCAATCTGAAGACCAACATTGTCCCATTTTTCGGCAAGCCTTACTGGGGCTATTTCTCCCATAAGTGATATAATTTCCTGAGCTTTAGTCATATTTATACTCCTCCCTGTGAAATAAATAGAACAAAATGTCCTTCGGACTTCTTTATTACAGTAAGATGAAATGGTTATCTCTGTGCATTTTTTCTAAAAAACTATTGACAATTATACGCTAAACATTAAAAAACCCTGTTCTCAGGAGAACAAGGTTGATAATCTGGTGGGCCCACCAGGATTCGAACCTGGGACCAACCGGTTATGAGCCGGTTGCTCTGACCAGCTGAGCTATGGGCCCTTCAAAATTAATATAACTTTGTAACGACAGAAGTAATTATATGATATATAATAACTGACGTCAAGAGTTTAAAACTTTTTTTTTATGCTTTTTAAGAAGATAAAACAAAATTTACTCCTGTTTGCTCCTGTTTTCGCATATTTAAAGAACTAATCTAAATAATCCTTTAATTTTTTGCTTCTGCTTGGATGACGCAGTTTTCTTAAAGCTTTAGCCTCAATCTGTCTAATTCGTTCTCTAGTAACACCAAATTCTTTCCCTACTTCCTCTAAAGTTCTTGGACGACCATCTTCAATACCAAATCGCAGTTCTAGCACTCTTTTTTCTCTGTCTGTTAGTGTATCTAAAACTCCATCCAGCTGTTCTTTTAATAAAATATATGAAGCAGCAGATGCAGGAGCAGGAGAATCTTCATCTTCTATAAAATCTCCCAGATGACTGTCTTCTTCTTCTCCAATAGGAGTTTCAAGTGATACAGGTTCCTGAGCTATTTTCATAATTTCTCTCACTTTTTCTGCAGATATACCCATTTCCTCACCAATTTCTTCTGGTTTGGGTTCACGTCCTTTTTCCTGCAGAAGCTGTCTGGAGACTCTGATTAATTTATTAATAGTCTCAACCATGTGTACTGGTACACGAATAGTTCTGGCCTGGTCTGCAATAGACCGAGTAATAGCCTGTCTAATCCACCAAGTGGCATAAGTGCTGAATTTATAACCTTTCGTATAGTCAAATTTTTCTACCGCTTTCATCAGCCCCATATTACCTTCCTGAATAAGATCCAAAAATAGCATCCCACGACCAACATACTTTTTAGCAATACTGACAACTAGACGTAAGTTAGCTTCAACCAGCTCTCTTTTAGCAGATTCATCACCCTGTTCCATTCTTTTGGCTATTTCAACTTCTTCTTCAGCAGTAAGAAGATCAACTTTTCCTATTTCTTTTAGATACATTCGTACAGGATCATCGATACCAACTCCCTGTGGAACACTTAAATCAAGACCACTGTCATCTTCATCTTCTTCCTCTTCCTGCTCATTTCTTTCACTAACAATACTAATATTCATTTCATTAAAAATATCATATATCTTTTCTATATCTTCAGAATCAAGATCTATATCTTCTAAAGCATCCATAATTTCTTCATAAGTTAATTCGCCCACTTTTTTACCACGGCTGAGCAGTTCTTTAACTTCATCAATTTTGGCAGGACTTACATTTTTATCAGCCAAATTAATCCCCCCTTTCACTATTAGAATTTAAACTGTGAAATTTTTTTAACATCTGATTTAAAGTTTGCAAATCATTTTGTCCATTATTAAGTCTGCTGCAAATTTCATTTTTACTAACTTCAAGATTTTTTTCTACAACAAATTTTGCTAGATTAAAAAGCTTATCTTTATTTAAACCACTTTTTTGTTTAACAATAATCTCAGACCAGTAAGATTTAAGATCTTCACCAAGTTCAGATTTGATTTTATCACTGCTCACTGAGTCACTTATAAATGGTCCATTCCAAATAATTTTTGCCAGCTTTTTCCCTTTACCATAAAAATCATCAGCAGAAATTATTTGAGACAGACTGCTGCGGAGATGTTTATGTGTAATAAAATATGACAGCAGCTGTTCCTGTATCCTCACAATATCAGACTTTTTGACTTTTCTTCTTTTATCTATCTTTTTCTCTTTTCTGCTGAAATTTTTTCTTTTTTTCTTTTTTGACCTCATTTTAATTTCTTTATTTAAAACATTTTTATCAAAATTCATTTTTTGTGAAGTTCTCTCAACATAAATTTCTTTTTCCATTTCATTATCTATCCCACTAATAAGTTCAGCCGCCTCTTTTAGTGTTTTTATTTTAACACCTGGATCATTCAAATTTCTGCCTTTAATAATCATATCAATTTTAAAATCCACTAAACTCTCTGCTTTATCCATATATTCATTAAATAATTCTAGATTATTTTCACGCAGTATATCATCAGGGTCAGATCCTTCGGGAAGAGTTATGACTTTTACATCAATACCATGATTATTAAGAATTTCAAGTCCCCGCAAAGTTGCTTTATTTCCAGCTGTATCAGAATCATAGGCAATCAGAGCCTGATCGGCATATCTTTTAATTAATTTTGCCTGCTCATCTGTAAAAGCAGTTCCAAGTGATGCGACAGCATTTTTAATTCCTTTTTTATGTGCCTGAATTACATCGGTATAACCTTCCATAATAATACATCTCTGTTCTTGTCTAATATATTTTTTTGCTCTATTTAAACCATAAAGATTTTTTTTCTTGCTGAATATTGCTGTCTCCGGCGAATTCAAATATTTAGCACCCTGCTCAGAATCCGGTAGAACTCGGCCTCCAAAAGCTATTACTTCACCTCTGATATTAAATATAGGAAAAATTATTCTATTCCTAAATCTATCATAAAAAGAATTGTTTTTCCCTTTTGATATAAGTCCTGCCTTATGAATCATATCAAGACTGTATTCTCTTTTACTTAAAAACGACAGTACTGCCTTCCATTCATCAGGAGCATAACCAAGCTGAAAATATTCGATATCATCTTCAGTAAAACCTCTATCTTTAAGATATTTTAAAGAATCAGCTCCTAATTCTGTTTCCAGCAATAAATAATTATAAAACCTGGCTGCAGTCTTATTTATTTCAAATAACTGTTCTCTTTCCTGATAAAGTTTTTTCTCTCTATCAGTCAAATTCGGCAGCTTTATTCCAGCTTTTTCTGCTAAAACTTTAACAGCCTCTGTAAAAGTTATATTTTCAATTTCCATAACAAAATTTATTACATCTCCACCAGCTCCACAGCCAAAACAGTGATAAAAATTATTATCTGGATTTACAAAAAAAGATGGCGTTTTTTCATTATGAAAAGGACAGAGCCCTTTAAATCTATTTCCAGCTCTCTTAAGCTCCAAATAATCAGAAACAACATCTATAATATCGACACTAAATTTCAATTCTTCTATAAAATTATCTGAATATCTGGCCAATTTATTCACCCTAAGTATTAACTAATTTAATCTTACTCTAAACTTATAGTTCTCTAAAAAAGCAATTAATCCTTCATTAAAAATATTTTAAAAATACAAATAAAGTATAATTTATAAGTTCAGTTTTTATCAGTACTTACATTTATTCACTAACTATTTTAAAAATCCTGCAGTGAAATATAATTTTTTTTATTAAGCCATGGTGTTGGAATAAAAAGTGCTCTACCTAAATTGATTGCGTAACGGTCACTCATACCTGCAATATAATCAATTACAGCCTGTTCATAATCATCTTCTTTTTTTAAAAATTCATCTGGAACTGACAGATTATTGTTAATAAAATACTCATATAGATTTTTTATGAGTCTTATTGCTTTTCCTTCTTCACTCTTACCAACAGAACCAATATAAACATTAGCAAAAAGAAAATCACGGAGCTTTTCTGTTGCCTTTTTTACAGATTCAGATCTGCTGATTATGTTTTTATCCTGACTTTCATTAATTAAATCTCTGACCATTGTGTCTATTCTTTTAGAGTGACTTTCTCCAAGCAGATAAACTGCTTCAACTGGCAGTTCTTCCACTTTAATTATTTTAGCTCTCAGGGCATCATCTATATCATGATTTATATAGGCTATTCTATCAGAAATACGCACTATCTGGCCTTCCAGTGTAGAGGGAAGTTCTGTTCCAGTATGATTAACAATACCATCCCTCACCTCCCAGCTTAAATTTAACCCATTTTTGCCGCTGCTTCTCTGTTCAAGTTTATCAACAACTCTTAAGCTGTGTCTGTTGTGCAAAAAATCTCTACCTGACACTTCGGATAAAGCTTCTTCTCCTGCATGACCAAAAGGAGTATGTCCAAGGTCATGGCCTAATGCTATAGCCTCTGTTAAATCTTCATTTAATCTAAGTGCCCTGGCAACAGTTCTTGCAATCTGAGAAACTTCCAGAGTATGAGTGAGTCTTGTTCTGTAATGATCTCCTTCTGGAGCTATAAAAACCTGTGTTTTATGTTTCAATCTTCTAAATGCTTTAGAATGTATAATTCTGTCTCTATCACGCTGAAATGCAGTTCTTATATCACATTCTTTCTCCACATTTTCCCGACCTCGGCTTTCCATACTCAAAGCTGCAAAAGGAGAAAGTATTTCTTTTTCCCTTTTTTCCTGTTCTATTCTGCTAAACATAAACTCCTCCTTTTAAGTTACATATGCAAGCACTTCAGAAGCAGTTTCTTCTATTGTTTTATCAGTTACATCAATTATTGGACAACCTATTTTTTCCATTAAAGAATCAGCATAAGCTATTTCTTCATTAATTCTCTCACCTGCAGCATAAGATGCATCATTACCCAATCCCATCTTTTTCAGCCTTTCTATACGTATATCATTTAACAGCAGTGGGTCAATAGTTAAGCCAATAACTTTCCTATCTTTATTTTCCAGTATACTTTGCTGAACAGTCACTTCAGGAACAAGAGGTACATTTGCTGTTTTATACCCTAAATATGATAGATAAATTGAAAGAGGAGTTTTAGATGTACGGGAAATTCCGACAAGAACAATATCCGCTTCATCTATTCCCTGCTGATCATTTAAGTCATCAAATTTAAGAGTAAATTCCATTGCTTCTATTCTTTTAAAATAATCCTGATCTATATTATACTTTATTCCTGGTATTTCATCAGGTTTTCTATTTGATTTTGACGACAATTTATCCAGTATAGGTCCCAATAAATCAATATAATCCAGCTCGTATTTATCTGCAAGTTCAATTAATTTTGACCTCATCTTATCTTTTGCCAAAGTAAATACTATAATTGCAGAATTATCTGCCGCTTTTTCTGTAATTTTTTCTAATTGTTTTTGTGTTCTAACATGGGGAAATGTGGTTTTATCAATTTCAACATCTTTAAACTGTACAGCGGCTGAATTAATAATTGCCTTAGCTGTATCACCAAGAGAATCAGAGATGATATAAACACTGGTTTTTTTATTATTCATTTTCTCACCCCATATCCATTTTCGTTAATTAATCATCAAGAGCTATCTCATCAATATCCATTACAGGTTGCATTAAATCAGTAATTTTTTTCAGCAGTGAGAGCCTGTTGTTTTTAATTTTATCATCTTCAACCATTACCATTACATTATCTAAAAATTCATCTATTTCCTCCTTTAATTCAACTATTTTATGAAAACCTTTTAAGTAGTTACTGCTGTTAAAATAATTTTTAATTTCTTTTTCTTTCTCTCTATATGAATTATAAAGTTTGAGTTCTTCTTTTTCTTTTAACAAATTTTTATTGATATTAAGTTCTTTTTCTAATTTAGAAGAAATATTTTTGGCCCTTACCAGACCTCTTATCAGTTCTGTAAAAAGTTCTGGGTTTTCATTTCTAAATTCCATTAGTGCTTCTGCTCTTTTAAATAAATCAACAAAATTATTGTCACGAACATTTATTACAGCATTGATAACATCATATCTGATATTCTGTTCTGTAAGATAGTTTTCCAACCTCTGTTTTATAAATGATTTTAATTCTCTAAAAGCTTTATTTCTATTATCTTCTCTTATCTCAACTGTTCTAATCCCAATCTGGATCATTTTTTCCAGATCAAGAGGCAGATCATGTTCAAGAATTATGCGGACAAGTCCTGTTGCCTGACGCCTCAGTGCAAACGGATCCTGAGAACCAGAAGGAATATTATCAATCAAAAAGTGTCCGGATAGATTAAACAGTTTTTCAGCAATTGATAATACTATTCCTATTCTGCTCTGTGGAAGTTCATCTCCGGCAAAGCGCGGCATATATTGTTCCAAAATGGCTTCAGCCGTTTTCTTGTCTTCTCCTTCGAGAAGTGCATACTCTTTACCCATAAGACCCTGCAGATTGGCAAATTCATTAACCATTTCTGTTGCTAGATCATTTTTACTTAATCTCGCCGCTCTTTTTAATAATTTTTTGTCTTGTCTATTCCAGTTAAGCTCATCTGCAATTTTTTCAGCCATAACTTCCAGTTTTAATACCTTATCATAAACACTTCCCAGTTCCTGCTGAAAAACAATATTTTTTAAGTCATCCAATCTATTCTTAAACCCATATTTTTTATCTTCAGCAAAAAAGAACTCAGCATCAGCAAGTCTCCCCCTCAAAACCATCTCATTACCGGAAATTACTTCTTTTAAATAATCTTTACCACCATCTCTTACACCTACAAATTGATTAAGAAGTTTACCATTATTATCCTTAACAGGAAAATATCTCTGGTGTTTCTCCATAACTGTAATCAAAACTTCCTGAGGAAGTTTTAAAAAACTTTTACTGAATTCGCCCTTAAAAGCTGTTGGAAATTCAACAAGATCAACAACTTCTTCCAAAAGTTTATCTTTTATAACTGTTCTACCAGAAATATTTAGTTCATCTATCTGATTTAAAATCAATTCTTTTCTCTTTCTGTGGTTTACAATAATATAAGCATCTTTCAGTTTACTAAAGTAATTATTAACATCTATAATTTTTACCCTTCCATCAGATAAAAATCTATGCCCCATACTGAAGTTTCCACTTTTAACATCTGCAATTTTTAGATCAATATTCTGAGTACCAAAAAGAACAAGCAGCCATTTTATAGGACGAATAAATTCAATATCATAATTTGCCCAGCGCATAGCTTTGGGAAGCGGAACTTTATTAACAATTTCTGTCAATAATGATGGTAAAATATCAGCAGTTTCTTTCCCTTTTTCAGTTTTTTCCGCATATAAATAGCCATCTTTTTCTTTGAGATCTTCTACAGATACACCCTGTCCTCTTGCAAATCCCTCTCCAGCCTTAGTAGGAAAACCTTTATCATCAAAAGCAATATTAGCTGCAGGTCCCCGAACAGTTTCCTTTTTATCCGGCTGCTTTTCCAGCAGATCTTCCACAAAGAGAACTAATCTTCTGGGGGTAGAATAAACTTCCATGTTTTTAAATTTAATACGATTTTTATCAAAAATTTTTAACGCAGTTCCCAGATAATCTTTACGAAATTTCTGCATTGTTTCTGCAGGCATTTCTTCTGTTCCTATTTCAAAAAGTAGTGTTTTTGACATTATATCAACTCCTCAATTAACTTATTCTAGATAGCTTTCTGCACATTTATGGGCCAGATCCCTAACCCGCTTAATAAAACGTGTTCTTTCAGTTACACTAATTGCTCCTCTGGCATCCAAAAGATTAAATGTATGTGAGCATTTTAAAGTATAATCATATGCAGGCAGAGTCAATCCGGAATTGACTGCATTTTCTGCTTCACTTTCATATAAATCAAACATTTTAAACAGACTGTCCACATCTGCAATTTCAAAATTATATTTAGATTGTTCTACTTCATTCTGATGATAGATATCACCATAGCTTACACCTTCTACCCAGGTTAGGTCAAATACATTTTCTACTTCCTGCAGATACATGGCTATTCTTTCCAGCCCATAGGTGATTTCAACTGTTACAGGTTTTGCCTGAAAACCTCCGACCTGCTGAAAATAAGTGAATTGAGTTATTTCCATACCATCAAGCCATACTTCCCATCCCAGACCCCAGGCTCCCAGAGTTGGAGCTTCCCAGTTATCTTCTACAAACCTAATATCGTGTTTTTTAGGATCAATCCCCATTGCACGGAGGCTGTCTAAATAAATATCCTGAATATTATCAGGTGAAGGTTTCATAATTACCTGATACTGGAAATATCTCTGCAGCCTGTATGGATTGTCACCATATCTGCCATCAGTCGGTCTTCTGCTGGGCTGAACATATGCTGTATTCCATTCATCAGGACCCAGAGCCCGCAGAAATGTTGAAGGACTCATTGTACCGGCCCCTACTTCAATATCATATGGCTGTTCTATTACACATTTTTGCTCACTCCAGAATTTATCTAAAGCAAAAATTATTTCTTGAAAATTCAATTTAAACACTTCCTTCATATAATATAGTTAGTAATTTTGAAATATATCACAATTTAAAAATATATATATTTGTTTCCATTAAATTTAGATTTATTCCCTGATATAATGATATTTAAAAATATCTATTCATACTCTGTAAGTTATACAGAAATGAAAGAGATTTAGGTTTTAAATCAAGATGATAGGCAATAAAATCTTCTGTTAGTAAAGAAACTTTTTTTAATATCCTGTTATCAATTTCAATATCTTTGTCTGCAATATCGGCAAACGTCGAATTTATAAATTTAGCAAAAATCACAAATTCTTCCCGGCTGAATTTTATATAATCTGTCTTATACTTCTCTTTACAGTTTCTGCATATAACTCCACCGTATTCAATATTAAAATAAATTTTATCATAATCAATCTGTTCATTACAATAGGTGCATTTTTTTAATTCTGGTTTTATTCCCAGCAGGATTAAAAGCTTTGTTTTAAAAAAAATATAATAAAACAGAAGATTTTCCTTATCAGAATCATTCATTTCCTTTAATATCAGAACCAGCAGTGAAAAAAGGGCCAGATCTTTTTCATCTTCTAGCCCTACCCTCTCTATATATTCTGATACCACACTGGCATATGCCATATAATCCAGATCTTCTCTGAGCCTGGAATTCATCTCTTTTGATTCTATATGATTAATACGCGCCATAGATTTACCCTTATATAAAGTAAAATTATGATAGCTGAAAGGTAGTACAAGTCCTGAACGACTTTTAATCCCTTTACGGGCTCCTCTGGCAACAGCCCTTATTTTACCCCTTTCTTTTGTATACAGAGTTATAAGGCGATCAGATTCTCCTAAATCAAACTGTTTTAAAACAACACCTTCTGTTTCAAAAGAAGCCAAAGTTTAATCATCTCCATCCTTACCTTTATCTTCATCACCGGTTACTATTGCAACTCCAGAACTGGCTCCAATTCTATTTGCTCCAGCATCCAGCATTTTAAGTGCCTGTTCAAAATTTTTTATTCCACCGGCTGCTTTAACACCTACATCTCTTCCCACAGTTTTTCTCATTAAACTGATATCTTCTACTCTCGCTCCATAACTGCCAAAACCGGTTGAAGTTTTAACAAAATCAGCTCCAGCTGATTTTGCTATCTCACATGCCTTTACTATTTCTTCTTCATTTAAATAGCAGGTTTCTAAAATAACTTTAACAATTATATCAGAACTTACACCTGCTTTTTTAGTTGCATCAACAACTGCTTTTATATCTGTCTGAAACAGCTCATATGCCTCCGACTTAAAAGCTCCTAGATTCATAACCATATCTATCTCCTGTGCTCCCAATCTGATTGCATTCCTGGTTTCAAAAGCCTTTGTTTCAGTAGTATTGGCTCCAAGTGGAAAACCAATTACAGTACATATTTTAACAGAGCTTTCTTCCAGAAGCTTAGCAGATAAAGGAACATATATTGGATGAACACAAACAGATGCAAATTCGTATTCACTTGCTTCCTCACATAATTTTTTAATATCATCTACTGTTGCAGTAGGGTTTAAATTGGTATGGTCAATCATCTTTGCCATATCACGTGGTTTGATCGCCATTAAAAATTCACTCCTTATTTTCTCAAGTTAATATTATTATTCTGCAAAATATAATATTATCCTGCATTTAAAGCAATTTTTCCATTAAAAGTGATGCTATTGTGAAATAAATAAATAATCCAGATATATCTATCAAAGTTGTAATAAAAGGTCCAGCTGCTACAGCAGGATCTGCACCAAAATAATCAACAAAAAAAGGTATAGATGTTCCTGCAGTTACAGCTGTAATCATTGTTATCAGCATTGAAAATGCAACTACAGAAGAAAGCGCGAAATTCTGATGCCATAAAAATGTGATTATAAACAGAGAAAATGATATAATCACTCCCATTACTAAACCTGCTTTAAGCTCACTAAAAAGATGTTTAATAAAATGTGAAAAATCAAGTTCTTCTGTTGCCAGTCCCCTCACAACAACAGTCAGAGACTGAGTTCCCACATTACCTCCCATATCCATCAAAACAGGAATAAAAATAGCAAGTGCAACAATAGACTCAAGCGAAGCTTCAAAACGGTGAATTACAGTCCCTGATAAAAGATCACCAATCAACAGTATAAACAGCCAGGGAATTCTCTTTTTTACCGCTTCCATAAAATTACCTCTTATATCATATGCATTTGTAGCTCCAGATATTTTAAAAAGATCTTCTGTTGTTTCTTCTTCTAAAATATCAATAATATCATCAACTGTTATAATTCCCAGCAGCTGATTATGATCATTTACAACCGGAACTGCCAACAAATCATATTTGGAAATAATACGTGCAGCCTCCTCCTGATCAGCTGCAATATTAACTTTAATAGCTCTTTTATTCATAATATCCTTCAGTTTTGTATCGGGCTGAGCAGTTAAAAGTTGTCTAACCGAAAGTACACCTACCAGCTCTTTTTTTCTGGAAATTACATATATATAATAAATCATTTCTGGTTCTGTAATTATTTTCCGAATTTTATTCAAAACAGATTGGGCAGTATTATCAGCATAAAAAGCAATAAACTCTGTAGTCATACGTCCTCCTGCACTTTCATCATCATAATGCAGAAGTTCTTTTAATTTAAGAGCATCATTTTCTTTCATAAGCTTTAATACTTTTTTTACTTTTCCTACCGACAGAATGCTTAAAAAATCAGCAGCATCATCACTATACATTGCTGACAGCACCTGAGCTGTTTTTAGTACTGACATTTTTTCAGCAATTTTTTTCTGCAGTTCTTCTTCAAAAAATATAATTATCTGACTTAAAATTTCATAATTAAAATCTTCTACTAATTCTATCAGAACATTTTCCGGCAGTTCAGACAAAAATTCTGCAGCGTCTGCAGGATAATTATCACTATAATAATCATCAAAAGTATCGTACCCTTCAGGAAGATACTCTCTAATTAAATTTTTTGCTTCAATAGTAAATCACCCCTTATATCCCATTCTTTTAAGGAGGTTTTCTTTTTCTCGCCAGTCTTTAAGAACTTTTACCCATAAATCCAGATAAACCTTTGTCTGCAGAAGATCCTCTATTTCTTTTCTTGCATTTTTACCTATTTTTTTCAGCATAGAACCATTTTTGCCAATAATAATACCTTTATGTGACTTCTTTTCTACATAAATATTGGCTCTAATATAATAATCTTCATTATCTCTTTCTTTTACCTCTTCTACCAGAACTGCAACTCCATAAGGAACCTCTTCTCTACATAAATAAAAAATTTTTTCTCGAACTATTTCGGCAAAAATAAATCTTTCTATCTGATCTGTAATCATATCATCTGGATAATACTGTGGACCTTCAGGAAGATGCAGAAAAACTTCAGCCAGTAAAGAATCTAGATTTTTCTCTTCTGCAGCAGAAATTGGAATAACTTCCAGTGAGGTTTTCTGACTGTATTCTTTCTGTTTTTTTAATATATCGTTTTTACTCATCTTATCAATTTTATTCATAACACAAATTACTGGTTTAGAATAATTTTTGATTTGATTAAATATCTGCTGATCCCCTCTACCAAAGTAGGTACTGCCATCAACAATAAATATTACTACATCGATTCCTTCAAGACTTTTATAAGCTTGATTTATCATATAATTATCCAGCTTATTGCTGGGTTGGTAGATACCTGGAGTATCTATAAATATAATCTGGCCATTATCTTCTGAATAAATTGCCTTAATACTGTTCCTGGTTGTCTGAGGTCTTGGTGAAGTTATATTTATTTTTTCCCCTACTAATTTATTTACTAAAGTAGACTTCCCAACATTAGAACGGCCAATTACTGTAACAAATCCTGATTTATAATTCATCATTTTTCTCCATATTTTCTTCGGTAAAAGCACCAGGAAGCAGCTCACTACTTGTCATAATAAGCTCTTTACCCCTATCAGTCATCATAACAACTTCAATATTATCTGAAAATTCTTTAATAACCTGTCGGCATGCCCCACAGGGTGTGACTGGTTTTTCAGTGCTGCTTACTAAAAGAAGTGCTTTAATATTTTTCTTCCCATGAGAAACTGCATTAAAAATAGCAGATCTCTCAGCACAATTGCTAAGACCAAATGATGCATTTTCTATATTCACTCCAGTATATATTTCTCCCTCTTCTGTCAGCACAGCAGCCCCCAGAGGAAAATTAGAATAGGGAACATATGCATTCTGCTGTACTTTAAGTGCAGCTTTAAAAAGTTCATCCTTAACTTTTTTTTCCATCTATAATCATCCCTTTCAGATAAGCTTAATATTTAATTTCTGTACCATCTGGTACTACCTGAATCCAGGTCTGACCTGGATTTATTTCCAATTCACTGCCATTTTTATCATAATAGATAATCCAGGAATCATCATTTTTCTGCCAGTTCCCTGAAACAACTATTCCATCTCTAAAAAGCAGTGCTTTCCCACCTTTGTTTAAATCCATTTCCAGCCTACCTTCATCATCCTTTACTTCAGTATCTGTAAACTGAACAATTATATTTTTGGCACTCAACTGGCGTCCATTTTCTACCCGGTGGGGTGTTTTAAAATCATATAAAAATCTGTAATATATATTAGCTTCTTCATCATAGCGGTAATTTACACTATAATCTCCCCAGTAATCAATTGTAATTTCTTCTGCTGTTTGAGGATTTGACACAATAGAAGCAGTTAAAAATTTAAATCTGTTCGGATATTCTATTCGGTCCAACTTGTCAGTAAAGTCCTGAAGCGGAATTTTGCCAGAATACAGATTATGTGGAGCCAGTCTTTTACTGCTTCTCCAAAAATACTGGTTCTGATATATTTGATCAAGATGAAGTATGCCGGAATCTGATAATTGTTTAAAACCGTCCGGGCTAGCATCAGCATGTAAAAACAGAGAATCATAGCTATTTGCAACATCAATTAAAAACGGTCTGGCACTTCTAATAGGTCCTACTTTTTCTGGAATTTCAGGCCAAAAAATGGCTAAAAACCGGGTAATACCACCTTCCAGCATAAATTCATACACAATTTCTGCACTTTCCAAACCACTCTGTGGTCTTGCTGCAGGAGAATTTTCAATAGAAACTGAAATGGCATGTTTATACTTAATTTCTTTTAACATTTCCCCAGTAAAAGGAGACTGTCCTGCAAAATTTTCACCTTCTTCTATCGGCTGCTGAATTTCATCATCAGCATACTGTTCTTTTATTTCTTCTTTTTTTTCTTCTCTTTCTTCTTCACTCATCTGACTGTCAGCTATTTCTCCTCCAGCTCTATTTTTTTCTACAGTTTCTCCAGCAGGCTGTTCTGACCTATCTGTAAAACTGCAGCCGCTTAATACGGCTATAGATAATATGACAACAAGCAACAAAACTGCAATTTTAAACTTCATTATTTCACCTCTGACTGCTGTTTAAAGTTATATTTTCTTCTTCATTTATCAAAATTTCAATACCAAAAGCATTTAAATTTTTCTTGATTATCTCTAGGCTGCTCCGAAGAACATCCGGATTACCTACTGCTTTAACCGTAACCGGTTTAACTGCCACAGGTTTACTATTTACCAAAATTGTTGGTCCTACACATCTCACAGAAGATTTTACATTAATTCTCTGACCACCAACTTCAATACCCCTTGCACCAGCTATCCAGAGTTCATTTATTATATTCCTTATATCAGAATCATGTATTAGAGAATTCTGGTCTGCTGAGGAATCATCATCATTTATATATATAACTATACCCTGGCCCGATATACTGCTGTAACCTGCCTGAGATGACAAAATACTATACTGTCTTTTAAGACTGACATTTTCTGTTTTTAAATATTCGACAAGATTAAAAATATCTCCAGCAGTTATTTCTGCTTTTTGATTTTCTATTTTTAATTCTAATGTCTGAAACAGATCTATATTTTTTAATTTTTCTCTTGTTTTTTCCTCAAGAACAACATCTGGATCAATAATTTTAGTTTTTCCATCTACATGAGTGATAGAAATAACACCTGTCTGGGGCAGTTTTTGACTGTTTATTATATTTAATACCTCATTTATTCTCATCTGCTGAACTTCTCTAAAAATCTCATCCTGTATCTGTCTGCCATAATCCATCATTATACTTGCAACAATATCATCACTTTTAGCCTTTTCTATTTCATATTCAAATTCTGCAAGCAGATTAACAATATTTTTTCTGTCTCCAATTCCATAGCTTTCTGCAAGCTCACTGCTGTATCTTACCACAGCCCTGGCACCTTCTTTAGCTTTATCAAGCTGACTTATTTCACCGGGCAAATAAATAAACCCCAGCATTCTCAATAAAAGTACAGCATTAATAATTAAGAATATCAAAAGAGCTGTAATCAATAATTCAAAATATTTATTATCTTTAAGTTTCAAAACTATCTATACCTCCCGAGCTGTTTTTGCTGGGTGACAGAATACCGCCAGAAATAATTAATTTAAGTGCTTCTTCTATTGTAATATCTTCAAGTTCATATGCTTCTTTAACAGGAACCATTATGAACATACCGGAAGTTGGATTAGGGGTAGTGGGCAAAAAAACATTATACATTTTTTCTCCGGTTAGATTTTCAAAATAAATAGAAGTTTCCTTGGTTATAAATCCTATCTGATAAAGACCTCTGCGAGGATATTCAAACAGAATAGCTTTTTTAAAACTAACATTTTGACTGGCAAAAACACCATCCAAAATCTGCTTTATACTCAAATAAATATTCCTTATCAAAGGAATTTTTAAAAGCATATACTCCCCAATATCTATAATCTTTTTTCCAATTATATTGGTAGCAAAAATACCAGTTAAAAATATAAGCAGCAAAATGAAAACAAAACCAATTCCAGGAAGATCAACACCCAGCCAGTGTTTAAACATTGGTCTAATCCAGTTATCAAGTATTAGAAAAAGACTCCCAAAAAGATAAGCAGTTAATACAAGAGGTAAAAGAACTAAAAGCCCTGTTATAAATAAATTTCTTATTTTTTTAATCATTTTTACCACTCACGATCTTCTAGTCTGATTTTATCTTCACTCTTCAATCTTATTTTTCTTATTCTATTGTCCAGAACATCCTCCACTATAACTTCAATTCCATCTAAATCAATTTTATCTCCAGCTTCAGGCAGACGGTTAAGATAATATAAAATAAGTCCACTAATAGTTTCATAATCTTCACTAACAGGAAGAGGATTAGGGAGAAGTTCATTTAACTCATCAATATCCACTCTACCATCAAGCATCAATTCTTTTTCATTTAAAAATTCAATATATTTTGGCTCCAAATCAAATTCATCCTGAATATCACCTACTATTTCTTCCAAAAGATCCTCAATAGTTATTAATCCGGCTGTTCCACCATATTCATCTATTACTACTGCCATATGTTCTTTTCTTTTTTTCATTTCTGATAAAAGCTGATTTATCGGCTTTCCTTCCGGTATAAAATATATTGGCTTAACAAAATCTTCAATAGAAACTTCTTTTTCTCTTTCTAGCAGAAGTTCTAAAAGATCTTTTATATAAATCAGTCCAATAATATTATCAATCGACTCTTCAAAAACAGGAATACGAGAATGGCCTTTTTCTACAGCAAGACTTATTAATTCTTTTAGACCTGCACTTTTTTCTATACAAACCATATCAGTTCTAGGAATCATAACCTCTTTTACAAGAGTGTCGTCAAACTCAAAAACACTCTGTATCATTTCCTGTTCAGTTTCTTTTATAATCCCTTCTCTGTGGCTTACCTCCACAAAACGCCTAATTTCTTCCTCACTTAAAAAAGCAGAAGAAATGAGATCTTTATCTCCAACAAATATCTTTACTATTTTTGTGAATAAAAAAATAAAGGGAGCAAACAATTTACCCATATAAAACAAAAATGGAGCAGCTATTTCTGTATATTTTACCGATTTATTATTTCCAAGTGCTTTCGGTGTTATTTCTCCAAAAACAAGTATTAATAAAGTAACAGCACCTGTTGCAATACCAACACCTTTATTGCCAAATAATCTTACAGCTAAAGCTGTAGCAATAGAAGAAGCTGATATATTGACAAGATTATTACCAATTAAAATAGTGGTAAGAAGTTTAGTCTGATTTGTTAAAAGCTTATCCACTCTGGAAGCTCTATCATCACCCCGCTGAACTCTTTCTTTTATTTTTATTCTGTTTACCGCCATAAAAGCAGTTTCCGAACCAGAAAAAAATGCAGATAAAAATAAAAGTGCTGCTAATATTAATAATTCCAGTACCATAGCATCTCCCCCAAAATATCTTCAGTAATCCAAATAAAACTCATCTAAAAAAAGCAAAAATTAAAATACTTACAGCAGTACCAACTAAAGCGCCTAATATAACTTCTTTCAATGAATGGGTGCCTGATTCCAGACGACTCTGAGCAATCAAAACTGCCAGCAGCAGAGCAAGAGTAGCGGCCAAAAAATTGCGGGTTAAAAAAGCAATTATAATTACGGAAGAAAATGCTATTGCAGTATGCCCACTTATAATTCCTCCCTTAAGTGGTGTCCCGCTTTTAACCATTGATTTTAAAACTATTACAAAAACGAATAAGAATACAATATTTATAAATGTAAGATGAATAGGCTGATGCCGCAAAACAAAAATAAGCTCCAGTGAAAGTTTCTCTAACTTATAAAAAAAAATTAAATAACCGGTAAAAGCTGCATTTCCAGCGGCAACTAAAACTGCAGCAGCACTAATATTTTTTGCAATTCTTGCCTGATAACTGTATTCTGGTGCAGTCATATCAATAATTACTTCTACTGCTGTATTTATAAGCTCGGCAAAAATAACAAAAGATATAGCAACAATTACAAGTGCAAGCTCCACTCTACTTACATTAAACAGCAAACTAAAACCGAGAACCATCATTGTCACAAATAAATGTATTTTCATATTTCTCTGTGTTTTAATAGAATGTATTAATCCTGCAATTGCATGATTAAAAGTGTCTATAAATTTTCTCGGTTGCATAAATCCCTCCTAATTCCTTCTCAAATCAAGCTGAGCAAGAACTCTTTCTTCTTTTTGCCTCATCATTTTCTTTTCTTCTTCCCCATAATGATTATATCCAAACAGATGCAGAACTCCATGAACTGTCAAATATGCTATTTCTCTGGCAAAAGAATGTCCATAATCTTTAGCCTGCTGTAAAGCTCTTTCAGCAGAAATTACTATATCCCCAAGTATCTCATCACCAATAGGAAAGGACAAAACATCTGTTGCTTCATGTTTATCTCTGTATTTTATATTTAATTCTTTAATTTGCTCATTATCGACAAGAGCAATACTTACTTCACCCCCGTTGTAGCCTTCAAGTTCTGCAGCACATTTCACAACCTTCTGAAGCAAATTTTCTATTTCAGAAGGAAGCTTAATTTTGTCCTGATTATTGCTCAGCTGAATATTAATCATCCTTATCTTTTCCTTTCATTTCTTTTATAATATTTTCTGGATATTCCACACGCTGATGATAAATGCCTGACAGTACTTTAACAAAACTGCTCACTATTATATCAAGATCCTTAAGAGTAAGATCACATTCATCAAGCTGATTTTCGATCAATTTATCCTTTATCAATCCCCTGACAAAACCTTCTATTCTATTATGGTTATTTTTATTAAAATTTTTAGATCTAACAGCAGCTTCAACTATATCTGCCAGCATTATTATAGCAGCTTCACGGCTCTGAGGTTTTGGACCATCATATCTAAAATCACTTTTTTTAACATTGTTATGTTTGTCATCCTGTAGGGCCTGCTGATAAAAATAAGAAATCAGATTTGTACCATGATGCTGTTTAATAATATTTATTATTTTACTGGGTAATCCATATTCTTCTGCCAGCTCAACTCCATCTTTAACATGAGACTTTATAATAAGAGAGCTTAAGTTAGGAGATGTTTTATCATGTGGATTTTCTCCTCCAAACTGATTATCAGAAAAAAAGTAAGGTCTTTTTAATTTTCCAATATCATGATAATATGCACCTGTTCTAGCAAGTAGTGCATCTGCCCCTATATTCTCAGCTGCAGTTTCGGCAAGATTACCAACTATTATACTGTGGTGATAACTTCCGGGTGCTTCAACCAGCAGTCTCTTTAAGATGGGCTGGCTTGGATTGGAAAGTTCCAGCAGCTTAACAGAAGAAGTCATATCAAATAAGTTTTCTAAATACGGAAGAAATCCGTTTGCAAGTATTCCAACCAAAATTCCATTTAAAATCCCACCTGTAGCAGCCCAGAGAAGATACATCCAGTCCTGTGTTCTTTCAAGAAAAGATAATCCTGTTATAGAAAAAATTAAGACCAGGCTTACATTAAATCCAGCTCTAATCACATCTCCCCGCTCTTTTACTCTGGATACACTGAATATCCCGACAAGTCCTGCCAGAAAAGATGTTAAAACAATATTTATATTCATATTAAAGACAGGTGCAATAAGGAAACTTAAAAAGACTGTTGAAATAAGAGCTGTCTGAGAATCTATTAGTACTGTCAATAAAATCGATGCCATTGCAGTTGGCACTAAATAATCCATAAACGAATTCTGAAAAATCGCAAATATTTTTGCCAGCATAACCACTATAAAAATAAGTAGTTCAATTAATAATAGTTTTGTATTGCTGTTCCATATATCTGGCTGATATTTGCGAAAGTAAAAACCCAGCAGCAGAATAATTATAAGTACAATTACCAGTGTGCCAAATATATTAAAATAATTAATTCTGGATTTCTGCAGACCTAATTTTTCCAGTACTACAATATCTTCAGGCTGTACAACATCACCTTTTCTAACAATTATTTCTCCCTGTCTTACAGTTCTTTTTACAGGTTCAACCTGACTAACAGCTTCCTGCCGTCTTTTTTCTGTTTCTTCTGAATTTAAAAACATATTTGGTTCAATAACAGCAGTAACTATATTGGCAGCAGCCAGTCTCTGTTCTCTGGAAATATCCAGCTCCATTGCAGACTGCCGTAAATTTTTTGCTGCATCCGGAATATCAGACGGCAAAATTCTCTGTGAAAGCTGTTCTTTTATAAGATTTTGAGAATATTCCTGTAGCTGTTTTAACTCTTCTGTATCCGTATTCAATAATGTTCCAATAGTAACATCTTCTATATTAAAATTGATTTTAGATTTTATATTTGTGATCAAACTATTTTTCTCTTCTTCATTCAAATTTTCAAAATCAAAATTTTTATTTCCCTCTTTGCTGGAATTTGATTCAGAATTTTCATCATTGCTTTCTGTTAAATTTTTGTTTTCTTTTAATATTTTATTTTGTATAAAATTATTTTTCTCTGACTTAACAGCTGTAAAAATCATATTAAGCTTTCTATTAACGGTTGAGTTAACATTGTTATCTTCCTCATAAACTTTTGGTGCTCTTTTAGCCGCCATCTGTTTTAATTCTTCAGTTTTCTCTTCATCTACAAACGTTAATGTCCTTGGAGCTGTTATATCATTTTTGCTGACCTGTCCGGATTTTAAATCAATTCTATTAGGGATTAAATCTAAAGTCAAAGTTAGACTTAAAAGAATGAAAAAAATAACTGCCCAGATTATTTTCTGAGTATTCTGGGAAAAACTGAGGTGTTTTTTTCTGAAATTTCTCAGCTTCACCCTTAACTTTTTCATTAATTTCATATTTATTTCCCACTTTCATATCTCTCATAAGCTTTAATGATTTCTTTAACAAGGTCATGCCTTACAACATCATGCCTTGTCAGATAAACAAAATCTATTCCTTTTATATCTCTTAAAATTTTTTGTACAGTTGCAAGTCCTGATTTTTTGTTATTAGGTAGATCAATTTGAGTTATATCACCGGTTATTACTGCTTTTGAATTAAATCCTATCCTGGTTAAAAACATCTTCATCTGCTCTAGAGTTGTATTTTGAGCTTCATCTAAAATAACAAATGAATCATCCAGTGTACGCCCGCGCATATATGCAAGAGGTGCAACTTCAATAATATCCTTTTCCTGATAAAGTTTTGACTTCTCCGGCCCCAGTATATCATAAAGGGCATCATAAAGCGGTCTAAGATATGGATCAACTTTATCCTGCATATCTCCTGGCAGAAAGCCCAGATTTTCTCCTGCTTCAATCGCTGGCCTTGTTAATACAATTCTGCTTACTGTTTTATTGAGAAGACTTTTTACTGCCATTACCATGGCAAGATAAGTTTTACCTGTTCCGGCAGGTCCAATTGAAAAAACAATATCTCTGTTTTTTATAGATTCAATATACAGCTTCTGGCCAATAGTTTTAGCCTTTATTTTTCTACCTTTATAATTTTCTTGAATAACCTCATTATATATATCATTAAGATTTACACTAGGATTTCTTTTTAAAAGATCTACAGCATATTTTACTTCTCGTGGTATAAGTTCTCTTTCTTCAGATGTTATTGAAATAATTCTTTTGATAATTTTTTCCTTTTCTTCGATTTCTTCATGATCAGCAATAAGTCTAATTTCATTTCCCCGCCCAATAAGATCAACTGAAAGCATCTCTTCCAGAATTTTTAAATTTCTATCATGACGTCCAAAAAAATTCATTGCTATTTTATAATCATTAATAATAATACTTTTACTCTCTTCTGGCAATTTAAAATTCCTCCTCTTTCTTACATTATATAATTCTATAGTAAATAAGATAATCCTTCCTCTCTATTCTTAATCGAAAATATCTAAATAAAACTCTATCCAAATATTCAAATTAATGTGAGAAATTTATTAATTAACCGTTATACTATTATATCATACTTATGTGTTCAGACAAGTTTTAGCCATTAAACCTTTTCCCATTTTGCATCTCTAAAAATAATTTTGGGGAAATTCTATTTAACCATTTTGTTTTCCTTCTTGTAATTAGAGTATATCACTTTCAAATTTTTTCTCCAATTCTGTTAGGAGGACTATATAGAAAGAAGCTGCAGCCTGTATTAGACTGCAGCTTCTAAAATTTATTTTATTAAACTAATCTATTCTCTTGCATAATCTAAATTAAAAATATTTTTTGGAAAATAAGGAGGCTTATTTGTGATAATATGTTCTGTTCTAATAAATCTGACTGTACCTGTTTTACTTCTTGTTACAAGTGAGTGAGTTTCAGCATTATTCCAGGAATATCTAACACCCTTTAAAAGCTCTCCATCTGTAACACCTGTAATGGCAAGCATTATATCATCACCTTTAGCAAGATCATCAGTACAATACAGCCTATCTAGATCTTTTATACCAAATTTTGCTGCTTTTTCTTCATCATCTTTATTTCTGCATTTTAATCTTGCCTGTATTTCTCCACCAA
The DNA here is from genome assembly GCF_003337245.1 of Halanaerobium sp. MA284_MarDTE_T2. GTDB lineage: Bacteria > Bacillota > Halanaerobiia > Halanaerobiales > Halanaerobiaceae > QPJE01. Next base: position 23,709 of record NZ_QPJE01000017.1, read on the forward strand.
GACATTTTAAAGCTGCTGCCGTTAACACTCCCTCAGTCGCTCCCCCAATACCTATCATTACGTCTACTCCACTTCCCTTACGGGCAGTAGCAATCCCGGCTGCAACATCTCCATCACTAATCAATTTAATTCTTGAACCAACTTTTCTTATTTCAGAAATTAACTCATCATGGCGCGGTCGATCCAGAATAATTACCGTGAGGTCTTTAACACTTTTATTTAAGGAATCTGCAACTGCTCTAAGATTATCTTCAACAGGTGCATCCAGATTAATTTTGTCTTTAGCTTCTGGTCCTACTGCAATTTTTTCCATATATGTATCCGGAGCTTTTAAAAATGAACCTTTTTCTGCAACAGCTACTACTGCTAAAGCATTTGGCAGTCCTCTTGCAACAAGTGTAGTACCCTCTAAAGGATCAACAGCTATATCAACCTCATTAAAAGAATTCTTTGCACCAATCTTTTCTCCAATATAAAGCCTTGGTGCTTCATCTTTCTCTCCTTCTCCAATGACAACTGTTCCACTAATAGAAATGGTGTCAAAAACAGCTCGCATTGCATCAACTGCTGCTTTATCTGCCATTTTTTCCTGCCCTTTTCCCATCCATGGTGCGGCAGCTAAAGCTGCAGCTTCAGTTACCCTTACAAATTCCAGTGTTAGTTCTCTCTGCATTTTTAATACCTCCATTAGAATTTTTTAGCTATATTCATAATTGTCTGGAGTAAAATAGTTTTACTAACTCTGCCCACAATCTTTTTATTATCAATAACAGGCAGTGAATCAATTTCATTATCAACAATTTTTTCCAGAACATCTATGAATTTTTCGTTTTTTTTAACTGAAATAATATTGGGCATTCTTGTCATGGCAAGGCTAACTGGAGTTTTCTTTAAATTACCGTGTCCAATACTCATTTTTAGCAGATCTTTTCTGGAAATAATTCCGGTAAGCTCTTCTTCTGTATCTGTAACAAAAACTGTCCCAACATCTTCCATAAAGAGCTTTATTGTTGTATCATAAATACTCTGATTTTCTTCTACACTCACTGGAGATGACATAAATTCTGAAACTGGTTTTTCTAAAAGATCATCAATATTAGTTAGTTTTTTCCCTTTTTTTAAATAGTATCCAACTTTTGGTTTTGCATCAAGCAGTTCCAGCATCGTCAAAAGAGACAGGTCTGACCTTATTGCTGTTCTGGACAGTCCCAGCTCTTTTGCAATATTCTGGCTCGAAATAGGTTCGTTATTTTTTACAATCGCTATTATATTATTTTGTCTATCTGTAAGCTGCATCTCCATACCTCCAATAAATAGTACTATTTATATATATAGTATAACATATTGGACTGATTATGCAATATATAGTATTAAAATAGAGGTTCCCAAAATTATTTTTAGAACTGCAGAAAAGAATTTCCCTTATAAATAAAATTTTTAGGATAATTAGTGTTCTGTAATCTGTTTAATGGATTACAGTTTTAAATTTATAAGAATTAAATTAGAAAAATTTTTTCTTATTTTCATAAGCTTTTGGTGGATTCATTATCTCATTATATAAAACTACTTTTTCTGCTTCTGTATAAGTGGCGAATTGTCTAAAAATATCATTTTCACTTCCTGAGTCAAAATTGATATCAGATCCAAAATCAGAGTAGGATTCCATACTGATAGGTTTATCATCTGCTGACCCGAATGACACATCAGAATCAACCTGATTTTCTGAAAAATCATTTATATTTCCCTGGGTATATTCATAAACAGTTTTATCATTATCAACAGTAGTTGTGACATTAATATCAGAATTAACTGGCTGCTGTGAATCCATTACACCTCTATTTTGAGCTCTGTTTTCTTCCGCAGATTTCAAGATAAAGCTAATGATTTTTTTAAATATACTAAAAAAATTAACAATTATAAATAAAAATATCAGTAAAACTGGTAGTATAAATATCAAAGTTTCCATCCCTCAACCTCCTTTTTTCTTCAAAATTATACCTTCTTTAAAATTCATTTCCTGAATTATTATTTTTCTTTACTTCTGAAGAATCCGAGATACTTGTTCTCATTTTAGTGTCAGATTCTACATTTTTTATTTTCATATAATCCATAACTCCTAAATTTCCATTTTTTAGTGCTTCAGACATGGCCAGAGGAACCTGTGCTTCTGCTTCTACTACTTTTGCCCTCATTTCCTGAACACGAGCCTTCATTTCCTGTTCTTCTGCAACAGCCATTGCTCTTCTTTCTTCGGCTTTTGCCTGTGCAATTTCTTTATCCGCTTCTGCCTGATCAGTCTGCAGCTGTGCACCAATATTCTTACCTACATCTACATCAGCAATATCTATAGAGAGTATTTCAAAAGCAGTTCCAGAATCAAGACCTTTACCAAGGACAGTTTTGGAAATGGAATCTGGATTTTCCAGAACTTTTTTATGAGACTCGGCAGAACCAACAGTAGTTACAATGCCTTCTCCTACCCGGGCCAGCACAGTTTCTTCCCCTGCACCTCCAACTAGTCTTTCAATATTAGCCCTGACAGTTACCCGTGCAGTTGCCATAACCTGAATCCCATCCATTGCAACAGCTGTCACTATTGGAGTCTGGATAACTTTAGGATTAACACTCATTTTGACAGCTTCTAAAACATCTCTACCAGCAAGATCTATTGCAGCAGCTCTTTCAAAAATAAGATCTATTTCTGCCCTCTGAGCAGCAATTAATGCATCAACTACTCGATCAACATTACCGCCGGCAAGATAATGAGCTTCCAGTTTATCACTGCTCAATGCAAGACCAGCCTTATGAGATTTTATCATAGGACTAACTATTAATGACGGTACAACTCGCCTCAATCTCATACCAATTAAATTAAAAAAACTAACTTTAACTCCTGCTGCTGTTGCAGAAATCCAGAGCCCTATGGGAATAAAATAAAAGAAAACAAAAATAAATAATACAACTAAAACCAAACTAAAAACAGAAAATACTGTCATACTTTTTTCCTCCCTCTTTGTATTAAAATTCTATCACTCTTCACTTTCTTTACTTTCTTTTACCACAATTCTACTGCCAATTACAGAAATTATTTCAACCTTTACCTCTTTATCAACAAAACCACCTTCACTAACAACATCCAGCCGTTCAGAATCTATTTCTATAATACCTGAGGGTCGGAGAGGAGTTACAGCAATACCCCTTTTCCCTACCAGATCTTTCCTGCTGCTGTGTGAAAAATATTTTTCGGCATCAGCTGATAGAGATATTCTTTTCCAGAACTTACTAACACCAAGCAGTTTAATTAAAATAACTGCGCTTAATACTGTCATAATTACAACAGCAGCCAGCACATTTACAGCCGTACTTTTATCAGGAAAAAAGAAAAAAAGGCTGGTCATTACTGCTGCAATTCCACTAATTCCCGCCACTCCAAACCCAGGTATAACAAAAACCTCTAGAATAATAAGAATGATTCCCAGTAAAAAGAGAAGCATTAAACCCCAGCCCGCACTGCCTACAAATAAATGTCCGGCAAAAAATAATAAAAATGCTGTAATACCCACTGTTCCACCAATACCAAAGCCTGGAGTAAGTATTTCAAAAATAAGACCGGAAAATCCTACAACTAATAATAAAGTACTTACAATTGGATTGGTTAAAACAGATGAAACTAATTCAATGTTACTTTTTGTAATAAAATTAATTTCAGAAATTTCAATATTTTTTTCAAAAAACAAATCGTCTCTGGAATTAACTATTTGATCAGCAATTTTTAATTTTACTGCTTCTTCAGCAGTCAGTGTAAGAAGTTTACCTTTCTCAATTATACCCTCGATTACTATATCTTCATCAACCATTGCCTCGGCAATTAATGAATCTTTATTCCTTTTTTCAGCTGTAGCAGCAAATTCTTTTCTTAAAGCAGAAATATATTTTTCCTCTTTTGGTCGGGTCTCTGCTGCTCCAATACTCGAACCAGGAGCCATATATAAATTCTCCCCCGAAAGTGCAATTAGTGCTCCAGCAGACCATGCTCTTCCATTTACAAAAGTATCAATTTTTACTGATGAATTAAGAATTAAATCTCTTATATTAAGTGCAGAATTAACATATCCACCTAAAGTATTTATTTCCATAATAAGCAGATCAGCACCAGAATTTTCAGCTTCTTTAATACCTCTTTTTAGAAAAGAATACTGACTGCTGTCAATAGTTCCTTCAAGATTGATAAAATATATATTTTCTGCCCTGGTTTTACAATTAAAAACAGGCAGTAAAGATACCAAAACAAGTATAATAATCAGGTATAAAATAATTTTTTTCGACATTTCCCCACCTCCGGGAAAATAATTTAGCCAGGGTTTTACCCCTGGGCTAGATAAATTATTAATTATTTAATCTTTCTTTTACTTTTTCGCTCACCATTCCACCATCTGCCCGTCCTTTTACTCTAGGCATAATATTTCCCATTACCTGGCCCATATCAGCCATTGATTCAGCACCTAATTCTTCAATCGCTTCATCAATCAGCTCATCTACTTCTGCTTCAGAAAGCTGTTCAGGTAAATATTCCTGCAGTATGTCTATTTCTCTATAAAGTTTATCCATTACATCCTTTTTCCCTGATTTAGCAAAATCATCCAAAGAATCTTTAATCTGTTTTACCTGTTTTGCTATAACAGCAGTAACTTCCTGGTCATCCAAATCTTTAGATAATTCTATTTCTTTATTTTTTATCTCAGATCGTGTCATTCTAATCACTGAAAGTTTTTCTTTATCTTTGTTTTTCATTGCTTTTTTCATGTCTTCCAAAAGACGTTCTTTTAAACCACTCATAATTTTCACTCCCAATCTTTTAAAATAAAAAGATATTTTTAGCCCGGCGGCCACTGCATTACTCTTCCACCCAAAAGATGGAAATGAATATGATAAACTGTCTGACCACCATCATCTCCACAGTTGCTGACAATTCTATAACCGGATTCTGCAATATTATTCTTTTCGGCTAAATCAGCTGCAGTCTGATAAACATGTCCCAGCAGTTCACTATCACCTTCAGAAATATCATTAATAGTTGAGATGTGTTTTTTTGGTACAATTAAAATATGTACCGGTGCCTGTGGATTGATATCAGAAAAAGCTACAACTTTTTCATCTTCATATATTAAATCTGTATCAGTTTCTCCTGCAGAAATTTTGCAGAACAAGCAGTCCTTCATCTTCTCACCTCCAAAAAATGTTCAAATTAAATAAATAGGTTCTTTATAAATATATTCTATTAAAAAAGAAAAACTCCTGCTAATCCACCAATTCTCCTTTAACATGATGTGGATCAGCCGAATCAGTAAGTCTTACTTTAAGAAGGCTATTTTGGGCAGCATCAGGGCCAGCAAAAAGAACCTTAAGATAGTTATCAGTAAAACCTGTAAGCATACCTGTTCTATGATCTCTTTCTTCCTCAACCAAAACCTCTTTTACTTTATTTATAAATTTCCTCTGATATTTCAGCATCAACTCTTCATTGACATCACGAAGTTTTTTACTGTAAGCACTAATAATATCACCTGGTAATTTATTTTTCATTTCTGCAGCTTTTGTTCCTTCTCTAATAGAAAATGGGAAAACATGAATTTTACTGAATTCCACTTCTTTCACTATTTCAACCGTTTTAGAAAAACTCTCATTATTTTCACCTGGAAAACCTACAATAATATCCGTTGTAATGGCAATATCAGGAACTAACTTTCTAATTTTTTCTACAGTTTCAATAAAATCTTCTCTTAAATAAGGCCTGTTCATTGCTTTTAGAATTTTATCACTTCCACTCTGTAGCGGAAGATGCAGATGGGAACAGACTCTTTTCTCTTCAGCAATCAGAGCTATCAATTTATCACTAATTTCAGTTTCTTCAATAGAGCTTAATCTAATTCTTTTTATATCAGAAATATCCAAAATTTTTTCTATCAATTCAGCCAGAGCATCTTTGTTTTTTTTATCAGAACCATATGCCCCCAGATGAGTACCAGTTAAAATGATTTCTTTTACTCCCTGACTGCAGAGATTTTTAACCTCTTCAATTACAGATTTCTCACTTCGGCTGCGCACAGGTCCTCTGGCATAGGGTATAATACAGTAAGTGCAGAACTGGTTACAACCATCCTCTATTTTTACATTGGCTCTGGTGGTATTTGTCAGCCTCTTTACCTCAAGACCCTCATAATCATTAAGCTCTTTATAATCCTTTATTTCTGCGTCAAATTCATCTCCAGCAAGAAGTTCAGAGACTTTATTAACTATTTGCAATTTGCCGGAACTTCCCATAATAAAATCTATTTCATCAATAGATTCAACTTCATCAGGAAAAGCCTGAGTATAACAGCCAACAATTCCTACCAAACTGTTAGGATTGGCTCTTTTAGCTCTTCTTGCAATCTGCCTTGTCTTTCTGGCAGCTTCATTTGTAACTGTACAGCTATTTATTATATAAACATCTGCAGATTTAGAATAATCAACGATTTCAAAACCACTGTCTGTAAAAAGATCTATCATTGCTTCTGTCTCATACTGATTTACTCTGCAGCCTAAAGTATAAAATGCTGCTTTTTTATTCATTATTATCACCAAATTCACCTTTTTCATATAATATACAGCTTAATGCTACAATACCGGCTGTTTCTGTTCTCATAATTCTCGGACCGAGTGTCAGAATATCTGCTTTTAGTTCATTTTCTAAAAATTCAATTTCCTGAACAGAAAATCCTCCCTCAGGACCAATTATTATAAGTATATTATCACTGCTTTTAACAATATTATGAGAAAAATAATTTTTTAAAGTTCGCGTTTTTTCTGCCTCCCAAAAAGTAATAATATGATCAAACCGTTCTTTTAATTCTTTTAAAGATTTGAGATTTCTAAATTCTAAAATATCAGGAATAACAGCTCGGCCAGACTGTTTGGCAGCAGCTTCAGCAACTCTCTGCCATCTTTCAATTTTTTTAGCTTTCTTTTTAGCATTATATTTTACAATACTGCGGCTGCTTTCTAATGGTATTAATCCATAAAACCCTATTTCTGTTGCTTTTTCTACTATTAAATCCATTTTACTCTTTTTTGGAAGACCCTGAGCTATAAATACTTTCAATTCTGACTCTGTTTTTGATTTTTCGCTTTTTATAATCTCCAGCAAAACTTCATTTTCTGGATAATCAACAATTTCTGCCAGCATATCATTTCCCCTACCATTAGAAAGAACAACCCTGTCACCTATTTTTAGGCGCAGGGAATTTTTAATGTGATTATAATCTTTTCCAGAAATTGTAATAGTTTCCCCAGTATTGTAATGCCTTTTGATGAAAAATCTGTGCATCTTAATCCTCTCCAGTATAATTTTTACATTAAACACTAAGGGCTTCTTTTATTTTTTTTAAAAACCCTTTATGTTCCGGATTAATTTCTTCACCACTGATTTCTGCAAACTCTTCTAAAAGTTTTTTCTGCTCTTTACTTAAATTTTTAGGTATAATTACCTTAACTTTTATATATTGATCTCCCCGCCCATGACGGTTGAGGTGAGCAATACCTTTATTTTTTAATCTAAATGTTGTGCCAGGTTGAGTTCCTTCCGGTATATCAAATTGTACTTTGCCGTCAAGTGTAGGGACTTTTATTTTATCTCCCAGAGTAGCCTGAACAAAGCTGATGGGTACTTCACAGTAAACATCATCACCTTTTCGATCAAATATCTTATGATTTTCAACCTCAATTAATATATATAGATCTCCAGCCGGTGCACCTTTTTCTCCTGCCTGTCCTTCTCCGGACATTCTCAGTCTTGTTCCTGTATCTACACCTGCCGGGATATTAACTGTTAATTTTCTCTGTTTTCTTACCTTTCCAGATCCACCACATTTTGAGCAGGGTTCTGAAATTATCTTACCTTCACCACCACAGCGCGGACATACTTTTGCCTGAGTGAACTGACCAAAAGGAGTGTTTTGAGTGGATCTCACCTGACCCTGGCCGCGACATTCCGGACATGTTTTTACCTCAGAGCCCGGTTCTGCTCCACTACCATTACAGTGATCACATTCTTCATCTCTAGGAATTCTAATTTCTTTTTTACCACCAAAGGCAGCTTCTTCAAAAGTTATATTCAGCCTGTACTGAAGATCCGCTCCCGGGCGTGGTCCTCTTCCTCTTTGCTGGCGGTTTCCCATACCGCCAAAACCTCCACCGAAAAACATGTCAAATATATCATCAAGACCACCAAATCCACTTCTGGCAAAATCATCAAAATTAAAGTCATTTTCATTAATACCAGAATGTCCATACTGATCATATCTGGCTCTTTTATCCGGATCACTTAATATATCATATGCCTCAGATATTTCTTTGAATTTTTCTGTTGTATCCTTACCATCCTGATTCATATCTGGATGGTATTTTTTTGCAAGTTTTCGATATGCTTTTTTAATTTCTTTCTGGTCAGCATCTCTGCTGACACCAAGAATCTCATAATAATCCTTTTTTGCCATAAATACACCACCTCATCTATAAAGAAAAGAGAGAACAGACCAAGGGAGAGTAAATCTCTCCCTTGTCTATAACTCACTCTATCTTATCTTATTTATCTTCGTCAACTTCTTCATAATCTACATCAACGGTATTATCATCATCACTCTGTCCAGAAGCTCCTTGCTGTGTCTGTCCAGCCCCCGGTTGGCCCTGTGCAGCACCCTGCTGTGCCTGTTGAGCCTGAGAATACAGTTCAGTACTTAATTCGCTCAGCACTTCTTTAAGTGCTTCCATCTTTTCCTTGATTTCATCTATATCTTCATCTTCAGATTTAAGTGTTTCTTCCAGTTCATTTTTGGAAGCCTCTACTTTATCTTTAATATCATCACTAACTTTATCTCCAGCTTCTTTCAGTGTCTTTTCAGTTTGATGTACAAGGGCATCTGCTTCATTTCTAGTCTCAATCTTTTCTACACGCTTTCTGTCTTCTTCTTCGTGTGCTTCTGCATCCTTTACCATTTCTTCAATCTCTTCTTCGGACAGACCACTGGTAGACTTAATAGTAATTTTCTGTTCATTTCCTGTGCCTTTATCTTTAGCTGAAACATGAACAATACCATTTTTATCTATATCAAATGTGACTTCAATTTGTGGTACTCCACGTGGTGCAGGTGGAATATCTGTCAGCTGGAAGCGGCCCAGTGTTTTATTATCTTTGGCCATCTTTCTTTCTCCCTGCAGAACATGGATATCAACACTTGTCTGATTATCTGTTGCAGTCGAGAAAATTTTACTCTTTGATGTTGGAATGGTAGTATTTCTTTCTATCAGTTTGGTAAATACTCCACCAAGAGTTTCTATACCAAGAGATAGTGGTGTTACATCAAGTAGTACAATATCATCAACTTCTCCAGCTAAAATACCTCCCTGTATAGCTGCACCAACTGCAACAACTTCATCAGGATTAATACCTTTGTGAGGATCTTTACCGATCAGATTTTTTACAGCTTCCTGTACAGCAGGTACTCTAGTAGAACCACCAACAAGTATAACTTCATCTATGTCAGAAGTATCCATATCTGCATCTTTGAGAGCTTTTTTTGCCGGTTCCATAGTTTTATCAATTAAATCACTAATTAAACTTTCAAAAGTTGCTCTTGTAAGATCTAAATCAAGATGCTGTGGACCATCTTCGGTCTGAGTAATAAACGGCAGATTAATATTTGTCTGCTTAACACTGGAAAGCTCTATTTTAGCTTTTTCGGCAGCATCTTTTAATCTCTGCAGAGCCATTTTATCTTTTCTCAAATCTATCCCGCTCTGCTTTTTAAATTCTTCAGCTATATGATCAATAATTCTCTGATCAAAATCATCTCCACCAAGGTGATTATTACCATTGGTTGCAATAACTTCAAAAACTCCATCCCCTATATCAAGAATAGATACATCAAAAGTTCCACCACCGAGATCATAAACCAGAATTGTCTGCTCTTTATCATCGGTTAATCCATATGCAAGAGCAGCAGCTGTTGGCTCATTGATAATTCTTTCTACTTTTAACCCTGCTATTTTACCAGCATCTTTAGTTGCCTGCCTCTGGCTGTCTGTAAAATAGGCAGGAACAGTAATTACTGCCTCATCAATTGTTTCTCCAAGATACTCTTCTGCATCTCTTTTCAGCTTCTGCAAAATCATAGCAGATATCTGCTGAGGAGTGTATTTTTCATTATTCAGCGTAACTGTATAATCAGAACCCATATGTCTCTTAATAGAACTTACGGTCTGGTCAGGATTGGTAATCGCCTGACGCTTTGCATGTTCACCAACTATTCTTTCACCTTTTTTGGAATATGCAACTACAGATGGTGTAGTTCTTCCACCTTCTTTATTTGGTATAACAGTTGGTTCTCCACCTTCCATAACTGCCATACATGAATTAGTTGTTCCTAAATCAATACCAATTACTTTACCCATTTTAAATTCCTCCTTATATATAACTTTCTGTAATTTTAGTTAACAGGCAACCTTAACCATTGCCGGCCTAATTACTCTACCTTCAACAATATAACCTTTCTGCAGTACTTCAACTACTGTACCTTCTTCCTGATCATCAGCTTCAACCTTCATAATTGCTTCGTGAAATTCAGGATTAAATTCTTCGCCAAGTGCAGAAATTTCTTCAATGCCTTCTTTATTTAATACAGTTATAATTTGGCGGTAAATCATCTCGACACCGTTGAAAAAATCGCCTTCCTGGTCAGCAGAATTAAGTGCTCTTTCGAAGTTATCAATTACAGGTAATAGATTTTCGCAGAGCTCTATTTTACCTTTTAGAGTCATTTCTCTTTTTTCTTTTTCAGATCTTTTTCTATAGTTAATAAAATCTGCCTGCAGACGCTGCAGTCTGTTAAGCAGATCATCAACTTCCTTATTTAATGCATCAATTTTAGTATCTTTCTTATTGATTTCATCAATAAGTTCCTGTTTTGAAACTTCAATTTCTCCATCTGTTTCTGTTTCATCAAATTGATTTTCCTCTTCAGAAACATTTTTTTCTACTTCCAATTCGTCTTCAGGCTGTATATTATTATTTTGATCAGCCTCATTTTCCCTATTTATATTTTTTTCTTCGGCTTTTTCCATTATTATCACCTACTTGCTTTTGAAATTAATTTTCCTAATAAATCAGATATAATATCAACAGATAAGATAACCTTTGAATATTCCATCCTTGTTGGCCCTATAACACCAATTTTACCAACTGCTCTATTGGCAAGATAATATGTTGCCACAACCAGGCTGCAGTTCTGCATATCCTCTATACCATTTTCCTGACCAATCCTTATTTCAAGATCAGAATCAGAAAAATCACTGATAAGACTGCTCAATATATCTTCCTGCTCCAGCAGTTTTAGCACTTTTTTTAATCTTTCTATATCATTAAATTCTGGCTGTTCAAGTATATATGATGTTCCACCGAGATACACTTTGACATCTTCTGGTTCAAAAACATCTTCGATTTCAGAATATATCTGCTTAATTATTTCTGCTGAAATATCAATCCGGGAAAGCAGTTCTTTTTCTACTCTGGTTAGATATTCAGCTGTTAAAGAAGATAAGAATTTGTTTTCTAACTTATCACTTAAAAATTTGTTTATATAAGCCAGTTTTTTGTTTGATAATTTTTCCTGAACTTTAACAATTTTATTGTTAACCATTCCTGTATCTGTAACAAGAATAATCAGGAGTGAATTATCTTCCAGTTCCATAATCTGTACTTTTCTCAACCTACTTTCCTGAATTTTTGGTTCACTAACTAGTGAAGTATAATGTGTCATATTGGAAAGCATTTTTCCCATTCCAGAAATAATATCCTGCACACTCTTCATATCATCGTATATATGTTCTATTTTTTGTATCGATGAAGGGGCCGGATTTATATTTTTTTTGACAATTGTATCAACATAAAAACGATATCCTTTATCTGAAGGAATTCTTCCTGCAGATGTGTGGGGCTGTTCTAAATAACCAAGTTCTTCAAGATCGGCCATCTCATTCCTTATTGTTGCAGGACTTACATCTAGATTATATTTTTTAGCTAAAGTACGAGACCCGATTGGAGATGCTGAAATAATATGCTCCTGAATAACAGCCTGCAGTATTTTCTTTTTTCTGGCATCTATTTCTTCAACCATTATTTTCACCCCATTTTTAGCACTCATTAAATTAGAGTGCTAATAACTATTATTAAAATAACATATTGTATTTTTTTTGTCAAATCTTTTAAAAGTCAATCAAGGTAAAAAATGTGCAAAAACTTCATTACCCAGCAGTTTTCCTCTTTCTGAAAGAAAAATCCTTCCATTTTGTTCATAAATCAGCTCTAGTTTCATTAATTTTTTTATTTCTTCTTTATAAAGATCATCAAAATTTATATAAAATTGTTTTTTAAATAATAATCTGCTCAAACCACTTTTTTTTCTTAAGTTTAAAAAACTGTACTCTGCAGCCAGATCTTTTAGAGAAAGAACTGTATACTCTCTCTCCGGAAAGCCTGATTTAAAAATCATATCTATATAATCGTTTAGATCTGCAGTATTGGTATATCTTGTTTTTCCATCAAAACCACTTGCTGACGGTCCCAAAGCCAAATAAGGGGTAAAATCCCAATAAAGATAATTATGAATGGCTCTGTAACCATTTTTTGCAAAATTCGATATTTCATAGTGCTTATAACCACAATCTTTCAGCAGTGAAACTGCCTTTTTATACATAGAGGCATCAAGTTCCTGATCAAACTTTTTAATTTTTCCCTTCACAAGATCATTATAAATTTCTGTACCTTCTTCAATTTGAAGATTATATAATGACAAATGGGGAGGAGAAAAGGATATTGCTGTATTTAAATCACAGCAGAAGTCATCCATCGTCTGTCCAGGTACCGCAAAAATAATATCAAGACTGTAATTATTAAAATATTTTTTTACAAGTTCTATCTTTATTTTATTTTTTTTTGAACTGCTTTTTCTACCCAAAAATTTTAAAATATTATCATCAAAAGACTGTACCCCCAGACTTAGACGATTAATACCCACTTGACGATAATTAACCAGACGTTTTTGGCTCAAACTATCCGGATTTGCTTCAAGAGTAATCTCCATATTTGGGGGATAATTGAAGTTCTTCTTTATCTTTTTTAAAATCTTAAAAATATATTCTGAACTTATCAGAGAGGGAGTACCACCACCAAAATATACAGATCTAATAAGTTTCTTCTGTACAGAAGAAAGCATATTTTCTAATTCTATAAAAAGTGCTTCAAAATATTTTTCCACAAGGCTTTTTTTATATCTGCATGAATAGAAATCACAGTATCTGCATTTATTGGCACAAAAAGGAATATGAATATATATACCAAATGGCTTTTCGTAAGACAGTTCAATTTCACTTTCATAAGATAATTTATTACTAATCTGCATCATTTTGCTCCAGTACTGTCATAAATGCCTCCTGAGGTATTTCTACACTTCCAACCTGCTTCATACGTTTTTTTCCTTCTTTCTGTTTTTCCAGCAGTTTCCTTTTCCTTGTGATATCTCCTCCATAACATTTTTGGAGAACATTTTTCCTCAAAGCAGGTATATTAACCCGTGCAATGATTTTACCTCCTACAGCTGCCTGTATGGGAATTTTAAACATATGTTTCGGAATCACTTCTTTGAGTTTTCTGGTGAGATGATTTCCTATATGATAGGAATTTTCGTCATGAACTATGGTAGAAAGTGCATCAACAATTTCATTGTTAACCAGTATGTCCAGTTTTACCAGATTAGATTCTTTATAACCTTTTAACTCATAATCTAATGTTGCATAACCCCTGGTTTTAGATTTCAGCAGATTAAAAAAATCAGTAATAATCTCACTCAAAGGCATTTCATACTTCAGTGCAACCCTATCCTGATCAATATAGCGCATATCTTTAAACTGTCCCCTATTATCCTGACAGAGCTCCATTGCCTGGCCCACATATTCTTCTGGCAGATGTATTTCTGCATCGACAAATGGTTCCATAATTGTATCTATTTCATTGGCATCAGGAAAAAGAGCCGGGTTTTCTATTTCCAGTTCTTCACCATTATTTTTTATTATTTTATATTCAACACTGGGAGCAGTTATAACAAGATCAAGATCATATTCTCTTTCCAGACGCTCCTGTATAACTTCCATATGCAGAAGTCCCAAAAAACCACATCTAAATCCAAAGCCAAGTGCCTCTGATGTTTCCGGTTCAAAAGTAAAGGAAGCATCATTTAACTGAAGCTTTTCTAATGCTTCCTTTAATATTTCATAGTCAGCATTATCAGATGGATAAAGGCCACTAAAAACCATCGGTTTAACTTTTTTATAGCCGGGCAGCGGTTCTGAAGCTGGATTGTTCGCATGAGTAATTGTATCACCAACACGACAGTTTTTTACATCTTTAATTCCAGAAATAATGTAACCTACTTCTCCAGATGTTAAGCCATTCTGTTTTGTCATATCAGGTGCAAAATAGCCTACTTCATTGACTTCATAAGTTTTTTTATTTGACATCAGCATTATTTTGTCACCTTTTTTAACAGTACCCTCCATAATTCTTACATAAGCAATTACACCCTGATATGAATCATAAAAGGAATCAAAAACAAGTGCTTTTAGTGGTTTTTCATTTCCCGCATATGGAGAGGGAATTCTATCTATAACTGCATCCAGAATCAAATCAATATTTGTACCTTCTTTTGCACTGGCAAGAATAGCTTCATCAGGATCTATACCTATATCAACCAGCTGCTCCTTAACGCGATCAGGTTCAGCACTTGGAAGATCAATTTTATTTATAACAGGAATAATTTCTAAATCATGTTCAAGAGCCAGATAAATATTGGCCATAGTCTGAGCTTCAACTCCTTGAGCTGCATCAATCACAAGAATTGCACCCTCACATGCTGCCAGGCTGCGGGATACTTCATATACAAAATCGACATGACCAGGCGTATCGATTAAATTAAGCTCATAACCTTTATAATCAATTTTAACAGCCTGAGCTTTAATAGTAATCCCTCTTTCCCGCTCTAAATCCATTTTATCCAGAACCTGTTCTTTCATTTTTCTATCTGTAATAGTATTAGTATATTCTAACATACGATCAGCCAGAGTAGATTTCCCATGATCAATATGTGCGATTATACAGAAATTCCTTATCTTATCTGTCTGCAAAAAATTACCTCCTTAAAATGCCCGAATTCTGCCCATATTATAACACCGGCATTATCTTTATTCAAGTTGAAAAAAAGTTATAAAATGGTTTATAGTAAGGAGTTTCCCAAAATTATTTTTATAGTTGCAAAAAAAATGGGAAAACTCCTTTGTAGATTGGCTTGCATTTTATAACGGCACATGGTAAAATTGAAATGTTGCAAATTAAATGTTGAATAAATATTTGAAACTAAGTTAAGAGGAGGTGAATTTAGATGCCTATTATTAAGTCTGCTAAAAAGAGAGTTAAAATAACAGAAAAGAAAACAGCGCTAAATCGTGAGTGGAAAAATAAGCTTAAAGATTCTATCAAAGCTTTTGAAAAAGCAGTGGAAAATGGAGACAAAGAAGCTGCAGCAGAACAGTTGAGAGAGACTACAAAGGTCATCGATAAGGCTGCCACAAGAAATATCATTCATAAAAATAATGCAGCCAGAAAAAAATCTCGCCTCACTAAAATGTATAATAATATGTAATTTTAAATTAAAAATATAATTATATTTTTAATAAAACTCTTAAACTCATCCACCTGGATGAGTTTTTTGTTATAGAATAATTGCCTTCATAATAATCATCTCCACGGCCATATTTTGATCCGGATAATAACCTGTTACAAAATTATAATTTGCCTGAAGAATTTCTTCCAGAATATTTTCTAATTCATGCTGTGTAAAATTTTTACTTCTCTGCAGAGCTTTTTTTACAGGATAGGGATGTTTATTCAATTTTTCTGCTATTTTTTTGTGATTTGTTGTATATCTGCTGTAAAACTTAACTTCCATAAGCAGACGTATATGATTGGCCAGCATAGTAAGTAAATAAAGTGGGTAGGCTCCTCTATTAATCATATCCTTTAAACTCAGCAGTGCTCGGGCTGTTTTTTTCTCACCTATTAAATCCAGAAAATCGAAAATTTCTCTGTCTTCAATTAAACGATCTCTGCTTATAACTTCTCTAATATCACCAAATTTTATTTTGTTTTTTTCCGGAAATCTAGTAATTATTTTTTCTATCTCACTTTTTAAAATATCCAGCTGGTTGTTAAACATATCTTCCAGTGTTTTTACTGCCTGGCTGTCTATTGATTTATTATGTGCTCTAAATTGTTCGTTAATCCAGTGATCAAGTTCCCTGTATTTGGGAGTCTGCAGTTCAAAGAAGACACCTTCCTTTTTAATAACCCTGTATAATTTTTTTCTTTTGTCTATCGAGTCAGAATTAAAAAACAGGAAAACGCTGCTTTCCGGTATTGAAGCAATTATCTGCCCTATTTTTTCAATTTCTTTTTTATTAAAATCAGATCCAGAATCAACTTCACTTAATATAAATCTCTTCTCATATCCAACCGGTGGTGTGTTTAAAACAGTTTTCAATCTTTCAATATACCTATCTCCACTTTTAACCAGTGAAAGATTAAAACCCCTAATTTCTTCAGGTATAAATTTTTTAATAAATTTATTTTTAAACTCTTCCCGCAAAAAATCGTCTTCACTTTCTACATAATATATCTTTTTTAATTTCTCATTATCATTAAAATAATCGGAAATCTGCAAAAAAACCAACTCCTGAATATTTTATTCTTTTATTCATTCTATTTATTATTCTATCACATCAAAATCAATATTTGTAGCTTTTTATCAGCCAGTTATTTAAAATTCTAATACTAAAAATTTTAATATTTCTTTATCTCCTTTTCTTATCAGTTTTTAATTAAAAGTATCAACATATATTTGTTTTTTGCTGCTTTTTAACATAACAGCACCATTTTTATCAGTTCTTAAATATGGTATCTGCCTTTTTCTGAGTTTTTGTATAACTTCTTTAGAAGGATGTCCGTAATTATTTTTCCCCACCGAAATAACTACCAGATCAGGTTCTGTATAATCAAGCAGTTCAGCAGAAGTAGAAGTACTGCTCCCATGATGTCCTGCTTTTAAAATATTAATTTTTCCCAGCTTATTTTCATTGAGTATTCTTTTTTCTCCTTTAACGGATAAATCTCCGGTTAAAAACATTTTTGTATCTCCATACTGCATAAGAAAAGCCAGGGAATTATCATTTTTATCATCGGTAAAATTTTGTTGAGAAGGATTGAGAAAATCTATATACACTTCACCTATCTGAAAAGAATTTACTTCACTGAGTTTAAAAATTTTGCTGTGATTTTGGCTAATCGAATTATAATATTTGTTTTTCTCTAGAGATGAGGGAATTAAAATAGCTTCAACTTCTTTTCTAGCTATTATAAATTCTGCACCACCAGCATGATCAGAATCAAAATGTGTTATTAAAAGATAATCTATTTTATCTATACCCCGATAATTCAAAAAAGGAATAATATTATAATTTGCATTTCTTCCATCAGCTCCAGGTGGACCTGTATCAACCAGCATGTTTCTGCCATCAGGGAATTTTATAAATATACCATCACCCTGCCCCACTGATAAAAAGACTACTTCTAAATTTTTATTAAAGTCTGGATTAACAAAAAAAGAAATTAATATCATTATAAATATAAGTGGAAGTATTATCTTTGCCCTGCCAAATTGCTTTCTTTTTAAAGGAATTATTCTTTTTTTATATATATATGGAAGACAAAACAGCACTACATAGTATATCAATACTATAAACAAATTAGGTGTAGCAATTATTAATATTTTTTTCTGCAGTAAATCCATTATTTTTAGTAAAAAAAATAAAAAATCTATACCCAAATTTACAGGTGGAACTAAAAAATTCGCTGCTGTTAAAGAAAAAAAGGAAACTATCATTAAAAAGAACGACAGTGGGAGCAGCAGACCAACAAAAGGTATCAGCCATATATTAGTCAAAAAAGCAATATAACAATATTTATTAAAATAATATGCAGTAAGTGGAAAAGAAGCTAATTGTGCAGCAGCAGAGGCCTTAAAAACTGCTGCTGTATTAAAAGCACGCAAAAATTCACTTAAAATAACAAGTGATGTAACCAGCACATAAGAAAGCTGTAAACTAACTGTAAAAAGAGAAGCAGGACTTACAAGTAAATTTATTATCATTGTTACTCCTAGCAGGTTGAGAAAATCTCCTTCTCTATTAAACTCGTCTGACCACAAATATAAAAGTGCCAGTACAGAAGCTCGGATTACTGAAACACTTCCCCCTGTTATAACAAGATAATTAATTGTAAAAAAAGTTATAAAATATAATGAAAGTCTTCTACTGAAAAATATTTTAAAACATATTTTGGATAAAAACAATATAATAATACCAATATGAAGTCCTGAAATTGCAAGTAGATGTCCTGCACCAGTTGACTGTAAAAGTTCTTTTTGTTCAAAACTCAAATGTTCTTTTTCTCCTAAAAGAACAGCCAGCAAAAATGAATGCTTATCTTTAGAAAACAATTTTTTTAGAATATTTATTAATTTTTTCTTCAACCTTATTAGAGGTTTTAATAGAGAAAATCCATTTTCAATAAACTTAACGTTTTTCAACTGCCATGTCTCCGCAAAAACTCCCTTTTTCTTCATATATTTACGGTAAGAAAAACCACCTGGATTTTTTTGCTCTTCCAGCAGAGATAACACTGCCTTAAATTTAATTAAATCATTATCTTTAAATTTAATCAGTTTTTTCTTTGGCACTTTAAGTAAGCCATATTTTACTTTTCTACCATCGATAAGTTTCGGTTTAAAATAATAGTATTTTCCTTCCAGATTAGAAATAGGTATTTTTAAAGATGCCAAAATAGAATGGCTTTTATTATCTGCATAATTTGTAATTGAAAAGCTGCTGGTGTATTTATAATTTTCATAAATAAAAAAAGTAAAACCTATTAATAAAAATATAAGCATAATATTAAAATATTTTCTGCCTAATTGTTTTTTATCAGCTACCGTGGAATATATTAAATAAACTAATGAAATTAATAAAAATAAAATTTTTGCTCTATTAAAAAATTCTAAATATATTCTGGCGAGTAAAATTCCAGCAAGCAGAGCAGCACTAATATAAAAACAGGGCCTCCTTTTCATCTTAAAGAAATTTCACCCTTTATTTTTTCAAGAGTTTTTTCTCCTATTCCACTTACATTAAGCAGCTGATCAAAAGAAGTAAAAAAACCATTGTTATCTCTGTAATCTATAATATTTTTTGCTTTCCCTGGTCCAATACCTGTTATTTTTTCTAATTCTTTCCGATTCGCTCTATTAACATTTATTTTGTCATCAGGGAGACTGCTGCCATTTTCCCCGGGCTGTTCAATAAACTTGATTTCGTCTGCTGCTCTTTTTTTGGGAATTTCAATCTTTTCTCCATCAATCAATGGTGATGCAAGATTAATTTTTTCTTTATCAGCCTTTTTAGTAAATCCTCCTGCCAGTTCAACTAAGTTAATAAGCCTATCATCTGAAGCTACCTGATAAACACCGGGATTTTTTATTTCCCCAGTAATATAAATTATTATTTTCTCATTTTCTTTTTCTCGTAAAACCTTACTACTGCTTTCTAACATAAGATCAGTATTTTCCTTTTCCTGAATTTCTCTGATATTACTTCCGGCACCATCAAAATAATATGAGACAGCCAGAAATAATATCATAATAAATGTTCCTACAAATTTTATTTTTTTCTTCATATCAGCACCTCCACTTATATACTTCGAGGTAAATTTTAAAATTCCTGTAAAATTTTGTAAATTTAGTGCTGAAAAAATACCGGCTTTCAACCGGTATAAAATTTAATTATTTTGATAGTAAATGACCTTTTGTTTTTTATTATTAAATCATTTGCTATTTATTTAATTCTCCGTGAAAAATAATAATTATGTTTTAATATATAACATCATCCTAAAAATAGTTTTTGATAATTTCAGCCAGAATAGTTTTTCCTGAAGCTATTCCCTCTGCAGTACCAATCAAAATGCCTGTATATCTAAAACTCTTTAAATATATATTTTATTATATCTTTTATTTTCATTTTCGGCAGTAACCTCATAAACTTCTTCAATTACAACATTATTTTTTTTCATCAGCTGTAAAACATCTTTTAAATTTTCATTAAATCTAACTGCTGAACCACAATCCGCTGTTATTTCAGGTGGAACAGGAACAATTCTATAAGAAATATTTTC
Source organism: Halanaerobium sp. MA284_MarDTE_T2 (assembly GCF_003337245.1). Taxonomy (GTDB): domain Bacteria; phylum Bacillota; class Halanaerobiia; order Halanaerobiales; family Halanaerobiaceae; genus QPJE01. The sequence continues at coordinate 44,131 of NZ_QPJE01000017.1, forward strand.
GGAAGAAAAAATCTTTTCTGCTTTTATGGAGTGATGTGTAGACTGAAATACCAGAAGGTAATATTTGTTTTTTTCTACCACTTTAATACAACTCCTTTGTCTCCATCAACCACTTTACCAATTACTGCAGCATCAATATCCTCAGTATAGAGGTCAATCAAAAAATTTGAAGCATCTTCTTCACTAATGGAAATCAAAAGCCCCCCGGAAGTTTGAGGATCAAACAGGAGATCATAAATAATATCTTTTCTATCACCTTTTTCCATTACAAATTTTTTATATGTATCTCTATTGGTATAAGCACCTGCTGGTAATAACCCCATTTCAGCAAATTCATCTGCTCTATCCAGAACAGGAATAGAATCTGGTTCAATTTCAATTGTTCTTTTACTACCTTCTGAAAGTTCAAGAAGATGCCCTATAAGACCAAACCCAGTAATATCTGTACAGGCATTTATATTGTACTGTGGAAAATATTTAACAGCTTTATTATTCAATTCAGTCATTGACTTTACAGCATGATTTGACAGATCACCACTTATGAACCCTGCTTTTATTGCTGAAATCATAACTCCAACACCAATTTTTTTGGTCAAAACAAGAAGATCTCCACTCTGAGCTTTTGAGTTAGTCAATAAATTACTAGGATGAACTGTACCGGAAACAGAGAGTCCGTATTTAGGTTCATCATCAACTACAGTATGACCACCACACAAACTGGCACCAGCTTCTCGAACTTTATCAGCTCCACCTTTTAAAATTTGTGCCAGTATATCGTTTTCTAGACAGGATGGAAATCCAACAATATTCATTGCTAAAATTGGTTCTCCCCCCATGGCATAAATATCACTTAGCGCATTTGCAGCCGCTATTTGTCCAAAAAGATAAGGATCATCTACAACTGGTGTAAAAAAATCTACAGATTGAATTAATGCCAATTCATCAGAAATGCTATAAACAGCAGCATCATCTGCATTATCTAAACCTACAATTAATTTTTCTCTATCAGCTGGAAAATCCACTTGACACAGAACCTGTGCCAGGGCATCAGGACCCATTTTTGCTGCTCAGCCAGATGTTTTACTGTAATCTGTTAGTTTAATTTTATCCACAAATTCACCAACTTTCATTAAATTTACCTATTAAATATGTTTTAAACTGCTTTGATTTTATATTCTTACAAAATTAATGCTTTACCATTATTAATGCTGTCTGCAATTTCGTACATATTGCTTATTTTTCCAACTTTAATTTTATCTGTTAAATTATAATAATTTAAACATGTACCACAAACTAAAATATCAGTTCCCTTTTCTTCTAATTCCTTTAACACTGAAATAGTTTCAGGATAAATAGTAGTTAATTTAACTCCAGAATTTATAAATAGCAATTTTTTAGGCCGAGGAGTAATATCTAGCAGGGTACTTAAAAAACCCTTCATTAGAATTTTACCCAGTTCTTTTTCTCCTTCACCCATATTCTCAGATCCAATTAAATAAACTTTGGCATTATCATTTTGAGACTCATTAGTAACAGTCCCTTCTGGCGCTGTTATTAAAATTTTAAAAAAGTCTTCTCCCTCTTTTACAGTCGAATAACTGCAGTTCATCTTTTTGGCAAGTTTGGCAACATTCTCTGCGGCAATTTCATTATCAACAATAGTAGTTATTTTAGTATTATCATCAAGAGCCTTTTTTGTTAAAACTACCGGTTTTGGACAGTCCATTCCTCGTGCATCAATTTCTTTCAAATTATAAACCTCCTTCAAATAATTTATAATATTTACTAATGAAAATTATAACATATATTTATTACTATCTCAATATCATATTTATCTGGACTTTCCCCATTTTTTATATACTGCTGCAAAAAGGGGAGATGCAGGAATATTGAAATTTTTAGTCAATGAATCTTAACGAAATGAAGG
>NZ_QPJE01000018.1 GCF_003337245.1 Halanaerobium sp. MA284_MarDTE_T2
TTATTAGCTAAACATAATAATTGAAATTCAAAACCGTCTGCTATTTTCTCGGGGCAAGCCCACGAGGTTTGCTAGCAGACTATAACTTCTATCACTTTCGCCTGCCAAATATAGTAAAGCAGCCAACACTCCGGGGGCAGCAGCATAAAAAAGTCCACACAGAGCTGAAAGTCTTCCTACATATATTTTAGAATAATGTCCAATCATATGAGCAAGCATAGTTGCTTTATATATTTCTTCATCTCTTATACCATCAAAAAATAGTTTGGCAGCATAATAGGTAACAAGAGAAATAAATATGCCCTGATTACCGCTTCCAGAAGATGCAAGGGCAGGGTATGAAACTCCAGCCATTCTTGCTCCGGTTCCATCAGCAGCTTTAGCAGCTATTTCGTTGACTTCATTAAAAAATTTACTGCTGCGATAGCTGTTTCCTATCCCACATCCAGTTCCTTTTCGCCCAGCTTCTGCTATCTGACTGTTTAACTTAAATCCATCTTCCAGTAACTGAAAGTGTTTTTGCGAAAACTCTTTTTCGATCAGATCAATCATATCACTTACACTCATTTTTTTTAGTCTGCGGTCAATAAGTGATGATTCTCCTTTTTCTTCACTATTATCATCATTTTGATAAAAAATTTCTTTATCTGTTTTAATATACTGAAGATCATCATGTTTACCTTTAATTAAAGCTTTCACTATATTGTCTGCCTCAACAACTGCCTCAACATGTACAGGTTTTTCTTTATCTAAAATTTTAAATTCTATTTTATCTAATATTTCCAGAGCATATTCCAGCTTATCTTCCAGATCAGCTAACACAGTTAATTTTTTCTGCAGAGGCTTATAATTTTTTCTGCAATATTTTCACCTCTATATTTTTTGAATTTAGAATTTTTCAATTATTAATATTATTCTTCATTAATATGTTATTTCCTCCCACAAATTTATGCTGCTGCAGATCCTTTAATTCAGATATTTATCTTTTAAAAAACCAACTACAAGGTGATTTGCCTGTCTGCTGAGATCTAATATATTATCATCTGTAAAATTTACTATATTCAAATCAAGCATCTGCATTTTTAAGTTTTCAATATCAAGCAAAATTTGTACATCTTTTTTATTCACAGTAAATCTCCTCCATAAATTTTATTACCAAAGCTGGCAGCCATACTATAGAAAATTATACCATTTAATACATATATTATCAAGCTATTATTTGTATTTATTCTATTATTTTACAATTTTTATTTAATAATTGCTGATATATCAGTATTTTAAAAAAACAGAACTTTAGTAATAAAAACATAGTATTTTTATAAAATAATACAAATAATATATATTTTAAACCCTACAAAACTGCAGAAAAAATCAGAAAAAAAACTATATTTTTACAGGAGTTTCCCCAAAATTTATTTTCAAGCTGCAAAAAGGGGGCTTTAGTCATCAACGAAATTTTTAGATTTAGCTAAAACTCAATTCGGGTGTGAAATAGGGCACACTAATCAATGAGTCCTCCTGACTCATGATTAGCTCACTCCATCCTGCAGTTCAACCCTATTTCTTCCTTCATTTCGTTAAGATTCATTGACTAAAAATTTCAATATTCCTGCATCTCCCCTTTTTGCAGCAGTATATAAAAAATGGGGAAAGTCCAGATATTTTTATCCTTGACGATATAGAAATCTTGTGGTATTATTTTAAATGCAGTTAAAAATTTGTGCCCTCATCGTCTAGGGGTCCAGGACACCAGGTTTTCATCCTGGCGGCAGGGGTTCGAATCCCCTTGAGGGTGCCATTATATTGAGATTAAGACAGCTATTTAGGCTGTCTTTTTTTATACAGAAATTATGCCAATATTCTTATATTTTAAAGGATAAATTTTATTTCTAAAGAAATTGAGAACACAGATAAATTTAACCAGTGTGGATGTAATAATATGGAATCTATCCGTAATAAAAATAATATTATTCACAATATTAGTCTAATTTTGTATTGTCTTTACAATTATTTTTTTATGTGTTATAATTTATAAAAATTTAAAGTACTAAAAACTATTAGATTTGACGTAACGCCAATTTGAAAGGAGGTGTAATTATGAAAATAAGTGCTGATAATGTTATTTACAACATGTCTGCAGAAAATAAAGCTGCTGCTTCCTGTAAAGCTGGAGATACAGTAATTTTTGAAACAAAAGACTGCTTCAGCAATCAGATTCAGAATGAGGATGAGCTGTTTGAAACAACTGACTGGGACACAATTAATCCGGCTGCCGGACCGTTAAATATAGAAGGTGCAGAACCGGGTGATACACTTAAAGTTGAAATTCAAAAGCTAAAATTAAATGATTATGGTGTCATGGTAGTTGCTCCTGAGATGGGGTTTCTCGATAACTTTGTTAAGCTTTCAGAAACAAAGATTATACCAATTGAAAATAATAAAGCTATATTTAATGATAAAATTAAAATAGATTTAAATCCAATGATTGGTGTAATAGGAACCTCTCCCGGAAAAGATGAAGAAGCTGTCCCCTGTGGTACACCTGCCTCACATGGTGGAAATATGGATACTAAAGTTATTACCGAAGGAGCCATTTTATACTTGCCTGTAAAAGTTCCCGGTGCAATGCTGGCAATGGGAGATCTCCATGCTGCAATGGGAGATGGAGAAGTTTCAATAAGCGGAATAGAAATAGCTGGTGAAGTAACTGTTAAAGTTGATGTTATTAAAAATAAACCTATCACTGATCCAATGGTAGAAGATAATAATGCTTTTTATACAGTTGCATCAGGCCCTTCTCTCGGTGCAGCAGCCAAAAAAGCCAGTGATAATATGTTTGAATTCCTAAACGAAAGACTGAATCTTTCAGCAAATGAAATTATAATGCTGATGAGTGCAATCTGTGATCTACAGGTCAGTCAGGTAGTAGACCCGGAAAAAACAGCCCGCATGAGGGTTGACAAAAATGTTCTGTCAGAATATGATTTAAAATTTTAATAGATAAAAGTAAAATATCAGGAGGAAAATAACATGAAGAAGCGCGTATTGAGTATTTTGGTATTAACAATCTTATTGCTGGCACAGTTTTCTATCTTTACACTAGCAGCTGATACAATTAAAATTGGTGGTACATCAAGTATGGTTGGAATTTTAGGATCTATTGGAGAAATGGTGCTGAAAGGTGCACAATTAGCTGTAGATATGGCAAATGAAGATGGCGGTATTCACGGTCAAAAAGTCGAGTATATTAATATTGATGGTCAGAGCAGTCAGACTGTTATTTCTAATGCTGCCATTAGATTGATTGAAGAAGAGAATGTATTAGCAGGTATTGGACCTGTAGATATTAACTACCTCTCAGCAGCAGCACCAATATTTGAAAACAATAAAACTGTACTGATGGATCCTACTGCTACAACTCCAAGTATTGCTGCCATGGGAGACTACATATTTATGACTCCCTTTGGAGACGATGCTCAGGCAAGAGCCCTGGCAAAATATGTAGCTGAAGACTTAGGCTTTGACAGCATTGCGATCATTAAAGATGTAAATGCAGATTACAGTATAACACTGGCAGAGCACTTTATTGAGGCTTTTAAAGAATTTACCGGCAGTGATAATCCTATAGCTGTTGAAGAAAATTATCAAACTGGAGACCAGGATTATACAGCTCAAATGACAAGAATAAGACAGCACAAAGATATTGATGCTCTATTTATTATTCCACCTCTTCCCCAGGATGCTCCAGTTATTGCCAAACAGGCAAGACGTTTTGGAATCGATGTTCCCATTATCTATCCTGATGCTGGAGACTTTGACGAAGTAATCGAAATTGGTGGAGAAGCTGTGGAAGGAGCTTATATTTCTTCTCATTTTGCTGTTGAAGAAGCTATGACAGACCTTGCTTCAAAATTTGTGGAAAAATTTGAAGCTAAATATGATTACACACCAGGTGGCTTTGAAGGTTTAGGCTTTGACTCTGCACAGATTATTTTAGAAGCTATCAGAAAGATAGATGCAGATGAGTGGAAATCCATGAATCTTGCTGCTAAGAGAAAGGCTATCCAGCAGTCACTTAATACCAATGAGTTTAATAACCTGATAGTACCAATAAAATATCAGCCAAATCTTCCACCAACAAAACCTGTAGTTATAAAACAAATAAGGAATGGCGAAAGAGTTTTTATAAAAACTATGTGGCCGGAAGATTTTGCAAAATAAAAGTTATTTCAAGGTGAGCAGTTTATCTGTTCACCTTCTCTATTAAATTAAGAAAGGAGCAATAATGGACAGACCTTTACTAAAACTTGATAAAGTAAGCAAAAAATTTGGTGGGTTAACAGCTGTTGAAGACTTTTCTATGACTTTAAATGAAGGAGAATTACTGGGCTTAATTGGTCCTAATGGAGCTGGAAAAACTACCACTTTTAATTTAATCAGCGGAAATCTGCCTGTCACTTCAGGTAGAATTATATATAAAGAAAAAGATATTACAGATTACCGTCCTGATCAGATTGCTGAGATAGGTATTGCAAGAACTTTTCAGAATATTAGACTTATGTCAGGTCTTACGGTACTGGAAAACATGCAGCTGGCTTTTCATATCTGGAATGATTACACAATCTTTGATTCATTTTTTAGAACTAATAAATTTCTTAAAAAAGAAAAAAAGTATTTAGAAGAAATTGATCAGACACTGGCTCACTTTAAAATATTGCAGCACAAAAACGATATTGTTGATGATCTTGCACCTGGTATACAGCGCAAAGCTGATATTGCCAGAGCACTGCTTTTAAAACCGAATTTAATTTTACTTGATGAACCTACTGCCGGTATGAATCCAGCCGAAACAGATGAGTTAGCTGACGTTATAAAATGGATAAATGAGGATCTGAAAATTTCTACCATACTTGTTGAACATGACATGAGGGTAATAATGAATATCTGTCCCAGGATAATAGTTATGGAACAGGGAAATATTATTGCAGAAGGATGTCCGGAAGATGTTCAGTCAGACAAAAATGTTATAGAAGCATATCTCGGTAAAAGTTATCAGATTTAATAAAATTTTAAATTAGTTTTTAGCTATTTATTTTTTAGAAGGGAGCAGTTTTATGTTTAAGGATTCTAAAGACAACAGTGATTTGTTAGTATTAAAAAATATAGAATCTGGTTATGGACATGTAAAAGTATTACATAATGTTTCCCTCAGAGTAAAAAAGGGACAGATTGTTACTATTGTGGGTGCCAATGGTGTTGGCAAGTCAACAACAATTAAAACCATTATGGGTCTCTTAAAACCGAATAAAGGATCTATAGAATTTAAAAATAAAGATATAGGTGGTCTGCCTGCATATAAAATAGTGGATCTGGGTATAGGTTATTCTCCAGAAGGTAGAGAAATTTTTGGTAATTTAAATGTTTTTGAAAATCTACGTATTGGTGCTTACACAGTTGATAAAAATGATTTTCCGGCCAGACTAAAGGAAGTATATAATCTTTTCCCCAGACTTCAGGAAAGACAAAACCAGGAAGCCGGTTCATTGTCTGGTGGAGAACAGCAGATGCTTGCCATTGCGAGAGCCCTAATGCAGGATCCGGATCTCTTAATTCTGGATGAACCCTCACTTGGACTTGCCCCTATTATTGCTGAAGAAATTTTCAGCCGGCTGGAAGAGATAAATCAGAAGGGTACTACAATTCTGCTGATTGAACAGAATGTAAATTTAGCTTTACAGCTTTCTGACCATGCTTATGTTATGGAAAAAGGCAGGATTGTTCTTGATGAAAAGGCATCTTTACTGGCGGAAAATGATTATGTACAGAAAACATATATGGGTATTGCTTAAAGAGAAGGGAGTATTTAGAATGGATTTAACTTATATTTTGCAGCAGGTTTTGAATGCTTTAAGTTTAGGAAGCATGCTGGCCCTGCTTGCAGTTGGTTATACAATGATTTATGGTATACTGGGATTGATAAATTTTGCCCATGGTGAGGTGTTTATGATAGGAGCTTTTACTGCTATGTATGCAATTACAGGTCTAAATCTTCCCTTAGCAGCTGCACTTCTTCTGGCAATTTGCGCTTCTGTAATTACAGGAGTCCTGCTGGAAAGATTATGTTATCGACCTGTTCAGGAATCTGGTGATATAACCCTATTTATTACATCACTGGCAGCATCCATAGGAATTAGAAGTCTTTTTATTATGCTGCTGGGAAGCCGTTCCCGTCAATTTCCAATGCCCGAATATCTCCAGGGAATTCATTTCTGGGGAGAAATTTTGGTAACAGATCTAAATTTAATAATTTTTATTTTCACCGTTATTATTACGATTGTTTTGAGCATATTTATTAAAAAAACAAAATTAGGTATTGCTATGAGAGGTGTTTCCTACAGCAAAAAAACTGCTGAAACAATGGGAATTAACAGCAATTCTATTATTGTAGCAACTTTTGTTATTGGCTCTGCTCTTGCTGCTGTTGCTGGAGTTGCCTGGGGACTTCAATATGGAAATGTCAGACCAGCTATGGGTTATCATCCAGGCATAAGTGGTTTTATAGCCGCTGTTCTCGGCGGAGTTGGCAATATTACTGGAGCAGCTATTAGTGGATTTTTACTTGGAATAGGACAGGTGCTTTTTGTAGCATTTCTGCCATCTGCTTATTCCGGCTTTAGACCACTTTTTGTATGGATTGTTCTATTTATAATTCTTTTCTATAAACCAACAGGACTTTTCAGAGCCAATATTAAATGGGAGTAGATAACTATGAAACTATTAGATATATATGATGACTTTTTTGCAAACCGCAAAAAATCTGCATTAATTGTACTGTTTCTTTTTCTTATTCTCCTTTTTGTACTGTCCAGAACTTTAAGTGGATATTATCTCAGAATTCTGCTGCTTTTTGGAATTAATGTAATACTTACACTGAGCTTAAATATTACAAATGGATATGCAGGTATATTTTCACTTGGACACGGTGGTTTAATGCTGGCCGGAGGTTATACCACCGCCTTACTAACTCTTCCGGTTCAGTTTAAATCAACTGCTCTTGATCTGCCATTATGGCTGGAGCAGGCACAGCTGCCTTTTTTGTTATCAATGCTGACTGCTGGATTTATTGCCATGATTGTTGGACTAACAATACTGCTGCCTGCATTTAGATTAAAAGGGCATTATTTTATCCTTGCTTCTCTAGGAATAAACATAATTATGATCAATATTGCAGAAAATGTTAGGTCTATTACAAATGGAGCAACCGGACTGAGAGGGGCACCTCCATATACTAATATCTGGTGGATATTTGGGATAGCAATCTTTCTAATTTATCTGATGTGGTCTCTTCTCAGCTCAAGATTCGGCAGAGCAATAAAAGCGATAGGAAAAGATGAAGGATTGGCTAAAGCTATGGGAGTAAACACTGTAAAATATAAAGCTTATGCTTTTATGATAAGCAGTTTTTTTACCGGTATAGGTGGAGCATTATGGACCCATCTTATTTTAACAATAAGTCCATCTTCTTTTGATCTGCTGGTCGTTTTTCAGATAATTATGATGCTTGTCATCGGAGGAGTTTCAAGTATAAGTGGATCAATTCTTGGTGCAGCGGTAATTACCATGATATTAGAACTGCTGCAGCCTCTGCAGGAAGGTATGAATATCTTAGGTTTTGAAATACCGAGGATGTTTGGTTTGACACAGGTTTTACTGTCAGTATTTTTAATCATTGTTATGATATATAAACCTAATGGACTAATGGGAGAAAAAGAAATCAAACTGTTTTCAACAAAATAATGAAGTTAAAATTTTATCTAAACAGCCTGAGTTTTTTAAAGAGGAACTCAGGCTGTTTTTTCATTTTCTGCTTATACCATATTTATTTTTCAATTAAAAGAATATACTCATTCTGCTCATATATTTCTGAGAATTTATTTTTTATTTCTGTCGTTAATTCCTGCCATTCAATTTTTTTAGCAAAAAGCAATAACTTTCCTTTTCTTTCAAGATACTTATTAATATTTTTTTTGCCATCTATGTCTTCAATAAAAAAATCTGTATAAATAGCAAAGCTTTGTGATTCTCCAAATTGAAATGATAAAACATCTTTTACTTCACCTTTTTCCACTAACTTTTTTATCTTTAGTGCAATATCTTTTTTAGCATAATTATCACTTACTGAAGGCAAAACACCTAAAGAAAAATTTAAAAATATGATAAAAAATAAAAATGGAATTATAAAAATTGATAAAGATAATTTTTTATTTTTATAAAAAATTAATAAAATGATTACTGCCAGTACTATTATTATTTTTCCAAATAACAATGATGATAAATCAAAATTTTCAATTTGCCCAGGGATAAATATAAAAGGTAAATAAACAGCTATTGACAAAATTACAGCAGTATTAATTTTATTTACCTTAACAATATTATCAGTTAAATAACCGGCAGAAATTAAGGCTGCAGCAGGAATTATTGGTAGTGTATAAATAATTAATTTACTGCTGAAAAAGGAAAAAAGAATAAGTGGAGATAGCAACCAGGTATAGAAAAATAATTTTTCACCCTTTATTTTTCTAAAATTTCGTAAATCTTTAAATACTGCTGTTAATAATACAAATGTCCAGGGTAAGAAGCTGAGTGGGAAAAGTTGAAAATAATAGTGAAATGGCTGCTGATGATCAAAAGCATCTACTGCTCTGCCAAATGTCTGTACTATTAAAAGTTTATACATATACTCCTGGCCGCCAATCCAGAAAGCAGGTAAAAGCCATAAAAGTAGTATCACAATAAAAGTTATTGAACCTTTAAGCAGTGGGAATTTAGACCAATTGGCATTATTTTTATCCAGCATATAAAAAGCAAAAACTGTAACAAATGGAATTAAAAAACCTGCTGGCCCTTTTATCCAGACGGCAAAAGCAGAAAAAGAGAAAAATCCATAATAATATCTAATACCTTTATTTTTAAAATATGCTAAATAGAAACAGTATAGAGAAACGGTTATTAAAGCCGCCATCATCATGTCCATTCTAACAACAACAGCCATAGCACAAAATAAAATATTGCTAATTAAAATTAAAAAAGCTATTATACCATTTTTAAAATCTTTATTTTTGGCCATAAGAAATGTAATAATAGAAATAACAGCAGAAGAAAATATTCCTGGTAATGTAAATACCCAGGTTTGATAAGTTTTAAAAATACTGTACATAAACTTTAAAATAATAAAGTAAAAAGGTGGTTTATCAGTATAAACTTCACCTGCAAAATAAGGAATAAGCCAGCTGTCGTTAACTTTCATTTCTCTCGCTACTTCTACATATCTCATCTCATCACGATAATGTAATTCTCTAACAATTGATGAGGGAAAATATAAAATAAAAACAAAAATAATGATCATCAAAAAAATTAATATTTTCTTTGTTCTATAATCTAATAATTTATCATCCATTTTTTAAGTCTCCTCCGGGACAGACCACTAATTGCTTTTGTCAAGCGAAAAATATACCACCCTACCAATCGAATTGTATACCACCTGGTTTAAAAAAACAGAGATAAAAGTCCTTTTACTGGACTACCTTTTACCCCTTTTATCTAAAACAGCCAAGAAAACTCCATCTAAATCTTGTTTTTGCTTTAGGTGGAGAGGTTCACTGCTCTGATATATGTTTTAGCTTATTTTTTATTTTCACTTTCTTTTTTAATTAAATATAAATTTCGCAAATATATAAATGAACCTGTTGATTGTCCGACAATAAATACTGGATCCTGACGGTGTATTGCATAAACCAATAAAATTAAACTACCTGCAATACTGAAATACCAAAAGGCCGTGGGAATTATACTTCTCTGAGCCCTTTCAGATGCTATCCACTGAATTAAAAATCTGAGAAAAAACATTGCTTGCCCTATAAAGCCTATTATGATCCATAACATCAATTATTCCTCCCTGATCCTATAATTAATTATTCTTTTTTTCATCCATAAAACTGCAAAAGTATCTAATAGGCCTTTCCATATTCTATTTTTTATGCCATATTTAGAATTTCCATATTTTCGTGGGTAGTGGCTGACTGGTATTTCCTTTACCTTATAACCGTTTATTTTTGCAAGAGTAGGATAAAAACGATGCATTCCTTCAAACGGATAAAAACATCTACTTACTTCGTTTTTAAAGACTTTTAGAGGGCAGCCTGTATCAGCTACTTCTTCACCAGTGATAAAGTTTCTTACCCCATTTCCTATCAAAGAAGATATTTTCTTTTTAAAGCCATCATTTCTATCACTTCTCATACCAATTACTATATCATATTTATCTAAATGGGGTATTAATTTAAACATATCCTCAGGATCAACCTGTAAATCTGCATCAAGTGTAACAATATATTTACCTTCAGCTTTTTCAAAACCTGCAAAAAAAGCTGCACTTTGTCCAGTGTTTTCTATAAAATGAATAGAAAACAAATTATCTATTTTTTTTGATAAATTATTTATCTTTTCACTACTTCCATCAGTACTTCCATCATCTACATAAATAATCTGATAATTAAATTCTCTATCGTAAAGAACTTCTATTATACGATTTGTAAGAAGGTCAAGATTATCTATTTCGTTAAAAATTGGAACTACTATAGAAAGGTCATACCTAAATTCTTTCATAAATTCCACTACCTTTCACAAAATAATTATATATTTTATTTTTTAAGAATAAATAGATTTTAACCATTTTACTTCTTTAGATAGACCAGTTTTAAATTTAACAGCAGGTGAGTAACCAAGCAATTTCTCAGCCTTAGAAATATCTGCCGAGGTATGTTTTACATCACCTTTAACTTTATCTGTGTAAATAATTTCCGTTTTCATATTGGTTAATTCCTGTATTAATTCAATTGCTTCATTTAACTTGATTCCCTCTCCTGCACCTCCAATATTTATTATTGCTCCTGCAGGAGCCTTTTCAGCAGCAAGAATATTTGCTCTAACAATGTCACTTACATAAGTAAAATTGCGAGATTGTTTTCCATCTCCAAAAATATTTATTTTCTCACCTTTTAAAAATGCCCTGATAAATATGTGAAAAGCCATATCTGGCCTCTGTCCTTCTCCATATACAGTAAAATAACGCAGTGAAACTGCTGGGACTTTAAAATTTTTATAATATAGATAACATAAATTTTCTCCAGCTAATTTTGACACTCCATAGGGAGAAACAGGCTGCAGCCGATTATTTTCTTGCATTGGTAATTTGTCTGTATCTCCATATACTGAAGATGATGAAGCATACACAAATTTTTTCAACTCTTTACTTTTTCTAGCAGCTTCCAGAAGTTTTTGTGTTAAAAGTATATTATTACGGCTGTAAATTTCAAAATCTTTCCCCCAGCTCGACCTTACTCCAGCCTGTGCTGCCTGATGATATACATAATCAACTTTATCCAGCAGTTCATTAAGATTCATCTTCAGCAAATCTGCTTCGATAAATTTAAAATTACTATTATTTTTAAGTTCTTTGATATTTCTTTCCTTTAAATCTCTAGAATAATAATCTGTAAAACAATCTACACCTATAACTTCTTCTTCATTTTTAATCAATTCTTTTGCAATATTTGAGCCTATAAATCCTGCAGCTCCTGTTACTAAATGTTTCAATTTAAACCCTCCATTAATTCTTTTTCTATAAGAAGCAGCATATCATCACTTCCTACGCGATATTTTTTTATCTCAAAATCTCTATATTCATTTTCAGATAAATTGTTTAACAATTTATCTGCTTCATTAACTATCAGTATTTGCTTACCTGGACGTTCTAAAAATTCTTTTCCTGATTCAGGATCATCAAATATATAATCATAATAAATTCCATTATAAAATACAAAACCACTGTCATTGTTTAATGACCCCCATAAACCGACTTCAACATTTTTATTGTATGCTTCTGCCAGATCTTCTGCAAGATATCTTTCTGACTTTACCTCATTTACGGCAGGTAAAAAAAGTGATTTTAATAATATTATTAACACTAATGAAAATAATACTGTTATATAAAAAACAAATCTTTTGTTTCGCACTGCTGCTGATAAGAAAAATAATATACCTGTGACAGTAAAAAACAAATATAACCCCTGATATAAATTATAATAATCTGGATTTTCATTCAAATTAAAATCCAGCTCTTCCTGTATAAGCATTTCTCCATTAAAAAATATATAACCCCCCAGTACAGCAAATAATATCCCCAAAATAAGGACTGGAATTACAAGAGAATATTTTTTTCTAATGGTTCCATCAAAATGTAATTTGAAAAACCAGGCTATAATTATTGAAAAGGCTGGATAAAGCTGTAATAAATAAACTCCTCTTTTGCTGCCAACTAAGGAAAAAATTATGAAAACCATAACAAACCACAGCATGGAAAATCTAACTAAATTAGGAACTTTTATTTTAAATTTATTATAATAATAAATGGCAGGAATTAAAAATATTGACCAGGGAAGGGCTAGTACCGGGAAATTTAACAAATAATAGTAAAATGGCTGGGGATGGCCCTGACTACCTGTAGAATAGCCTATAAGCTGGTCTAAAACTGTAATCTGTATATAAGAAAATCCTGCCTTATTATAAGCTAAATAAAGCCATACTGCTGCGGGGATGAGCATAACTACAAAAGCAGAAATCCATGGAATTTCTTTTAATTTTTTAGTCTTTTTATTTAAAAAAGCATAAATAATAACAACCAGTAATGGTAATAAAGATATTGGGCTTTTGATAACAGCACCTAATCCCATAAGGAAAAAAGCTATTAAGGTACGCCATTTATATGAATAAAAAGAGTCAATATGATGGAAAAATATTAGTGCTGAAATTGTAGTGCAAAACACAAGAGGTATGTCAAGATTAACTCGCATGGCAAGCCAGAAAAATTGCCCAGTAGTTGCTAATATAATCCCTGATAATAGCCCAGTATAAAAATCAATTTTTGTAATCGTATAATATGTAAAAAAAGCAATTAATAATACAGCTGTAATTATTACCGGGAACCTTACTGCTGCAGCTGAAAATTCCCCATTTATCAAGCCAGTTAACGCAATAATATTATAAAAAACTGGAGGTTTTTCATAATAAACTCTATTATTTAAATGTGGGATAACCCAGTTACCCTCTACAGCTGTTTCTCGCGCTACCTCTGCATATCTGGGTTCATCTGGAGACCAGAGGTCATAATTCCAAATATTAAAGAAATAAACAAAAAATATTAACAGTGCAAGCAATATAACAGCTGGAACATAATTTTGTCTTAGTTTTATCATAATTTTTCCTCCACTATTGATTAAATATTGAGCGAATTCTATTTTTTAATTCAACAAACTTCCTCCGCTTCCTTCTCGCTTCAGCAACTTTTTCTTTAAAGTATTTCCATCTATCAGGGGAATAGTGTTTAAATAAAATCTCTCTTTCTCTATCTGTAAATTTCAACCTTTTAAGATCATTAATACGCTCCTTATCAGAAAGATTTGACTTCACCCTGCCACGATTAAGATCAATATAATATAATTCACTTTTTCCATTATTTTCTTTGACAAGTATATTGCCAGCATGCAGATCATTATGAACAATTCCTGCATCATGCATTTTTCTAATCTCTTTTCCTAACTGCGGCATTAAAGATAATATTTTTTTTCTTTCAGGATGATTGTAATTTTTTGCAATATCAAGCATATTATAATCATAATCTATATATTCACTGATATAATAACTAAAAAGAAGTTTGCGATAATCTCCTCTTTTTTCAATAACTGCAATAGGTGCAGGAGTTTTTAAACCTAAATTGATTAAAGCTCTCGCTATTTCTAGTGACCTTTCAGCTTTAGATGGAATAACTCTAAAACGAAGATCATCATACTTTTTATTTATATGAAATTCTTTAATAGTTATTTCTTTTCCCAAAAATATATCATTTATTTTTATAATTGTATTTCTTTTATCATAAAGTATTTGACTTGAATCAAACTCTTTTTTGCAGCAAAAGTTCTCCAAAAAAACATTTATCCAATTAAAATCAATGTTTTCCCTAACTTTTAATTTTATATTATCTTTTTTATATGAAATAAATGAATAATTTTTTGACATTTTTATATCCCCATAATTAATTTAAGAATTCACTTTCAATTTTATCAACCATATTATTAAAAGTATAATTTTTTTGACATATTTTTTGAGCATTATATCCAAGATTATCTCTATCATTATTATTGATCATTTTTAAAATCCCATTTGCAATTTTGTTATAATCTCTTTCAACTAAATAACCTGTTACTCCTTCACAAACTAATTCTTCCACACTTGGAATATCAACTGAAACAATTGGTTTACCGGCTGCCATTGTTTCTAGAACAATCCACGGACATCCTTCATAAATAGCAGTATGTGCAACAAAATCAACCTGACTTAATATTGAAGGAATATCATTTCTAAATCCTGTAAATATAATATCTTCTTCCAAACCTAATTGTGATACTAAATGCTCATATTCTTTTCTTTTATTGCCAGTGCCAACAAATAAAACTTTGAATTTATTATGGTAATTTTTTAATATTTCAATAGATTTAATTAAATCCTGTTGAGCTTTCTGTCTTCCTAATCTTCCAATATTAGCAATAATTATTTCATCTTCGCCTATAGAAAATTCTTTTCGTAAATCAGTTTTTATTTCAGGAAATGCATATTTATCAAACTTAACACCATTATATATTAATTGAATTTTAATTTTTTTCAAAATATCTTCTGATAAATTTTCAACACTTTTTGCTAATGTTGTTTTTGAAATTGCCATAAAATCTGTTACAAAATTTTTTAAAGCAACCCTATTATATAGATGATTATTAATCGGTTTTGCCAAAGCTCTCCTATAAATTATTTTTTTTACACCAGCCAGATAACCACATAAAGAAGCAAATTTGAAATGTGAAGACTGACAAAAAAACATTGCTTCTATATTGTTTTTTCTTAAATACTTAACTAATTTATAAACTCTAATCAAATTTACAAAAGTACTATTTCCAATAGTGTTTATTGTTTCAACATTTAGTTCAGCCTTTTTACATTTTTTTTCAAATGGTGTGTTTTTAGCTGCCAGTATAAAAACATTATATCCTCTTTTTTTTAGGGATTTTGCTGTTTTAAAATGCCAGCCCTCAACTCCACCCCAAATTATTCCCGTATTAATAAATAAAACATTTTTTTGATTCATTGTTTAATACCTCTGATTATTAGAATTTGTTTAAGCAACTTATATTAAATTTTCACTTTTCTCTAATAAGTTATTATTATTAATATCTTCAAAATTAAAAACAACAAAATTTAATGCTATTATAAACCAAAAAAAGTGTAGTGGTTCAGTATCACCAAAATTATATTGAGTTAATCCTTGAATATGGTAGACTAAAAAAGTTAATATGCTTCCTAAATGGAATAATTTTCTTTTTAAATCAATTGTATTTTTGTAATAATATATTAAATTTTTAATTACCATCCACATCAAATAAACAAATGATAATAGCCCAAATAAACCTAATTCTGCGACTATTTGTAATATGTTGTTATGAGCATGACTAAATGGATTAATTCCTTCTATTTTATAATTACTAATATATTGATTTTTATATTGATCATAACCAACTCCATTTA
This sequence comes from Halanaerobium sp. MA284_MarDTE_T2, assembly GCF_003337245.1. Taxonomy (GTDB): domain Bacteria; phylum Bacillota; class Halanaerobiia; order Halanaerobiales; family Halanaerobiaceae; genus QPJE01. The sequence goes on from NZ_QPJE01000018.1 coordinate 15,691, forward strand.
TAGGATGGTCTAAAAACATCTTTATTGAAGTCATCCAAAGACCAATCCTTATTGAGTTAGATCTATTGTTTTTTAAATTATATTGTATATTAAAGCTACTTTTAAATCTATTTATATATTGTTCTGGTAAAATAATAAAAAACGTTAAAAGTAAAATAAGAAAAACAATAATTATTCTTTTATCTTTTAATAAACCTAATACTATTATCCCAAAAATAAAAGCAAGCCATGCTCCTCTAGTTTTTGTTAATAATAATAGAATAAAATAAATCATTGAAAAAAACGAAAATAAAACTCTTGTAGAATTTTTTATATTTTTCCCCCAAAAAATATAGATTATAAAGAAAAATGTATAAACAGCCATAAAATTACCAAGCGCTAATGATGATGTGAAAGAATCTGCTCTCTTTAAATTCGCAAAAAAATATTCATAGTATCCATATATAACTGAAATAATTGAAGAAAATAATAAAGTAAAAAACATTTTTTTTATTGTCTTTTTATTCTTAAGCTCGTTAATCACTACAGCAAAAAATAAAAATGAAAAGTAAAAATTACTGTTTAGTATTTCTCTGCTAAAAGCATCAATTCCAGAAAATAAAATTGATATTGAAAAAAGCAACATAGCAAATCCCAATCTTGATTTATTAAATTTATATTCCGATCTTAATATAATTAATTTTATAGTCCAAAATATTACAGAAAAACCCATCCCTGTACTTATTAATGCTTTTGAAGTCATTGAACCTAATGCATATATATATATATTAAAAATTATTGCTTTATCTAAAAATTTAATAACTTTGTCTTTATTATATAATATCATTTTGTTTTTTTGTTCCTTTCCATAGCTTTTAATTAAAAAGCAAATAAAGCTTGTTTTAATATTAGAATAAAAATAAGTTTTTAATTATAATTGTAAACATAAACTTAATTATACACTTTTAATAAAATTAGTAATAATTTCTCCTCTTTTTTTCCATAATAATTCTTTCGATTTCTCAATAATATTATTTGAATAATAATCATAGATTTCTTTTGATGAATTCAATTCATTTATTGCATTTACCAATGAATCAATATCACCTGGCTTATAAAACAATCCACATTTTTCAGTAATAATTTCTCTATTAGGAGGTAAATCTGTTGCAATAACAGGTATACCATGAGAAAAATAATCAAATATTTTCATAGGAGAAGTTAAATACCTATTAAAGAAAGTATCAGCAAGAGGAACTATTCCTATTTTTAATTTTTTTAAATTTTTTTCTACTTCAATTTTATCTACCCATCCAGTAATTTTGACTTTATCTTCTAATCCTAATTCTCTTATCAAATCTAAATAATAGTTTATTGTTTCCTTATCCCTACCACCAATAATCATCAACTTAATTTCTTTATTTTTTATTTTTTTTATAGCGTAAAATAAATCTTCAATTTTTTTTCTTTTTTGTAAAGAACCTATATAACCAATATACTTATTATTCCATAAATCATCTGAATAAGTTATCTTCCTTATACCAGTCCTAGCCACACAATAATTTTGGTTAGGTATATATTTTTTATATAATTCTTTTAAAATATTTTGATGACAAATAATTCCATCTAATTTTGGTAAAAACCATTTTTGAAATATAAACTTTTTCTTCTTTCTTTTTACTCTTTCCAAACTAAGATCTAAATAGAAGTCATGAGCTTCATAAAAAACTTTTATATTTAAAAACTTTTTTAAAAGTAAAAGATAAGGTAGAAATCCGACAGTTCTTGTTATAACTGCATCTACTTTTCTATTTTTATGTATGTTTTTTATTTTTTTTAAAGCTTTTATATAAAAAGATGTACTTTTACTGATAGAAAAGTTATTATCAATTAAACCAACTTTAAAATTATCTAAAGGATTTAAATTAAAATAATTTTTAAGGATGTAATTATAATTTTTATCATTATTTTTAGAAACAATAAGATTAATATTATTTTTATTTGACTCAGCTAATCCATAACTAGTTAAAGTGGAAAAATTTATTCCCGCTTCTTGACAGGGCCAATCACCAAAAAAAACATAAACAATATTCAAAATAAATCCCACCTTTTAAAATTTGAAAAAATATTTTCTTATAATATCTATTATTTTTCTTCAAGAAAATATATTATTTTTTTAATCATAATTTTATTTGTAAATCTACTCTCAATTTTTTCACGACCTCTTCTACCCATTAATTTTTTTCTATGACTATCCATCATCTGGATTGTTTTTCTGGCAATATCTTCTGGATCTTCTGCTTTGGCTAAAAATCCATTTTCACCATCAGTTATTAATTCAGAAATATTGCTGACATCAGTACTAACTACAGGTTTTGAAGCTGCCATGGCTTCTGCAATAACAAAACCAAAACCTTCCCATCTGGCAGTATGTAATAAGAAATCAATTCCTGGTAAAATATTATAAATATCATCTCTAAAACCAGTAAAAACTACGTTATTGGACAAATTGTATTTTCGGGCTAGCTCTTTCAGCTCCTGTTCTCGCTCACCACTACCAATAATTAAAATAACAAAATCTTTTCTTTTTTCTTTAATTATATCTGCTGCTTTTAATAAAAACTCGTGACCTTTTTGATAATACAACCTGCCTATATTTGCTATTATAACTTTATTCTGACTTATTTTAAACTCTTTATGCAGATTAATAGCATTATTTTTTGCATTATCAATCTTAGAGAGATCAATACCATTATAAATAACTGTAATTCTATCTTCACTGAGCCACTGAGAAGTATTTTTTAGAATAGTTTCTTTTGTTGCTTTAGAATTAGCTATTATATCTGTAACACAATCTTTTAAAAGATATTTGTTATAAAATCGATTTTTTATAGGTATTGCACTACCCCGTCGATAAATAATCCTGTCCAGTCCAGCTATTTTGCCAGTTATTCCACCAAATTTTAAGTCCTGAGACATATTTAAAAACATTATATCTATCTTTTTATTTTTTAAAAAATCTATAAATTTTTTACTTTTAAATGGATTTAAAACCGATATACCGCTCTTTATTTCTACTGCTTCGGTTTTGATACCGGCCTTTTTTGCCCTCTTAAATAGTTCTGTGTCAGTACCTGATGCAATATAAATATCATACTCTGGATCCTGATTTAAACGTCTGGCAGTTGTAAATGTCCATTTTTCTCCTCCACCCCACACAGGGCAGCTGTTTAGAAATACTATCTTTTTCATTTAATTTCATCCTCAAAAATATTATTTAATTCCCAGAGTTTAATGCTTTTTAAAAATTGATAATATGATGAAAGAAGAGATAAAATGAGTCCCTGTACTCCAAGCAGAAATCCTTTCTTGAGAAAAAATTTCTTAATAAACTCCAGAATGGGTCTGGTTAATATATATGAAACTCCAATTTTCTTACCCTTTTGATATTTTTTTTTCGCATCAAGGCTTGTATATTGATTCATTTTATCAACATATTCCTTTAAATTGCTGTAGGTATAATGTATAAAGTCATTATCAAGTTTTCCTATTTCTCCTTTTATCTCAGGTGATTCATGAACTAGACCGCGATATCTATAAACTGATTTAAATAATCTCAGTGTGTAGTCAGGATACCAGCCGCAGTATTTGATCCATTTTCCTAAAAAATAATTTTTCCTGGCAATATTATATCCTTCTGCCTCTGGATTGGAAAGTGTTTTTTTTATCTCTTCCTGCAGAGAATTTGTAATTCTTTCATCTGCATCTACTACCAGAACCCACTCTGTATCAATTTGTTCCAGTCCATAATTCCTCTGAGAAGCAAAATCATCAAACTGTCTTTCGAAAAATTTAACGTTATTATATCTTAAACAGATTTCCTCTGTTTTATCACTGCTTAATGAATCAACTATAACCACTCTCGGCACCCACATTAAACTATCAAGACAGGCAGCAATATTATCTTCTTCATTATATGTTAAAACAAGGGCTGTGAGATTGTTCATTTTATCATTCCTCTGTTTTTTAACTCATTAAATATTATCTCAGGTGAAATATCCACCATACACTTATGGTGTTCGAGTGGACACTGGTGTTCCCCACAGGGTCTGCATTTTAATTTATTGTTAGTTATTATACAATGCTTACCAGTACCTTTTGGCTGATATTTAACTTCATCAGATGGTCCAAAAATAGTAATGGTATCTGTTCCTGCTGCTGCTGCAACATGAACCGGGCCAGTATCTCCACTTATCAAAAGTTGAGACTTCTTAAGTACAAATGCAAGTTCTAAAAGGCTGGTCTGGCCACATATATTATCTGCCTTAAATTTCATTAAATCTATAATTTTTTTAACTCTCTCTACATCCCCCGGGCCACCAACAAAAAGCACATCACGCCCAGCACTTATAATCATATCAGCCAGCTGAGCAAAATATTCTTCTGGCCACTGTTTGGTCGGCCAGCTTCCACCTGTATTTAAAACAATATAATCTTTACCAAAGCTGAGGTTTTTTTCTTTTAACTTCGAATAAAGATTTTTTTCTATTTGATCAGTCTTATCAGCAAAATTTATGACAGGTACAATCTCCTGACCTGATATATTACAGCCTATATCTTTGAGAAAATCAAGATAAACTTCTGTCATATGTTTATTATCTGCTGTTTTAAGTTCTTTATCAAGAAAAACTCCTCTTCCTTTACCACCATAGCCGGCAGAATAATCAGGAGCAATCAATTTTAAAAGTAGAGCAGTTCTCCAGTTTCCGTGAATATTGAGGCCCAGGTGATAATTATTTTTTTTTAATTTACGGACAAAAGAAAAAGAACGGGCAGCAGGCCATTCTTTATTAAAAGAATAAACATGATCTATATTGTCATTTTCTCTTACTATTTCTGCAAATTTACTGTTTGCTACCAGATCAATCCTGGCTTCAGGATAGTTTTTCCTGAGTTCTTCAAAAAAAGGATAGGCAAATATTAAATCTCCAAGATACAGCAGATCAACAACTATTATTCTATTTATATCATGCATAAGATCATTCCTTTATATCTTAAAAATAAAGTGGTCAGTCATCTAATTTCTTTTTTGCAATTCGCAGTACCTGTTCAACAGTAATAAGCTTCATGCACTTCATATCTCTGCTGCAGCTTTTCTCCCAACAGCCAATACATTCCAGGCTGTTGTCCTGAATAACTGTATTACCTTTACCATAAGGACCATGTGTATCAGGATCCGTGGGCCCCATAAGAGAAATTACCTTTAACCCAAGTGCAGCTGCAAGATGGGTTGGCCCTGTATCTCCACCAATATAAAGATCAGCCCTATTATAAACAGCTGCCAGTTCTTTCAGAGAAGTTTTTCCGGCAAGATTAACATAGTTATCATTACTTATAGCATCAAATTTCTCGATTTTTTCTCTGTCGTTTTTTGATCCAGTAAAAATAATATAATAACCTTCTTTAATAAGTTTTTCTGCCAGTTCAAAATATCTGTTCAGATACCAGTTTTTAGACTCCCAGGTTGTAAATGGATTAATAACTACAAGTTTTTTGTTTTCTGGAATTCTATAGGTATTAAAAACTATATCAATATTATTTTTAAGCTCATCAGGAATAACTAAACCATAATTAATCTCTTCTGTTTCCACACCGACAGCTGATGCCAGATGAAGGGTTCTTTCTACCTGATGCATTTTTTTGCCCGGTATATCTATTTTTGCCTGATAGAAAAAAGTACTCAGTTCTCTACCATCTGCAGGCCCAATCCGCAGATCTGCTTTTATTAAGAAACCTGCAAATGCACTTTTAAATAAACCGTGTAAATCAAGAAATATATCATATTTTCTCTGCCGCATTTTTTTGAAAAAAGCAGCAAAAGACTTTATAGCTTTAATATAACCTTCTTCTCTGCGCAGCTTTTTCCACTCTTTTCTTGGCAGAATAATAACATTATCAATATAAGGATTTAAAGTTACAAGTGGATAAGCTTTATCTTCCACCAGCCAGTCTATTTGTGCATCAGAATATTTCTGCCTTACAGCATAAGCTGCCGGTAAAGCATGGATTACATCCCCGATTGCACTCAGGCGGGTAATAAGTATTTTTTCCGGATTATCATTTTCCATTTTAATCTACTCCCTTTTTAAAAAGGAATTCAGTTAGCTGAAGGTGTTTGTCCACTGCTCCTCTATTTTCTGCCAGAATCTCTCCGGCATTTTGACCAATATATTCCATTTCATTTCTGTTTGATAAAAGTTCATATGTTTTTTGATATAACTCTTCTTTGTTTTTAACTTTAAATCCCACATTATTTTCCAGTAAAAAGTCCCTTTCTTCTTTAAAATTGTACATACTGGGGCCAAAAAGAACCACCTTTGATCTTGCAGCAGCCTCAATAACATTGTGGCCGCCTCTTTTAATTAAACTTCCACCAACAAAAATAATATCAGCAAAGTGGTATAAATCTGCCAGTTCTCCCATTGTATCTACAATTACAATATCTGCTCTGTTATTTTCTGCATAAAAACCCTTTTTCAATTTTGTATACAGTACAGAATTAAAATTGTATTCCCCACAGAGTGACTGCAGTTCTTCTCTTCTTTCAACATATCTGGGGGCTAAAAACAGCTTAAGACTGCTGAAATCGTTTTTTAATTCCTTATAAACATCCAGTATTTTTTCTTCTTCACCCTTATGAGTACTACCGGCAGTTAAAACCGGTGTGTCTTTTTTGAGGTTAAATAATTCCCTTTTCTTCTCTAATTTTTCTTTGTTCAAATTATCAATATCTATATCATATTTTAAATTTCCATTTATGCAGACATGGTCTTCTGGAGCTCCAAGTTCAATAATTTTATTATATCCTTCTCTGCTCTGCATACTTATAATATCTATTCTGTGCAGCATATCTTCCATAATAGCAGACATATATTTATATTTATTGAAAGTATCATCACTTATCCTGCCGCTGGCAAGCATAATAGAACAGCCTGATTTGTCAAGTTCTTTGATAAGATTTGGCCAGAGTTCTGTCTCTATTAATACAAACAGATCCGGTGAAAAAAATTTAACAGACCTTTTTACAATCCATTTCAAATCTAAAGGCATATAAATATAGCAGTCAGCGGAATCAATTTTTTCTCTTGCGATTTTTCTGCCTGTTGGAGTCATATTGGAAAAAATAATTCGAGCAGATGGATATTTTTCTCTCAATCCTGCTGTAAATTCTTTAGCTGCAAGTGTTTCGCCAGCTGAAGCAGCATGAACCCAGATCACCCTATCAGCAGGAAAAATCAGTTCCAGATCATCCCTGTAAAAGGCAAACCTTTCTTTTAATCCCAGCTCTTCTCCACTGCGGAGACCATTATAAGCATAATATGGAATTAAAAGCAGTGTAATAATATTTAAAAATATATTATATAAAAAATACATAAAATCCTCTCCAACTATTGATAGGTTTTCCAGCGCTTATGCAGCCACATCCACTGATCTGGATATCTCCTTATAATTTCTTCTGTTATATCCAGTAAATCCTGCAGTATATTCCTCTGCACAGCTTCTCCTGCTTTTCTATCAATAAAAATAGGTGAATAAAATAAAAATTTGTGCTTTAACCAGCCTTCTCTAAGCAAAAATGCCGGTACAACTGCAGCACCTGTTCTTTCTGCCAGCTGTACAGCTCCTGTATATGTTGAAGCGGGTTTATCAAAAAACTCCATTTTCCATCCATTTTCTCTTGCATCCTGATCACCTAAAATAACAACTATTTCTCCCTGCTTTAAAGCTTTATATGCTTTTCTAACAGAAGCACCTTTAGGGATTATATTAACACCTACATTTTCCCGGATATAATTGATTTTTTCGTCCATTATAGAATTATTCTGTGTTCTGGCTATAGCATTTACCTTATATCCTTTTAAAGTTAAAGCAGCTCCCATAAGTTCCCAGTTTCCAAAGTGACCTGTATAGATAATTACACCTTTTCCTCTATCAAGACATTTGTCCAGATATTCAATATTCTCATATTCAATAATATTATCAATATCTTCTACTCCGATATTTTCCTGGAGCAGAAATTCCGAAAGATTCATGCCAAGATTGCTGTAAACTTTTTTCAGAATTTTATCTGCTTTATTTTTATCAGCATTAAAAGCATCCATAATGTTCTGTCGGGAATTTTCTCCCCTGGAGCCTGACAATTTATAGGCAAGCTGGCCCAGAAATTTTCCGGGCAGATATGCTCTGGATACAGGCAGCTTTTGTGTAATAAATTTAAATATATCAAAAAGTAAAGCGGTTAATCTATTCAACATCTTATTCCTTTCTAAAAAACTCTTGCCCGCAGCAGATCCTGAAAGTTAAGCATTGCCACAGGTTTACTGTTTTCAACGACCGGAAGATCATTAATCTCTCTATCTTCCATTATTTTTAAAGCCTCTGCTGCAAGTTTATCTTTTTCTATAGTTACTGGATCAGCGGTCATATATTCTGAAACAGGTTTATCGATAAAATCAGAAGATTTTTCAAGCAGTCTTCTTATATCTCCATCGGTGATAATTCCTTTTAAATTACCGTTCTTATCAATTATTGAAGTTGACCCCATCCTGCTCGAAGTCATTTCGAAAAGTGCCTCTCTTACAGCAGCATTTTCCCCTACGGTAGGATTCTGCTCTCTTATCTTAATTACATCCGCTACTTTTGTCAGCAGTTTTCTGCCAAGAGAACCTCCCGGATGAAATACAGCAAAATCTTCCGGGGTAAATCCATGAAAATGTGACAGTGCAATTGCAAGTGCATCTCCAAGTGCAAGTACCGCTGTTGTACTTGCTGTTGGAGCAAGATTGTACGGACATGCTTCTGCCGGCACACCGGCCTCAATTATTAAATCAGCATATTCTGCCAGAGTAGATTCCTGGTCACCCGTAATTGCAATAAGTCTGGCACCAATTCTCCTTATAGAGGGGATTAAATTTATTAATTCATCTGTTTCTCCACTGTTGGAAATTGCTGCAACAACATCCCCCTCTGTAATCATGCCCAGATCACCATGAAGAGCTTCGGTAGCATGAACAAAAAAAGCCGGAGTTCCTGTACTGGAAAATGTAGCAGCCAGCTTTTGTGCAATAAGACCGGATTTCCCCAGACCTGTAAACACAACTCTGCCTGGAGAATTTATAATAAGTTCCATCGCTTCTTTAAACAGACCATTAACCTTTTCTTTTAATGAAAATACGGCTTCTGCTTCTATCTGCAGAACATTTTTAGCCTGACTAAGACTTTCTTCCATTTTTTTTGCATTATTCTTTTCTATCATCTCAAACCACCCTTGAAAATTATCATTTAACTATCAAATTAATTTATCAATTACCACTTTTTAACGGTTCTATCTATTTCCAGACCTTTTTTAAGAAGTTCTTCTAAATTATTCAGCCTCACCATATTCGCTCCATCACTTTTAGCTTCTTCTGGCTTATCATGGACTTCCATAAATAGTGAATCTATTCCAACAGCAAGAGCTGCCCGCATAAGATGAGGCACATATTCTCTCTGACCATCTGAAGTATCTCCAGCTCCTCCCGGAAGCTGTACACTGTGAGTAGCATCGAAAACAACTGGATAACCTGTCTGACGCATCCTCGGCAGTGAACGCATATCGACCACCAGATTATTGTAGCCGAAAGAAACTCCTCTTTCGGTCAAAATAATATTCTCATTACCTGTACTTTCTATTTTTTTTACAACCTGATCTATGTCCCAGGGAGCCAGAAACTGCCCCTTTTTAACATTAATAATTTTACCTGTTTTTCCAGCTGCTGTAAGCAGATCGGTCTGCCGGGAAAGAAAAGCAGGTATTTGTATAATATCCAGCACTTCAGCAGCTTTTTCTGCCTGTTCTGGCAGATGTATGTCAGAAATAACTGCCAGATCAAATTTTTCTTTTACCTCTTCCAGTATTTTTAATCCTTTTTCCAGACCAGGACCTCTATATGATTTGATAGAAGATCTGTTTGCTTTATCAAAAGATGCCTTAAATACATATGGTATCCCTAATTTTTCTGTAATTGTCTTAATTCTTTCTGCTATTCTAAAAACCCTTTCCTTTTCTTCCAGAGCACACGGCCCTGCCAGAAGAACAAAAGGACTGCTGTCTTCACCAAAAACTATCTCTTTATTTAGAATTACTTTTTTAACTTCCATTATTTTTCACTCACCCCAAAATGCTAAATTATTCAGCACAATCTCTCAGCACTGCTTCTACTTTTTTAATATCCTCTTTTCTATCAACACCGATAAGTTTTCCTTCTATCTCAATTACTTTTATTCTGTATCCATTTTCTAAAACACGCAGCTGTTCAAGAGACTCTGCTTTTTCCAGTGGAGATGCTTCCATCTGGCTGTATTTTAGCAGAAAATCCCGCCTGTAAACATATAATCCAACATGCTGAAAATAATCTGCCTCTCCCGCCTGCAGATAGGGAATAGGAGAACGCGAAAAATATAGTGCATTATCATTTTTATCACAGATAACTTTTACTATATCAGGATTTTCAGCTTCATCTCTATTCATTTTTATCTTAAGTGTACTTATCTGCAGATCTTCTTCCTGTAAAAAAGGTGCTAGAGCTGAAGCAATCATTTCCGGTTTTATTAAAGGTTCATCTCCCTGAACATTAACTATCAGATCTTCTGTCAGATTTTCTGCAGCCTCGGCAATTCTGTCAGTACCAGATCTGTGTTCAGAAGATGTCATCACTGCTTCACCTCCAGCAGCTTCTACAGCTTCTTTAATCCGCATGTCATCAGTTGCTGTTATAACTCTATCTATTTTTTTAGCTTTTTTTACCTGCTCAATCACTCTTACTATCATTGGAACTCCATTAATTTCTGCAAGAGCTTTACCGGGGAAACGAGTTGAACCATAGCGGGCCGGTATTACTGCTGCTGCCTTTAAATCTGCCATAATTACACCTCTAATTAATTTAATTAAAATATAGAAACATTACAGATTTAAGCTAAAATCTGCTGGACAGACTCCATAAATTCATCCTCTCTTTTTAAAGATATCTTCACTGCCAGCTTATAAATGGGGAGTCCATCAGTAATTTTTCTGTATTTTTTAATTTTAACCGAATCTTTTTCTGTAGTTATCATTATTTCTGCAGCTGAATTTTGAAATTTTTCTGCTAAATTCAGCAGGTCCTCTTCACTATAACTATAGTGGTCAGGAAAAGCTGTAAATTCTGCTATATCTGCATTTAAATCTTTAAGTGATCGTTTAAATGCATCCGGGCTGCCGATCCCGCAAAAGGCGAATATCTTTCGCTTCTGTAAAAACTTTAAAGAAAGTTTCTGCAGGCTGTCCAGTATCAAAATACTGTCGTTTTTTGTTTCTGCCCGAAACACTGGTTTTTTTTCATCAGTACAGCTGTTCAATTTTTTTTCTATCCTGTCAACTTCATCTTCACCCAAATTTTCTGTACGTGTAATTATTATTATATCTGCCCTTTTTATTTCAGAAAGAGGTTCTCTCAGAAGTCCTGCCGGAAGCAGTTTTCTATTAGAAAACGGGTCTCTGCCATCTATCAGGAGAATATCTAAATCGCGCGCCAGCTGATAATGCTGAAATCCATCGTCAAGAACAATTAGACCTGAAAACCCTTTTTCTTCTGCCATTACTCCACCGGAATACCTATCTCTGGCTCTGATAAAATTTACATCTTTTATCTTTTCGGCAAGCATATATAATTCATCACCTGACAGTTCAGGACCACAGAGCAGCTCTCTTCCACTACTTATCTGTACGGGTTTTTTTATTTTTTTCTCTGCACCATAACCCCTGCTGATAACTGTAATATCATTATCATGTTTTAACTTTTCCACCAGAAAAGCAGTAAATGGTGTTTTCCCAGTTCCACCAATTGTTATATTACCAATACTAATTACTTTATTATTAAGCTTTTTGCTTTTTAAAATTCCACTTTTGTAAAGAAAGCGCCTGCTCTTTACAATTATATAATAACCAATGGAAGCTGCTTTGAGAAATATTTTTATCAAAAAAGCTGCAGCTCCCCTTTTTCTTCCATAAATTATGTCCAGTAGATAATCTTCCATATCATTTCTCCTCAATTAAGCAGAGGTTATAATAATTCTGAAGCTCTTTTTTCTGCTTTCTGCATTTCCTCTTTTAAAAGCTGCTGTTTTTCTTCAATCGTTAAATTTTTATCAAATTTAACTGCTTCTCCAAATACCAGTGCAGTTTTAGAAAAAGGTAAAGGAAGCATGTAATTGTCCCAGCTGGAAAAATTCTTCCTGTGAGAAGAATCAACTCCGATAGGTATAATCACACCATCTGATCTTTCCTGCAGAAAAATAATGCCAGGCTTTACTTCGTGAATAGGACCTGTTGGTCCATCAGGAGTAAGAGCAGCTTTTTCTCCTTTTTTTAGTCTGCGGAAAAGAGATAAAAGAGAACGGCTGCCCCCTCTGCTGCTTGAGCCTCTGATGACATTCCATCCCAATCGTTTGAGAACACCGGTCATATAGCCTCCATCTCTGCTCATGCTGGCCAGAGTATAAATACCTCTCCTGCGCAAAAAATAAACAGGTACCCACATTTTCCCGTGCCAGGCCGAAAAAATAACTGCACCACTGCTATTCAAATATTTTTCTGCTTTATCCCATCCTTCCACCTTTATGTTAAGGGTGGAATTAATGAGGCAGATAAGCGAATAGGCTGCTGCAGGTATTATTTTATCTCTAATCTTATTAACTAACTCGCGCAAAAAGTTCACCTCATTATTACTATTTAACTCACTATTTCTCAATAAACTGGCCCTGATATAATGATGCATACTTTCCATTTTTATTCAGCAGTTCTCTGTGGCTGCCCTGTTCAACAATTTCTCCATTTTCCAGAACAACTATATTATCTGCATTTTTTATAGTGGAAAGCCTATGTGCAATTATAAAGGTGGTCCTATTCTGCATCAAGTGATCCAGTGCTTCCTGAACCAAAGCTTCCGATTCTGCATCAAGTGAGGAAGTAGCTTCATCAAGAATTAATATTTTTGGATCCTTCAAAATAGCTCTTGCAATAGATATTCTCTGCTTTTGACCTCCAGAAAGCCCGACACCTCTTTCACCAACCACTGTATCATATCCATCCGGAAATTTCATAATAAAATCATGTGCATTGGCAGACTTTGCCGCTTCATGTATCTGTTCATCGGCTGCATTAAGATCTCCATATGCAATATTGTCTCTTAAAGTACCGCTGAATAGAATTGTCTCCTGTGGTACAATACCGATAAAACTGCGCAGGCTGTCAATCTTAATATCCTTAAGATCATGACCATCCAGTCGCATGCGTCCTTTGACCGGATCATAAAAGCGGGGGATAAGATCTACCATGGTAGTTTTTCCTGCTCCACTGTGGCCGACAAGGGCGATTACTTCTCCTGGAGATGCAGTCAAATTAATATCTTTGAGAACTATTTCGTTTCTGTTATAGGCAAATGTAACATTATCATAAACGATTTCACCATCTACATTATTTAAAACAATTTTGTTTTCATCATTTTCTCTGAGTACACTCTCTGTATCCATTATTTCAAATACTCTTTCTGCTGATGCAAAAAGCTGCTGCAGCCTTTTGCTTAATTTGGTTAGTGACCTTAGTGGATCACTAATAGTAATTAAAAGAGTAAAAAAGGCAATAAGCTCTGAAGCCCGCATTCTACCTTTCATAACTTCATAGCCTCCAAACCACAGAATAGCTGTAAAAGCAATTGCAGCTATAAATTCCACCAGTGGTGTAAGAATAGCTCCATACTGAGTCTTTTTCATTTTAGCTCTAAAATTAGCCTGATTTTCCGAGCTGAAGCGGTCAAATTCGTATTCTTCCCTTCCAAATGATTTGACAACTCTCACTGCAGATAATGTTTCCTGCAGAACATCAGATACATTTGCTATTTTAACCTGAACTCTGCGGCTTACCCTCTTTAGCTTTACATTAAATTTTGTCATAACATAAGTTATTAAAGGTAAAATCAGCAGCAAAAATATTGTCAATCTATAATTCAGATAGACTAAATATCCAATACCACCAATTAACGTAAATGTTTTATCGACTGTACCTACAGTTGTATTTATCATCGAATTTTCCAGCTGTGAAACATCATTGGTAACTCTGGAAAGAATATCACCTGTTTTGTTTTTGCTGTAAAAACTGAGTGACAAATTTTGAAGATGAGAATAAAGTTCATCTCTCATATCTTTAATAGATTTTTGTGATACATATGACACCAGATAGTTCTGCCCATAATAAGCTATACCTTTGAGAAAATATATTAAAATCATAAAAAGAGCTATAAAGGTTAGCTGAGTAATTCCTTCTTCCCCTGCAGAAATATCTGAGATAATTGTTTCCAGCAGATCCTGAAAAACTTTTATAAAAAAAACTGTTAAAAAGGCGTGAACCATCATGGAGAAAACTCCTCCTGCCAGCCTGCCTTTATATGGTAAAACATACTTAAATACTCTTTTGAGTATATTTATAGAACCATTATTTTTCCGGATTAAGTCCATAATAATGAATCCCCATTCCTGATATTTCGTGATCTACATCAAGACCTGGTATTCCCAACTTTCCATAAAGTGCAACAGCCAGATGTGGTGATTTACTTACTATACCAATTTTTATACCTGCTCCAGAAATACCTGAGAGCGGATTATCAAAATCAACCATGGCTCTTTCAACACATCTGGTAAGAATACGCTGATCCTGTACAGATTCACTTATTACATCACCTTTTATTGCTGCTCCAAGGCAGTTGCGGAGAATCTTATCTTTCAGTTTTTCTCCTTTTCCTCCCGCTCTAGTAATTACTGCTTTATAACCTTCATCTTTAAATGCCTTAATGATTTTATCATCAAACTCATCATTAACTATTGAAAGAAGCAGTGCAGCTTTTCCAATAGATTTTTCTCCATCAATAATTGTAAATTCGTCAATTGTAAAATCTGACAATTCCATGATATCACCTCTTAATCTTATTATCATTCTTATATCTTTATTTCAAAAGGTCATTAATTTCTTTTCTGCAAATCAATAATTCAACAAAAAGAGATTATATCCTTTTTTTAATATTCGATATCAGCTCTAGGCATAGAACCAATATTATTTGGATATCTAATCTTCTGCATCTGTGTTATATAGTCTGATATAATACGATATAATAAATAGGCCAATCCTTTCTTAAATATCCAGACTATGCTCCTTCCAATTCCAAATGTGGTACTGCATTTAAAAGACTAAATATTGGGTCTCCATCATAAATTTTTACTTTACTCATAGATGTATTCTGAACTTCAATCTGCCAGAATTTATCTACAGGCATATTAAATAGTTCTGAAAGCCATACTTTAATAACTCCTCCATGTGTGACAACAATAATTTTTTCCTTCTGATGTTTTTCTATTAATATATCAAAAAATTCGCTTATTCTGCTGCTGAATTCGCGCAGAGTTTCTCCACCAGTAGGAGCATTATTAAGCGGGTCCTGCCTCCATTTTTTTAGTGATTCTGCATCATGTTTACTTATTGCAGAAAAATTTGATCCTTCCCATTCTCCAAAATCCATTTCTCTGATTTCGCTGTTTTCTATAGGTTTAAGATTTACTTCTTTACCTATGATTTCTGCAGTTTTAAGCGCTCTTTTTAAGTCACTGCTGTATAAAAATTTATATTTTTTTTTAGATAGATATTTAGATAATTTACAGGCCTGTTTGATGCCTGTACTGTTTAGTTCAATATCTTTTTTCCCCTGAAATATATGTTTTCTGTTCCATTCTGTTTCTCCGTGACGTATCAAAAGGATTTCTGTTTCCATTATTTCCTCCCATATAATTACATAAAATTAACACAGACAAAATCATAACTAATTGGATTTAAAAAATGACAAAAACTAATAATATAACAATTTCGCTCACTTCAACTATTGTACCATAAACATCCCCCGTTAGACCACCTATCTTTTTTGAAGCCCGGCTGGCTACAAAAAAAGCTGTTAAAATAGCTGTTACAAATGCTGTTAAAATCGGTATCATATAATTAAATCCAAAAACTACCAGCAGAATTAATAAAATAAAAATTGTAAAAAGTCCTGCAGTAAAAACATCTCTTTCTTTCGCACTGCTGTGCAGCTTTTCTGCCATTACACTTCCCTCTGCAACTTCACTTTTAGCAGTAATAACAGCCAGTATGAATCTGCTCAGCACAGGAAAAATCAGAAAAAAAATAAGATTATCGGCTGTGTACAGTTCAGAAAACAGGAGATATTTTAAATAAATAATTAATATTAGCCCTATAACAGCAAATACCCCTGTATTAGAGTCATGCATAATTTTAACTGTCTTTTTTCTATCCCTTCCTGCAAAAAAACCATCAAAAAAATCAGCTGTACCATCAAGATGAACCCCACCTGTTAAATAAATATAAAATATAATAAGCAGAAAAGATGCTATTTCAGGTGGGAAAAAATTATTAAAAACAAACCCAAAAATAGAGATAATTATACCCAGTAGAAATCCAACCGGTGGAAAATAAACAGTAGAAAGTTCTGTAAATTCATTAACCTTAACCGGTACTCTGCTTAAAAAAGTTAGCGCTGTCAAAAAATCATTCAGGATCTTTTTCAAAGAACATCTACCTCCTCATTATCAGAAAAAAGTTTTATTATTTCCAGGCCTTCTCCCTTTATCTCTCTCGGAAGACCGGCTGTCATGGTAAAAACCCTTTCAGCAGCAGAAGCACAAATTCTGGCTGCTCTTCCAGATATATCACGGAAGTATCTTCCCAGTTTATGAGGAGGCACAACACCCTGTCCTATTTCATTTTGAATGATAATAAATTCAAGTTTTCTTTCTTCTGCAGTTTTTAAAATATCTCTTACTTCTTTTAATAGAATCTTTTCTATTTCTCTGTACTCTTTATCCTCTTCTCTAATAAGAAGATTGCTCAAATAGGTAGTCAGGCAGTCAAAAAGAACAACAGACCCTTTAGAAATTTTTTTCAGTTCACTGCAGATATTAATTGGTGCTTCAACAGTTTTCCATCCATCCGGTCTGGATTTTTTGTGTGCAGCAATTCTTTCTTTCATCTCCTGATCTACAGCTACACCACTGGCAATATATATTACTCTATCTCCGCCCAATTTTTTGGCGATTAATTCACCAAAGCTGCTTTTGCCGCTTCTTGCTCCACCAGTTACTAAAATAACCGACATCAGATTCCCTCCAATTTGTCTTTAAGTTCTGGAAAAATAGCTGCAGCAATTTCTTTTAATCCATCTATTATTCTTGGTGAAGGTCTGCTTATCTTATCCTGGTCAACCAGATAAACTCTCTCTTTTTTGACAGCTTTAAGCTCACTAAATAATGGTCGGTTAAGTATATCCTTAATAGTAATACCTCCAGCTGCACTGTGGGGACTGGAAATATAAACATCTGGGTCAGCCAGTATCAGGCTCTCAATTCCAAATCTCGGCCAGGCACCTTCTGCATTTTTTCCAATATTATTTCCACCTGCTGTCTCTATTACACTATTTATAAATGTATTATCTCCAGCTGTGTAGAGGGGATCAGACCATATTTCATAAAAAACATCAGGTCTTTTAGTGTTCTGAAGCTTTTCAGCAATTAATGATTCTATTTTTTTTAGCCTGAAATTCATTTTTTCTGCAATCTGTTCTGCTTTTTTAGAACTTCCTGTAAGCCAACCTATTGTTTTTATCATATCAATAGTTTCTTCAATATCAAGTGGATTAAACCCAACTGCTGCAAGGCCCAGATTGTTTAATCTCTTTAGAGCCTCACTTTTATTAATAGAATCAGCAATAATTAAATCAGGTTCTAATGTAATAATCTTTTCTATATTCACTTCAGTAACTGATCCGATTTTTTCTTTTTCCGCTGCTTCTGGAGGATAATTAGCATATGTTGTTACACCAACAAGTTTATCTTCCAGACCTAAAAAATATATTAACTCGGTTATACTTGGGGCCAGTGAGATAATCCTTTCCGGTTCTTTTTCCAAAATTATCTTATGCCCCAGTTCATCTTCATACTGTACTGGAAAACCAGTTTTGTCAGCAGTATAAGCTTCTGCAGTAAATATTATTACAAACATGACGAGGAAAATGGCAAATATTTTTTTACTCATCTTTTTCCAGCCTCCCGATTATATTAATCGGTTTAGATGTAATCTTTTTTAATAAATCTACTGATGGTGCGGCTACTGCTACCAGCAGAACAGTTGCCGGTCCACAGCTTTTATCAAGGGGAATCTGACATGAACCAGACTGCCTGAGTTTAAGTTCCGACATCTCTGCCAATACTCTACTCTCATAATTTATTCCTTTTGAACCAGCCGCTATAACCTCATGTACTCCTGTACAGGAATTGATTCTCCGCAGTGATTTTATATCTGCAATAATGTCCAGTGATTCCATTACTTCATTTCCGACTCTGGGCAGACCTACTGCTACAACTAAATCTCCCGGTTTTGCATTACCACTTCTAATTTTATTTTTAGAAGTTATACCTATTACAGTAAGACCGGCCCCTGTTTGCGAGGTGGGAATGTTTTCTTCTGTACTGCCATTTAAAAAAATATCATTTTCTAAATCAGCTTCTCTGAGTTCTTCTTTTATTCCTGCAAGGATTGTACGACCAACAGGTTCATAAGCTATAGAAAGTGTGTCAATAAGTCCAATCGGCTCTGCTCCAATCGACATTATTTCCATAAGGGGAACTCTTGCCAAAAATCTTCCCACAATTTCTCCAGGTACATTGATATGATCATTCTTAAGTGGACCTATACCTCCAGAAGAATCACAGGCTATAACAAGAACCTGTCCTGAAGGAAGAGAAATCAATGAAATATCTCTAGAGTTTATTTTTTTGTCATCAGAAATAATCAGCAGATTTTCCTCTTCACTCATCTGATAATCTCCTCTCTGACCGGTACAGGAACTGGTTTGAGCTTATGTGCATTTTTTTTCGCTAGTTTTTCTATTTTTTCTTTTATTTTATCTTCAGCCTCACCGGTAAGAATATAATGATCCAGCTGTTCATAACTAAAACCCATTTCTTCTTCATCTGTCTGGCCCTGCCATAGACCTGCAGACGGTTTTTTCTCAATAATATTTTTAGGAATCCCGAGATGTTCTGCAAGTTCTCTAACCTCTGTTTTAACCAGCATCCCCAGTGGAGCAAGGTCAATACCTCCATCTCCATATTTGGTAAAATATCCTATTTTTAGTTCACTTCTGTTGTCTGTTCCCACCACCAAATAGTTTAAAGATGAAGCATAATAATAAAGTGCTGTCATCCTCAATCTGGGTTTTATATTGGCAGCTGCAAGCTCACCACCTTTAATACCTGATTCATTCAGCTCGGCATAAAACTGGTCAAATACATTAGAAAGATCTGTTTCAATATATTTAATAGAAAATTTTGATGTCAGACGGTGAGCATCTTCTATATCCTGCTGGCTGCTGTGACAAGGAATAACAATTCCAAGAACATTATCTCCAAAAGCTTTTTGAAGCAGTACTGCAGTTACAGCAGAATCTATACCACCACTTAAACCTACAACTGCACCATCTGCTCCCGCCTCTTTTACCTTTCTTTTCAGCCAATTAACTATATTTTTTTCCACAATTTGATAATCAATATTCAATATATTTTACTCCTTCCAGGGATGATTTTCAGCAGCTAACACAGCCAGGCTGCCTTATCTTCCATCTATCATTTTCATCTTTTATAGATATTTTATCATTCATCTCAGCTGTCTGTATACTCAAACAGTTTAATTTAGAGTTTAATTAAACTCTATTACAAAATTAGATTTTCATCATGTGCCGGAGACTGGTTAAATTCTTTTCTCATTTCTTCATATCCTTTTCTACCAAAAATTCCATAAGTATAATTTTTCCCCAGCTCTACTCCCGGCTGATTAAAAGCATTTATGTTAAATAATTCTCCTGTAACAGCTGTTTGATATTCATAAAAATAGAAAAGCTGTCCTAAAGTAAATTCATTAACTTCAGGCACTTTAACTGTCTGGTTAAGCCTGTTTCGCTTTGTAAGTGCCAGTTCAGTGGCCTTTTTCTCGGCTGTGATAAGTTCTGCAAAACTGTGTCCGCCAAGATATCCTAGGCCCTGAAGATCCTCATATGCTGCTGGTATTTCAATATCTTCACTAAAATTCTCTACTTCCAGAAATGTAATTATTTTATCATAAGGGCCTTCCATATATAGCTGCACCTGTGAGTGCTGATCTGTAGCACCTAATGCTTTTATTGGAGTTGGACCTACATTTATTTTATTTCCTTTTCTATCATTTTCTTTACCAAGTGATTCTGCCCAGAGCTGCCTATACCAGTCTGCAAAATCTCTCAATTTATCAGAATATGGCATCATTACTGACATAACTTTACCGCGTTTAAATGCTAGATAATGCAGCACAGAATTCAGCAGTACAGGATTATCCCAAAAATCCCGCTCATTTATAATTTTATCCATATAAGCTGCTCCCGCTAATAATTTTTCTAGATCCACTCCGGTAAATGCTGCTGAAAGAAGCCCAACTGGTGTTAAAACAGAAAATCTTCCTCCAACATTATCCGGAATATAAAATTGTTTCATTCCTTCTCTGGTAGCAATCTCTATTAAATAACCGGAATCTCTGCTGGTAGTGGCAATAAAATATTCGCCCACCCGATCTTCACCAACTGCTTCAGCAACGATTTTTCTGGCCAAAAGAAACTGACTCATTGTTTCTGCAGTGCTTCCCGATTTAGATATTACATTGAATAATGTTTTTTCTGGATTCAATTTTTCTAAAAGAGAACTAATACCGGATGGATCTACATTATCTGATATAAATAATCTTGGATAACCATTCCTGACTTCAGAAAAAAGGTTGTACTGGCTGTCATTTATGGCTGTCTGCAGTGCAGTATTACCCAGGGCAGATCCACCGATTCCAAGCACAACAAAATTTTCGAACCTATCTTTTAATTTTTCTGCAGTTTCTTTTAATTCTTTAATAATTTCTTTTTGATTATAGGGAAGTTCCATAAAACCCATTTTCCCTTCTTCTTTTGCTTTAAGAATATTTTCTCGAGCTTTAAGTGCTTTATCTCTATAGGCATCAATTTCCTCTCGGCTGAAGCCTTCTTTCCCTACCTGGTCTGAAAACATATTGTTTATATCCAGTTTAATTCTCATATCTTCCATCCGGTTTTCAGTCATTTCTTCAGTCATTTTTATCAGCCTCCTTATATTTAATCCTAACACAAGTATATATTCTCAAAGTTTTTTTTGCAACATTTTACTCAACCTGTAATACAGCAGCAAAAGCAGAGGCGATTTTTGCTCCAACTGCCGCATTATTTTTTACCAGAGATATATTTGTTTCCAAACTTTTCCCATCTGTAATTTCTTTTATTCTATCAAGTAAAAACGGAGTCAGCTTTTTACCGCTGATTTCTTTTTCCTCGGCTTCAGCTAATGCCTGCTCTATTTTATCGTTAATCACTTCGTATTTAATTTCGTCCTCTTTTGGTACCGGATTGGCAATAAGCACTCCACCTTCCAGGCCCAGATCCCATTTTGCCATGAGAATATCTGCAGTATGTTCAGGATTTTTTACCATATAATCACATTTAAAACCACTGCTGCGGCTGTAAAAGGCAGGCAATTCTTCAGTTTGATATCCCAGCACCGGCACTCCAAAAGTTTCCAGCTTTTCCAAAGTTAGTCCAAGATCCAAAATAGACTTAGCACCTGCTGCAATAACAGCTACAGATGTTTTCTTAAGCTCTTCTAAATCAGCAGAAATATCAAAACTTTTCTCTGCTCCTCGGTGGACTCCACCAATTCCTCCTGTAACAAAAATTTTGATACCAGCCAGATCAGCTGCAATCATTGTTCCAGCAACTGTGGTAGCCCCATGTTTTTTTTCTGCCAGAACTACTGGAAGATCACGGCGGCTTACTTTTACTACTTTATCGGATTCACCTAAAAATTTAATCTCTTCTTTAGTTAAGCCAACTTTTATTTTGCCGTTAATTATTCCTATTGTTGCAGGTACAGCACCATTTTCCCATATTATATCTTCTATTTCCAGGGCAGTTTCTATATTTTGCGGGTAGGGCATACCATGAGCTATTATAGTTGATTCCAGTGCTACTACAGCTTTTCCATGTCTCATAGCTTCTTTTACATCATCTTTGATTTCCAGATATTTTTTTAAGTTTTTCATTCTCTTACCTCCATTTTGTAATTACATTACGTCAAATCTAATAGCTTTTTTAAAAATATTAATAGTTTGCTATCAAATTTAATCTGCTGTTTGAATATATTAATATCTATCAGATTTAATCTGATTATAGAACTGTATTATTTATTTTAATTTCGCCAGATCTGGACTGCATGTCAGCTCAGTTTTTACTGTAAAAGCTGAAGCCTTAATTCCCAGTTCTACCGCTTTATCCACAGGATATTTATTCATTAGCCCGGCTGCAAATCCAGCTGTAAGTGCATCTCCGGCTCCTGTTGTCTCAACAATTTCTTCACTTTTTATTTCTGCAGCTTTAAAATGTTTTAAACTGATTTTATCTTTATTTCTACTTAAATGATAGGCTCCGTTTTTACCAGTACTTATAATCATCTCTGGCAGATCTTTATTTTTAGAATAATACTTTACAATTCGCTTCATTCTCTGATTAATACTCATTTTTTTTGCTTTTTCTGAATCTTCTATCTTTACAATATTCAGAAGGATTTCAATTTCATCCAAATTACCTCGCAAATAATCAAGTGTTTTTATGCTGCTCTGTAATTTGAGTGCTTTTTCCACTGAAACTGTATCAGCTATTTTTATCATTTTTCCTCCGGAACAAAGACTGAGCAAATTTTTTATAGAACTCTGACTCAGATTTGTATCAAATATCAGTATTGATGAAGTTTCAATGATTTTTCTTTTTTCATTTAAATAGTTTTTATCTATCATATCTAAAATTCTCATATCATTTACCGCCCCAATCAAATCTCCATCCTGATTAAGGTGAGCAAGATATACCCCTGTTTTATATTCTAGAGAGGGAATAGTTTTAATATGAGAAACATCTACTCCAGCATATTCGGTTTCTTCCTTTATTTTCTTGCCAAAATGATCACTGCCGACTACTGTCAGCAGGACTACTTCCTGTCCTAAAAAAGCAAGATCTTCTGCTATATTCCTCCCCACCCCACCTGGGCTTTCTTTTATCCAGCCCGGACTTGAACTTCCTTTAATATAATTAGGGCTATATCCTTTTATATCAAGATTAGCACCACCAACAACCACAATTTTTTTTTCTGGAGCAGTTATATATCCTCTACCCAAAATATATCCTTTTGTACTTAAGTGATAAATATAAGTGCCTACAGCTGATTCAGAAATAGACAGTTTATCTGCTATTTTTTCTCTGCTTATAGTAGCATCATCTTTTATCAATTCCAGAACATCTTTTTCGCGCTCTGTTAATTTTTCTATTGCCAGCACCTCCGTATATTTAAATATTTATTTAATCTATTAAATTATTATTTAGATAAATTATAGCAGATTTAATTTCATATGTAAATAGAAATTTTAATTTTTTATTAACAAAAAACCGCCCTAAAAAGGGCGGCAGTTAAATATTCATATTTTATTAAAATAATTTATTCTACAACTTTAATTGCTTTTGAACCTTCCCAATGGCCGTGCAGATTGCAGAATGCATATACATTTAAATCACATGATTCTTCTAATTTAAGATTTAATGTAGCTTCTGCTTTCATATCAGGAGTAAAATCCACTCTGGCCAGGCTTACATAATCAGCATATAGATCAAAATACTGAATATAGTGATCTGGTCCCATTGGATGAGTAATTTCCTTACCAAAAGTTACTTTCACCTCAAAATATTCACCTTTTTTTACTTCATCAGGACACTGAATATAAGGAACATGTTTTTTCTCAAGTGCAGTCTTGTCTTCACCAGTGTTTTCCAGCTTTTTAAGATCATAATAACCCATCTTTTAAATTCCTCCTTTTAGATTATATTTAATTATGGAAAAGATAAATATTTTCCATAATTTAAACATTGTTAAAATACATCAATTATAAAATTTATTTACTTAGTGAATTTTCGGAATTTTTCTGCCGGTTCACCACAGATAGGACACTTTTCAGGTGTGCCATCTACAACTGTATGTCCGCAGACTTCACAGATAGAAACATATTCAATATCAATATCTTCTCCATTATCTACTGATTCTTTAGCATCTCTAAAGAGTCTGCTGTGAATTTGCTCTGCTTCCAATGAATAATGGAAAGAACGAACAGCCGCGTTTTCCCCCTGCTCTTTTGCCACAAGGCTGTATGTAGGATACATCTGTTCTACTTCAAATTCTTCTCCTGCAATAGCACCTTCAAGATTTTCTGAAGTTGTACCTAGACCAAATCCTCCACCAGATGCAACAAGAAAATCTCCTTCAATATTATCATGTGCTTTAAAGTGATTGCCTGCATGAACTTCTTCTGCATAGGCAATTGCATCAAATAAAAGTGCTACATTTTCAAAACCTTCTTCTGCAGCTTTTTTACCCCAGACTTTATAGCGCTGATAGGCCATACTTTCTCCCCCAAAAGCGGAGCGGAGATTCTGGGCTGTCATATCATTGTTTACCATAAAAATTACCTCCTTTTATAGTTTATTAATAATAGTTATTACTTATAATAGAATTATAGCATTGTCAGAGCTGTTATGTCAAATTTTTAAATTGGCTGATAATACCTGGTCTTTTGTATGAATACTATATTTAAATGTAAAAATTCTTCTTAAAGAAGTGGTAATTAATTGGAAATTAAAATAAATATCTTTAAATATTATCATTACAGCAATAATCTGATATACTTTTATTATAAAGGTAGGTGAATATAATTGAAAAAATATTTTAAAGTTGATAAATGGAATATAATTGAGGAAGGCTTTGATAAAAAATATAATCGAACATCTGAAAGTATTATGAGTCTTGCCAACGGTCATATGGGAATTCGTGGG
This sequence comes from Halanaerobium sp. MA284_MarDTE_T2, assembly GCF_003337245.1. Taxonomy (GTDB): domain Bacteria; phylum Bacillota; class Halanaerobiia; order Halanaerobiales; family Halanaerobiaceae; genus QPJE01. The sequence continues at coordinate 40,830 of NZ_QPJE01000018.1, forward strand.
AATTTTGCAGAAAAATACAGTGGTGACAGCCTGCAGGGAACATATATTGCAGGTGTCTATTATCCGGACAAAACTGTTGTCGGATGGTGGAAAAATGGATATCCTGAATATTTTGCTAAAATAGCCAATGCCGCTAATTTTATTGGAATAAATGTACAAATAAATAATCTTCAGGTTGATTTAAACAAATGTAATTTTATAGATTTTAGCAGAACTCTAAATATGAAGGATGCATTTTTAAAAAGAGAATTCACATTAATACTGCCTGGCAGCAGTAGAGTAAAGATAAGGGAAAAAAGATTTCTGCATCAAATAGAAAAAGAGCTTGCTGCTGTTTCATATCAAATTAAACCTCTTGATAAAAAAATAAATATTCAGCTGACACCATATTTAGATGGTAATGTAAAAAATGAAGATGCCAATTATGGAGATTTATTCTGGAATAATATTGAACAAAAAAGCAGAAAAAAGTCCGCTTATTTGAGTATGGAAACAAAAAAATCATTTTTTCTTGTTTCTACTGCTATGAACTGGGAAATTAATTCAGAAATAAATTCTTCTGAAAATATTGAAAAGAAAAATTTTACAGGAAATAAAATCAATCTAACTGCTGACAGAGGTGAAGAAATAATATTAAATAAATATATTGCCGTCTGTACAAGCCGTGATTACAATAAAAACAGAGTTAGAGAAAAAGCAGTAAAATTAGCGGCAGAAGCTGCTCAAAAAGGTTATGCTGATCTTTTTGCAGAACATAAAAAAGGCTGGTCTGAAATCTGGCAGGAAAGTGATATCAAAATTGAAGGAGATCCAGAAGCACAGCAGGGTATTAGATTTAATATTTTTCAGTTAAATCAAACTTATACAGGTCATGATCCCCGCCTAAACATTGGTCCAAAAGGGTTTACCGGAGAAAAATATGGTGGATTAACCTACTGGGATACAGAAGCATACTGTCTGCCTTTCTACCTTGCAACCCACAGCAGCAGTGTTGGTAGAAATCTCCTCCTTTACCGCTATCACCATCTGGATAAAGCTGTAGAAAATGCTGATAAGCTGGGCCTTAAGGGAGCACTTTATCCAATGGTAACTATTACTGGAGAGGAATGCCACAATGAATGGGAGATTACATTTGAAGAAATTCACCGTAATGGAGCTGTTGCACATGCTGTAAAAGATTACATAGATTATACAGGTGACAAAAAATATTTAAAAGATTTTGGGTTTCCAGTTCTGGCAGAGATATCAAAATTCTGGGAAGATAGGGTAACATATAATCCCAGAAAAGATAAATATATGATTCTTGGCGTAACCGGTCCAAATGAATATGAAAATAATATAAATAATAACTGGTATACAAACAAGATAGCTGTCTGGACCTTAAAATATACTCTTCAAGCAAAAGATTTTATAAAAAAAGAATTTCCTAAAAAATACAGTGAATGGATAGATAAACTTGATCTTACAGAAGATGAGTTTAATCACTGGCGGGATATTGTAAATAAAATGTATTATCCCTATCTTGAAGATTACAATATTTATTCACAGCAGGATGGATATCTGGATAAAGAACAGAAAACCAGAGAAGAACTGAAAGATGAAGATATCCCTTTATATAAAAACTGGTCCTGGGATAGAATTCTCCGCTCACCTTATATTAAACAGGCAGATGTTCTGCAGGGCATATATTATTTTAAAGAAGAATTTGATAATGACAGTATAAAACGGCATTTTGAATTTTATGAACCAAGAACAGTTCACGAGTCTTCCCTTTCTCCCTGTATATATTCTATCATAGCTTCAGAAATAGGAAATCAGGAAAAGGCTTATCAGCTATACCTCAGAACTTCCAGGCTGGATCTCGACAACTACAATTATGATACTGATGAAGGCCTGCACATAACCAGTATGGCCGGCACCTGGATGTCAATTGTAAAGGGATTTGCAGGTTTTGAAGTAAAAAATAATAAGTTGTATTTTAGACCTTTTCTGCCGGAAAAATGGCATTCTTTCAATTTTAAAATTATATTTAGAAATCGAAGGATTAAGGTTCATATTGGAAAAGAAAAAATAAAATTTGAACTTGAAAAAGGAAAGCCTTTAAAAATATCTGTTTATGGACAGGACAGGATTGTGGAACAAAGCAGCTGTATTACTCTAAAAAACAGGTAAATCACTGCAGCACATCCAGCAAGCTTAAATGAAATTTTACCGGCTATTTTAGATATTTTAATATTTAAAGTTTTTTCTTTACAGTGTGACCTCTCCACCTAAAGCAAAAAAAAAATTTAGAGGGGGTTTTCTTGGCTGTTTTAGATAAAAATATCAGAACAAATAATTAAAAGGTTAATCCTTTCTGTCAGCATACAAAATATCGGCAGAAGAATTAACCTTTTTATTTAACTTTTTGCTGTTAAAGGCAAAAAATCAGTCTCATCTATCAAAATTTCAACAAATTTCTCAAGATATTCTCTATCTATTTCATTAAAGCGTCCTGTTATAGGACTATCTATATCAAGAATAGCTATAACCTCTCCTGCAACTATTACAGGTATAACAATTTCTGACTGAGAGGCAGCATCACAGGCAATATGACCAGAAAATTTATGAACATTTTCAACGACAATACTTTCTTTTTTCTGATAGGCAGTACCACAGACCCCACTACCTGCTCTTATACGCACACAGGCAGGTTTACCCTGAAAAGGTCCCAAAACAAGCTCACCATTTTTCCAGATATAATAGCCAGCCCAGTTTATATTATCCAGAAATTGAAACAGCAGTGCTGAACTATTGGCCAGATTAGCAAGCCAGTCACCTTCAGCCCCTATCAGTGATTTTAAAGTTTTATTTAATTCCTCCATATTTTTTCTTCTTTTATCATTCATTATTATCCTCCTTCTAGTGCTGATTTTTTACTATAAAAAAATAGAATTTCCCCAAAATTATTTTTAGAGCTGCAAAAATGGGGAAAGTCTTTATAAAAAATTTATCTTTAAATATGCAGTCAAAGGGAAAGATTCATATAGTTATCAGAAAGGGCACAAGCAGCGGTACTAGTGCTGTAAGCACTACTCCACTTATAAAAGCCGGTATGACAACTGCTTCTCCTCCAGACTGCTTTACAAGTGGTAAAGTTACATCCATAGTTGTGGCCCCACCAGGAGCAATTGTTGCCATTCTCCCAAAATATTTTGCCACAAAAGGAAGAATTAAAACAGTAAGCAGCTCCCTAAATACATTGGACAGAAATGCAACAGAGCCAAGCTGTGCACTGTGTAATTCCGAAAGCAGTACACCTGACAGGCTGTACCAGCCAAAACCTGCTCCCACTGCTGCTGCCTGATTACCTGGATAACCCATCAGCAGACCTGTCAGTACAGATCCAACAAGACTGCCCACAGCAATAATAACAGGTATCAAAAGAATCTGCCATCCCATTAATTTTAAATCATTAATAACTTCCCTGCTGGCTCCAATGTCAATTCCCACTCCAAAAAGAAGAACAGCCAGAGAATAATTTGTGACAGGTTCTATCAAAACATAAAAAGCTTCCGACAGCCAAAAATATCCTGCCAGAATTCCTAAAATGACTGAAAAAAATATTATTAGAGTCATGCTGCTGTCATTATTTTCTTCAATAGTTTCTTCTTTTCCACTCAGCAAAAAACTTTCAAAATTTAATTTTTTACTAAAAAATATTAAAAATATGAGGCTAAATCCTATACTGGCAGCTGCAAAAATAAATGACTGTAAACCTATTCTGCCGAGCTGACGAAAAATTTCATCCTTGCTGCCCAGATTGGTTCCCATAGCGATCAAAAGTACAATAAGTCCAAAATTACTAATTTTATCTGAAATTTTTACTATAAAATTATCGTCACCGGACTTAAAACCGATAAATATTCCGCTCAATAGAAAAGCTAAAATCAAATAAAAATCCAACTTATTCACCCTTCAATATAATTTTTTTCCACATATTTTGAAGTCATTGCCTGCAGAACAGCACTGTAGTTCATCTTAAAGGAAACTATATCTCCAATTTTAATTTCTTTTTCTGCATTTGTTAAATCCAGTATAAGATGATCACTGCTTGCTCCCAGCACCTCAATTCCTTCAATTTCAGGATATAGCCCTGTATAATCTATATCCTGTTTACCTGCGGCCGCAATTGCCCTCATACGCAGACCTCTATCAGTAAATCTCTTTTTTCTGCCAGAAAAATCTCTACCTGTGCTTCCTTCAGGAAGTGAGGGTTTGTTTTTTAGCTCTATAATCTCAGCTTTAAGTCTAAAATTGTAGTGGTGCATAGATTTGAGTGTGCGCTGATTTGTTATATCTGTACCAATTAAAATCCCCTCTCCAATACGGAGATTATTTATTTCTGCAACTAAATTTTTCTCTCCAAATAATTTAGTTGTGGCAGTATTACCTGCAGATAACCTGCTGATTTTGATATTAAGTTCTTTTTCTGCTTTATTTTTTAAGTCAATTAATTTTTTAGTGTTTGTCACATCAGGTAAAATTCCAGCAAAACAGCCTAAATTTGTTCCTAGTCCTTCTATGTAAACACCTTCAAGTTTATTTATTTCTTTTAGAAAATCAATTAATTCATCTGGCATTATTCCTTCTCTTCTGTCACCGAGATCTATCATAACTATAACTCCAATTTTTTTTCCTTTTCTTAATGCTTTTTCTGACAGATAGCGGCAGATTACTATTTCACTGATTAGTGTATGATCTACATATTCTACCAGCCGATCAATTTCTGACAGCATGGGAATTCTAAGCAGCACAGCTTCCTTACTGTAGCCGAGTTCTCTAAATTTTTTTATATTCTGCAGCCGAGAATCCGCTATACTGTCAATATCTATATTTAATAGTGATCTAAAGATATTTTCATCTCCAGAAAAAGCTTTGATAACAGCTGTCAATTTTATATTTTTTTCTGCACAGATTTTTTTCATTTTTAAGTAATTTTCTTTGATTCGATTTAAATATATATCTAATCTTGGATATGACAAAATAACACCTCCCATTAAAAATAATTTCTGCAATAACTAAGTTTTTCCTGCAAATATTTTTTTAATAAAACCGGGTAATAGAGTAGGACCAGCCTTTCAGCTGGGACCCCTCGTCAAACTGCACGTACGGTTCTCCCGTATACAGCTTTCCGTCAGTCGTTGCCCCGTCTC
>NZ_QPJE01000019.1 GCF_003337245.1 Halanaerobium sp. MA284_MarDTE_T2
AACACCCTGTCACTGTTGACTTCTACATGATACATGCCACAACATAGATAGGACTTTCACCTATTATCAGAATAATTTACGGAGCACACAAAAAATAGGGCCGGGAAAAGTAAACTTCCCGGCCCATGGCCCCAGGTGAAACTTATAAGATTGTTGAACTTTCATTCACATAAAATTTCCGATGCTTTAGACTGCAGTATTGATTCTTTACTTGCTCCTGATTATGATAACTATACTGCTAGTGAAAATAAGATTTCTGAAGAAATTTTAAATAATAAAGAACTTAAATCTTTGTTTAATGAAATGAGAAAAATGGATTCAAATAATATTAACTTCTATAAAAGGTTAATTAAATTTATTGAAACAGAAAAATAATTTTTATGGTTATATTTCGTGACATTTTATGTGTTAATATAGAACTTTAGCTGGAAATTCTATGTTAATTTTTTGACTGTCAGGTAGGAGATATTCTGGTTTATGAAAAGGATAAATAAAATTTCCCGTTACAAATTTTCTAGTTTTTTTTGTAGGCTTAACTACTTTTTTCTAGGATGTGAGTAAATGAATTTAGGAGAAAGAATAAAAAAGCTTCAGAAAATGAATAATTATTCTTTACGGGAATTAGCTAGTAAAGTTGGAATTTCTCATACCTTTTTAAGTGATATTGAAAACAATCGCAGTAATCCTTCATTGGAGAGATTAAAAGACATTGCAGAGGCATTAAATGTTAATGTTAGTTTTCTCCTGGGAGAAAAAGATGAAATGGATAACTGGCTGACTAATGATGATTTTATTTCATTATATTCAAGATTTCATAAAAATCCTGAATTTAAAAAAGTAATGGAAAAAATAAATAAACTGGATTCTGATCAAATAAAGGATTTAAACAAATATATAAATAAAAAGTTTGGGATTTAATATAATAAGAATTTTTTTTATTTAAATCGAAAGCCGGAGGGCTGGGCAATAATGTACCTGTATCAATATATTATTCCCCACTATGAAAGTGATGCAGAAAATAGCAGAATTGATTATCTGGAGATTAAAAAATCAGCTTATCTATTATGAAAAATAAAAAAATCTTATATTGTATATTTATTTGTTCTCTAGCTAAAATGAGTAGAGAACTTTTTTATTTGCTGATATTTTTTAAATTTTAGATATTTTTCTTCTTAAAAAACTATTAATCGACATAAAAAGATAAAAAAGTTATATATTTTTCTATAAAATGGTATTGAAAGAAAATATAATATCTGCTATAATATTAATAAAATAATGGAGGTGCTGGTAAAAATATGAAGTATAGGTACAACGTTATTTCAAATGACTTTTGGACAGATGAGAAGGTTATAAAATGGGATCTGGATACAAAACTGCTTGCTGTATATCTATTAAGCTGTCCCCACAAAATGACTGAAGGTATTTTCCGGCTTCCTAAAGAATATATTGCGGCTGATTTAGATATGGGAAAAGAACGGTTGGACAAAGCGTTTACTAAACTGTTAGAAGATGATTTTATAAAATATGATGAAGAAGCCAAGATCCTTTTTATAACAAAGTCCTTAAAATATAATGCACCAGATAATCCCAATCAGGAAAAGTCTGCAATAAAGTGGCTGGAAAGGCTGCCTAAAACTTATTTGTTAAATGAATTTATTGCAAGTGCTAAAAAGTATAAAGAGTCTTTTTTTGAACGGTTAGTGGAACGGTTCGGGGAACCTCAAACTCTAACTCTAACTCAAGAACAAACTCAAACTCAAATAAAAAATAAATGTTCTGATTCGAAATCAGAACGAGATCAGCAGGTTGAAAATTTAAAATTCGACCGGAAATCAATGCCCTTCAAAACAGCAGTTATGTTTATCGATCTGATTTTAGAAAATAATCCTCGTGCAAGAACACCAAAAAAAGATCCGGCTGATAAAAAAATGGCTGACTGGTGTACAGAGCTGGAAAGACTTCACCGACTTGGTCCTGTTGGAGCAGTTGAAAATGAGAACAAGGGCTACAGCTGGAAAGAAATCTGGAATATTATCAACTTCTGTCAGCAGGATGATTTCTGGAAAACAAATATTTTGAGTCCAGGGAAGCTGCGCAAGCAGATCATTAAGCTTGAAAACAAGATGAAAAGAGCTGAAAATTTCAAAAAAGATGAGGAAATCAGCATTCTTCAGGCTGTTTATGCTGGTGCCAAAAAAGAAGAGGAGGGAAGTTGAGATGAAAAAAACAAATGTTGTAAAGCTTTTGACCTTTTTAAGCCACGCCTATGCTCAAAGGATGAAATTTCCACTTAAAGGGCAGAAGCAGACAGAGATGATGGTTGAAGTGTGGCATGAATTTCTGGAAAGATATGAAGATAGATTAATTTTAACTGCAGCTAAAAAGCTGGCTGTAAATAATTCAGACTGGCCTCCCAGTGTTGGAGCTATTGTTAAAGAGGCTGAAGATATTGTAACTCCTGCTGAAGATAAAATAACAGGTGATGAGGCATGGAAATTGGTGCTTAAAGCAGTAAGAAAGTACGGCTATTACAAGCCGGATGAAGGGATGAATTCTCTGCCGGAAAAAGTACAAGAAGCTGTTAAGAATTTTGGAGGATTTAGAGCTATCTGCCACAGTAAAGCTAATAGTTCTTATGTCAGAAAACAATTTGTTGAAATTTATGACAGCATTGCAGAAAGGTACAGGAAATATAATTATCTGCCGGAATCTGTAAAAGAAAATTTAAAAAAGTTAAATGATGACTGTGATCAGAATTACCTTGAATAAAAACCTGTTCCATCAGATAGTTTTTAGGAGGATTAAATGTGTCCCAAAATTATCATTACTCAAGAAAATATTTGATAAAAAAATATGTTGAAAAAGCAGAAAAAATTAAAGATATTCCATCAGTAAAAAACATAGAAAAAGATCCGGATATGCCTTCATATCGTACATATAAGAGAAGATTTGGTGATTTGGATAAAGTTAAAGAACTGAAAAAAGTAAGAGATAGATTTAAAAATAAGAATAAAATTGATAGGCTAATTTGTGAATTTTGTGTTAAAAATCCAAGGAATTGTGATAGAGATGTGGAGGAGTGTAAAAAAGAAGCAGATTTATTTTTGGAATTTCAAAATGATAAATAATCTTTTCAGCATTAAAAAACTCCCCCATCATGAGGGAGTTCCCTTTTTAGTTAAAATTTTTATATTTGCTGATATCTTTTAGTTTATTTTCGTGCTGCAGATTTGTTACCATAATTAGTGTATCAATTGAATTTTTTAATTCTTTGATAAGTGGTTCAAATCTTAAGAGAAGATATACGGAAAGAACCATCGGAAAACCATAAGTACTGACAAGTTTAAATATTTCTTCCACCTGATCACCCCTAAACTTATGTTTGATTTAAGGATATCAGTAAGAACGGTATTTTTCAACCAGGTATATGGACATTTAAAGCTGATATACAACTGTTTGCGGCAGTATGGCGGCACAGCAGGGCGTTAAACCTTTCTAATGTTTTGGACAAGATTTAATATAATTTATTAAACATAGTTTTTCAGTAAAAATTAACTAATTATGCAGCAAATTTAATTCCTGAAACTAATTTGCCTTATGCCCCATAAAAATAACTTTTAGAGTTTCTAATAAGATCTTTAAGTCAAAGACAAATGACCGCTTGTTGGCATATAAGAGATCCATTCTTAGCTTATCTTCAGCATCTGTATCATAATAACCATAAACCTGAGCTAAACCTGTAATCCCTGTTTTTATAAAGTGGCGGTATTTGTAATAAGGTATTTCTTTTTCAAACTGTCCTACAAAGTGTGGCCTTTCCGGTCTCGGACCAACCAAACTCATATCTCCCTTTAAAACATTGAGCAGCTGTGGAATCTCATCGATTCTGGTCTTTCTTAAAAACTTACCTATTTTAGTTACTCTGCTGTCATTTTTTTGAGCCAGGACAGGCCCTGTATTTTCCTCTGCATTATTAACCATTGTCCTAAATTTATAGACTTTAAATTTTTCTCCCCGGCGACTTACCCGTTCCTGTGTAAAAAAGAGGGGGCCTCTGCTTTCCAGTTTTACAGCTATAGCAGCCGGCAGAGTTAAGGGCAAACTCAAAATTAAACCAATTGAAGCAAGTAAAATATCTGTTAAACGCTTAAAGAAAAAACCTATAGAATTGTGAGGTGGAACAATCTCAAAAACAGGCATTTCTCCAATCTGCTCCAGTCTGGAGCCGGATAGCATAATCTCATAAAATTCTGGTACCAAAGATGCTTCCCAGCCTTTCTCTAAAGCTGCATAAAAGGCAGCTTTCTTTTCAGCTTCATTTAAATTGGAAGCTACAAATATTATATCTGCCTCCATCTCCATTAATTTTTCTTCTAGATTATTTAAATCAGTGGATAAATTAAAATCTACAAAATCTAAATCTTTAAGATAATCAGGATCATCTATTATTACATCTTTTATGTTATAACTTTTATGCATCGAATGAACTATGTTTTTAATCAATTTAGCCGTATTTTCTCCCCGACCAACAACAATAATCTCTTCTTTTTTAGAAATCAGGCGCTCTAAGGCAATTGTTAAATAACGCCAACTAACCATAATTACAAAAAGGGCAGGAAAAGACATTAAATAAACTGAGCGCGGGAAGGCTAAAGAATGAGTTAGATAAGTAACTGCACCTGTAAATAGGACAATGATAAAGGTTGCGGGGATAAAGGTATAGAATACTTCATCTAATCTTCTTTTTAACTGATTGCTGTAGAGGTTATACATCTGGAATAAAAGCACAGAAAATATTGAAGTGTATGGAATGATATTTAAATAGTCATTGTAGTTTTGAGCTGGTATTCCCCCAATGAAACGCAGTTTAAAAGCCAGCAAAAAAGCTAAATTAACGAAAATAACATCCCCGATAATGCGGATAGTGTTTATAATTAATTCCTTAGTTTTCATAATATCCCCCTGTTTGTAGATCGCTAACGAATAAGAAATTACATCTGTATTCGCTTTTATTATACTTTAAATAACAAGGTAATTCAATGGATTCAACAAAAATAGCGGTTATGAAATGAAAAACTCCCACCATAATTTTTAAATATTAGTGAGAGTAACAATCTAAAGTAATATTTAATTCGACAAAGTTCTAAATAAATCGGGTGGTACATTTTTCGCTTGACAATAGCAATTGCAATGTATACTAAAATGATAAAAATTTAATATTTTCAATAGACATGATCTGAGCGCTCCGTGGAATAATTACAACATTTGGCTAGATAATTATCAATAAATAGGTTTTCCTTTCCCATTTTCAAACCAATCTAGAATCTGCTGAAAATTAGTAACTGGAATTCTATTCCCCTGACTAATAATCTTTCTAATCATATTATTTCCTTTTTTATAACTAATATAATCTTCTAGATAAGCATCATATATAATACTCAAAGTTGTTTTCAATGGCATATTATGCCTTTTAATGTATGGCATAACATCACTAAGATTATCACTACATACTGTTCCAGAAAAAATTTCAGCGATAGTTAATACTGCAGCTTCTCCTTTTGCCTGATATTCTCCATTGTCTTTAAACCTTCTTTCAAGTTTAGCAAATCTTCTAATCTCATTTAGCTTAGTAATTTGATAAATTTTAAATACTTTTTCTTCAATCATTTTTGTTAATTCAGTATAAAGTTCAGATTTTAAAGTAGCTTCTTCAAGTACATGGGTTGGAATAATTATGTTATCTTTATATAATAAAGGAAGTAAATAATAAAGTCCATCAGCAGAATAAAGATTGCCTAGAACACAGTTATCAATAATCAAAGGAGGATTCTTCAACAATATCCTCGACCTCCTCCTTTACCAGTATGTCTTTGATTGATAAACCAACATCAGCTAAATATTCTTTATAAGCATTTTCTGTTATTTTATTTTGTTCATAATTGTCATTTAATATTTCAAGATAACTCTGAGGTATATAAATATCATTTGTAGGAAGAATTAACTCTCTAGAATATCCAAGTTTAGCAAAGGTAGAATTTAAATGAATATTAGAAAACTCATTATATTGATCTTCATCTATTAATTCTAAAACTTTTAATCTAACCAACATCGCTTTAAAACTAACTTTAAAATAATTTTGCGCTTTAATAATTTTATTGATATTAATTACTTGATCACCTACAATATTAAAAAATTTATATATTCCATCTTCAGGCATTAAAAAATGAACAGCAAAATAATCAGCTAGAGTTTCACTTTCATTCCTTTGATTTTTAAACTTAAAAGTATCACAAATAGTCCCGTTTAATTCTTTATCAAAATAATAATGATAAATTTCATGAGCAGCTGAAAAATGCTGTCGCCCCAGAGTATGGGCACTGTTTATAAAAAATAAATAGTTGTTTTTATAATGGAGAAAATAAGCAGATATTGAAGAGTTGTTTAAAGGTTTTTTGGTTAATAAAATATTTAATGATTCAATTAGTTCAAAAATATTAGTAACCGGTTCTTTAAAAAATCCAAGTTTTTCTCTTATTTGATTAGCTCGTATTTTGGCTTTTTGCTCTAATAAATTGGGCATAATTAATCACCTTCTTTCATTATTTCCTGAAGATCATTGAAATTAAATAATAATTTTTTTGTCCAGTTTATATTTTCTTTTTCTTTATCGTTAAGACCATCAGTTCTAAAAGCAATAGATATTTCCTCAAACTCCTCCGGTTCCTCTAAAAAATACATTAAAGAATAACCATAAAGATCAGCCAATTTTTTTAGTAATAAAGAATCAATTTTTTTCTGTCCTCTTTCAATGTTAGAAATAGTTACTCTATTAATACCCGTCAATTCTTCAACTTCTGACTGTGTAAAAGCAGATGACTCACGAGCCTCTTTAAGCCTTTTTCCAATCTCAGTAAAAGTTAATTTGGAAGCCAATATACCCACCCCTTTGTTTTATATTATTACATTATCATTTTATTATAGTTTAATTGTAGCATTATAGTTACAAAAATACAACATTTTTTTATAATATTTTGTAGAATATTTATATAAAATTATTTGTTTAATACTAAAATTCCCTATTATTGCAGTACAAGATTTAAAATCTTAATGAACGAAAAGTGTAAAATATTATTTGACATTCACACTTACAATAATTAATAAACTTTTCTTTGGTTTTATCTATAATTATCTTCAATTGCATTCCATAAATTAATTATCTGTTCTTCCAAATTAGAAAACTCGATTTCCTTTGCATATTGAAATTTATTCCTATATCTATTCCAATGACTTAATATAATATCACTTTTGAAAATATCAATGATTATATTTTTGTCGTTCTTAATAGCTTTATAAGTCCCTCGATTTTTAGCCGTTTCAGTTAAAGAAGCTGCTAACAATTCTATATTTATCTTTTCTTTAAGTTCTAAAGTTAAAATATATATATCGTAAAAATCACGCATTCTAGTGTTTGTTTTTGACCTGCTAACTATAGTTTCCAATTTTTCTGCCAGTAAAGTCTCTAAATTATAAGATAAAATTTCAATTTTTTTATCTTCAAATAATAATTGATATCTATAATTGATTTCAGATGGAGTCAATTTATCTCCTGTTGTTAAGTCTATTTTCAAAGGTATCCTGGCTGTATATTTGTTGTATAATAAAATCCCCGGGAATTGCAAAGTAGTATTCCAGTAAGTTGCAAACTAAAATTCCCTATTATTTCTCAAAAACTCACTGCAACACAGGGAGCACTTTGTTGAGGTAAAATAAAAAACTCCCACTAGAAACTTTAAGTTCTAATGAGAGTTCAATTTAAAATATCAGATATCTCAAATTCATCTTGAGAGTCATTATAATTGAAATAAGATATTATATTAACTAGATAATCACTTACTGCCCGCTCAGCATCTGAATTATCAAAATAATTATAAGCTGCAATTGCTCCATTGTTCATTAAATACCGGGCCTGCATTGACATGGTATATAATTGTTTATAACTATGAGCAGTGCTTCTATTTGTATTCTTTTTTACTAGATCAGATCTAATCTTATGAATGGATTTTTTAACATTATTGCTATTCTTATATTTAACAGCACTTACCATTTCAGTAGTTGATAACCACGCCTCAACAAAATGCAGTGCAGCATAAAAACTTACCGTGATTACCCAATCACGATAGTGAACCTGCTTTTGATCAGATAATTCTTTACTTAAAATTGTATTATGCCAGGCCTGTTTAAGATGTTCCTTTTCAGCTGCCATCCAATCACCCTTTAAAAATTATATAATATTTTTCAGATAAAACGTCTTTGGGGCTAAGATATTTAGCAGGTAAATATTCAAAGTTAAAATTTTCAGTTCCCATTACTTCAAAAATAGTATCTTCAATGTTAAATAACTGTTCCATAAGTTCAGCATCATATTTATCATTCGTAGTAAATATTTTAATGTCATAATAGCCATTATCATATTTAGCATAAATAGATTCTACTCTATCTATTTTTGAAAACAAACTAACTACAATACTTATTTCTTTCTCTTCTTCAGCTACGGTAGTTTGTACCTTATAAATATTAGATAAATTTTTTAGTAAATTTGAAGTAGAAAAATTAAATTGGTCAGTAATTTTTAACCCTTCTGTAATACGCTGAAAAGAATTTATATTATCTCTTATCTGAGCAGTTAAATTGCTGTAATCAAAGAACTCACTTACATAAGAAATACTATTATTAATTGAATAATTTTCAGGCAATTTTGAAGTTGTTCTTTCCATTATATTCTACCTCCTTACTGATCCGGTAAATTACTAATTATTTCTTTAATTTTTTCACTGGAGATTTCTAAGTATTGAAAGATATCACTTTTACTTAAATCCCTATCATCATCTGGAACTAGATTTCTATCTACAACAATATTCAAATAATTAGCATCAGCTTTTAAACGCAGCCACTGATTAACTTTTTCATCTTCCCAGACATCTTCAATCAATGAATGAATTTCTTTCTGTTTTTCCTGGCTCTGTAAATTATTGCTGAAGTAATGCTTATCTAAAAATTTTAAAGCATTATTATTAAATTCTTTTTTAGCATTAATTACTAACCCAATTCTATTAATCGACCAGTTATAATCGTTAAGCGAAACTGCTGCAATTTTTTTAGCAAAATCAACTGCTTTATTAATTTTAGAAGAAACTTCACCCTGGATAATAAAGTTAGCACGAAGCAAACTCAGCTGAAACTGATATTCTCCATCCTGTGAAGACATAATAATTCGAGGTACTTCAGGAGGGGTCTGATCATTTACTGGCAGAACTGATTTTTGCCCGCCATCAAATATATTAGCAAAACTTTTATCAAAAGAATCAGCTATTTTAAAAAGATTAGATGACTTCCAAAAATTATAAAATAATACCACCTGTACCTGCTGGATATTAGCATCCATAGCTTTTCCCCCTAAGTTTAAACTAGCATTATAAAAGCTTAGTAAATAATGCAGTCTGTAAAATTATATCGATAAATTACAATTACAACCTTTATTAAATTATACCTCAAATAAAGACTGCAATCAATATCTATTTCAAAAAAATTCCATTATTTAATTAGCGACTGATATATTATTCAGTTCTACTGTCCTGCCGAGCAAAAAACTCTGACTAAATTAGAGCTGAAACACAGTTTAATAATGATTTTTTAAATATCCATAGCTCTTATTCGCCCAGGACAAATCTGAGATAACTTATCCAGATAATCTCTCATTTTTGAAGATTTCTTATAATCAACATCACCATTCTCAATAAGCTCCACTAAATCTGAACAATATAAAACTGAAGGTTTATCGTATTCAAATAAACATATTAACAAATCTACAGACAACTCTGGCATATTATTAAACATTTTATTTTCAGTAAATTCTCTATAAAAAGAATTAAGACTAATATCAAATTCTTCATCTAAATTCTTAATTCTATTTATGATTTCTGAAATATACTCTTCTTTTTCTGTTAAAAATAAAAGACGAATAAGCTGTTCAAATTCTTTAGATTTCATATTTGAATACGAACTGATCCTTTCCAAACTATAATCTTTAAGCCAATTCTCCCAAATTGTTTCTCTAAACTTGTAAGTACCATTATCCAATTTAACTGAAATATGCTGCAAAAAATATTTCTTTAATTCATCATCTGCTTTATTGATGAATTTCTTCATCCAATCATTTTCCATAGGGTTACTAATGAAAAAAGAAATTATTTCTGCAAAACGATAAGCAAAAAATCTTTTAGGATCTTCTGACTCTAAATTAAATTTCTTGAAACAGCCTTTTATATAAAACAATAGTTTTTGGGTTAATTTTTCTGATCCGATATTACCTAGAATATAACTTTTCCAACATATACGTGCTGTTTCAACATCGTTCTTCCAGCTAAATAATATCAATAAGTTCTCTTTAACCCAGGAAGAATCAATCTCAAATAAAAAACTAATATTTTTAGAAAGAGTTATCTTTGCTAATTGATTTTTAGAATCTTCTCCAGAAATTATTTTAGTCAAAATTTCCTCATAACCCATAAAACTCTTTTTACTGTATGGTTTATCCTCATTTTTTATTTTTATTATTTCCAGATATAGATTAATTATTCTACTAATTAGAGTATCTGAATAACTTAAAGTATCATCAGCAATTTCTTCTTTAGTAATGGTAATTTCAAAATCAGTCCAAATCCTATCAATCAGTTGGTCTAGATCATCACTTAATTCATTAATCAGGTTACTTTTATAATTATTTAATAAATATTTAAGCAGTAATAGTAATCTCTTATTAATTTGTCCAGATTGAATTTCAATCTTTAATAGTTTACTAATTATATTTTTTAAATCTTGATCACTATAATTTTCTTTTTTTAAAGCTTCAAAAAGATAAATTATAAAATTATCATCCTTTAGATCTTCCAAATTAGAATTATAATAATCCAGTAAATTTACAGCAAATTTTTTGTTTTCATTGGCTGCTTTTTCTGCTTCTAAATAAAAACTATGTTTACTCTCGAAATAATCTCTATCGAAGTCATAGTTTATAATAATATCAAATACTTCTTCAGACGCCATATTGCTAATTTCTTCTTCAGTAAAAGGACTTTTAAACTGCATAGTTTCACTATTTATTTCCATATGTTTAGAACTGTGGCTCCTTTCACCTTCGAATTCTGGATAATTTAATATAATCCTGCTGATTTCATTTTCAATTAACTGATATTCTTGATCCTCTTCTACTATATAAGTTAGCAGATCAAATTTTGCAAATTCAGCAGTTTCTTTATCTTTAAAATCTGAAAGTTTATCATTACTGATAACATTTTCTAATAATTTTTTTC
Source organism: Halanaerobium sp. MA284_MarDTE_T2 (assembly GCF_003337245.1). Lineage (GTDB taxonomy): Bacteria > Bacillota > Halanaerobiia > Halanaerobiales > Halanaerobiaceae > QPJE01. The sequence goes on from NZ_QPJE01000019.1 coordinate 11,370, forward strand.
TACTTTCATTATCACTATTTTTATAACACTCTTTTATTAAATCATAAAGTTCAGCATTTACCATTGGGGAATATAAAAGAAAATTATTAAGTATCCAGTTAATTTTCTTATCAAAAGAATAATCATCAACTTTATTCATCATATTAATAGATAATCTCTGGATTAAGTGGGAATTGCTTTTAATCCAGTCATTTAAAACAGTAATTAGATGTTTAGAGTCTTCATTTTTGATATATTCTAAAATATCTCTACCTAACAGAATAAAAAGATTTATATTATTATATTTAATATCCTCTTTTGAGGTTTCTTTTATATCATCAATCATAAAAGATAATGCAGAAGATTTATTATCAGCTGCTCCACAAGCTGATAGCAGAGTAAAAGATTTTTCTAATTTCTTTTTTATAATATTTTTTAAAGCTAAAATTAAATTATAGTTATTATTAGAGATTATTTTCCCCATTAATTCTAGTAAAAGTTTGCAATTATACTCATCTAACTCTAATATTATCTTAGACTGTAATTCCCAATTCATTTCATCATGCTCATCAAAGGTAAAGGGAGGCATATTTTGAGTTACTAATCTTATCTCTAAAACATAATCAATGATATTTATAATTATCTGATCATAATCCCCTTCAGAATTATGCTCAATAACACCTGACAAAATATCAATAAAACTATTTCTAACTAAATTGTTAGATTTCAAATTTTTTTCAAGAATGATTATTAGATAGCCTAAATCATTTTTAGAAAACATGTCACTATTTTTTGATAGTTTAAACAATAATTTTTGAGCAAAATCTGGATTAAGTTCTTCCTTTTCTTTATTTAATATTTCTAAAACCTGATTTGTATTTTTAACTAAAAAATTATTACTGATCCAATTAGCAAACAATAATTTATCATCCGTTAATCTCTCTTTACTATTAAATAAATCATCCAGGTAATTATTATTATAAAACCAATTAAGCCAGCAATTAGATTCAATTTCATCAAGAAAAATTTTCAGGTTATTATCTAACTTAACTGCTGTTTCTAAATAGTTAAATTCTTCTTTTCCTACTTGATCAAATTCTTTATCTGCTATATCAAATAGTCTTTTGCGATGATCGAAAAAATCCATTTTTTTAAATTCAACTAATTTATCAAGAAGTAGATACAGGTCTTTGTGAGTTGGAGTATTAGGATATAAAATAGGGTTAATACCAAGTTCCTCAATTTCTTTCCCGCTTCCGTCTTCAATAAGAGCAAAATGAGCTTTTTTATTAGGCATTCCTCTTGTTAAATACCTCATAACAACATCATTCAAACTATAACCGATAAATAGTACATTATAAGTTTCAAATAATTTTATTGCAAATTCTCTTGCAAAACCCTGGGTAAAATATGCCTGTCCAAAATCTTCATCAGTTAAAATTAAATTAGTTCTCGAATTATCTACTTCAACTGCTCCATGTAAATATACTAGCCCAGTAAAATCTTCTCCTCTTGGAAGTGCAGGAGCATAATATGGTTGAATCTCTTCTCCATAAATATCTTTAAATGCTGTTGTGAAATGAGGATCAAAATTAGTAGTTACTAACTTTATAGAATTTTCTTTTTCAAATAATTTAATAATATTTCTGTGCAATTTATTAGGTTTCGATGAAGAATCACTGAAAATATCTCTAGCAATTTCATGAACTGCTATATCTTGATATTTAAGTCTTCCCAAATATGAATCAGGAGACTCATTTTCTTTTCTTTTGAGTTCAGAATCACTTTTAGATTTTATGCTATCTACCAATCCCTCAAATAAAGGGAAATTTGATGGTGGCCCTTTAGAAACACCACTACCAGCAAAAATAACAAGTTGATTATTTTCTAAACTATTCAATAATTTTTCAGGTAATTCAATATCATTAATAATCATAGAATCTTCCTTTTAATAAATTTTTAAAGTTAAAGATTACTCTATCTATTCTTTTTTACTTTACAACCGAATTTTTTTGAATAAAATCATCATCCACATACTTAAAAGATTGTGGTGCAGTGAAATTACTTAAACTATCTCTAGAAACAGCTTTCTCGTAAAGGTTTAATTTATCAATTTTCATCGCATAACCCTGATCTTTATCTTTAAAATAATCACTAAAATAATCAAACCCAATACCAGATTCATTCTTTGTCTCCGACCAGATATTTAAAGGGGTATCATTAATTATCTTATCAATGGTAAATTCACCAATAATCTTACCTACCGGCATAGTACAATAAATGACAACTGACTCTATTTTCTGTTTGAAAATTCTTTTTCTATACTCATATTTCTTTTCTCCAGAAATAATTTTATCTACAAATTCTGGTTTAATCGATAATAAGGCTTTCATCGGCTTGACCTTCCTTTACTATATCTTTAAATTGTTGATCAGTTAATCTAACTACTCCCCAGTAGTTAGAAGTAATTCCAAGTTCTTCAATTAATTTTTTTCTTATTAATCTTTTCTCCAGAGCAATATTATAGGTCATTTTTATTACATATAGCGGATCAAAATCTCTATAATAACTTCTTAATTCGCTTTCATTAAAAATACTGTAATCACTGGTATAATTAAGATAATCATTTAAATCAACAAAATCACTTCCAGTTTTTACTTCCTCAACTACCGCTATAGAAGTTACTACTGAACGCCATTTAGCCTGAAACTTCCTATCCGTAGTTCTATAGATAACTATAATATCACCTGATCTAATATTTCTAACACCACTCATTTTGCAAATATAAATCTTATGAATGCTATTTGTATGGGTTTTATCTTCTAGCAAATCAAAGTTCTCATTATTTAAAAGTGAATCTGGAAACATCTTGCTATGAAATTCAGGACGAATTGATAATATAAATTTATTGTTATTCCTACTCTTGACAAGCGGATAATTTAATAAAATATCGCCCTGGTCTTCAAATTCTTTAGTTAATACTAATTCAGTCCCGTTAACTGACTCTTTTTGTCCATGTTCTTTAAATCCATATTTCAAAAACAAATTAACAAGTGCCCGATATTTTTCAAAAACTGTAACATATACAATATCAGAATTGAGTTTCACTGCATGATCAAAGGCCTTTTTAAATATAAAAGCCCTGAACTCCGTTATCTTCTAGAATATAAGCTTCTTTCTCTGCCTTTCTAGAAAACCAATCTTCAAAACCAGCATAATCAGATTTTAAAGAATCAAAAAAAGGATCATTAATGTCAATTTCACTAAACTTTTTTACTTTAAGATAATTGCTCATTTTATACCTCCCAGAAATATTTTTGTGATCTGTTAAATTATATTTCTAGATTAGTATAATTTTTCCTTCTTATTGTAATGAAAATTTCAATAATTCCAACAACATATCCAAATTAATCCCATAACATATTAATGAAATCGAAAAAATAATAGACAAGAAAATATTTATCCAAAAATAAGCATTAAACATCATATTCTTTTTATCCATTATACTCCTGTCATCATTATTTTCACCTGTAATTTTATTGATTTCATCTTCATCTAAAATTGACTTGCAATGATCTTTAAAATTTTCATAAGTATAAATAATATGTTTTCTATTTCCCCAGATATAAATTGAATGATATAAAGTATTAAAAACTATGAAAATTCCAGATCCAACCATTATTAATTTTATAAAGTTAACGGGTATATTCCTAGTCAGATATGATAATAATACAGTAATAATTGCACCAACTACTCCCAATATATTGCTAGTAAGCACTTTCATTAATTCCTTTATTTCACTATCCAAATCTTTAATCCTATCATAAATTTGCAATTCAATATTATTTCTTTCTTCAAAATAGACTCTCATTTTATCTTGAATATAAGTTTTAAAAATGCTCCTAGATGAGTTATAAATATTCTCAATATTATTTAAAAACTTTTCGAAAATATTCTCAGTTTTTGACAAGCTGGAGTTTCGAGTTATAACATTTCTTACAATTTCTATTCTATCGGGAATTTTAACATCATAGATCCAATTATATAAATCCATTGCTATTTTTATATCATCTGCAGCAATATCTAACTTATCAATTTTATCTATATTAATTTTGATTATTTTGTACCCTTCAATAACAATAAACTTTTTTCCTTCTCTTTCCTCCAGTCTATTTGCAATAAAAATAAATATTGTCTTTAAAACAATTTTATTAAAATAATTAATTAACCACTTTTCAAGATCATTAGTTAGACTTTTATCAAAAAAATAAAAAATATCTGGTGGTAAATTGGATAATGAACTATAGTAGCAATTTTCTTTTTGCTTTTCGATTTTATAACTTAAATTTTTTGTATCTCCATTAGATTTAATTTCTAACTGATCTAAATTATTTCCGCCTAAAATTTTAAAATAACTATTTGATAAATCAATTTCATTCTCCAATAGTAAAATCCAGTTGTCTTTAGAAAAGTATCTGCATAATTCACTGTAGCTAATGTCATTGAGCCAACTTTTTAGTTTATCTTCAAAGAAAAATAAATAACTTTTTCCATTAGAAATATTATGATTTCTTTTCTTTAAAAATTTATTTTTATCAATACTAATTTTAAACTCAAAATTAGTATCTGTATACCTTTCAAGTCGTTCGGTGTAAGTATCCAGTTTCTCTTTATTATAAGTAATGGTATTAAAGCTTTTATTTCTACCACTAATTTCGCTTGTATTTATATGGATAGTAACAGCTTTTTTTAATAGTGCAAAAAGTTCATCATAATTAATATTTAATATTTCATTAATTTCATTCCCGGTTAATTGACTTGTTATTTCTAAATATTCATCATCTTCATTATAGGCAGTATCAGGTAATTTATCTAAGATATCTTTTATAATTTTCATTAAATCTCTCATATAAACACCACCTATTTAATATTATAATCATAATTATCAGTTTTAATAGAAATCTCATAACCGCCATCTTCCAGAGATTTAACTTTGATATATCTTTCCTCATCATATAAAACTTTATCTAGTCTAATTTGAATATCTTCTCTGGTTTTTATTACTACTTTTTTATTATTAATAATTTCTTCATCAGGTTTAAATTCATAATCTCCTATATCCTCTGATATTAAAAATTCAACATATTCTTCTTGATTTTCCTCAGATATTACATCAGAAAACTCTCTAATATTTATTTGAGATTTTCTTTCCAGGGTATTATACATATAACTAATAATCTCTTCGCGCTCTTTACTGTCTTCATACTTTTCATTTACAAAATCAATTGTAGAATTTTTAAATACTCTGGTTTTATGTTTATCATCTTTTTCTAATTTTGCATTTAAAAAATTCCTTAGAAAAAACTGAGCAATATCTTTATCAGCAGACTTAGAATTGGTCTGTTTATCTAATATAACAATATCAAAATTATTATCATTATTTTCAGGTTGAATAAATGCTGATTTTTGTAATTTCTGATTTAAGTTGGGGAGACTACTTCTTTCATCAACAACTAATTTTGTTTTTGTTTTTCCATCTTCAGTTTCTTTAACATCATGTATATAAATTTCATTATAATCCATTTTTAATAATGCTAAATAATTATTATTATTAGATTCAAAGCTAACCACAATTAAATCAGCCGGAGATATTGTTTTATTTGACATAGATATAAATAACTGATTCGCGATTTCTTTACTACTTTTTACAAATGTATCTGGATTTTCAAAAATATTATTACAACTTATTTTAACGGAATTATTTTCTCCTTCAAATTTAGCTGCCCTAGTTTTGTCATCATTAACAGATTTTAAAATATGCTTTTTTATAAATTCTTTTATTTTATCATCTAATTCCAGAGTGTAATCACTCATTTTCTTGAATTCTTCTCTATTATTTAATATATGTAATATAGCATTTTTTATTACCGGCTCTTTAATATTTCTCATCTTTTTGTTTATGCCTCCCCTGTTGAATTCATTATAATACATTTGTTCGTTATTATCAATTTTTCTTTTGCTTTTTTTAGTATCAAATGATCAATATAATGTCCATATGTACCTTTTTATAATAATCTTTACATTTAAGCTAATTTTAAGCTATTACTATATTTCTCTATATTTATAAGTTTTCCTGCCATTATTTAATATTCATAGCAAAATAGCAACCTTATAAAATTGCAAATTAAGCTTCCCTGCAGCCTTAAGCGCTAAAATTTATGAAAGTACTCGGCTTCACCAAAATAAAAAAACTCTCACCAGATTTTATGCCTCCAGTGAGAGTAGTTGCTTTTGTCAAGCAAAAGTGTAAAATATTATTTGACATTCACATCCCCAGCTAAATTTAATTTCAGATTAGTGAGTTTTCTGTTTCGTTATCATATTGTTCTAATTCCTCAGCTGCAGATTTAGCATCCTCTAAACTAACATGTGGTTTTAATTCAACAATTTTTTTTGCAATGTCAATATTGTCAGTAACACCTTCAGTATTTCTAACATATAAAGCAGTTGCTACCTTTTCAAGTTCTTTAACAGATTTATTAGCTAATCTGTCAACTACAAAACTAAGTTCTCTATCATATTCTCTAATTAAATCATTATATTTGTTCTCCAATAAATCAGCTCTTTTACTCGGTTTAAATGAAGCACCAAAAGGTCTACGGGGTTCCATTAATATAAAATCATCTGCCCTTAAAGCACCAAGTTCATCCCTTAAATGAAAAGAAAATGGACCATGTTTATATAAAATAAAATCGTAGTTTAAATCTATATTGAAAAATTCTTCCAAAAAATATGTGCATTTTTGTATATGAGTTTCTCCAGTCCAGCTGCCTGCATCCTGCATTTTACGAATTAAAGCAACAGTTAAAGCCTTCTTTTCCTGGATATTTAACATTTTAAATATCATCCTCCTTTAAAATTGCCTTTTTATTAGCTTTTAACCATTCATCTGCATCTTTTTTTAAATCAGAATTTATAAAAACAAAATCCACTTTCACAACTGGAATATTATTTAAAGCATCAGATATGTTAACAGAAGATTCAACTTCTCCGTTATTTAATAAAACAGGAAAATCATATGTACCTCCGGTAGGATGATAACTATCAGCTCTAACATTCTCTTTCCCAAATTCTTCTTTGGCAGCTTCATAAATAGCTGTGTTTGGATCAATGTTAATCTCCATATCGCCCGGATTAGGAGAATATAATACTTTAAAGTGATTTCTTTCTAAAATTATTTCTGCATCCTTATGACCTGGTTTATCCTCATTGTTTAATGCTTCCCGCATAACAACTAAGATTTTATTATCAGTTAAATTTAAATGAAAATCCAGATCGTCAGTAATTTTATCTTTCCCTAACCAGGATTTCATAAAATCTTTTAAATGAATATCATAAATTCTTCTAACTCGATGCATATAAACATGAGTAAACATATAATATCTGGCCAGTAATAAAGATTCGGCTGTATGAATACCTCCAATTTCAATCCCCAGTGCTGGTTCTTCAGTATCTGCATATTCTTTGGGTAAAATTCTTAAGGTATCAATTAAACGAAAATGATCAAAATTTCCATAAGCAACCCCAGCATGATAAGAATCTCTTAAAAGATAATCAATTCTATCTACACCAAAAGAATCACCAGTTATTATTTCTGTTAAGATGCTTTCCCAGTCTGAAAAAGTAAGGTCAGGCAGTTCTTTAGGCCCGACTGCTAATTTTTTGATATCATCTGTTCTCAAAGGTGGAGTCATTCCCTGCCAGATTCCTTCAAGCTCATCTATGATATTTGCAGTAAAAGTTTCATGACTGCAGCCTTCTTCCATAAGTTCTTTTTCTGCTGCATGTGAAAAGGGAATATGACCAAGATCATGACATAAAGCAGCCATTCTAATAACTTCTTTCCAATAATTCCTTTTGACTGAATCATTTACTTCCGGGAATTTATCTTTTATTTCATTATGAATATTTTCAGGATCAGTGACAACATCATAAACTCTACTTGCCAGTTCCATGACACCTAATGAATGTTCAAAGCGATTATGAGTCGCTCCTGGATAAACTAGATATGTTAATGCTAATTGGTGAATATAGCGCAAACGCTGAAATTGTGGAGAATCTAAGACTTTTCTTTCTTCCGAAGAAAGTTTAATAAAAGTATGTATAGGGTCTCTAATCTCATGAGTTAGATTCATATAATTTCCCCTTTCACATTAACTAATTTATAAACAAATTATAAAACAAATGTTCACAAAAAGCAAGTTTATTTTTAATTTTCTGAAAATAAATTTTCCGATTAACTCTCCTCATTAACTAATCTAATGGAAGGTAGTCTACCACATAAACAAATGACAGCCCACTAATTATTATAATTGGAGTTATTATAATACATTAACATAATTAAATCAACTCTTAGAAAATTATCAATTTTTTTTACAAACAATCCTCAAGACCTTCTGCTTCCAAAATATTTCTGATCTCTTTAACTTCCTGGGCTCGCTTTTTATCACAGATTAAAATAGCATCTTCAGTATCAACTATCACTACATCATCAAGGCCAATAGTAGTTACTACTTTATTTGGACTGTGAATAATAGAGTTAGTAGTATCTATCCCGTAATGTTTACCGATCACTACATTACCATCAGCATCTACTTTTTTAACTCTTTCTAAAGCCGGCCAGCTGCCGAGATCATCCCAGCCAAAAGAACCAGGAATAACAAAGATATCATCTGCTTTTTCCATAATTCCATAGTCAATGGAAACACTCTGCATCTTTTCGAATTCATCTCTAATTACTTTTTTAGCTAAATCTGTTCCTAAAGCATTTTTTATTCTTTCTAAGGACTGATACATCTCAGGTAAATGTCTCTCTATATTAGCTAGAATACTGCTTAACTGCCAGATAAACATCCCACTGTTCCAGAGATATGTTCCTTCTTCTAAAAACTCTTTAGCAGTGCTTAAATCAGGTTTTTCAGTAAAGTTACGAACTTCAAACACCTGATCTCCATCTATAGTATGTAATTGATCACCAAAGTGAATATAGCCATAACCTGTTTCTGGATGAGTTGGTTCTATACCAATAGTAACTAAGTTTTTACCAGTAGCTGCAGTCATAATTGATTTTCTTAAAATATCTACAAATCTTTTTTGATCTTTAATTAAATGGTCAGCCGGTAAAACAATCATTGTTGATCCAGGATATTTATCTTCAATTACTACTGAAGATAAACCTATACAGGCAGCTGTATTTCTTTTCATTGGTTCTACAATTATGTTTTCTGAAGGTATACCATCCAATTGTTTTTTGATTGCTTTTTGATAGGCTTCATTAGTTGCAATAAAAACCTGTTCTAAAGGAACAAGTTCATTTATTCTTTCTACAGTTTCCTGCAGCATTGTTTTTTGATTGTCATTTAACTTTAAAAACTGTTTGGGATGGTCTTTTCTGCTTAAAGGCCAGAATCTAGTTCCTTCTCCTCCAGCCATAATTAAAGCTGTTATCATTTGAAATCAACTCCAAATATAATTAATATAATTTAAATCCCCATTTTTTAAAATAATAAAATAAAGACTCAATATTAACCCAGGTTAACTTAAAACTTTTATGAGATCCTCGCTGCCATTCATGAATAACATAATTATCAGGAAAAAATATAGTTTTAGAAATTTTATTTACTCTTTTGGTAATATCGGCATCTTCTAAATACATAAAAAAGTTCTCATCAAAACCCTCTAATTCCTTATAAATATCTGTTCTGAAAAACATAAAACAACCTGTCGCGTATGGAACTTTAAAATAACTATTATAATTTGTATCTCGCATTTCAAAATAATCCTGCCTTTTTTTGAAAAAACCTGACAGAAATCTTCTGATTAACAAATCAATAAAGGTAACTTCTCTTTTGGCAAGATATTGGATTTCATTATCCACCCCTTTAACTAGAGGAGTTAATAAGCCAACATCTTGATTCTGTTCCATATAATTATACATATCTATTATAACTTTATTTTCAATAACAATATCTGGATTTACCACTATATGATATTTAGAATTTAACCTATTGAGAACTTTATTATGGGCTTTACCAAAACCTTCATTATCAGCGTTTTCAATAAGCTCAATATTTCCATCAATTTCTTTAACTATATCACAAGTTCTATCAGTTGAGTTATTATCAATAACATAAATTTTATAATTAACATCATAAATATGTTCTACAATACTTTTGATAGTCTTCCCTATTATTTTTTCGTTGTTATAAGTAACTATTGACATTGTAATATCAAACATCTTTTTCACCAACTAAATAATCTTTTAAAGCTTCTTCCCATTCCCGCATCTTATAAATATCCTGACTCTCAAGAGCGAAATTATCCATCACAGAATAAGCTGGTCTTTCAGCAAGACTACCAAATTCTTCAGCAGTCGTAGGATTAACTACTATATCAATACCTTTTATTTCAAATATCTTTTTTGCAAAATCATACCAGCTGCAGCTTCCACTATTTGAAACATGATAAGTTCCATATAATCCAGAGTCAATTATTTTAGAAATAGCAATAGCTAAATCCTTAGCAAAAGTTGGAGTACCCTGTTGGTCGCTTACAATATTTAAACTATCTTTATTTTCTGCAAGAGATAACATTGTTTTAACAAAATTATGACCATCACCATACAACCAGGCAGTACGAACTATATAAAATTTATTTAAAAGTTCTTTAACCAGCTTTTCACCTTCCAATTTGCTTTTCCCATAAACACTTAAGGGAGAAGGGATATCAAATTCATTATAATTTTCATCTTTATCTCCAGCAAAAACAAAATCAGTGCTAACATAAAGCATTTCTGAGTTAGCTTTCTGGCAGGCCAGAGCAACATTTCTTGTTCCTAAAGTATTAACTTTATAAGCTGCTCCTTCATTTTTTTCACAGCCATCTACATCAGTCATTGCAGCAGCATGAATAACTATGTCAGGGTTTAACTCTCTAATTAAGTTGACTGTTTCTTCTGCATTTGTTATATCCATCTCATCTATATCAACACCAGTAATATTCTGATCACTGTATAGCTTTAATAATTCTTTTCCAAGCTGACCTTTAGATCCGGTAACAAGTATTTTCATTTTTCACACCTCAATTTCATTAATAAAAGAAAAGCTGGAGCTGCTTAATAGCATCGCTCCAGCTCAATAAAAATTATCTATCAGTATACATTTTTTGATAATAATCTCTATAGTCACCAGATTTAATGTTCCGCCACCAATCTTCATTATCTATATACCACTGAATAGTTTCAGCAATTCCTTCTTCAAATGTATATTCAGGTTCCCAGTTCAATTCTTCTTTCATTTTGGAAGAATCAATAGCATATCTGCGATCATGTCCCAATCTATCTTTAACAAATTTTATTAAGTCTTTAGGTTTATCTAAAGTATTTAAAATTGATTCAGTTATTTCTAAATTGGTTTTTTCATTATTACCACCAATATTATATACTTCCCCAACTTCCCCTTTTCTCAACACTATATCTATAGCTCTACAGTGATCTTTAACATGCAGCCAGTCTCTAACATTTTTCCCATCACCATAGATAGGCAGTTCTTTATCTTCCATAGCATTTGTTGAAAATAGTGGGATTAGTTTTTCCGGAAACTGGTAAGGACCATAATTATTAGAACATCTTGTTATATTCATCGGGAAGTTATATGTTTCATTATATGCTCTAACCATCATATCTGCACTTGTTTTGCTGGCAGAATAAGGACTATTAGGTGCTAATGGAGTTTCTTCGGTAAAGTAACCTGTCTCTCCCAATGAACCATATACTTCATCAGTAGATACCTGAAGAAATTTAACCCCTTCTTTATATTGATTTTCATCCACTTGCCAGAATTTTTTAGCAACATCCATTAAATTTTGAGTTCCTAAAATATTAGTTTCCAAAAAGATCTGTGGATTTTTTATTGAACGATCAACATGAGATTCCGCAGCAAAATTTACTACATAATCAATTTCAAATTCTGTGAAAATATACTCTACTAACTCTTTATTACTTATATCACCTTTAACAAATTCAATATCATTTAATTCATCTTTTAAGTTCGCTAAATTTCCAGCATATGTAAGTTTATCTAAAACAACAAGATTAAATTCATCACCATGTTCATTAAGCATATATTTAACGAAATTAGTGCCTATAAATCCTGCACCACCAGTAATTAAACAGTTCTTCAAATTAATCACCCTTATTATATTCTTTTAAAGTTGGTAGTTCCTTATCTTTATCTGATAATAACAAATCAGCTTCTGTTAAGTTAAATCTTTCTAAAGGCCAATCTATATCTATATCAGGATCATTCCAGGCTACTCCTGCATCGTATTCTGGATGATAATAATCAGTTGCCTTGTATAAAAACTCAACTTCATCGCTTAGTGCTACAAAACCATGGGCAAAACCTTCTGGAATATAAAACATTTTTTTGTTTTCTTCTGATAAGATAACTCCAAAATATTCTCCATATGTATCAGAGTCTTTTCTTAAATCAACTCCAACATCATAAACAGTACCTTTAACAGCCCTTACTAATTTACCCTGGGCATGTTTAGTTTGAAAATGAAGCCCTCTTAATGTTCCTTTTTCTGATTTTGAATGGTTATCCTGAACAAAATTCAGATCAAGATCAATCTCAGCAAATTCTTTTTTATTATAACTTTCCATAAAAAAACCTCTATGATCACTAAAAACAGTTGGTTCAATTATATAAAGATCATTTATAGGGGTAGATATTTTTTTGAATTTAGACATTTTTCACCTCTACTAAATTTAGTTTCTTTTTCCTTCTGAAATATCATATAGATATTTACCATAATTAGTTTTCATTAATGGTTCTGCAAGTTTTTTAAGCTGTTCAGAATCAATATATCCCAATCTGTAAGCGATTTCTTCTATACAGGATATATATAGGCCCTGTCTTTTTTGAATAGCCTCTACAAAATTTGAAGCTTCTAATAAACCATCATGAGTACCAGTATCTAACCAGGCCATTCCGCGGCCAAAATGTTCTACCATTAAATTTCCTTCTTCTAAATATAATCTATTTAGATCTGTAATCTCTAATTCTCCACGTTCAGATGGTTCTAAATTTTTAGCTTTTTCTACAACGGTATTATCATAAAAATAAAGTCCAGGCACTGCATAATTAGACTTCGGTTCATCTGGTTTTTCTTCTAAAGATAATACTTTACCATTATCATCAAATTCTACTACTCCAAAACTTGTAGGATCTTTAACATAATAGCCAAAGATAGTAGCTCCTTCTTCTAAAGAAGCAGCTCTTTCTAATATCTCAGTAAAACTCTGTCCATAAAAAACATTATCACCAAGAATTAACGCTACATTATCATCTCCAATAAAATCTTCTCCAACAATAAAAGCATCTGCAAGCCCTCTTGGTTTTTCCTGAACTTGATATTCTAAGTTTAAACCAATATCACTTCCATCACCTAACAAATCTTTAAATACCGGTAAATCTTCTGGTGTAGAAATTATAAGTATATCTTTAATGCCAGAGAGCATTAATACAGATAATGGATAATAAATCATTGGTTTGTCATAAATAGGTACTATCTGCTTTGAAATTGATTTTGTAACTGGATAAAGCCTTGTTCCTGAACCACCAGCTAAAATTATTCCTTTCATTATTAAAAACCTCCTATTCTTCTAACAATATATTAAACAAATCTTCCCAAGTTTTAACATAAGGATTATCAATTGTTAAATCTTTATGATTATCAAATTTAATATCATTATTAATATAATTTATAATTACATCTGATAATTGTTCTGGTTTCAAAGGATCAAAAAATTTACCTTTGGAATAATTTCCTAATGTTTCATGAGCGTATTCTAAATCAGAAAGAAAAATAGGTTTATCGAATTCTTTAAATTCAGTTATTGGCATCCCCCAAGTTTCTAGTTTGGAAGGAAATATTAAAGCATCAATTTTACTATACATTTTAAATACTTCTTCTCGAGAAATCAAACCAATAAATTCTAATAGACTATTTTTTTTATATTTTTTATATATATATTTAGAATATTCATTCTCAGTTCCATCTATAGTTAAATAAATTTTAACATTTTTTATTCCTTTTTCTTTTAAAATTTCTGCAGTTTCACATATAACTTCAAAATTTTTAAATACTCTCGGAAATGAAGGGTAAAAAAAAGCAAAATCTTTTTTTGGGATTTCATTTCCATCTATTTCAACTATCTCATTAGGTATTTTAATATTTGGATTTGCAACAATAACGTTATCTATCTTAAAACGTTTTTCAAATTCACTACGCAACCAATCTTGTTGCACAATAACATGGTCATTTTCATCTATATTAATTCTATATATGTATTCATAATACTTTGTAAATAACCAAAATTTCTTGTTGAATTTTCTTTCCAATCTATTTGTTTGATAAAAAGGAGATGGATTATGACAATAAACAGCTTTTTTCTTTGCTTTAATATTTGGAGTCATATCATGAAGTGATAACCAGAGATAAGGTTTAATCTTTTTAGATAAAAAATAAAAATAAATATATTCGTAAAACAAACGATTTATCCAGCTATTTTTAGAATTGGAAAACTCATAATATTTAATATTCTCCACATCAAATAAATCTTTATTATGAACTAAAGCAACAATTTCATATTTATTTGAAAGATTTTTTCCTATGTAACCTAAAGCATCTTGTAACACTGATAATGGTCCCCCACTAGAAAAGTTAATTGCTGACACAACGATTTTTTTCATACTTTTTCCCACCTTTCTGTTTTAGAATTATATTTTTTAATAACCTCGGCTGGGATACCAACAGCTATCGAATTAGGAGGGATATTATGAGTTACAACAGACATCGCACCAATTATTGACCCTGCTCCAATTTCTACTCCAGGTAATATAGAAACAAATTCTCCTAACCAAACATTATCACCTATCGTAACTTTTTCAGAATACAAAGTTCTATTATTAGGTGAAATATAAGGAGGACTGTTAAAGTCTTTATTTCCATAATAACCATGATTATGATCTGTTATGAATACTTTACTTGCTATTAAAACATTATTTCCTATGATAATTTTTTCAATAGCACCAATATGAACATAATCATTTAACTGACAATTTTCCCCTATCTCAATGATCGCTGAATTATTTTTCTTTGGATAAGCTTCTAGTCTTAATCCAACTCCTGTAGTGAATCCTTTAGAGATTCTAATAAAATGTTTACCTCTGATATAAATTGGTCTTCTAATTAATCGTGAATTCCAAAAAATAAATTTTGAAGTTATAAATTGGTAAAGTAATTTTAAACTACCTAATAATCCATAATCATTCCATAATTTATTGATTTTCATTTTAAGCTCCTTTTTTTAAAATAAGTACTACCAAAAATAAATCTTTTATTTTAATGAATTATACAGTTCTTTATATTGCTGACTAATTATTCTATAAGAATAATTAGTTTCATAAAAATTTATGAACTTTTTATTGTAACTATTCTTTAAGACCTCTTTTATTTTTGTCTTTATGTTTGTTGCATTATTTTCAAACAAAAAATTTTTATCAATAATAACTTCTGGTATTGCACATTTATTAGAAGCAATAACTGGTTTGTTAAATAAATAACCTTCAATTATAGGCAACCCAAAACCTTCTCCATATTCAGCTGGCATTATTACTAAATCACAATTATTATAATAATTGATTAAATCATCATCATCAACATATCCAAGAAAGGTTATGTTTTTTATATTTTTAGCTTTAGATTTAAAATGTTTAAGTAAAGGGCCTTTACCTGCTATATATATATAATATTTGTTTTTATTTAATAATTTAGCAGTTTCGATCAACAGATCTATTCTTGCTCTTTCTTCTATACTTCTAACTGCAAAAATATTAATTTTAGTATTATCAAATTCATCAAATTTATCTTTTGCTTTGGTATATATTTCTTCAAAAGGAGTAGTATTATTAATAATTACAAATCCGCTATCATTATTAAACAGAGACTGTTCTTTTGCAAAATTTGAAATAAAATGAATTATATTAGATCTATAATAAACTATTTTTTCAATAATTCTAAAAAGGAGTAATTTATTACTATTAATATTCTTTTTATAATAATATAATCCGTCATGTACAGTAAAAATATCTGTCTTATATAATAAAAAAAAGCTCATTAAATAATTATGAGAATGTATTACTATATTTTTTCTCGCATTCTTTTTAATGATTTCTCTTATCAATTTATTTAATTTTAAAAATCTCAAATTATTATTTTTTATTCCAATACATTTGATAGAACCCCATTTAAATTTAGATTCAGTATCATCAAAAAAAATATAATATTTATAATAATTTTTGGCAGATTCAGATTGGAATTTTATTACATTTTCTACACCTCTTTTGTGTTTATTAGGATTATTAAAGCCTAAATATATTATAGTTTTCATAAAAAATCCACCTCTTACTATTCTTTGTTTTATATTAAATATTTGATCATTCGGTTATGAAATCAACTAATTTTGAAATCGACTTAATATCAGAGTTTTTCCAATATATTTCTTTAAAATATATAAATCTTAAATAAAATAAAAATCTTTCAATTAATTCTTGGTTAACACTTTCTTCTAAAGCTTTTTTTATATATTCTGGTAATAATTTTATTTTAGAACAATGTAAAACAATATCTTCAATATTATAAAAAGATTTACCTAAAGTGATAACTGATTTTTTTTCAATTAAAGCTTCAATTCCTACTGTTGAATTAATTGTTATAACCAATTCAGAGTTTTTAATATATTTTTTTGTATTTCCTTTTACAATCAAATAACTATTTTGATATTTATTTACTTTATTTTTTAATTCATACAAGTCAACTCGTGAGTCTTTTGGATGAGATTTGAAAATTACATCTATATTATCATTAAATTTATTGTTGTATTCTTTAACTTTTTCACTCACTTTAACAACTAATTCTTCCATATCTTTAATGGAAGGAGAAAAAAATATGATCTGAGAATCTGTTTCGACTTGTAATGGAACAAAAATATATCTTTTATTAAAATTTATAGATTGATTATTAGTTATTTTATTTTTTAACTTATTTTTTTTATTATTAATTAATTTACTAACTAAATTTGTAAAAAAATTAATATAATTTGGTTCTAAATATCCCCCACTAATAACTTTTTTACAAATGTTTAAATAAACCATTATTTTATATAAATTGTTATTATAATATTTTGTTTTATCTTTAGTAGCCTTTATAGGAGTCTCTAAAAATGAATTATAAAGTTGTTTATCAAAATTAAGATTCTTATAAAACTCACTTGTTTTAGGTATAGAACTTTCAAAGTTGACACCTTTTTTATCAATGGCTAAAGTAAATGGTCTAAAGCTACCTTGTTCAATAACAAATATATCCTTATTGTTTTTTTTAGCATAATAATATGCAATTCTATCAAACAAAAAATTATTGTTCCACATTAAAAAAGCATCATAAGAATATAAATTATCTAGTTCCTTTAGTTTTTCCATAAAACATTTAGTTATTTTAATTAACTTATCTTTGTTTGACTGACCAAACACTTTTTCATTAAATTTTTCCTCAAAATATATGATATTATTCATTTCTTTTGAAGAGTATTTATTAAATTCACTAAAATGATCTACTTTAATATCACTAACTTTTAAAGTTTCTATGTTATGACAATTATATAAATATTCTTCTATAATATCAAAAGTCAAATTAGTACATTCAATATCTCTTTTGTTTAATTGATGAGTTAACTTAGAAAATAAATTGATTTTATCATGCTGGGCTCCTCGTAAAAATAAAATGTTATTCAATTTTTTCTCTCCTTATTCTTGGTTGTATAATTAATGTTGTGAAGAAAAAACTGTAAATCTAAAAAAATCTAAATAAAAAAAGGCATTTGCCTAATTCTGTTGAATTAATTAGTTTGCACATTAAAAATTCAATGAAGGAGTCAAGCAAATGCATACTAATCTTATCACAGATTTACCAGACCTTGTGGCAACAGAATTAATCCAAACAGAAGAATATTTAACTTTTATCGTTGATTACAAAACAGATCATGTTAAGTGTCCTAGCTGCGGTAGAAAGGTAGGGAATATTCATGACAGGCGTCCTAAAAGTATTCAAGATGTTCCTTTTAGAGATAAAAAAGTTGTTATTAAAATAGTTAAAAAGCGCTATAACTGCAAACATTATGACAAAAGAGCAATACCAAAAAATCTTAAGAGTATTCCTGGTTATTCCAGGAAAACTTAGCATTTTAAATTCTATCTTTTAAAACAGACTGATGGTCGTGATTATTCAAGGGTAGCAAGAGAAAATGGCTTAAGTTATACCAGTATTAAAAACTCAGTTAATACTCAAATAGATACTATGATAGAAGAGGCTCAGCTAAAAACTTTAGATAAAGTTGAAGCCATCAGTATTGATGAATTTGCAATCAAGGAAAAGGAGAAACAGACTGCTGCCAATAGAAAGAAATTTTACAAATCAAGACTCACTTTTTTAAGGGCTGGCGAAAAACTTGATGAATACGGACACCAGCAACTGATAGAGCTCTTCAAATTATCTCCTGCTTTAGAAAAAGCATGGAAGCTAAAAGAAAAATTTAGAGACTCACTCCAGATACCTGATGTTAAAGAATCTATTCAACCTTTAGATAACTGGTATGAAAATGTTAGTCAGTCTACACTAAATCTTTTCTGTAGAACTAAAGGAACATTAAAACGCTTGGAACAACACAGTATTAACTATTTTAAAACTAGAATAACTAACGGATTTGCTGAAAGATTAAACAACAAAATCAAACTAGTCAAAAGAATTGGCTACGGTGTTCCAAAGTTAAAAACTTGAGACGGCGAGTATATTTATCATTGCTAAGTATTTAAGAGTAATTCAAAAAATTAAAGAGCTAACATAATTCAATGGTTGCTATTTAGATTTCACAATATTTGTTAAAGAACCTTATTTCTTTTAATAAAATTAATAAAAATTATTATTAAAAAATATACAAAACTCATTCTCCAAATATATCTGAAAAACCCTAATGCATTACCTCTTGGAGACATGAAAATATGAGGTAAAATAAAATATAGTATATATATCCCATATCGATGTCTTATTGCTTTTTTCAATAATAAACTAAAAAAGAAACCAAAAAACAGACTGAAAATTATAACACCCTTATATCCATAATAAGTATAAAATTCTGCTAAATAGTTTCCGCCAAGACCAGCTCCAGATTTATATAGATAAGGGTTTATATAATATGAAAGATTATAAGCTAATCTATTAGAATAATCTAATATTTGAACAGGGGTAAAATTAATAGAAAAACTTTCAAAAATTCTATAATTCAAAATATAAAAATAGTCGGTAATAGGCGCTATAATATACTTTAAATTATTTATCTGAAATTTTTCTTTATACTTAATGGTAAAGGCCAGAACATTTATTGAAACTCCTTGACTGTATATAAAATCCCTTATTGTTAAAAATAAATTATTATTGCTTGCAAAAAAATAAATATTTTCTCTAAATTTTGAAATTAAATCTCCAATAAATATTAACACTAAAGAATTTAAAAAAACATTAACATAATACTTAAAATTTGTTTTTTTTACTCTATAAATATAATGATACATGCTTAAGGAAGCTAATACTCCAGAAAAAAATTGGGTCCTTTGGCCTCTTAACATGCTAAATGAAAGACCAATTAAATAAATAATAGTTATTTTTTTAGCCTTATCTTTTTTTATATTATTAGACATCAATAATGGATAACTAACCAAAAAAAGATTTTTAAGAAGTCTTATTATGATTGGTATCTTGATTTTATTACCTAAAAACAAAGATAAATACCCATTTTTAGTGACAAACTTAAAATAAATAATACTTTCATATAAGTATCCTATTATGCCTAATATTAAAAATAAATATCCTATTTTTAGGATTAATTCGTTAGTTTTAATTATACCTCTGTTTTCTTTATTATAAACAAATGCTAAATTCAATAAATATCCTATGTGCAAACAAGTAAGACCTAAACCCAAAACTTCAAGTGTTTGAATTTGAACTGAAACTGACAAGTTTGTTTGTAAAAACCAAACTGTTTTAGAAAAATCAACTCCCCCTAAAAGATCGACAAGTATTCTTGAAAAGTTAAAAAGTAATAAAGAATAATATAATCCTAAATAAGGATGAAGTAAATTTTTATAATAAAATACAATTTGAATAAAATAAAAAAAAGAAAAAAATACCAATTCATATTTCAATAATTCAACTTTATTAATCTCATTAACAAACTCTATTCTCGTTTGAAATATGAATAATAACAAAATAAAAATATTTATAAAATTAATCAAAGTTAAATATTTGTTAATTTTTATTTTCATAAGACACCACGCTGTTATATAAGCGAATTTCATAATACGCTTAATTTAGTTTAATTCAAAAAAATATTGTCTGCGAATCATAAAAATAAGCCTTTTAACTTGAATTTGTAGATTTTAATGATTTACCATAGATTTACTGCTAAATTTAGACGCACTTAGCTTGGGTATCTTAAAATCTTGCTTTAAAATGCTTTTTAAGCAGCTAAAGTCTGATTTTGAAGCTTGATCTTTTCGGCTGCGATTCTTGCAGCTATCAAACTGATTGAACTTAATAGCAAATGAGTTTTGACTTTTTTGGCTCCCATTACAGTTAAGTTCTCTAAATTTAGATGCTCTTTTAGTCTGGAAAAAGTTCTCTCAACACTGGTTCTCTTGTTGTAGATCCTTCTCCAGGTTCTAGAGTCTCTATGTGGTGTTGATATATATCTGGGGTTCTCTTTTGGTCTGGTTTTAGTTACCTGACCGTAGTTGCTGTCAGAACACCATTTAGTTCCATGAATACAATCAACTTTACCACATACATGTGGGCATCTAAATTTGTTGACTCCTTTGTAATGACCCCAGTAATACATTTTGTGTCCGCCACTGCAGACTGGTGTTCCTTTAAAATCATAGAAACCAGCTGGTGGCTGTTTAGCATTACGCTTGTTGATTGGGATAATGGCCTGAGAATCCTGCTCAAAGAGAATATGCTCATAGATATCAGTAGTATCATAACCTGAATCCATAGTCCAAAATTTTGGTTTAATCAAATCTCTTTCAGCTAAAAAGTCATTAACCTTTTCAACTAAAGGTATTGCCTGGGTTTTATCTGCATGATTGGCTGGAGTTAAAGTTAAAGCAATCGGTAATTCTGATTTAGTTTCAACTGCAGCATGTATCTTCCAGCCAAACCAGGTTATCTGATTTTTATGGGAGTCGAATTTAGTACCCCAATCAGGGGTAAAATCATTTTCCTTGTCTATCTTTGACTTTGGCTTAGCTCGTTCATAAGCTTCCAGTTTTGAAGCATCAACAGCCATTGTATCTGTGTCTAATAGATTTAGTTCTATACTTTGATCTAAGAGATCATTCATTAGTAATTCCAGACCATCAGTCTCAGATAATTTGCTGTAATATCGGCTAAATGTTGCTTCACTGGGCACCCTACCAGTGGTAGAAAAACCGCAGACATATCTGAGATAAGGACTTCTATCAATTTTGCTTACTAAGTCTGCTCTGGTAGGAATCTTTTCAATCTGTTGGACCAGAAAAGCTCTTAAAATAGCTTCTGGATTGTATCCAGTTGGTCCTTTATTGGACTTAGGTTTTATCTTTTCAACAACAGGTTTAAGATCAATAGGATCTAAAATACAAATTAATTTGTCTGTTTCCGATAAATTTAGCAATTCTTCAAAGGGAAAGAGACACTCTTGTCGAATATTATTAATAGGGCTTCACCTTCTTTCGAGTTTTTTGGGTGTTACTATTAAATTCGACAAGAATGGGGTGAAGCCCTTTTTATATCATTAAAATCTTTGTTATATCAAGGCTTATTTTTATGAAATTCGCTTATATAATTATTGTTCGATAAAAATTGTTTTAAAAAAGAATTGACAATCCAGAAATTGCAATTCTATTTAATATATTATATTAAATTTTGTCCAAAAGTTGTGAGGCTAGCTAAAAAATTTATTTTTGAATTTATCAATACCATATAAAAAAACTTCATTTTTTAGTTTATATAAAACAAAAAAATAAATAATAGAAGAGGTCAATATAATAAAACTAATACTAAAAATGTTATTCATATAATTAAAAAATACATGTTTAAAAAACAATATAAATATATACATTAAAAATGAAGACATTACAACCTGAATAATATTTTTAATATCATAAATATTCCTAATAATTTTTTTAACTAAAAAATAATCTAAAACAGCTATTATGACCTCCGCTATTAGTGTTGATATAGCTGCTCCATTATAACCAATTCGCTTTATTAGAAATAAATTTAATGTGAAATTTATAATAGCTCCAAATATAATAATCAGACTAAATTCTTTTTCTTTATTAAAAGGTAATAAAATTTGTGTTCCATAAACACTACTAAATCCTATTACAATAAGTAATGGAGATAATATTCTTAAAGTAAATACAGATTTATATTTAACACCAAAAATCAATGGAATTATTTGATCAGATAATAAAATAAGGCCTAATGTTGCCGGCACTGATATCATTATCATAATTGAAATAGATTTTCTTAAATAGCCTCTAATTTTTTTATAATTATTTTTTTCTTTTAATTTTGAAATTTCAGGAAGTAAAACAGCTCCAGTTGCAACAACAAATGGTAATATTATTTTAACTAATCTATTTGCAACATAATAATGTCCTACACTTTCTTCGTTTTGTATATATCCAATCATTACACTGTCTAAATTAGTATAAACTAATACTGCTAAACGCGAAAAAAGAAACCACCCAACAAATTTGAAGTGAATTTTAAGATTAATTTCTTCCCAAGAAAGTTTATTATAATCTAATTTATATCTTGCAACAAAGAACATCAAACAGTTGAAAATCAAATCAGATAACAAAATAATACTTGCATAATTATAAATATCTTGTCTATTTTTAATTGTTGTAAAAATTAAAAATAAATATATAAATTTTGAAAAAAGAAGAGTATTTGATATAAAATTAAACTTACCTAAACCTTTATAAAACCAGTCAATATTAAAAAATGAAGAAATAATTAGACCACTAAAAACTAAAGATAACTTAATGTGCCCCTTTACAATGTTTGGGAATTTTAAAACAAGTAAAATAAAAAAGAATTCTACTATAACTATTGTAATAAATCTTAAAGCTTCGATTTCAATAAAGAATTTAGTCCTTTTTTGAATATCATCTTTAATTTTAGCTATTTCTCGACTGGCATAAATTGGAATTCCCAATCCAGCAATAATAATAAAATAGTTTATAATAGAACGAATAAAATTGACTGTTCCAAGTTTCTCAGGACCTAAAATTCTAGAAATATAAGGAATAGTTAACAAAGGAATTAACACTTTTATTATATTAATTAATAAATTAAAAAAAGTATTTTTAGAAACTGAATTTTCTTTATTTTTTTTCATTAAAATCAACCTTTGATCTTTTTTATAAAACCCCAGCTTTTAATAAATCTTGAAAATTAATTAATCCTAACGGCTCATCATTTTCATTTATTACCGGTAAATCTTTAATCTCATTGTCCTGCATTAATTTTAATGCTTCAGCAGCTAACTTTTCTTTAAAAATTGTTTTTGGATTAACTGTCATTATATCTCCAGCATTTTTATTTAATAAATCAGGTGATTCTTCCAGATGACGTCTTATATCTCCATCAGTAATTATACCAGCTAATTTTCCATCATCACCAACAATATTAACTGACCCCATACCTGTTGAAGTCATAGTAAATAATGTTTCCTTAAGATTAGTCTCTAAATTAACAACTGGATTCTGCTCTCTAACATGTAAAACATCATCTACCTTTAATAGAAGTTTCTTGCCTAAGGAACCTCCTGGATGGTATAAAGCAAAATCTTCAGGTTTGAAATCTCTAACTTTGAGTAAAGATATTGCAAGAGCATCACCTAAAGCTAAAGTTGCTGTAGTACTTGCAGTTGGAGCTAAATCTAAAGGACAGGCCTCTTCTTTAACTCCTGTATTTAATATATAATCCGAATTTTTTGCTAAAGTAGAATCAAGCCCACCTGTCATTGAAATTATTTTAGCTCCAATTCTTTTTATAGCAGGAACTATATTTAAAACTTCATTTGTTTCACCACTATTTGATAATGTAATAACAATATCATCATTAGTAACCATGCCTAAGTCTCCATGTATGGCTTCAGCTGGATGAAGAAAAAAAGAAGGCGTACCAGTACTCGCTAAAGTAGCTGCCAATTTCTTTGCAATCAAGCCTGATTTTCCCATACCGGTCATTATAACTCTACCTGGACAATTAAGAATTTCTTTTACTATTTCAACAAATTGTCCATTTATAGATTCTTTTAAATTTAAAATTGCTTCAGACTCAATGTCTAAAACATCTTTGGCTTGCTTTTTAATTTTTTGAGAACCCAACTCTGAATCCAGTAATACCATCCTTATAGATCCTCCTTAACAAGTTTATCAATAGCTTTAGCCTGTTTTAATATTTTCTCTAAATTCTCCAACCTCACCATATTAGCACCATCAGACAACGCCTCTTCAGGTTGATCATGTACTTCTAAAAACAATGCATCAATCCCAGCACCGACTGCTGCTCGTGTAAGATAAGGCACATACTGTCTATCGCCGTCTGAAGAATCTCCTGCCCCTCCAGGTAATTGAACACTATGAGTAGCATCAAAAACTACTGGATAACCTGTTTTCCTCATTCGCGGCAAAGATCGCATATCGACAACTAAATTATTATATCCAAAAGTAACTCCTCGTTCTGTTAATAATATTTTTTTATTACCAGTACTTTCAATTTTTTTAACTACCTGGTCAATGTCCCAGGGAGCTAAAAATTGACCTTTTTTAACATTAACAATCTTATTAGTTTTTCCAACTGCAGTTACTAAATCAGTTTGTCTACATAAAAAAGCAGGTATCTGTATAACATCTAAAAAATCTGCAGCCATTTTTGCCTGTTCTTCTGTATGAACGTCAGAAATTACCGGTAAATTAAACTCGTCTTTTACTTTTTGTAGTATATTTAACCCCTTTTCAATCCCAGGTCCACGATATGAATCAATAGAAGAACGGTTAGCTTTATCATATGATGATTTAAAAACATAAGGAATATTTAACTTATCTGTAATCTTTTTAATTCCTTCTGCTAATTTCAAGACTCTTTCTTCACTCTCAATTGCGCAAGGTCCCGCAAATAATACAAAAGGTCTGTTATTCCCAAAAATAACATTTTCATTCAATTTAATTTCTTTTACCATTTCTATTCCCCCAATATATTTCTAACTTTATTTAAATCTTCTTCGGTATCTACCCCAATAGAATCGTATTCTGTTTCTATCACTTTAATTTTATATCCATTTTCTATAACCCGTAATTGCTCTAATGACTCCTGCACTTCAAGAGGTGTTGAGCTCATTTCTGCAAACTTTAATAAAAAGTTCCTTCTATAGACATACAATCCAATGTGTTTGTAATAGTTAAATTTTTGACTATTTCTTGAAAATGGAATTTTAGACCTGGAAAAATATATTGCATTATTATTTCCATCTGTAATAACTTTTACTATATTTGGATTATTTATATCTTTTTTATCTTTAATTAAATGTTTTAATGTGCTTATTTTTAAAGAAGCATCTAACAATAATGGTTCTATAGCTGACTTTATAACTAAGGGATTAATTAATGGTTCATCTCCTTGAACATTAACAATAATATCCGAGTCTATTTTTGCAGCTACTTCTGCTAACCGGTCAGTTCCAGTTTTATGATCTTTTGTAGTCATAATAACATTACCATCAAAATTTTTGATTTCATCATAAATTCTTTGATCATCAGTAGCAACAATAATTTCATCTATTAAACTAACTTTTTCAACTTGTTCATAAACTCTACGCACCATTGTTTTACCACAAATATCTTTTATTGGTTTTCCTGGTAACCTACTAGAGCTATATCTAGCAGGTATTATTGCTGTAATCCTCATAAATTTCAACACCCCAAAATATTTATTCTCCAAACACAAAAAAATAGTTTTTTACATATAAACTCAATCCCTTAAGTTCATATACAAAAAACTGTATATTCTTTATCTATATTTTTTTCTCTACCCCTATTCAACACTATGTCCACTTTGTTGAAGTCGGTCATCAATAATAAAAAAATAGTTTTTCATAAAAAATGAACTTGTTAAATAAATAATATATGACATCCGCTGTCACATATTAAATAGTTTGTTATATTTCAGTATTTAATTTTGCTTAAATTTAATCAATTTACTGCTAATTTTTTTGCATCCACATCCTTTATTTTATATCACTAATATAAAGAATTCAATTGATATCATACTCGGATTTTGTCGAAATATATTTTATGACATCCGATGTCATTTCCATAAAATTACATCAGTATCTAAATATATTAACTTCATCTAACCCAGAAAAATCTGTTTCCAGATCCCAGTGGTATAAAATATCTTCCTCACTGTTTAAAGAATCCAATTCTTTGGGATCATAAATAACCTCATAATCGATATTATTACCTTTAAAAATCGTCTCAATCAGATCAAGTATCTCACTTTCTTCTCTATTAGCCTCATAAAGATAAATGTTTTTCTCTTCCTTCTTGTTCTCTTCAACCAGCTTTAAAACCCTGGCTTCAATTTCCTTTACAGCCCTGTATGATTTTTTTATATAATTTAAGGTTTTTTCAGTTTTTTCTTTGATACCAGCTGGAGTCAATATATATTTAATATTTCTAGCATTGAGTCTTTCAATCTTAACCAGACCTTTTTTAGCACATTTTTTAATTAAAGTATTGACCAGACCTAAAGAAATTCCAGTTTCTTTTGCTATCTCTCTCTGTGAGGGATTATCTCTATCATCTAACACGTTTAAAATATCTGTTATATTTTTTTCCATTGCAGCTCCCTTAACTTGTTCAATTCCTTAACATCTTTAATTGTAATATACTTTACAATAAAAATCAATAAAAAATAGGTTTATTTTAGTCAAATTTTTTGAACATATATTTAAGTTGTGATATTATAATTATAGAACACATGTTTGTTTTGAATAATAAATCCTACATAAAAGGAGTTGATTTAATGATTTCTCCACATGATAAGTTTTTTAAAGAAATGTTCAGCAAAAAAGAAGTGGCAGAAAGTTTTATCAAAAGCTATCTTCCTAAAGAACTTTTAGAAATAATGGATAGTTCTCATTTAGAAATTTCTAAAGACTCATTTGTAGACAAAAAATTAAAAGAATATTTTTCTGTAGGACTAAGGTATATTTTAGAAATTGTAGACTATGATGTGGATATTATGAAACAAAAAGTAGATACTATTATTCCTGAAAGGAGTGAAGCATTCATGTCTACTGCAAACAAATTGCGTGAAGAAGGTCGTGAAGAAGGTAAAAAAGAAGAACTTATAGAAACTATCATAGGATTAACAGCTCAAAAACTTAATATTGAGGACTTCCCTCCTGTCCTGAAGAAAAAACTTAATAATTCTCAATTAGAAACATTAAAAACTATTAGAAACAATATCCTTAATATTGAATCACTTAAAGACCTGGAAGGATACTTAAATTAAGAGCAGATTATTCTGCTCTTTTTTTATTGAAAATAATCATCAATAATTATTTCAATAAAAGTATCTATATCTTCTAAATTATTTTTTATAATATGATAAATATATTCATCATCAATTTGGTCATACAGATGTACTATTCTATTCCTAAATTTGGTCATCTTAATAAAAGTTGATAATAGTTCTTCCTCTATTAAACCAGTATCTGCAATTATTCTAAAAGAATCAGCATTTGTATCCGGATTCCCTAATTCTTCACGAGATATTATATGATTAGCAATATCTATCATTGCTTCAATTATTGACTGTAAATTATATTTTGCAGTATCATAATTCCTATAATCACTCAAAAAATTTTCCTTAGGAAGTTCTGCTAATTCTCTTAATTTTTTCATATTACTTCTTATGAATTGTATTTTTTCTGTTAATCGATTATAATCAAGAGTCATTATGTTCCTCCTTTAAACCTTCAATATAATCTTTTTGAATTTTATATTTATATATTCTAGCATCAGGACCAAACTTTAAAACATATTCTACAAAATCTGCTGTTTCAATTTGGTCTCTACTATATATTTTTTCTCCTTTTGTAATTATTTCATGCTTAAAAGCCATGTTAACATTATTTAAATTAATTAAATCAATTTCATAATTTTGTATTTCTAGCTCAATTTCTCCAGCCAACTCCAATTGTTCTGATGTATTTGGAGAATCTTCAAAAAGGACGGCTAAATCTAAATCGCTATTTTCTCTTTCATATTTGGTCCCATATGATCCAAATAAAAAAGCTGCCTTAACATTCTTTTTTTTCTCTAAAAACATTTCTATTTTCTTTTTCAATTTGCAGTCAATTTTTCTTATTACTTTATCCATAATTAACCTCCTTCCTCTAAATTATATCACTTATGCTGTATTTTATAAATTCAATCCGCAGAATAATCAATTTGTAATTTTTATTCTAAAATATATGACAGAAATCTGGGATCAACATTTAAAGCAAAATAATTCAGAAAAATTACCGCTAATACTTCCACTCTTGATTTACCACGGTGATAGAAGGTATAATATGAATTAATTGACGCTCCTCGGGGCAAGCCCACGAGGATTCCTTATTCATAGAACCTAGCCTTTTTACAGTTAATCTCACAAATCTTTCTTTTGTAGCAGAT